>CALROJ020000003.1:0-211191 GCA_943369735.1 bacterium Ga0077546
CAAGAGCTGCGTTCAGCCATCGCTCATCCAGAAAGTGCGCAATATCAGCAGCTAGCTGAGCGTATCGGCGCTTCTCCAGCTCTGGTTGACTCTGCCTTGCACGGCAATATGAGTGCTGCTGTAGTGGCTTCTGCTGGTTTCGGTACAACTGAGACTGCCAGACAGTTTGAGGGACAATCGGTAACCGCTGCTCAATCACTGCAATACAGTGAAAGGGCTCAAGAAGCTGCTGTCGCCAGTATTGGAGTGAGCGGTTCTGGAGTTAGCGGTGCTGAAGTCGTTAGACAAGCTGCTATCGGAATGGATCCTGGGGCAGGTCAAGCCATTCTTGCTGGTACCGGCTTAGGTAGCCAGTTCACGAGCACAGTTTCTGCCTATCAAGCAGAGATTAGTTCTGGTCGCGGTTATAGTGAGGCACCGTCAGTGCCCAATGTCATCGCTAGCTCAGGACAAGGTCAAGACTTAGCTCGTGGAGGGATGTCTGTAGATTCTGGTTACAGCGGTGCTGCGCCAGTGAACTACGGATCCACCAGTGCTGCTGCACCAGTTGATTACACAGCCAACTATGGAGCGGCACCGGCCAATTACACGGCTAGCGCTGGGGACATCCAACCTACTCAGGCTGGTTATACGGGAGCTGCACCAGTGAACTACACAGCAAGTGCTGGGGACATCCAACCCACTCAGGCTGGTTATGCGGGAGCTGCACCAGTGAACTACACAGCTAGCGCTGGGGACATCCAACCCACTCAGGCTGGTTATACGGGAGCTGCACCAGTAAACTACACAGCTAGCGCTGGGGACATCCAACCCAATCAGGCTGGTTATACGGGAGCTGCACCAGTAAACTACACAGCCAGCGCTGGGGACATCCAACCCACTCAAGCTGGTTATACGGGAGCTGCGCCAGTAAGCTACACAGCAAGTGCTGGGGATCAATCAACGCTAGCTCGTGTAGACAGTGCCGGCTCTGCGCCACTGAACTACACAGCCAGTGCTGGTGACCCAGGCTCTTACACTGGTGGCCAAATGGTCAATGGTAGCGGTTACAGCGGAGGTCAACAGCAGTACACGGCTGATCAGCAACAGTACAGAGCAGAACAGGCTCAGTACACTGCCGACGCCGGGCATCGTGATCTTGGACAGCCCCAGCCGCAGCTCTCTGCTGATGCTGGACATGCTGCACCGCTAATCGATTCCGCTTCTACTGGTGCTGTTGAAATGGCTTCTGCCGCTCCGTGGGTAGGTGATGTATTACCTGATACAACATCAAGCCATGGTCATGTACAAGGCGATGCCTATGGTCAGCAGCAGCAGCAACAACAACAACAGCAGGCACAAGGAGTTGTCTACGGCAGCAATCAAGCTCAACCGCAACAAGCTAGACCTAATCGACTAGCTGACGCTCTTGGTGGAGCAGCTATCGCCAAAATTGGCGGTAGTGGTCAGAAGCCTACCGGCGGAGCTCCACCACCGCAGCAAGCTGCTGTGAATAAGAGCCTGAACCCTAATGCCGCTAAGGGTCGTGGTAAGACCCAGGCTGAGCTAGATGAAGAGCAGCGTCGTTTGTTGGCAGAGCAGCGCCAAAACATGCCAGGTAACGACGGAATGGCCTAGGTCAATTAGCTAAGAATGGTTCTCCATCACTCTACAGGTGGAGAACCAAAGCTAATTTGATGTTTTAAGGAGAATCGGGCGCTAAGTTATAGAAAAACGCATAAGATATTCTGGTCAGCAATGGTGATCCACGTCCCACGTCATGGAGAATTGAGTGTACCTGGCAGATATCGGAGTCAAGTGTTCAAATTGCGGAGTCAAGTTCAACAGCAAGCAATTGCCTGAGGTAGTTGATACCGGCCTGCGTAACAGCGAACTTCGTCAACATGTTGGTGATGTAAGGCCTGAGTATGAGCAATACTTGATTCTCACTTGTCCCAGTTGCGGTAAATCAGCCTGGGCTACAGAGTTTGCCCCAACAAGCGAAATTTGTGTGCTCAACCAGCCCAACAAGCCCCCACATTTGCAATATCGCAATGCTGCCATTTGGGTTGAGCGCGAGGGGGGAAACTTCTTCGGCGTGGCCATGTATTACCTATACGCTGCTTGGTGTGCTGATGACGTCAATGCTTTCCCCCAGGCTCGGGAATACAGAAGGCTAGCAATTGATGCTTTTCGTAAATCGTTAGTTGATGTCTCGTGTCCGGCCTCTAGTCGTGCCGATGTGGAATATCTAATTGGAGAGCTCTGTCGCCGAACGGGTGATTTCACCCGCTGCAAAGAGTATTTCGGGCAAGTAATAGGCCGTTTGCCAGCACTTTATTCGACCATGGCCCGTAAGTTAATGAAACTAGCCGAAATGGGTTCAGAGGATCTAATTGACTTTACGGGAACGAATTAGAGAAAAGCTGACAAAGGAGAAGGAGATCCAAGGTGTCAAGAGTTCACAAAGTAATAGTGTTAAACAAAGCTTTTAAGCTTTGGGATTTCACCATTCCGCAGCTCTTGATGATGGTAGGAGCCGTAGCTGGCTCAGTTACCTTGCTTTCGCAAGTGCCACAGACCTGGAAGGTGGGCCATCTGCCTGCCAATATTCTGAGCGCAATCACTTTCTTCTGTCTCTGCCTTCCTCTTGTTAAGTTTACCGATTTGAAGCCGATGAGCTGGTGGAAAAATGTGATCCTTTACAAGCTGGGTTTGGAGCCAACTACCTATGTGCCAAAACCAGAGGAGATGACCGCTATTTATCCAGATCCGACCATAATTGAACCGAAAAAACGTTCAGACGAGTTCTATATCGGTTCTAATTAGATTGGAAACAGTGGAAAATAGGCTCTAGGGGTTTTCGCCCAGATTGAGAAAGTCTAAACTAGTTGAAGAAAGTCTAAACTATTCGAAGTAAGGTCAATTGAGATACACGTGTTTTTAAGCAATGAGCAAATTTGTGCTGTGAGTGTTTTTGAATGGTAAGAAGTGCGGGCTCATCTCCCATACGGAAGACGTCTAATTCGCGAGGTCGAAATAATTCGATGGACGACGATGATGACGACGACTATGATGATGCGCCTAAGCGCGGTAGTCGAGGCAGCCGTCGCGACAATAGTAGCAATGGCGATTCATCTATGGATGGTCGTTATATACCGCTGACTTCTGGGCCATCTTTTAATAACGTTATCGCTGGCTTTTATAACGGCCTGCCCGCCCAACTACGTGACATGCTGCCCTTCGGCCAAGAACCGCCCGGTGGCGGAGGGGGAGAAGATGATCCACCTCCAGACAAGCGGGGTGGTACTAGCTGGCAAGATGTCTGCTTCATTTACTCCATTCCTGGCGAAGACGAAGAAGAAGGCTTGGTAGTTTTATCAGACGGCAGCTTCCGTAAATACATTGCTTGCAAGGGCATTAATGCCTTGCTCTTTGATGAAGCCGACCGCGAAATGATGGCTCGCACTTTCGCCAACTTTGCTAACTCTTGCGAGTCTGACATTCAAATTATCATCAAGAGCCGAAACATTTCAGTTGATGAGTATCTTTCACGTTATCAAATCTTGCTCAAAACCGATAACGATTATCTCAAGTGGTACGCCGATTACACTGATAAATGGTTTAGACGGGTGCAAGACGTTACTTTCGTGCCCCAACGCGAATTTTATATCGTCATTAGCTTCCATCCTCCCGATTGTAAAAGCGGCAAGATGTGGAACGGCCGCCGTTCTATTCAAAAGCATGAAGAGTATCTTGAGTCACTCAATCGCTTAGTCAAGACTGCTTTTGAACAGTTGCGCGGTTCTAACTTGAGGCCCGCTATTCTTTCGCGCAAAGATGTGCGCAATTTGGTTTATTCTGATTTAAATCCGTCGCTTTATGAAAAAGATGGCGATGCCCCACCGTCGCGTACAAACGTATCAGAAGCCTCTGTTTTAGCTGGTTCTGCTCTTAAAGTAACAGACGAATATCTCTGGCTCGATGGCAAATATATTGGCACCCAGTATATGTTTGCACCGCCCCACGAAACCTGGATGGGATGGCTGGTTGACCTGCTCACACTCTCAGTTGAATACACCTTATCGCTCTTCATTCACCAATGCGATCAAGACAAAGTTAGACGCGATCTTAAATTTAAGTATCGTCTCGGTCACGTAGCTAGTACGCAGTTAGCTACTCCTGATATCGAGGGCATTGAATCGACAAGATCGGCTGCTACTGCCATTCAAGAGTTCTTGCGCAGTGCAAACAAAGCCTTTGATACTTCGATGTACATTCGCTCTTATGCTGACACCCCTGAGCATCTTGCTCAAAATATGGATGAAGTCAGACGCATCTTTAAAAACCGTGGTGCCCAGATGGATAGAGGGCAGATGCTGCAACTCGATCTGTGGCAATCGACTTTATCTGTGGGTGTAGATCGCTTGGCCGTGGTGCACCGGGTGATGTCGCCTATTGTCGGAACTATGTGGCCGTTCTTCACAGCCTCTTGCGGAACACCTGATGGTGTGCCGTTTGGCTTCGCTCTGGTGTCAAGAGAGCCAGTTTTGCTTAACCCCTTCTTTAGGGGCCAGGGTAAAGACGCCAACAATATGTTCGTAGTAGGAACAACTGGTGCCGGTAAATCATTCGCTGTGTCGATGCTTATTCTGCGCCTCTTGCCCCTTGGCACTCGCTTTGTCTTGATTGATAAAACTGTAGACAAATTTGGTGCTTACCGCTTTATCACTGAACTGCTTGGGCCAGAACTTTGCGCCTATATCGACCTTGGTCCAAGTTCTGGTTTCATTCTCAATCCCTTCGACCTTGGCCCTGAAGATAAAGAAGGAGAGCCGTCTGCTGATAAAATCAGTTCGCTGCTCTCGCTCTTAGACTTGATGCTTTCTCCTGAAGGACGCGAAGAGTTAAACGTTGAAGAAAAGTCACTTTTAGATGGTTTGATTCGCGTTGCATACATGGACGCACACTTCAGAGGTGTCATTCCGACGATGAGTGATTTGGCCAGAGTAACAGCTCAGGCTGCCGCTGATGAAGTTGATCCGCTACAACGTGATCGCCTCCAGCAATTTGCTCGCGGCCTTTCTCTGTTCACCAGAAGTGGTGCCTTCGGTGGTTTGGTTGATGGACATACAAACGTCGATATCGAAAAATTATTCATCGTATTTGATACCAGAGAAGTGAATGAGCCTAGGCTTGAGCGGATTGCTGTCTATATCTTGGCTGAGTTTATTCGAAGACGGGCCGCCGATTCTAAGGCTCGCGGTCAACGCTTCGCTGCCATCATCGACGAAGCTGCCACTCTTATGCGGTTCAAAGCCGGAGCCAGGCTGTTAGACGATTTGTCGAGAAGAGCTAGGCACTACGGTATGATGCTCGTCACTATCACCCAGCAGTTGAAAGACTTCTTTAGACAAGCTGAGCAGGCCGATTCCGTCGTCAAAAACTCGCACATGAAGATCATGCTCAGGCAAGATCCGTCAGACCTAAAAATGCTCAAAGAAACTCTCAGGCTGACAGATGCCGAGACAGTGGCAATCGAGAACTTCTCTCGCGATGAAGAAAAACGGCGCGATAGCCAATGTTTGCTCATTGTCGGTTCGGTACACGGCACCATCCGCTTGGTACCAAGCCCAATGGACTATTGGATCTGCACGTCTGAGCCAATCAAAGATATACCCCGCAGGCTCGATATGATTAAAGAAGTTAAGGCGAAAAATCCGAAACTCTCACACACTGACGCTTGCAGGCAGGCTGTGTACTATCTAGGCCTGCAGCACGAGGGATAAAGTGGAAAAGCTCTTTCGATTTAGCAAATGGTTCATTCTCTTCTGTGCTCTTCTGGTAGCAGCTAGATTGGCTCAGCAGTATGTTGCCGACAAGGCGCTGGAAGAGCGGGCTGCTGTGATCGGTGAGCGTGTCTATGGTTGGCGCTGGCATAATCTTTCTGGTGATTTGCAGCTCAACAGTCAGGCGAAAGTGATCGAGGCGAAAGTTATCAAAAGAGGCCCAAATGATGGGCAAGTGCGCATTCAAGGCAATCAAGTCGTGATGGCGCCAGAGTCAATGCCAGAAACTAAGGTAACTACCGGCGTTCAACAACAAGGAGCAAACCCAAAGAACAACTCAGGAGCGGCTCAAGTGAAGCGGGATGAGGATAAATCTAGCCCTGAATCTAGTATTGAATCTAGATCGAGTCTGAGACCTCTAGAAAGCAAGTTCACAGCCGTGATCACTCTCTACAAAGAAAAAGACAGGTGGCTCTTAGGCAAAGTGGAGGCTGAGTAATTTATGTATTGGAGAGTTCAGAAAATAGGACCAGAGCAGCTCGTTAAGCTCTATGGCGTGCATTTGCTTTTGGTTTTTAGCTTGTTAATCAATGGTTTTCTCTGGCTCAGTCGGCCGCAGAAATCTATGCCCACTGAAGTTAAGCAAGACGTAGAGGCCTTCTCGCGTAAAGTCACGGGGCACTTGCTTGATACAAGTTATATTACTTGCGAAAACAACATGACCCAACTGCGTGAGGAGTTAGGGCCAACACTGGCCGCTAATCTCACCAATCAGGGTGTCTTGCCGAAGAATGCGCAAGACATGCACGCCCTTGTTCTCGACATGCAAGAGCGCAAACAAATTTGTGCAGTGCGCATAGATCAAGTGCAAGTGAGCGAACCCAACCAACAAGGCCTTATTCCTGTTCAAGTATCTGGTGTTTGCGCTATTCACTCGGCAGCAGAGACCGCTGAGAGACGTTTCATCTTTCAGTATCTGATTGGTCAAAGAGCAGGCACAACGCAGCTCTTGCTCACTCAGTATCAAGATTTGTCGCCTAATTAAGAGCGGTCATATGATTGGCAAGCAAGAGAGGACATTTTGTTTTCAGGAATAGTTGAAGAAGTCGGTCCGGTGCTTGAAGTCAAAGACACTGAAGATGGCCGTTGGCTTAAGATTGGGGCAAAAGAAATACTTGCTGATGCGGCCCTAGGAGAGTCGATAAGCTGCAGCGGCTGTTGTTTGACTGTGGTTGAATTCGGCGCTGATTGGTTTGCGGTAGAAGCTGTAATTGAGACATTGCGGCGAACCAAGATTGGTGACCTCAAAGTTGGAAGTAAACTAAACCTTGAAAAAGCACTGCGGGTGAGCGATCGCCTTGGTGGTCACATCGTCACTGGTCACATTGATACGGTGGGCAAAATTGCCAGCATAGTAGAAGAAGGATTCTCCTACCTGGTTGAGGTCAATTTAGAAAGTCGCTGGGCGCCTTTCTTTGTGGAGAAAGGATCGGTCGCCATGGACGGTGTTTCTCTTACCGTGGCAGATTGCGGCGAAATTCCAGAAAAAGCAGAAGATGAGTTTTGGTTTAGGGTTGCTCTGATTCCACACACATGGAACGTAACGACCCTTGGACAGCTCAAAGTGGGCTCATCTGTCAACATTGAAACCGATATCATTGCCCGCTATGTGGCTCGATTGACCAATACTAATCATAAATAAAGTTGATCAAACTGTTCCATCACTGACCTTTCAGGGCTATGCTTTGTCTGTGCTTGGCATATGTGTAGCGCGTATTTGGGGATCACATGGAAGCTGACTCTGAAATTTTTGATTCAATCGAAGAGGCTTTGGCCGACCTTCGAGCCGGAAAATTTGTCGTTGTATCTGACGATGAGGGGCGCGAGAACGAAGGTGATTTGATCTGTGCTGCTGAGTTGATTACTCCTGAGATGATCAACTTTATGGCCACTGAAGCAAGAGGCTGGATCTGCTTGTCGCTTACCAGTGAACGAGCACGCGAACTAGATTTGCCGATGATGGTGGCCCGCAACACCGAATCGCAAGGTACCGCTTTTACAATTACTGTTGATGCTGATGCTAAATTTGGTGTCACTACTGGTATCAGTGCCTATGACCGGGCTACTACGGTAAAAGTGGCTGTAGATCCACTCTCGCAGCCTGGTGACTTGAGACGCCCTGGTCATATTTCACCGTTGATTGCTAAAGACGGTGGTGTGCTGCAGCGGGCTGGTCATACAGAAGCCGCAGTCGATCTGGCGAGACTGGCTGGTTGCAACCCTTCTGGCGTGATTTGCGAAGTGATGAATGCTGATGGCACCATGTCGCGGGTACCGCAGTTGCGGGAGTTCGCTACTAAGCATGGCATTAAGTTCGTTAATATCGCTCAGCTGATAGCTTATCGCCTAGTGCGTGAGCGCTTCATCGTGCGCGAAGCTGAGTGTGAGCTACCATCAGCATACGGCACATTCAAGCTCTATGCCTATCGCAATGTCCTTGATGGCAGCGAGCATATCGCTGTGGTCAAGGGTGATGTGGTCGGTCAAAGTGACGTCATGATCAGAGTGCACTCTGAGTGTCTCACCGGTGATGTTTTCGCTAGCCTGCGCTGCGATTGTGGCCCTCAGCTAGAAGCGGCTATGGCTCTCATTGCCAAAGAAGAGTGCGGCGTACTGGTATATTTGCGCCAAGAAGGTCGCGGCATTGGTTTGCTCAACAAAATTAAGGCCTACGCCCTGCAAGAGGCTGGTCAAGACACAGTGCAGGCCAATGAGTCACTCGGCTTCAAACCTGATCTTCGAGACTATGGAGTTGGTGCTCAAATATTGAGTGACCTTGGCCTTTCATCGGTGCGCATTATTACAAACAATCCGAGAAAGATAGTCGGTCTTGAAGGTTATGGCTTAGAAGTGACAGGGCGAGTCAGTATGCCGCCGTCTTGCAATAGCCACAACATGAACTACTTGTTCACCAAGAAAGAAAAGCTCGGTCATTGGCTTGAGCTGTCTAGTAATCAATCTGTAAAGGAGAGTGGTAATGTCTAAAGGTGAACCCGAAGTTATTGAAGGACGTTTGATTGCTACAGGTTTGCGTTTTGCAATCGTTGTCAGCCGCTTCAACGACTTTATCACCAAGCCCTTGCTTGATGGGGCTTTGGAGACGATCAAGCGCCACGGTGCTGATCTAACCGCTGTGGAAGTAATGTGGTGTCCTGGTGCATTTGAAATTCCACTCGTGGCTAAGCAAGCTGCTTCTAGCGGTCGCTATGATGCGGTAATTTGTTTGGGTGCGGTTATCCGCGGCTCAACTGCTCACTTTGATTTCGTTGCTGGTCAGTCGGCCTCCGGGGTTGCTGCTGTCGCTTTAGAAACGGGTCTGCCTGTAATCAACGGCATACTTACGGTCGATTCTATCGAGCAAGCAATTGAGCGGGCCGGAACCAAGGCTGGTAACAAGGGTTCTGAAGCTGCTGCTTGTGCCATCGAAATGGCTAACTTGCTGGCCGCCATGAAGTCTCATGCTGAAATTAGCCATGCTGACAAAAGTGCGCGCCTAGAAAAAAAATAGATTGAAGCAAAAAATAGATTGAAGCAGTAGATTGAGAAGTCGACTGAAGCAGTAGATTAAAACGGTTTTATCTCGCAGGCCTGAACTTTTTGCCTTGCTTCTTCGTACTAATAGAAGTAACGACTCTGTGAGGTGCGAAAAATGGTTAAGGGCAAGACAACGTTGGTAGCTGCGGTGGCCTTGGCCATGACTATTACTTCAATCCTTACTTCTCTTCCGGCTCAATCTAGGGGTGGCCATGGCGGTGGTCGAGGTGCCGGTGGGTTCGGCGGCGCCGGTCGTGGAGCCGTGGGTGCCGGGGGATCAGGTAGATTCGCCGCTGCTAGAGCTTCTGGGCAATTCGGTGGTGGCCAGATGCGCCAGCGCTTTACTGGTATGCAAGGGGGGATGCAAGGCCGCAATTGGGGCGGCAATAGAGCTGGCCAAGGAGCTGGTCAAGGCCTTGGTCAGAATTCGGGCCAAACCCTCGGGCAAAGTCAGTCTTCTAATAATTCTTCTGCTGCTTCCAGCGGTCAGAGAGTCTGGAACTCGCCCAATTCTTATTCGAAGCATAGCGAAGGAAGCACGGCCAACGGTGGCAGCTACGACCGCAATAAATCAGTAAGCGCTGGCAATGGTGAAGGCTACAACAAGTCTGTTGGTACAACAGGAACCACGGCCAATGGCGGCACCTACGATCGCAGCAAAACAGTTTCTTATACGAAGGGTGAGGGCGTTACCAAGTCTGTAGAAACCACTGGAACCACAGCCAATGGCGGCACTTATGACCGCTCTAAGTCGGCCACTGCAAGCAGTGCAGAAGGTTATAACAAGAACGTATCCACCACTGGCACCACCGCTAGCGGCGGAACCTACGACCGCAATAAGACAGTTAATGCAGGTACTGGTGAGGGTTATAACAAGAACGTTTCTACCACTGGCACCACCGGCAACGGCGGAACCTATGACCGCGATAAGACAGTCAATGCTGGCACTGGCGAGGGCTATAGCAAGAACGTATCCACTACTGGCACCACCGCTAGCGGTGGAACATATGACCGCGATAAGACAGTCAATGCTGGTACTGGTGAGGGCTATAACAAGACAATTTCGACCAGCGGCACAACTGCCGATGGCCGCACCTATGAAAAAACTAGATCTACCCCGGTGCCAAAGCCACAAGAGCCAACCGCAGAAGCTGGCACTGGCACTAGTACTAGCACTAGCACTGGCTCTGCGGCTCCGCAATAGCTCTAGGCCTTAGTTTTATCTAAAAGCACTTTGATGATGAAGGCTACTCGCTGTGCTGCCGCTTGCACAGCCGGGATAATCTCGTTTTTGTCTAAAGTTTGTCGGTATTCATTGTTAGAAATGGCTCGTATGGCTAGATTGGGTATGCCGTGAATAGCCGCTACTTGAGCTATATACGCGCTTTCCATGTCTTCGGCGTCAACGGCGAAGTTGTCGCGCACAAAATTGAGCTGTTCTAGGCCTTTTGTCCAGCCATCGAGTGAGCCCACAGTGCCGGCTATCATTAGCGGCTCTCGCGCTGCTAATTCTTGGGGCCAACCGGGCCCATTCCAGCAAGGGAAGCTAGCCTTTAGCTTGCCGCTCGCAGCCAAACTCTGTTCGATTAAACCCTTGTCTCCATCTAGCTGGTCGAGTCGCACGGCCTGGCCATCTTTTAAGTAGCGAATAGAAGTGGTGGCCATGAGCAGTGTTTTGCGCACTGCTAGGGTTTCTTTTGAGCAGATAATTTTTGTGGCGGCACCAAGGACGATATCTCCAGGTAGTAGGTTTTCATTTATCGCCCCGGCCGCTCCGCCATGCAAAATAAAATCAGGCTTTGAGTCAGAACAATTGCCAATTAAGTGCTCACATGCGGCTGCAGCATTGGCTGGTCCGATGAAAGATATGATAACGGTGAGCTTCAGATCGGCTAGCTCGGCTGAATAAATTTGCCAGGGTGATTGCGAAATGAGCCTGAGCTGGGGAATAACTTCGAGAAGTGGAGCTAGCTCAAAATTGGTTGGCATGACAATGCCAATGTGCTTGGGCTTGTTGCTCTCTGGTTTTTCTTTCAATCGGCTTTAACGCGCTCAGGCAGTTCGTCGGCATGGAAATCGGCCAAGCCTGGTACATCTTTTGATGCTATAGGATTGTCCCGCAAAAACTTTTCTATGGTGCTAGTGATACGCCACAACTGAAAAAGATTGCCTTGGGCTTCGACATCGCGCATCAGCACAGCTCGGTGTAGTAGCAATTTCTTTTGAATCAAGCGCGACAGAGTCATGCCGCTAAAGTGGAAGCAGATGTCTGGCTTATCGAGGCTAGGATCAAAAGGCACCACCTCTGGTTCGCCATTGGCCTTAGAGCGCAAGAGCCAACCGTGAATGCTACCAGCTCTTAAATGAAAACCAATGCTGGTTCCGTTGATTTTAGCTTCTTTGAGCGCACCTTGCTCAATGCGCTCTGGTACAAATTTTTCAAAATAATAGTGGGCCAGCTGCTCGGAGTAATCTAGACTGCTTGGCTCTTCGACCACAGCTAAGTGTTCGCCCCAGTTGTGGCTTTTTGCAGCTTTGATCAGTTTGTCGAAGTATTCTTTGTCGAGGCGCACCGGCAAAATTTGATAGCGACCGGCTACTTCATACAAGTTGCGTGTTTTCACTTGCACATCATCGAGCAAGAGCTTTCGCAGAGTGCTCGGTAGATTTAAGCCATCTTGCTCAGCGCATTGAATCTCTGGGCAGTTTAGCGACTGGGCCAAATGCGCAAGCCATTCGCGATTGAGCGTCATCTGAGTTGAAACCAGATTGCATATGCGGGGCCTGGCATTGTCTTCAATAAAATGGAAGAAAGTGCTTACTGCTATGTCAATTGGTAAGAACCAAAGAGTCGAATCTGGATTGTAGGCCAGTTTTAGTGATGAGGCGGGGAAGAATGGCTTGGAGGCTTCTTGTACAAGCTCTTTCAGTAGGCTGTGAACGCCTGAATACTTAATGGTCTCACCACTTTTAGTGTCACCGCTAATTAGCGGTAAGCGCACCAGATACCAGGGTGACTCTGTGCCACTAAGGCTCTCTAATACTCGTTGCTCATACTGTTGGCAGGTGCTTTCCCAATTGCTTAGTGGTTTGCGTCTGGCGAATTCTAGTTCTTCTGGAACAACCCCGTCTTTTTGCACACCGCCCCAGATGGACGAAACAATAAATGTTGGTGTGCCTTTGAAAGCTTTGATTATTGCTCTGAAGTCAGCTCCTGCTAAAGGAGCACGGGGTGAGCGCGCTTCGTCGAAATTAGGAGGTAGCGCACTGAATATGATGGCATCGTACTTGTTAAATTTAACTGCTTCACCAGGTTCAACAACTTTCAGTCTGTCCCTAAAAACGCGCTCGTCTTCCTTTCCACCTAAGGCAGAATAGAGCATGTTTTGAGCCTGGGTCTTAAGATCAAGGGGGGAGAGGCTCAAGAGGTTAAGTGAAGATTTGCAGGCAAAGTGCACATGCCAGCCGCGCTTGACTAAATAGGCCGCTAGTGGGCCGTTGAAGGCGGTCACTGGACCCCAGATGTATGCAACTTTTGGATTGGTGCTCATTATTTTGCTTGCCAGTCTCTATCTGGATAAAAAGTTGCTGAAACTCATGTCTGTATTGGTTAGGCAAGTACCGGCGATTTCGTCTCCCAGCCTCATACTATCCTCCCTGTCATAAGACCGGTAGCTTTCGATGGGCAGTATTACGAATAGGTAAAGGGCCGAAATCGCCACAACGACGTTGCCAATAGCCGACACGGTCGTCGTTAGTGGCCCAATTGCCTGCACTGGCAGACTATGGGTGAGTAAAGGCAGTAGCAAATTTAACAACAGCGCAAGTACCTGACAAATTAACAGAGGGCCGAGATAGATACCGTTGCGCTCAATAACTTGCCGCAGCGATGGTGAGTTGCCCGAATAGATGTCAACCACCTGGAAGCCCATTAAGTTCTTGCCAACGCCCCGGCCTTCGAAGAAATAGTCGCGAAAAATCAAATAGATCATAATAATCATCTGACTTGTCATGAAAATATTGACCACTGGCAATAACATCAAGAACATACTGGCCAAGAAACCGACGCCAAAATCGATACCAAGAGCCGTTACTCTCCGGCCTGGCTCGATGCGCTCTGGCTCAACAACGGCATCGGCCCTCTTCTCTTCCAAAGATTGATTGAAGGCATGCCAAAGTTCAAGCGGCGAGCGCTTTTCTGTTTTCTTTAAATTTCGTCCTGAACCAGATGATGGTCTAGGCATGTTTTTCCTAGTGAATTTTCCTAATACAAAGGTTCTATAAACAACTTTGTCTCGCTCTATCATAAAGCAACTGAGGCCGATGCATCGAGATATTGGGCATCCTGACATCGCCTCATTGGCGAGCAAATTTTTTTAGACCAATCAGTTTCACTGGCAGCAAGCGGAACATTTGATTATGGTGAGGGGCCTTGGCTGCTTGGGCCGGTAACATTTAACTAGTTGGAATTACCAAGAAAAAGACAAACAAGACAAAAAAAGGGTTGTGTCATGACCACTAGTACAAGAGAGACCGTGATTGTTGATGGACTGCGTACTCCTTTCGGCAAAATGGGCGGAGCCCTTGCCAACCTAAGCGCTGTGAAGCTAGCCAGCCCTTTGATAAAAGAGTTGGTAGCCCGCAACAAAATTGATCCAAGCATGATTGATGAAGTGATTATCGGTCAGGTTTTGCAAGCTGGTTGTGGCCAAATTCCTTCGAGACAAGCTTTGCTTGACGCTGGTCTGCCAAATACTACCGAGTCAACCACAGTCAATAAAGTTTGCGCCTCCGGAATGAGAGCCGTAACTTTGGCTGACCTGCGCATCCGTGCCAACGACGGCGACATCATTTTGGCTGGTGGCATGGAATCGATGAGTCAGGCTCCTTATTTAGTAGAGGCCAATTCTGCGCGATTTGGAAAGCGCATGGGCCATGTAGCCTTCAAAGACGCCATGTTGGCTGACGGTTTGGAATGTCCTGTGGCTAACGTGCACATGGCCGTTCACGGTGCCAAGGTTGCCGATGAGTTTGGAATTGGGCGTGAAGCTCAAGATAAGTGGGCTCTGCGTAGTCATCAACTGGCTGTCAAAGCTATAGATTCTGGTGCCTTCACAAGCGAAATTTTGCCCATTGAAGTAGCTGCTGGTAAAGGGCAGGTCAAGAAGGTTGATCGTGATGAATCACCTCGTGCTGATACCACTATTGAAGCTCTAGCTAAGCTCAAGCCGGTCTTTGTCGAGAAAGGCTCGATTACTGCCGGCAATGCACCTGGTGTTAATGATGGTGCTTGTATGCTTTTGGTAATGAGTGCTGAAAAGGCCAAAGAACTGGGTCTTAAGCCTTTAGCCAAAATTGTTAGCCATGCATCGATTGGTCAAGATGTTCCCTACTTGGCTACAGTGCCGGCCCTTTCTACTGAGAAAGCTTTGAAAAAAGCGGGCTTGACTGTCAAAGATCTAGACCTGCTTGAAATCAATGAAGCTTTCGCCTCTGTTGCTCTCAAGTCAATGCAAATGCTGGGTATCGACGAAAGTAAAGTCAACGTCAATGGTGGCGCCGTTGCCCTAGGGCATCCAATTGGGGCCAGCGGTGCTCGAATATTGTTGACACTGGCTCGCGAGATGGAGCGGCGTGGTTCTAAATATGGCGCTGCGGCAATTTGTTCCGGTACTGCCCAGGGCGATTGTGTCATTCTCAGCCGCGTCGGCCTAGAATAAATCTAGATTAGAGCTAGATTAAATCTAAGCTAGAACTAGACTAGATCTCGACTAAAAAACTAAGGAGTACTCAATGGTTGAGACCGCCGGTTCTCAAAGTTCCCACGCCAGTCAGATCGAGGGAGCTCGCTTGCGCATGGAGCAATTGCGAAAAGAAGTTGAGCATCACCGCTTTTGCTATTACGCCCTCGATGCGCCAGAGTTGAGCGACGCTGATTTTGATCTTCTCTATCGTGAGTTGGAGAGTTTAGAGCAAGCTTTTCCCGAGCTGATTGTGCCAGAAAGCCCCACTCAGAGGGTCGGCGTCTCACCCAGTACCGAATTTACTCCGGTGCGTCATCGCATACCCATGCTCAGTCTTGCTAATGCTATGTCTAAAGACGACTTAGTAGAATGGCAAGAGCGCCTTGAGCGTGGCCTAGAGATCGAAGACAAAGAGACTATATTTGATTTTGTTTGCGAGCATAAAATAGACGGCCTCTCAATTGCCCTCACTTACGAAAATGGTGTATTCGTTAAGGGTGCCACCAGGGGTAATGGCGAGGTTGGCGAAGATGTTACCCTCAATTTGAAGACAATCAAGAGCTTGCCTCAGAAGCTCAAGCCTATTGCGGTCTTAGCCGACGGCACAATTAATATTGCTGGTCATGACTCTGGCAATGGCTCTGATACTTCCGCGGCCGAGCACCGCATGCCAGCTTTGATAGAAGTGCGCGGCGAAGTATACATGCCGGTCAGCAGTTTTACGACACTCAACAATGCCTTGCGCGAAGAGAATGAAGCTGTTTTTGCTAATCCACGCAATGCCGCCTCTGGTTCATTGCGCCAGAAAGATCCCCGCAAAACTGCTGCTCGCAAACTTTCTCTCTGGACCTATTTCGTTTACGTTATTGATGATCAAATTAAACAGCCAAGGAGTCAGGCCGAGAATTTAAACTTGCTCGCCGCTCTCGGTTTGCCGGTTGAGCCCAGTCGGCAAAAAGTAAGCGGTCTAGATAGAGTGCGTGACTTTGTTGACCATTGGTCCGATTTGCGGCACGACCTTGATTATCAAACTGATGGTGTGGTGATCAAACTAGACGACCGTAAACTCTGGGATAGGCTAGGTAATACCTCTCATAGCCCCCGTTGGGCCATTGCCTTTAAGTATCCGCCCGAAGAAGCTGAGACTAAGCTGGAAGATATTTGTTTTGAAGTAGGTCGCACTGGCGCAGTTACACCCACTGCCTGGTTGACCCCAGTTACCCTGGCTGGCACTACGGTTAAGCGCGCTACTTTACACAACGCTGATCAGATTGCCCGCCTCGATGTGCGCCTCGGTGACACAGTGGTGGTGCGCAAAGCTGGTGAGATTATTCCTGAAGTTGTCTGTGTTAAATTCGATAAGCGGCCAGCTGACAGTGTCGCTTTCGTTTATCCTACTGAGTGTCCAGCTTGCGGCAGTGCCCTCGCTCGCGTGGGCGAAGAAGTAGTATTTCGCTGCCTCAATGTCCACGGTTGTCCAGCCCAGAAAGTGAGGCGGATGATTCACTGGGTGGGTAAGGAAGCGATGAACATTGACGGTGTTGGCGAGATGCTGATTGAGCAAATGGTCAAAGCCCACTTGGTCGAGAAGCAGTCAGACTTCTATCGCCTTACGGAAGAGTCGCTTTTAACCTTGGAGCGCATGGGCAAGAAGTCAGCTACTAATATATTGGCTGCTGTAGAGAGCTCTAAGCAACGACCGCTAGCGGCTTTGATGTTTGCTCTAGGAATTAGGCACGTGGGTGCCTCTGTGGCTGAGTTGTTGGCCGAGCGTTTTAATTCGATGGATGCTATTTCTAAGGCTACTCTTGAAGACATGTGTACAATCGAAGGAGTGGGCACTGTCATCGCGGAGAATGTCATTGAGTTCTTTGCCCAGGAAGAAAACCGAGCACTAATTTTTGAGCTTGCTGAACTTGGCGTGAAGATGGAAGTCGATCAAGATAAGCAAGCGGTTGTTTTGCCCCAGTCTCTAGCCGGTAAGACTTTTGTTGTGACGGGCACTCTCGAGAAGCTTGAGCGTCTAGAGGCAGAGAAGGCGATTAAGGCGCGAGGTGGAAAGGCCACGTCTTCTGTGTCGAAGAAGACTGACTATGTAGTGGTGGGGGCTAGTCCGGGCTCTAAAGTAGCGAAAGCCCAAGAACTTGGTATAAAGATAATTGATGAGAGCGAATTTTTAGCGCTTTTGGACCTGCGTTAACAATAGCAAGACTGCATAGATAGGAAAATTCTACTTGAGCAAGAGCTACCTCAAAGGCATCGACTTGAAAGCAAAATATAGATTGGCATTTGCGCCTGCCTTTTTGGCACTGCTTCAAATTGTTCCAGCGGGGGTTCTACCGCTGATCTCAACACCTGTCTTAATTGCAATATCCGCTGAGCTGGTAGTTTCAAGTTGTTTGCCTCAACCGGCTGAGGCTAAGAATAGTCAAAAAAACACTACTGACCCCGCCCTCAAGAATACTAAGCTCGGTAAACAGCTTTTTGAAAAAGAAGACTACGATTTGGCCATTGATGCCCTTTTGCAAGCAACCTATTTTGCTCGCAATGGCTATGCCCCAGAGGCTTTTTACTATTTAGGCAAGTGCTATATGGCTAAGGGGGAATATCTCAAGGCTTACGATGCTTTGAAGAAACATTTGAGCCAGAATGTATCAGGGGATGGCTGGGGTAATGTGGCTATGATAGAGACCCTTACCGCCCTGAAGCGCTACGATGAAGCTCGACCATATGTTGCTTTCGCTCTTAGCGGAACCACCTACCAGTCACCACTCGATCGCGCTGCGCATGTAGCGGCTGGAAAATTGGATGATGCTCAAGGTAATTTTTCTGCGGCTTGCGATCATTATCGTAGTTCCCTTGGTGAAGCTCCTTGGACATTTTTCGAAGGTTGGATTGGCTTTTGCGAATGTCTCATGAAGATGAAAAAGTGGACGGAAGCCTACAAGTATCTTGACAAAATGCTTACTACAAATCAAACAATCAAGGGCTTGAACTATGAACGCGTGCACCTTGATCTTGGCATTTGTTTGTTGGCCAAGGGCAATCACCAGGGTGCTATTGATAATTGGCACAAATGTCTTGAATACAATCACGACAACAAAGAAGCACACCTGCAATTGGCCATGATACTCGAGTCTGAGAATCATATTTCCTCAGCAATTAAAGAGTATAGAAGTTTTGTGCGACTTAGTGATGACCCTAAAAATCATGCACCCGATAAAGAGATGCGCTCTAAGCAAGTAGAGACTCGTATTGCTTTGCTAGAAGAAAAACTCAATGCGGAAGCTCCGCCAGGGCGCGCTCAAATGTCACCATACATGCTGATGCAAGAGAAGAAAGCTGAGCAAGATCGTATTCGCCAGCAGCAGCAAGAACAGCAAAGGCAGATGGAAGAACAGATGAAGAGTCTGCCCAAAGACGCTGGCTTCTAGAGATCTACTTGTACCCTGCGGGAATGGAGAAGAGCGTTTCCTTTGGTTGACGGGAAATATATCGTGTCAGTATTGTGCTGCTCTTGCGGTTGGGGGTGGTGCTCGCTACTAAGCAGCCTGTTCGGTCGTTGAACCAAGACTCAACTTGTGAGTTCTTGTCGCCGTTTAAGAAAGTGCGGTAGCCGCGGCAAAGCATGCCCTTGATGGTTTTCTTTCCAAGATCTTCAGAATCGCGACTCTTGAACATTTCTTCGTCGAACTCTTCTAGGCCTTGCTGGCTTAGATCTGCGGTCAGGTAAGTCTTTTGTCTTTCTTGGAGATAGTAGCGTTTCTTCTTGGGGAAGTCGTAGATGGTGACACTAACAGCGGTGCTGTGAGGCATGGTTGCTTCATGGCGGACTTTACCTTGGCCGTCAGAGTAGACATACAAAATTGATAGACCAATAGGGCTTCTCTGCTCGTAGGCTGCTTCGTAGCGTGCCCGTGGAAAAGTCTTTGCTAGATCCCTGGTTGATTTATCGGAACCTGCCTCGATTTTGACAACCAGCGAGTAAATGGTCATGCCGATGATGAAGGCGAGCACCACCCATAGTGGTGCAGTGCGAGCGCTAAATATTTGACCCGGCGAGAGAGAATTCATAGAGACAATTTCTTTTTCTTCATGGTGATCGAGAAGGCGAACTTTTCCGCTGTGTCCAGGCCGTCTTGGTCACCCTTAAACACTGTGCCCGTGACTACTAATATCCGTCCACGAGTGTAGGGCATGAGATAGTTAACCTGACAGATCTCTCTTTCCCCCAGCTTGCCTGCATGCATCAGTCTGGCACATTTAGCCCCAGATGGCAGTTTGATCATTTCATTGCTAATGAGCTTGAAGTCATCGCACTGCTTCGGCAGGTCGTCAACCATTTCGTGGCTCATTTTGCTGAGATTACCCTTGGCTGGTCGGTCAGCGAGAACAATATTGGCCTTGCCTTCGCCGCTCTGTCTGACGAGAATATCGTGGGGATATAGGGGGTTTTGTGTGACTTGCCAGCCCGGCGGCATAATGTATGAGAAAGCCTTGGAATAGTCAGTCTGGTATAGGTCTTGTTTGACCGGCTGCGCATTTCTTTTGTCGACTTGATCCTGCAAGGCTTTCTTCGCTTCCAGTGCTGAATTTACCTTCGGATTTTTCGCCACAGCCTCGACTGCTCCTAGAGTGAAAAGGCTCATCAAGGTTAGGGGCGTGAGAATAACGGCAAGGCGCAACAGTGAGATTCGCGAGGTTGAGCTGGTCATAAGAACCTAATTAAACAGAGGAATGTCAAATCAACGAAAAACAAACGAGGAAGAACAAAGCGAGGAAAATCTAACGCATTTGTAGCACAACGGGCTAAAACTTAAGCCCAGCTTACTGAAAATATAGAATTGCCAACTATTTGAGAAGTGTTGCGAAGGTCCCTTCTGGGGTTTTCCCTGGGTTATGCTTGAGTTGACAAGGGAATATTTAAAAACAACTGTACAAATAAGGGTAAGCCTGAGGTACTAGAGAATGCGCGCCCTCGAGGAAGTCACTGGCTCTAATAATGACTCAGCTAATAATGATTCAGCTATTTGTGATTCAGCTGCTAGTCATACAGCTGCTATTGCCGTTGACTGTGCCGGTGGACTATTGAAGCCCAGCTCCGGCATTGTCGTTTCGGGCATTACCAAGACCTACAAAGGGGGCAAAGTTAAGGCCCTCAACAATCTTTCATTAGAAGTTAAGCCTGGAGAAGCCCTCGGCCTAGTTGGCCCCAATGGCGCTGGTAAAACCACCCTTCTCAGCTGCTTGATGGGCTTTTTGAATGTTGACTCTGGTTCAATTCTTGTTGACGGCGAAGCTCCTGATGCTCTCGTTACCAGGAGGGTTTTGGGGTATTTGCCAGAGCGTCTGACATTCGATCGCTGGATGACTGGCCGTGACTACATGCAATACCACCATGAATTGGCGGGAATGCCGGAAGCCACGCGTAAACTTGATTGCGAGGCTTTGCTCGAAAAAGTCGAGCTGCACCCGTCTACCTGGTCTGTGGCAGTAAAGAAATATTCGCGGGGTATGCTTCAGCGCCTAGGCTTTGCCCAGGCTTTGGTTGGCAATCCCCGCTATCTGCTGCTTGATGAGCCAGCTTCTGGTATGGACCCACATGGGGTTATGATTGTGCGCCAATTGTTAAAGACCCTCAAAGAGGATGGTCTAACAATTTTGCTTAACTCTCACCAGTTGGATCAAATTGAGAAAGTTTGTGACCGGGTCATCTTTATCAAGTCTGGAACGGTTAGTCGGGTTGAAGACCTGAACGAGAAAGTTGAGCAAGAAGAGCATTTGCTGATTCGCTGGCTGGCTTCGGCCACGGCCCTTAGTAAAGATGATTTTGGTCGAGTAGCGCAAAAAGAGTGCTTGACCATCACTGAAATTAATTCTGATTTTGCCCGTGTCAGCACTGCTGGTAGTGCGGCCACCGTCAATCTCATCAAAGCACTGGTTACTGCTAATTTTCCTATCAGCGAAGTCAGACCAGAAGACACTAGGCTGGAACGCCTCTTTATAAACTCTAGCCAAGAGGAGCGAAGCGCATGAATAGAGCCGTTTGTATCACCACTTGGCGGGAGTTTAAGGCTAATAAAGTCAGGGTGATTTTGCTTACACTCTTGTTTCTAGGCCCAATAGTAATGTTCACTTTGCAGCGCTGCAGTAGTCCTGAGGCGCTTAATGCCGACATGCTTTCTCATCCGATGATGGCCAGTTTCTTTACCTTGCTCTGGGCTTCTGGAGTGATCGGTCGCGAGGTGCAAAATGGCACGATTGCCCTAGTGCTAGCTCGGCCCATCACTATCGCCAACTATGTTGTAAGCAAATGGTTTGCTGTAGGCTTTGCCGCATCACTTTGTTCCGTAGAGGCTGTCTTTTGTGAGCACATTATTTCAGCTGTTAATTGCCCGGCGCTCTTGTGGGCTCCCGAGTTTCTCGGCAATGGCCTTGAGCGCATCATTCTTTGTTTTGGTACTGCTGCCTTTCTGGTATTTCTATCTTCCCTTGTCTCTGGGCTAAAAGATCTGGCATTGCTGGCTGGTTTTGGCTTTATGTTTGTCTTGTACAGTGCCTTCGCCCACACCGTCTATCAACTCACCAGCTTCCTTCATTTCGACAATAATTTTGCTCTTTATTTTGGCCGCATTGTTGAGAATCTCTTTACTGCAATATTGTTTCCTTATGTGCCAATGTCGGTATTCTTGACGGGTAGTTATTTCGCCTACGGTCCGGTTATTGCCCTCTTCACTCTGATAACTTTCTGTTTGTCGAGTGCGATCTGGGTGCTTACTCATCGGGAGTTTTCATATGCAGCCGACTAAATCAAAGAGCACTAGATATCAGCCTAAAGGGCTTTACTTAGCTGCGGCGATCCTTTTAACTATCTCTGCTGTTTATAGCGTTAGTGATCAGTTCGCTGACGAGTGGTTAGACCCTTTCACTAATGGTCTTAATGGTTCTAGCCCGATTAAGTGGCGCTGCCGCGACGAAGCCCTGAGCGAATCGAAGCGCACGAAAAAGCCAATCTTGTATGCTTTTTTGGCGAGGCACGATAATGCATCTTTGCAAATGTACGGCCAAGGCTTTCATGATCAAAAAGTAGCTGACTTAATCAATCAGAGTTTCATTCCTGTAAGAGTTGAGTTCAATCCTCGCAACTACACTCAAAAGTCGGCGCTTTATACGCAAGTGCACAATCAGTATGGTTATGCCTCTACCTGTCAGTTGCTTACAGTGCCAGCCCATATGACCGATATGTCATCGAGCGATCTTGAATCTAGTGCCAATCTCAGTGAGGCAGCTATAGATAATACTCGTGGTCTTGAAGGTGGAGACCGCTACAACTATAACTACAATAGCCGTTACCGCAATGGCTATTTTCGCAGTGATGGCCAGGGCTTCAACGGTAATTCGCCTAAATTTATCGGCTATACAAATAAGCGTGAATTACTTGATTATCTCTACAACGCTCAACACTGGCATCGGCTGCCACCAACCAAGGGCAAAGTTGCTTGGTTGCCACTAGCCGTGGCCTCAGCTCCACTGACAAGCAAGCCTCGTCTGATTGCTTTTGTTGACAATGCTGGTACGGCCAGCGACAACATGCGCTTAGATACATTTTGGAACGCTAGAGACTATCAGCTAATCAATAAAGAGTTTGAGCCGGTTTTAGTCGAGTTTCGTCATGACGATGCTGCTTTTAACATGCCCCTAGAACAGCTCAAAGCAAAATACGGCATTGCCACTTTGCCCGCTTTAGTTATTGACAGCAGTAAGTTTGCGGCCCCGATGGTTCAGTTTGGAAATTCCAATAGCGTCAGTACCCATGAGTTTCTCAAGTCAGCCGTTAAGCAGGCGGCCGCGGCGCACCCAGAATACTAAGGATTAGAAGGATCCTAGACAAAGCGGTAAACTAATAAGAGTTAGCTTCAGTTAACTCTTATTAGCTCCTGTTTACTCCTGTTAGTTCCCGTTGAACCGTTTAAAAGGATCATTAATGGCGCTCACTACTGGCCACAAGACGATTGATGTAGACGGCAAAATCTTGCATATTCCGGAAGGCATTAACTACAGCTGTGCTGGCTGCGGTCGTTGTTGCAACGGTGTGGCTGTGCCCATGACTCAAGATGATTATGAACGCGTCTCTGCCATTGACTGGAGCAAGGAGCTGCCCCAATTTGATTGGAGCCGACAGTTCAGGATGCTCAGTGCTAAAGAGAACGACAGCTCCACTTATACTCATGCCATCAGGCCTACTGATGACGGCCATTGTCCTTTCTTGATCAACAAGCTTTGCCATATTCACGCCACTCGCGGCGAACACGTCAAACCTCTTATCTGTGGCCTCTTCCCCTATTCATTCAATAGCACTCCTTCGGGTGTTTATCTCACTGTAAGCTTCCGCAGCAATGCAGTGTTAGGCAATATGGGAACGCCACTGACCGAACAGATTGATACTCTCAAAGAAAAGTTTGCTGTTTACAACACCCTCTACACTTCGCGCTCAGTAATTTGGGATGCAGTCAAGCTGACTGTCGACAAACCAATCAGCTGGGATCAATATCTTGACTACGAGAAAGGAATTTTGGCAGCTCTAATCCGCGAAGACCTTTCTTTGAAAGAGAGGATTTTTGCTGCTTCTGACTCTTTGTTTAAAGACATAAACAGGCCGCCAATGCCAGATACTATTGCCCCGCCCAAAGGCTTAGATAAGAAGTTTTTGGCTGGCTTGTTTGCTTTGTATTTCCCCAACGATGCCAAATATCTCAATAAAGATGTGGTCTTCAACGGCATCTCCTTTGCCCTTGATTTAGCACTGAAATCACCTAAGTTCAAAGTCGTTAATCGCTCATACAGCTTTGAAGAGCTAACTAATTTCCCTTGGCCAGAACAAAACTCTAAAGAAAATTCTGAGAGCAAAGAAATCGATGACCTACTAACGCGTTTCTTGTACTCGCGAGTATTTGGCAAGTGGTATTTTGGTGGCGGCTTTGCCCAGCTAAGCGTTATTGCTGGCTTCCATCACCTTGCTCTTCTGATGCCACTAATGCGCATGCACGCTGCTGGCTTAGCCATTGCCCGTGGTGCGGCAAAAGTTGAAATGATTGATGTCATGGTAACTGTGCGGCAGCTTGAAGAGAAAGTACAAGAAGCTGTTCTCGATGGTTATAGTGCTGCTCTCTGGGAGCTAATACTCTTTGCCCCAGGCCGCCTGCGTCGACTTTTGAGCGCTAGTATTTAAGGCCGTCTAATTTCGGTATTCGTTTGTTTTTTTTGTCGAAGGTCATCTCTCTTTGACCCAAACAAAACTGTCATTTTTTCTTCAAAAAATCTGACAGCTTTGGAAACGCGCAATGTTAATGGCGATGGTAAAAAGGGAAGATTTTTTCGAAAAAATCTTCCCTTTTGAATTCGTTATTTGAAAGAAACAGAGGTTGACCTAGCAAGCTTAACGCTGGCAGCCAATAAGTCTATTTACCGGTGTATTGCGGTGTACGTTTCTCGACGAAGGCTTTAACACCTTCGGCAAAATCGTCGGAGCGGCCAGCAATTTCTTGCAGGCTGGCTTCGTACTCAAGTAACTCTTCTAAATCATCGAAGACTGCGCGGTTGACAGCGCGCTTGGTTAAGCCAAAGGCTTTGGTTGGGCCAGCGGCTAGTTTTTCAGCCAGGGCGATAGCTTCTTTCATCAAGTCATCTTCACCAACAATCTTGTTGACGATGCCTAATTTGAGCGCTTCTTCAGCACTGAGTTTGTCAGCGCTGAGCATTAGTTCGAAGGCTTTGGTTAGGCCAACCAAACGGGTCAATATGAAAGTGGCACCGGAATCGGGAATCAAGCCAACTTTGGTGAAAGACTGAATGAAATTGACTTTGTCTGTGACGATGCGGTAGTCGCAAGCAAAAGCAATACTGGCACCAGCACCGGCGGCAACACCATTGACTGCCGCGATGATTGGTTTCTCGATGCGGCGTAGTTTGATGACAATGGGGTTGTAGCGCCGACGAATAGAATCGCCTAGAGAAGGCCGTTCGCCCATTTCCTGAGCGATGCTGCGGCTTTGCAAATCTTGTCCAGCGCAAAAACCACGACCAGCTGCTGTCAAAATGATGGCGCGGACTTCTTTATCTTTTTCCATCTCTTTGAGAGCGTCTTGGAGTTGAAAAGTCAGTTCATCGCTAAAGGCATTGAGTTTGTCCGGGCGGTTAAGTGTGATGATACCAACGCCGTTTTTCTTTTCTGTAAGTAAGATTTTTTCGTCAGACATTTTCTTTTCCTGAATTTAAAATTGAAGTTGAAATTGCATTTGAAGGTGCTTTAAAAGTGAATCTGTGGCAGCTTTTTGAATCTTCTGCTAGCTGCTATTTGCCAGTAAAAGTAGCTTTGCGCTTTTCCATGAAAGCTTTCATGCCTTCTTTTTGATCTTCTGATGAAAATAGCATGTAGAAGTTCTTGCGCTCAAATTGCAAACCTTCTTGCAATGGGCCATCAAATGATTTTAGAACAGCTTCTTTCGCTAGTTTTACAGCTATAGGTGATTTCGCTGCAATCTCTTTTGCCATAGCTTTGGCTTCTTCTAAATAGAGCTCGACTGGTGCAATTTTATTTACTAGACCCATTTCTAGAGCTTCGCGAGCAGTTAGTGGGCGGCCAGTGAGAATTAATTCCATGGCTTTGTATTTGCCTAGTACGCGAGTCATGCGCTGTGTGCCACCAGCGCCAGGTATAACACCGAGATTGATTTCTGGTTGGCCAAATTGAGCAGTCTCAGAAGCAATGATAATGTCGCACATCATCATTAGTTCGCAGCCGCCACCAAGGGCAAAACCACTGACAGCGGCGATGATTGGCTTCTTGATATTTTTGATGCGGTCCCAAGTGGCAAATCTATCTTTGAGCATGATTGAAACTGTAGTTTCGTCTGACATTTCTTTGATGTCGGCGCCAGCAGCAAAAGCACGGTCGCTGCCGGTTAGCACAATTGCTCTTACTGAGTCGTCACGATCAAAATCTTCCAGGGCGGTAACAAGCTCTTCCATCAATTCGTGGTTGAGGGCATTGAGAACAGTGGGGCGATGAAGGTTGACTACACCGATGTTGATTTCAGGTTGATCTGATTTGCCTGACTTGGCTCCCACGGCCTCTTTTGCAGTGAGAATGTTCTTGTATGTCATAGTCATCACCATCTCTCCTAATTGATCCTCCGGAAATTTTGCTTGTTTCAGACTTTTCCTAGCCGAGTTTTTCGCCGCAATTGCCGCAAAAACCAAACGATACTGGCATTTCCTTTGAGCACTTGCCGCAGTTGCGCAAGTTCACTCCGAGATTGACGCCTTCGGCGTCGCCAGCTGCTTTACAGCGAATCTTGGCGTAGTTAATCGGTTGCTTCTTGCGGAAGGCCTTGAGACCTTCAGCTGTTTCGTAACTACCAGCATGCAGTGATAGCCAGTCGCGGGCATGACCAACGGTCATTGCCCAAGAGAAATCGCGCCACATATTTAGTTGTTGCTTGGTGTAGCGTGTACATTCAGGCAGCTTGTTATAGAGTTTTTCTGCCATCTCAGCTACTGTTGCGTCGAGCATAGAGGCCGGGACGACTTGATTGACGAGGCCCCAGTCAAGAGCGGTGTAGGCATCTACGCTTTCGCAAAGTAGTAGCATTTCGCGGGCGCGGCGGTCGCCAATCATCATTGGCAGCCATTGGGTGGCACCACCAGCAGCGACACTGCCGCGAGCAGCGCCGACTTGGCGAATGGTAACGTGGTCGGCAGCAATAGCTAAATCGCAAGCCATGTTGAGCTCATTTCCACCGCCTACAACCATGCCGTTTAAGCGGGCGATGGTCGGCTTGCCGATATTGCGCAAGCGATCGTGCATTTCAATGAATGTGTACATCCATTTGTGGTAGTTATTTGGTTTCTTGAGAATATGATCTTCTTGTTCTTTCAGGTCGGCACCGGTGCAGAAGGCTTTCTCTCCTGCCCCAGTAATTACCACTACGGCAATGGCATCATCAGAACCACAGTCTAAAAAGGCTGTACCTAGCTCTTTCAGTGTCAGTGTATCAAAGCAGTTCAGTACGTCAGGGCGATTGATTGTAATCGTTGCAACGTAACTCTCTTTTTTGTAGATGATTCTTTTGAATCCGTAGTTTTCAGCGGGCATGCCGGTGAATACTACATCGGGCGATGTTACCTGTGGCATTCCGATACCTTCTTATGTTCTCGTCTTATGTTTTGTACTTATGTTTTAAACTGTAGCTGGTACTTTTTCGACTTCAGCAAACATCATTGAGACTAGCTCTTTAGCAAAGCCCATGAGGTTTTTGGCTGAAGCTCTGCCTTCTGGGCTAGACATGGCCGCATCAAGTGCTTCTTTGTTTTCGAAGTATAGTTCGGCCATCATGTAGTATTCGGCAGTGCCCATTGGTGCGCCGGTTACGCGTGAAACTTCAGCTTTGAGCAGGCCAGGCATCTTCATAGTTAGGGGAATGTGAGTATTGAAGTATTGATTGTCGAAATCAGCACTGTCAGCTGGGGTTTTGTAGAGAGCAATGAGCTTAACCATGGTTGATTATCTTCCTTTTTTTTGCTGAAATCTTGTACTGGTCCAGTTTTACTTCTAGTTTAGTTCTAGGCTTTTTCTAGGTTTTTCTTTTAGGTTTCCTTGCGCTTATCAATCACTCTCACTGCTTTGCCTTCACTGCGAGCTAAGGTTTTTGGTTTGAGCAAGGTAACATCAGCAGTGAGGCCGAGGCTGTCTTTTAAAAGTTTTTGAATATTTTCAGTGAGGCCAGTCATGTCTAAGTGGCCGTCTTCAAAGTGGCCCCATATATCAATTAGAGCTTCAGTCACTTCTACTTGAATTTCTAGGGTATCGAGTGCCTTTTTGCGGTCAATTACTAGTTGATAGTGTGGTGCTAATTCTTCCATCGAAAGTAAAGCTTTTTCGATTTCAGAGGGGTAGAGATTAACTCCGCGGATAATCAGCATGTCGTCAAGGCGCGCTCTCACTCTCACCATGCGCCTCATAGTGCGGCCGCAGACACAGGGTTCGGGAATTAGAGTAGAGAGATCACCAGTGCGATAGCGAATTACTGGAATTGCTTCTTTGGTCAGAGTGGTGAAGACAAGCTCCCCTTCTTGGCCGTCAGGGAGAACTTCGCCAGTAATTGGATCAACAATCTCAGCAATGAACAAATCTTCCCAAATATGCAGGCCGTGCTTGGCTTCGATGCACTCAACTGAGACTCCTGGCCCCATTACTTCACTCAAGCCGTAAATATCAAGGGCCTGAATTTGTAGAAGATTTTCTAACTGGCCGCGCATTTCTTCTGTCCATGGTTCAGCACCAAAGATACCGATTTCGAGATTCATAGACTTTCGTGGAATCTTCATTTCGGCCATGGTGTAGGCCATGTTCAAAGCGTAAGACGGAGTGGAAAGCAGAATGCGAGCGCCAAAGTCTTGCAGCAGCATAATTTGCTGTTGGGTGCGACCGCCACTGGCAGGCACCACTGTACAACCAAGGCGCTCGGCACCATAGTGCATACCCAGGCCGCCGGTGAATAGACCGTAACCATAGCTGTTGTGGAGGACGTCGCTTGGTCTTGTGCCTGCACAGGCTAGTGCGCGAGCGCAAGCTTCGGCCCAGTTTTCAATATCGCCTTTGGTGTAGCCAACTACAGTTGGTTTCCCTTTGGTGCCAGAGCTGGCGTGTAGTCGATTGACCTCGCTCATTGGTTTGGCAAATAAGCCAAATGGATAATTGTCGCGCAAATCGCTTTTTTTCATGAAAGGCAACTGGGCGAGTTCTTTGACGCTCTTCATGGCGTCAATTTTGTCGGCAGTCATTCCTGCTTGGCTGAAGCGCTCACGCAAGAGCGGTACATTGGCATAGACCTGCCGCAGGGTTTCTTTCAAGCGCGTCAGCTGGAGAGCCTCAAGGCTTGTGCGATCGATTGACTCGACAGCTTTGTTCCACATAAATACTTCTGTCTTTGTTAGCATTGCTTTGCGGTTGTCACGGTGTGCGATTTTGCAGCTTAATATATATCACGGGCAGGGGGGCGACCCCTCCATTCTCAATATTCTGTCTATTTTTCACTGCTTTTCTGCGCTTTTCGCTCTAGGTTCTGTTTGCTTTCGTCGTTTTGGGCTACAGTCTAATCAGAAGCAAGAAAATAGAAACAAATGCCTTATATAGGAAGACATGGCGTCCGATCCTCTTGAAGTCGATAAACCTAACCTTAAAGCTAACCGCCCGTTCTGGTCAGATAAAGTGGTCTGGCTTCTCATGGTCTTGGCACTGGTAGGCTTTGGCCTTTATGTCAAGCTTGATACCCGAGTTTTTCCTTCTGCCTCTATAGATCTCAAGTACAGTCGCGAGCAAATCGCCAAACAGTCTCGTGACCGTGCTGAAATTTGTGGTTATAAAACCCAGTCGACAATTGAGTCGACTACATTCACCTTTTTTAACGAAAGCAAGACCTTTCTAGAATATGAGCTTGGCCTCGATGAAGCCAACCGCTTGATGAAAGACAAAGTACCGGTCTGGGCTTGGACCACCCGCTATTGCAAGCAAAATGACTTAGAGCAATTTCGTGTTTGGCTTTCGCCCACGGGCAAGCTGTTGGCTTTCATGCACAGCTTCGAAGATGAGCGGGCCATGCCCACCATTAAGCATGAAGAGGCACTGGCTCGGGCGCAGACTTTCTTAGAAACAGAAGTTAAGCGACCCATGGCCGGATTGAAATTGGTGCGCGATGAAACCACTACCAAGGCCCACCGCGACGACCATTCCTTTACTTGGGAAGATACCAGTGGTGAAAGCGATTTCAAGGGCGCCAAGCTGCGCTACTACGTAGCTTTTGCTGGCAATGAACTAAGTGAATATTCTTCCTTCCTCAACATTCCTGATGAATGGAAACGCAAGTACAGCAAAGTGCGTTCGATGAATGAACTCTTGCAAAATATTGCCAATATCTTTTATGGAACATTGCAAGCTCTGGCAGTATTAGTGGTGCCATGGGCTTTGACGCGCAAGCAGATGCGCTGGCGCTTTGCTATTTTTGGCGGCTTAGTGACAGCCATTGTTGGTGCTCTTGATGCTGTCAACGACTATTCATCAGTAATTGATAGCTACGACCCGAGTAGTTCGTATCGCGACTATATGGTCTCTTACTATTTCCGTCAGGCTGTTGCCACAATTAGTTCTTTCGTTTCTGGTGTATTGCTCTTTGGTGGCGCTGATGTAATTTATCGCTTGTGCTATCCCAAGCGCATTGCCCTAGAAAATTTCTTGACGCTTAGAGGCTTTGCCAGCAAAGAAGGGCGCACGGCTGTTCTTGTCGGCTACTGTGTCTTTGCTGTTCACTTGGGCTGGATTATTGCCTATTACATTATGGGTGAGAAGTTAAATTTCTGGTGCCCACTTGGAGTGGATGACTATCAACTACTCGGTAGCGCGGTGCCTTTCTTCTCTGCCGTCTCGCTGGGTATACATGCTGCCACCCAAGAAGAAACAATCGCTCGTGTAGTGGCTCTTAGCTTGATGGAAAAGCTCACTGGCCGCTTCTGGATTGCCAATCTCTTTCAGTCAGCCTCCTGGGGCTTCATGCACAGTTCCTATCCGCAACAACCAGCTTATGCTCGTGGAGTTGAGCTAACTATTGGTGGGCTTTTCTACGGCTACATTATGCGGCGCTATGGACTTCTGCCCTGTTTCATTGGCCATTACTTAGTTGATGCCTTCCTCACTGTCAAACCCTTATTTTCAGCAGAAGCACCTTGGCTTAGGGCCTCGGGCTTGTTGCCTCTGATTCCCTTTGTGGTGGCAACGATTGTGTCGTTGCTCTACGACTATTACAAGAAGAAAAAAGGAGCGTCTTCTTCTTCTTCAGAGAAAGGCCTGGCGGAAACAGCGACAGCAGATTCTTCTACAACAGATTCTTCTACAACAGATCCAGACGCCGCTTTATACAATGACGCATTGCCGCTGCACCCTGTTGAAATCAAGCCACTGGCTGATGAGGGCGAGGCCTACACTTATCATCCCTTTAAACGCAAAACCAAGTGGATACTAGCAATTATTGGAATTTGTGGTATCACTTTCTCCTTCTGTACCAGTACCCCACTGCCAGGCGATCGCAGCCGCGTTACCATTGATCGCGAGCGCGCCATTGTTCGTGCCAAAGAGATACTGAAGCGCAACGGAGTTGAACCCGATTCTTATTTGAATGTGGCTTCGCTTGCCACCAACGTTTCTGCTGAAGAAATGCAATATATATTTGAGCAGCGTAAGTTGGCTGCTACTCTTGATTTGGCCAATATTACTCAGCCCGGTTTTATCTGGTCTGTGCGTTTCTTCCGCTTTCTTGACCCCACCGAATACAAAGTCGAATTGTATGGCGATGGCCGTGAATATTCGTTTGATATAACTGAAGATGATGACGCTCCCGGGGCCAGTATCACTAAGCCTGAGGCTGAGACGCTTGCTCTGGCCTATGTCAAACGGGTGCACCCTGAGTACAAGGATGTTTTCATCGATAAGTCGTCATGGTCCAAGCGCAAGAGACGAACTGACTATGATGTTGAGTGCAAGGTGCCGTCACTAAAAGTCGCTGAAGCCGATTACAAAATTACATTGCAAGTTGTAGGCAATGTTCCATGTAACTTTTCCCAGGCCTGGCAATTGCCGCAGAAATGGCGCTTTGAGCGCTCCAAAGAAACTAGCAAAGACCATATTTTCAAAGGCATGCGTGACGTTGCATACTACGTTATGGGTGGCCTCACTCTTTGGTGGGGCATTGGCATTTTGCGCTCAGGGGCAGTTCGTTGGCGGCCCGGCATTTTTATAGGTATAGCCACTGGCCTTCTGGTGCTGCCAGAAGAGTTTAACCATTGGCCGGTTTTTCTCAACCAATACACTGATAGTTCGCTCTCGCAGTCAGCCTTTATTCTCAATCAGCTGCTCGGACTTGTTAAAGACTCGACTGGCAAGATGGTAGCTACATTTGTTTCTATTACTCTTGGTCTGGCTGTCTATCGCCTGCTCTCGCCAAAACTTGGCATTATGTCTGTTGTTAAAGCGGCATTTAGGCCAAGTGGAGTGGCACCAAGGCTGATGCAAGAGCAGATGTGGCTAGATGGCATTCTAGTGGCAATGGCCTGGGCTGCACTTAATCAAACCAAAGACTCACTGCTCGATTTTGCTCTATCGTGGTTCTCTCCTGAGATTCGCACGGCCTCGTTGAGTAGCTTGGCTAATCTTACCGATTATATTTTTCCTGTAGCATCCGATCTAATTGAGCTCGCGCCATCTCTATTGGCAGCGGCTACCATGGCCCTTATTGGCGCTGGTCTATACAATAAATATGTGCCGCGATTTAGCCTGTTTCTTGTTTTCGTTTTTCTTGCCACCATGCTCAAGTACAGTTATGCGCGGCACTGGCAAGACTTTGTTATGTACGTCGTCTCTGACACATTGCAGCAGATTATTTTCTTTGTTTTTGTTGCCAGGCTGGCTCGCTTCAACCCGGTTGCCTACTTGGTTAAAGTTGTGATTGATGATTCACTGCCGCTGATTTATGTTATTTGGATCTTCGGCTGGCCTTGCTTCGCTCCAACCTTCTTCTCACTGATTATCTATGCTCTCTTGCCGCTACTGGTGTTGGCCTACTATCGCGCCCGCAACAAGCGTTTGAGTGCTACTAATCCAGCTATTGCTGCCTCGGTAGAAAAGTCTGAGTAATGCCTATTTGTTTTCGATTACTGGCTCTGCTGTAACTGGCACCGGCGGGCGGAAATTCTTCAGTACTATTTCTTTTTCTTGTTTGTCATTGGAATCGGCGGCAACCACTAAAACTGGATCGGCAATGACAAAGTGAAAGACTGTGAAAGGCTGTCTTTGATCTCGCCTGACCATATGCAGGCGCAGACGGGCTGATTTGAGCCGGGGTAAGCGGGCTGCTATGGCTTCCTTGCTTAGCATAGTACCATCGGCTAACTTAACAGCTCCAGCATCTTTGGGAGTGTTGTAGCGTGCGGCTTCGCCGAATAATTCCTTTTCTAAGGCGCTCTGGTCTGGCCGCTCTGTCTTCTCTGGCTGGTCTGCTCTGCTCTGGCTCTGGCCCGCTGTTTTTTGTCGGTTGACTAAATTCTTCGAAGCTTCTGGCTGGTCTGCTGTACCTTTATCGAGGCTTGGCCGCATGCGCAGAGTCAGGCCCTTATATGATTCATGGTCAGGATCGGCAAGAAACTGTTCAAATTGTTCAGCGGTCATGTCATAGCCATAGGCCATGTCGAGGGGCAGAAATAACGGCCGGTATTGATTGAAGCGAAGTGGAATAGAAACCTCAAAGTCTTCGGGCTTATCTAATATTGAAAAGTTTTTAGTCTCTGACTTCATTGCCTTGACTTCGGCTGGTCCGGTTTCAAAGTCGCGCCCCATTAAGCAGGCTAAATTTGGTTCTTCGCCCGAGCTATAAAATAGATATGAAACCCAGCCTAGTTTGGCCGGGCAGCGACAGACATTGCCGCCAAAAGCTGCGACAACTTTGCCATAGTCATTGTTTTGTACATGCTTCACAAATAATGAGGCATGGCGACTAGGATCAGACGGCTGATCGCCCCTGAACGCCTGAAACAAGACGATCAGGAAACAAGCGATTAAAAATAAGGGAAGAATCACCCGCATTCCCCGAGTGTAACTTGGATTTGGCTGTGATACTATCCCCTTTAATTTCTCAGCTTTTTTGTAAGAGGCGTAAGCTATGGACCTACTTGGAAACGCTGGCCTGGTAGCTAAAAATCTGCCTGCCTTATTGCTGGGGCTGACAATATTTGTCTTTCTCTTTGACCTCGTGCGCAACCGCACTTGGGCTAATTTAGAGCCAGCTAAAGTGACTGGTCAGGTCAAGGCTCTAGGTGTCACCGCCGCTGCGGGAGCTCTAGTTCTCGGGCTTGTATCTGCTGCTGGCCAACCCTTTAGTGATATTGCTTACTATTTCGTTGGCTTAGCACTTACTTATGTTTTTGCCACTCTCACCCTCAAGCCAGCCATGCGTACCATGTTGCATCTTGCCTGTGCTGTTGCTCTGGCAATGTTTGTACCCGGCGACAAGCTCACTATGGCTGCTTGTTCTTACTTAATGGGAGCTGTTTCGATTCGCCTTGTCTTGAATATGCTCAAGCCGAAAGAGTCTAGGCTCGACGATATTGCCCCACCATTTGTTTATTTGTCAGCCATGCTTTTTGCAGCATGTGGAGCGGCAGGTGGTGGAAACGCTGATAAATTTAGCGGCATGATCAACAGTGCTTTCATTGTCTCAACGCTCATGACCTTGATGCAAAGACCTTTTATGCGCGATGACAAAATATTAGTTAAGCGTCTGGTCTTAACCCTCTCTGGCGGCTTAGCTTATTTGGTGATGGTGACCAAGGCTGTCAACGCGCCTGAGTATGTGCGCCTTGCTGCTTTGGTTGGAGCTGGTTATGGCATGGCTTATGCCCTTGATGCTATCGCAATTAAAAAAGATTGTGCCACCAGTGCCATTAAGCAAATATTGATCATCGGTATTTTCACTTTGCTGGCTACAAGGCTCTTTGGTAATCTCGGTATGGCCGCTCTAGGCGCAGGTTGTATGGTTGGTAATTTCAGCCAAATACCAGCTTGTGCTGCTATTTTCTTTGGCGCTCGCATTCTTGAGCAAGTATTTGCTTATGCCAATGTGTCGAACGTCACTGGTATCAATCTCAATCATCCTTATGTTAGTGCCGCCCTCTATCTCGGGCTCTTTTCGGCCCTAGGACTGATGGCCCTATTGAAAGATGTCTCAGACCGTCGGATTACCGCTGCTGCTTTCGCCACACTTTCAGCTGTTGGCACCTGTGCCGTCAGCTATTTCTTGCATAGTGAAGCTGCTGGTAGCTATCTCATTAGTTTGATTGTCTCTGCTGTGCTTGTGGCCATTGTTGGCCAAGCTTTCTTCCCTGATGAGGAAGAGAAAGTGGTCAATGTGGCATTGGTACCGGCACTGGCCACAAGCTGTGCCATGGTCTCGGCTGGTCTTTTGCAGCTTGGGCTCAATGCCACCATGGAAGAGCGCCTGACTGTAATTGGTGCCATGGGTGCCATCACTTTTGTAGTTTTGCTAGGCAGTTATTTCATGGGCCGCGGTAAAACAACAAATAATTCGGACAATTCAGGGCAGTCGGTAGCTGTCTCTGGAGATTAGGCTGGCCTGAGTATTTTTGTTCTCACTAGTCTTGTTTTCACTAATCTTGTTTCGGTCGCCGTCGAGATAAACTTCTACAAGCAAATTGCGGCCATCAAAGGCAAGTTCCCGGCGCCGCAGCTGACGGCTTTTGGCCTCGATTTTCATGGCGTCGGTGCCGAAGAATGAGATAGCTAGTTCTTCAGGGGTTTCAATATCACAGCGAATTTGTACTGGTTGCTTGTAAGTATTGACTAGCTTCAAGTCAGCTTTGCCGTACCAGACCGTGGCATCTAGACCCGGAGGAACCGAGCGCACACAAGTGGTATGGGCCGCCCGCTCTTTCACTTGCAGCCCAGAGAGCAGGGCGGCTTGGTAGAGACAAGACGAAATTAGACAAATGCCACCACCTTCGCTGCTCACCCTAGAGCCGCCCAAGTAGCTGCCTGCCGGTACGAATCCACGACTGCCAGTGCGCGGCCCTACTCTGGCATTGAAAGAGAAGGTTTGACCTGGTTCTATTACTGCCCCATCTAAGGCTCTGGCGGCGGTGATGAAGTTTAGTCTTTGCTCGCGAGAGTAATGACTGAGGCTGACAGTGCGCCTTGCTACCTCGGCTTTGTAAGGGTGATCGTTAAAGTAGTAAGCTAGCAAGAAAATTGGCGTGGCAAAGAGGGCCAAGGTGGCTAGTTTTTGCGGCCAGTTTTTCTTGTTTTGCTTGTCTCTCTCTTCTTTCACAAATGGCTTACTCATTTTTGGTCAACATCTATTTCATTCGTTATCTATTTCATTCAACGACATTTCTATTCAACGACATTGAGGCGATCGACATTGGTGAAGCCTTTGATGCCTTTGCTGTACATGCCAGCTAGCATGGCTGGATTAACGTTGACTCGACCGGGCAGTTCCATGCGCAGCAGAGTTGTGAATTGAGATTTGCCCTGAGGCACGCTGGTGCCAAAGTAGACAATTTTGTCGTCGAGCACATCTTGGTGTGTCCACCAAGGTCTTCCCCAATCTCCCTGTACAGCTGGATCTTCACCACCCTCCGCGGCCTCGGCTTGGTTCTTACTATCAACCACTTCGGCGCCTGATGGCAGAGCTGCCTCGACAATTACGTAGGGCAGCGATCTTGGTGTGTCTACCAAGATTTTCATCAAGATGGTCTCTCCGGCTTTTATAGACGAACCAGCTAGTGGCTCGGCCTTAACTTTGATGATACCGCTTGTGGTGTCGGCAATAGATTTAAGGCGGAAGAACTGTCTTTCTAGTTTTAGATCTGCTGGCAGGTTGGCGACTCCGGTGGCGCCTTCTGCTAATAGCGATTTGTAGTAGTTGGTGGTCACTACCCAGTAGAGTCGGCCGTCGCCGTTTTTAGTTAGTTTAAGAATGCTCTTTGCGCCCGGAGCGAGGCTGGATGGCCAAGCAATGGTCTTGCCCTTGGTCAAGCGATCGGCGGCAGTAAATTCAAACTTGCCTAAGTCAAGGGCTGCTGCTAGCTTCGCTATTGCATTAGCTGCAGGGCTAGAAGTAGGGCTAGTGCTATCAGTAGAGCTAGTTGCGCCACTGCTACCCGCTGCAGCGCCATTCTCTCCAGTTCCCAGCAAGGCCTCAAGAGTGAAGTTGGTGCTGCCGCCTAGAGCCGCCTGAGCACACAGTTCGTCAGCCAATAAGGCTTTGAATACTTGGGCCGTAGCTTTAGTTGTGCCCCAGCCGGTTTCACCGCGGTGCAAGAGAATCCAGGCCTTAACCCGCTCAATAGTGGAAGTTTCGTTTGGTCTGACTTCAAGCACAGCAGTCAGGCCTAGGGCTGTGGTTTCTTCTGGTGTGAAGCGATACGAGTAGTAGTTATATTCGTCTATGTGCGGCCCAAGCTTTTGTAGCATGCCCTTGGTGCGTTCCCAATCGATAGTGTCATCGGTTGTATTGGCTAGAACAAGGAGGCGATTGAGTATTCGCTGAGCAGCTGTTTCTTGGCCAGCTAGTTTGAGAGCGCGAGCAAGATAGCTCAATGTCTCTGGTCCTAGCTCGCTTTGATTCTTCTCTAGATAAGCAACAGCAGCTTGATCAGATTTGTTCAGTTTTTTCTGCCACAGAGCTTGGGTGAAGAGCATGTAAGCCAAGTCTGTACGGCTCTCACTATCAAAGTAAGTGTCGGCCATATGTTTAGGGTCGCTTAACTGTTCAGTCAAAGTCTTGATGGCAGTGGTCTGCCACGACAAGCCCTTGTTCACCATGGCGTCGTCTACTTTGTAGCCCACACCTTTGACTAGTTTGAGGCCTTCTAAGACCAGTGGTGTCAGGTAGGCACTGGTGTTGTCACCGGCCCACCAACCCCAGCCGCCGTCACTGTGTTGATACTCAGTTAGTTTGGCCATGCCATCTTTATAGACTTTGGCAAACTTAGTGGTATCAGCACTGCTCAGTGGTGCTGATAGTTTTTTGTTCAATTCCATCGCCACAACTGACGGCATCAAGCGCGACATTGTCTGCTCTGTGCATCCGTAAGGATAATCAATTAAGTCGGCGAATTTATCTAATACAGCCCCAATAGTTGATGACGATAGGCCCAGTGAGCGGTTGAGTGTACCTGGTCTGGCATCGCTAATCTCGGGAATGTTGAGTGATAGTGAATCATTAGCATTGGCTAAGAGACCTGATTTAATCAGTGTAACTGGAATGCCTAGAGGGATAACAGCTACTTCTTTTTCTAGGGCATCAGCGGCAGTTTCGCCCCGGGCAACAATTTTGATTTTTGTTGTACCGAGCGAGCTAGCCTTGACTGGCCAATCAAAGCGCGCTGCTTTATCGGCTTCAATTGTCAGTGCTTGGCTTAGAGCTGTGCTAGTGGTTAGCTCTGGCCCCATGGTCAAATTGAGCGAAACTTTCTGGGTCTTGTCAGTGTAGTTGTGCACCACAGCAGAAACGTTAGCTTCATCGCCAATGCTATAGAAGCGCGGTAGAGCTAAGCGAGCAATGATGTCTTGAGTAACCATGATTTTTTGCAAGGTAGCACCGACATTGGTGGCCATGTCTATGCCCCGTACTGTCGCGCGCCAGGTTGTCAAATTGTCAGGAAGCTTGACCACTGCTTTGGCTTCACCCTTCTCGTTGGTGACAAGTTCAGGCACCCAGGCGGCTGTGTCGCGGAAGTCTTTACGTACTTTCGGCTCTAACTTGTCTGGTCCGCCTGAATATTGTTCAGGGAAGGAACAGACAGTGGTTACCCAGTTAGGTAGTCTTTCGTAGAAGAATTTCTTGATATCGCTAGCGGTTTCTGCTCGTATTGAATAGATGCTTTCGTCTACGACTCCTAGCGACAGTTCAACGCCCTTAGCGGGCTTACCTGCTTGGTCTGTGGCCTTAATTGTATAGGTGGCTTGTTCGCCTGGTTTGTATTTTTCTTTATCACTAGCAATAGTCAAATTGAGGAAGTGATTATCAGGGCTGACCATGACCACTTGCTCTTGGTTGTAGAACTGTTTGTTCTTTGCCACTAGCGAGACTGTGACATAGAAGTTGGGCGTGAACTCTTGCTTGACTGGAATTTCTACTAGTTTTGCTGCAGAGTCAAGCGCTACTGTTTTGAAGCTATGTAGCTTGGTGCCTTCGATAGAGACAATCGCTTCGGCTCCGTCTTTACCAGTAAATGGACCGGTAATAATCAGTTTGGCAGTCTCGCCTGGTTTGTAGACGCGTTTGTCTAGCTTGAGCTTGAGCGGCTCTTTCTGGGCATCTTTATGGCCTAAGAAGAATGGCTTCTCGCTACTCGATACCCAAATTGAACTTGAGTCTTGAATCAAGTGGCCACTGCTGTCGGTGGCTTGGGCAATGACATAGTAGCTGTCAGAAGCCCACTCGCCTTTGGTGGCAAAATCAACATGCACATTGCCATTAGCATCAGTGCTAGCTGTTTTTTCTTCGAGAGTGACGTCAGGTTTGTATTCAGATTTGAAGCGATCCCATGGGTAGCGCATCACTTTGAGCTTGAGATTGGTGTTGATCGGTTTGCCTTTGTAATCAACGGCCTTGATATCGACAGCCATTGGTTGGCCGCTGCTGACCACATAATTGCTGGGTGTCACGGCCAGCAAGAACTCTCCAGCTGACTCAAACATCGAACCCGAGCCGACAACCGAGAGTCTGCTGATGTCTGTTACTTCAGCTTCTACTTTTAGTTTCTTGTCGGCAAATTCTGAACCCAATGGCCCGGCCGTTGGCGGCTCTGCCGCCTTGGTATCAAACTCAACAATAGCTTCGCCGTTGGCATCGGTAACCGCATAACCCTCAGCACTAAAGTCGCCAGCGCCTTCATAGTAGTCAGCGTCATACCAATCGTCAAAGAAACTATAAAAAGCTGGTCTGTCCATTAAGCGCCAACGGGTATTCCAATCGGTAGATGAATAAACGTTGTATTTGACGCGAGCATTGGCCACCGGTCCACCAAAGAAATAAGTGGCCTTGACTCTTGCTTTGCCTTTGCTACCGGCAATTACGCGCTCGGTGATGGGCGTTACTTCTACTTGATATTCAGGTTTTCTGTATTGGGCAATTTCAAAGCCCTGGTAGCTGATGGTGCCATCGGCATATTTAATTTGTACTTGATAGCCGCCGGTCTTGCCATCGGCCGGTACTTCGACTAAACCATGGAAAGTGCCATGGGCATTGGTTTTGACATGAAGAGTCTTGAACTCGTTGTTATCTGGATCTTCAATAGTGACGTCAAGTTCTTCATTGGCACCTTTGTTGGCGATACCATTTTCATCAATAGAGCGGCACATGCCTTTGAAGAAAACAGTCTGGCCGAGGCGATAAACAGGTCGGTCTGTATAAAAATAGGTTTTGTGCGTATCCGAATCAGAGCGGTAGTAGTTGTAGCCGCTATAGGCCTTGCTTGCCCCCAGTGAGCCAATCAATACTAAGTCATAACTGAGCCTTGAGCGAATAGCTTGCGGCAAGGCCAGAGTGGCAATGCCGTCGGCTCCGGTTTTGGCTTGCACACTAGCTGTTTTGCTAACATCGCCATCACGGGAGAAGACTTTTAGATCAACTCCACCAATTCCTTTTAGGGTGTTTAAATCAACTGCTTTTACAACAGTTTTGTCTGGTGCATGCTTGACGATTAAGCCCACATCACTGACTGAAAACCAGGTCAGGGCCGATGCTGTGCTGTGGCCAAACATATCGGTTACTTGGGCGTGAGCAAAGTAGTCACCGGCTGGTAAGGCATGATCAAATTTGAATTGAGCGTTAGCTGAATCACTGTCATCCATCGTTAGCTTGCGATTGAAACTAGCAACTGGGGCTAACTTTGAGAATGGGCTAGCAAACTTTTTCGATGAGTCAACATAGATGTTAAAGTCTGAAGCCAGAGAGATGCCCATTTTTTTTGCTTCAGGTGAATTGATCAGGCTGAGAAAATCTTGTTTGTAGACCTGCACTTTGGCGTCGGATGCACCGGTGGCATTGACCCAGAAATGTGGTGCTTCTTTGGTCGTAAATACGCGGGTGTTTGAGGCAATATTGACTGTTGGGCTAAGCAGCGTCAATTGCACTGGTTGCGGAAGATTTTGTGGTTTGCCCTGGACGACAAAGAGGCCGTTGACTAATTCTGTGGAAAAACCAGGGGCGCGCACGCGAATAGAATATTCGCCCACAGGCAATTGCTCAATTTTGAATGTGCCATCGTTGTTAACCCAGGCGCCGCGCTCGACATATGGACCCTTGCGCGGACCACTAGCGAGAACAAAAACTTTATTGTCTTTAAGGTCATAAGATTTTAAGTGGAAGCCTTTTTGTTCAATTGCTACCCGGCCAGCAATGGCTCCCATAGGCTTGTCGAGAACAATGGCGGCCATGGCCAGCAGTACAACCTGCAAGGCAACAAATAACCAGGTAAATAGTGGCGTTCTTGGGCTGCGACCATTGCTAACCCCAGCTCTAATATTAGAATCACCTGAAGACATGGGCTTTTATCCTATACATCTGGCACGGCTCAGAGGGGGTTATACCAGCTTTGACTTTGCACTGCATCACTTGATAATGGCCATCGCTGGCTTCACCGGGTAGCAGCACTGCGGCCTTTCCACCACTTCTCACCATGAGGCCGTCCAATAACGGGTGCAAGCTGACATGGCGCTCGACTGGTTCTACCCGGTCAATTACGGTCACTTGTACATCGAGCCCGGGCACCTCTTGCCGCTTTATGGGCGGATAGCGGTACTCTTTGGTGAGGGCGCCTTCTGTGGTAAAGGCAGTAGCAGCCACAAGATTGTTCTCGGTGCCACTGATTTGACCCCAACAGGCCCTGGTTTTACCGTGTTTGCTCAAAGTGATAAACAATCCTTTTGAATGCCTATTAGAAGGATGGATATTCTTGCTCAGAGCTTCCACGATTTCGCCTATGGTTTTAGGATGGTCGCTGAAGTGATTGTCGATTGTTACCTTTGCTACCTGAACTAGAGTAAGGCTGCTTTGTGCTGCATAGACTGCCTCGCTTGTGAAGAAAAAACTTAGACAGCAAATGAGCAAGCAAAAGCTGGACAAGCAAGTAGGCAAGCAAAAATAGGCCAAATAAGCGCTTCGCCGGCGCGAAATAGCATTATTGTCAGCGTAGGCGTGCGGCATTGCTCTCCTGCTGGCCTCGAGCTTTCGGCTCAAACCCAACTTCTACCTTATACTTCGCCTATTATCAACCTAATCATGCTTGTCCGTCGCTCTTGATGTGTCAAAATTGCATGTGCTTGAGGTCAAAAGGTTGTCAACTGCGTGTAAGTTGGTTGACGTTCTGTTTTCTCTCTCTCTTTTGTTTTATTGGTGATTATTTAAGTGTCTGGCAACATCGATAGAAGAGGATTTATCCGCTCCCTGTTTGGTATCACAGGGGCTCTTCCGGTCGCCCAGCAAATGGCTGAAGCAAAAGGTCAGACAAGTTTTTTCTGGTGCAATTTAAGAACCGGCCATGTCGGCTTTCCTACCGGTTTGTCTGTGCCCAGTGAGCGGCCCGGTTCTTTGATGAAGCTCGTAGCAGCAGCAGCTTTAATTGATGAAGGTTTGACCCACGCTAACGAAGTATTTGAGTGTACAGGCACCCATAATGTGGGAAAAGAAGCTGTGCATTGCCAAAATGCCCACGGCAAAATTGATATTGTTCAAGCCATTGGTCGCTCTTGCAATATTTATTTTGCTCAAGCAACCAAGCGTCTAACTACTCGTGCTTTTCTCGCCAAGGCGGCCCAGTTTGGTCTAGACAAACCCTGCGCTGGTAGCCTTTCTGGCCCTTTCCCTCTGAAGCCAGTTGAGTCTAGTTCGCTGCACTACGTTTTAGGTTTGGCTCAGGACCTCAAACCAACCGCTCTGCAATTGCTGCGACTTGCCGCTTTGGTTGCCACTCCCCCTGGTGGCAAATTGCCGGTTCTGTTTTCGGCTGAGAATATCGAGCTGCCGGAGAAAGAGAAGCCATTTACTTCTCCTCTTACTGCTGAATCGCATCGGGTGTTGAGTGCCGGAATGAGGCTGTCTGCCACTGAAGGCACGGCTCGTAAACTCGATAGCGAAGATCAACTAAAAATTGCTGCTAAAACTGGTACCACTCCCCATGGCAATAAATTCCAGTCGTATGTGATTGGTTATTTTCCTTTTGATAAACCGGCCCATGCTTTTGCTCTCTACGCACCATCGGGAACATCGCAAGATTCAGCTGTGCCTAAAGCCAAAGAGTTTCTCTTCTCGACCACCTGGCCCTAGTAGATGTTTGCTCTTGCTGGTACAAATTCTAAACGTCTAAATGAGCTTAGTGATAAGCTTCGGCACATGCTTTTAGGCTCCCTCAGCCTCTTGCTTCTGTGCACCGCTAGCCCAGCACTGGCCTTGCCGTCCTCTGTCAAAGTCACTCTCTTTCAGGCCCATCCTGATATTACGGTGCTCGCAGTTGACGGACCTTTTGAGATTAACCAAGGAGCGGGCTCTGGTTTCGCCTCTGGAGCGGGCTTGGCTTCCGCCAATCATGCTGAAATTAGTTTAGCTAAGGGGGGCTTGTTTCTAAAAACTGGGGGAGGGACAAAGCCTGGGCGTCGCCTGGGAGCGAGAATTGTCATTCGCCCTTCAAGCCCCAAGCCTTTGCGCTTGCAGCCAAATACATTAGCTGGTTCTAGTCGGCTTTACCGGGGACGCTTTTTTGTCACTGCTCGTGGTGGCAAGATAGAAGTAGTTAACGAAGTAGATACTAAGTCTTATATTACGAGCGTGGTTGGAAGTGAGACACTCCCTGATTTTCCCCTAGAGGCTCTTAAAGCTCAGACCGTTCTTGCGTCAACTGTACTAGCCAGGCAAAGACCTAATGTCAAACTTAGTGACAGCACTGATGTTCAGGCCTACCTAGGCAGCGACTATGAAAGGCCACTAGCACAGCAAGCGGTGGCTGCCGTTTTTGGTCAAAAATTGGAGACCTCCAACGGTACTACACCGGCCGTTTTCTACCATTCGACTTGCGCTGGTGGTACTAGCGATGAGCGAGAAATCTTTTCTGGTAAAGAGTTGAATGACGCGGCTCGCAAACCGGTGAGCAGTTGCCGCACCGCCAGTCGTGTTAAGTGCAGCTATTGCAAAGACTCGCCATTCTTTCAAGCGCATCGAGTGCAGGTTTCTGCTGATCAGCTGCGCCGCAAAATTGGCTATGTGCCGTTGGCTATAGAGGTTAAAGATCCTGAAGGGCGGCCACTTTCGGTTAAGGTGGAAAAGCTGCTGTCAGGGCACCGCGAAAGTAATAATGAATCTAGAATAGACTCTAAACTAGACTCAAAAATAGATTCTGTCTCTGGCTATGATCTTTGGCTCAAGTTGGGCCAGGCTTTTGGTTGGGGTGAGGTGCCTGGCATGCGCTATTCCATAGAATCTGGACCAATAGTAACTATTACCTCTACAGGGGCTGGTCATGGTGCCGGTCTCTGCCAGTGGGGTGCTTATGGTATGGCCAAATCTGGCAAAAATTATAGAGAGATTCTGCACTACTATTTTCCTCTGGCGCAGGTCAGCGGGAAATAGCAAAAAGCTGTGGGTTGAGGAAATTAGCTTTAACCCAAGACAAATAGACTGCCCGGGCGATATCATATAGCCCCACCTATATAGATATTGCCGCGAGGTTATCATGCAGTCGAAGACACGCAAAATTGCGTCCAACCGGGCAAACCAGTTTCAAGAGTCGGTCATCCGCGAGATGTCGCGCCTGTCGGCCCAGCATCAAGCCGTCAATTTGGCCCAGGGCCTTCCTGACTTCCCTTGTCCACCTGAGCTGAAAGAGGCCGTTACCCGTGCGGTATTTGACGATGTCAATCAGTATGCCATTACCTGGGGCGACAAGTTTTTACGTCAGGCAATTACTGAGCAAACCAAGAAATTTTCTGGTCTGACCATTGAACCAGAGACCGATATCACCGTTTGTTGTGGTGCCACGGAAGCCATGGTGGCAACGATGTTGGCTCTCGTCGATCCCGGTGACGAAGTAGTTGTATTTGAGCCTTTCTACGAGAATTATGGTCCTGATTCAATTTTGTGTGGTGCTGTTCCACGCTACGTAAAACTGCATGCTCCCAATTGGACATTCGATGAAGATGAGCTGGCCAAAGCATTCAATGAGAATACTCGTGCCATTATCATCAATACTCCCCATAATCCTACGGGCAAAGTTTTCAACTTACAGGAAATGACAGCGATAGCCAATCTTTGTCAGAAATATAATGTCTTGGCTTTGACTGATGAAATTTACGAGCACATTCTCTACGATGGTGCTAAGCATGTCTCCATGGCCGCCCTTCCTGGTATGGCCGATCTCACAGTCACTATCAATTCTCTTTCTAAAACGTATAGCGTCACTGGATGGCGTGTGGGTTGGGCAATTGCTAAACCAGAGTTGACTTTGCCTATTCGCAAAGTGCATGACTTTTTAACAGTTGGTTCACCAGCACCACTGCAAAGAGCCGCCGTTACTGCCATTAATATGCCAGACAAATATTATGCCGACTTGAAAGCTAAGTATGCGGAGCGCCGCGCCATGATGCTTGAAATATTAGATGGTGTGGGCATTCCCTATTTCAAACCAGAAGGAGCCTATTACGCTTTTTGTGATATCAGTGGTCTCGGTTTCAAATCAGACATGGACTTCACTAAATATCTAGTCAAAGATGTTGGAGTGGCGGTGGTGCCTGGTGGCAGTTTCTTTGGCCCTGAGGCTGAGAATCGACACAACTATGTGCGCTTCTGCTTTAGCCGCAAAGAAGAGACTATGCTGGCTGCCAAAGAGCGTTTGAAGAAGCTCAAGAGTAAATGACACTTCCTGCGGTACGGTCAACATTTCATATCTCGCGCTGGCAGTTGTTTCATCTCTACTTCTGCTTCGTTGTCTTTGTCCTGGCCGTTACTAATGTGCTGCCTGCCTTTGATTTTGGCTTCTTTTTAGCAGTAGAGCTAAACTTGCTGATTTTGCCTGAATGGTTTGCCTTCATTGGTAGCCTTCTTGCCGTGCGCGGTCGGCCGCAGCTGGCGATGCAACTGATTAACTCCGGTCTTAAAATTGATGATCAAAATTATCGATTGCTCTGTGCTCGCGCCCTTGCTTATCAGCAAATTGGCGATCTTGAGAGTGCCTTAGAAGACGCTTCTCAAGCTATTCTTGTCTCTCCTAACCGCACTTATGCTCTAACTATGCGGGGGGTGGTTCATCTTTGTCTAAGCGACTATGTTGAAGCTGAAGCTGATTACAATCAGATTTTGAAGAAGAATCCTCGCGATATCGTTGCTGCTCTAAACCGTGCCTGCGCCCGCTTACAGCTCGGTAAAATAAATGAATGTATTGCTGACTGCGACTTAGTGTTGCAAGGGCGCAAGTATCGCGAAAATGCCTACTTTATAAAAATTGCGGCCTTGCTCGAAACAAGAAAAATTAAAGAGGCTGAACTTTTAGTACAGCAACTTGAAGCTAGCAAAAGCAAGCATCATCTTGTTGCTCTCTCTCGGGCCATGCTACACGGAGCCACTCACAAGTACGAAGAGGTGCTGGCTGTCTGTGCTACGGCGCCGGCCGATCGCAAGGCTGAATTTTTCTTGACACCACAAGCTAATGCGTATCTATCTCTCAATGAAGGTGATCTCGCTCTGTCAACTGCATCACTGGTGGTGACAAAGAATCCGCAGATTTATACTGGCTATTACTATCGTGCTTTAGTGCTAATCGAGGCGGGCTACTGGCAAGAAGCTGTAGCTGACTGCAATATGGTTGATACACTGCAGCCCCATTTGAGCTTGAGTAATGCTCTACGGGCCAGGCTTAGTTTCGCTGCTGGCGATATGGAACAGTGTCTAGAAAACTGTGACAAAGCCCTAGTGAAAAATCAGTTCGATATTCACGCCTTGTTGTTCAAAGTTAAGGCGCTTTGTGCCCTCAGTCGTTTTGAAGAAGCGCGTCAAGCGGCCAAGCAGGCTCTGGAGATTAATCCAGTTGATCCTGAAGCGCTAAGCGCTATGGCTTTAGTGGTGTTCAAGGTCGAAGGCCCTGAAGCCGCTTTACCTCTATTAGATCGCGCCATTGCCGAAAATCCGCATCTGCGCTTTGACTATCAATTGAGAAGTGAAGTTCACGCCGCCTTAGGCGATAGTACCCGCAGCCAGTCTGACCTTGAGCGCTATCAATCAAAGCAGACCCAGCTAGTTGCCGGACTAGCGGAGAGCGTCTTGCGCTTGCAGCAGGCTCGCGCTGACGATCCACTGGCGTATTTGGGGTAGGGTCCTTGATGCCGGTATGTTGAAGCTATTAGCCGGGTTCAAGATTGCGATGATGCTGGTAGCGTGTGTCATTGCTGGTTGCGTTGCAGTAAGCTTCTTATCTGATAGCTGGATTGGCGATTTACTCAGTCAATTGAGACTTGTTTGGGCCTGGATGCTCTTGCCGATTCTCTTAGTATTTGTTTGCCTTCGTATGGTTTTGCCCCTTTGTCTGTTATCTCTGGTGTTTCTGGTAAATACTGCTCCTGTTTTGTTGATGTATTTGCCGTTAGAGAATACTTTGACTGAGTCATTGAAGGACTCTTCAATTGAGACTTTGAACGATGCTTCCAGAGATTCTTCTCTCCCTTCGGCCCCGCGTGTCAGTGGAGTAAAGCCGAAAGTGATCGGCCTTCTGAACTACAATACTGAATTTCAACATAACAATGACTACAAAAGTTTTGAAGCGCTCTTGCGTCAGCACCAACCTGATTTGCTTGTGCTTACAGAAGTGGACTCAACCTGGCTTGCTGCTATCTCTGGAGCTACGAAAGTTTTTCCATATAGCAAAACTGTTATTGCTGGTGCTGGTTTAGCTATGTTCAGCAAGTATCCAATTGGCAAGAGTGAGGTGCGCTATTTTGGCAAAAGTCATCATCCGCGAATTTTTGCTCAGCTGGCCTTTCCCACTTACAAGCTCAATCTAGTTTTGGTTCATCCGCCGACTCCGCAGCCAGAAGCGCGCTTTCTCGAACGCAATCAAGAGTTGAGTCTCATCGCTAGTGAGATAAATGAGCTTTCTGGGCCGACTATTTTAGTGGGTGATTTTAACTGCGGACCGTGGTCGAAGCCTTTCGCTGAGCTGCTGAAATCTGACTTGAAAGACTCAGAGCAGGGTTTTGGACCGCAGCCCTCGTGGCCCGCTCGTGTTGGTCGCGTGGTCGAGCGGTTGGCTGTGCCGCCAATCGTGCCCATAGATCATGTTTTGGTTAGCCGTGATATCAAAGTCTTGAGTCGCACGGCTGGTCCTGCAATTGGAGCTGATCACTTGCCAGTTTTTGTAAAACTGACCACAGACTAGATCTATTTACGGAAAACACTAATAAATCTATTTTCTCTGCTGAACTTTTTCTTTCGTGTTCGCGTACTTTTTCTCGGCTTTGGGATCGCGAGTGTTCATGATTAGATCGACGCTATCGGGGTTGGTCTCGACTGCTTGCTTCAGTAAGGGCAGTGCGCTGTCACCCGCTCCCGCGCTCATGCCGCCGAAGCCTACTTCCATTGCTTCATAGTCAGTGAGCTTAAGGCCGTTCAAGTGTTTCATGGCCACCTCGGCCTCTTTCTTATTGTGAGTTTTGCGTGCTACTTCCATGAGGCATTGCCAGATCTGGCTGTCGTTAGGCCTTTTGACTAGCATCTGCCGTGCCAATGTCTTTGCTTGCTCGTATCTCCCGGCATAGACAAGTCCACTTAAGTAATCGTCTTCGAAATCGAAGCCATCGAAGCCGTTGGGAAATAGTATCTTTCCTCTTTTTAACAGAGCAAAGCCCTCGTCGTACTGTTTAAAGCGCATCAGAGCTCCGGCCATCGCCACAATGACGTAGAATTCGCTGGGAGAGGCTTTGTACATTTTTTTAGCCAATTCCATAGCTCTTTCATTTTTGTTGTTGACAAAATATAAATGCACAAGCATGCATTGTGAGCGTAATTTGTTTTGTTTGTTATTGGCAAATTGAATACTTTTCTCTAAGTACGGTTCTGCCTCTTTGGGCCTGTCTGCGGATATCATCACATTCGCCACTGCTCTATTGTTGAAACTATCGTTAGGGTTGAAGCCCAAGGCAATGCGAGCGCAGCGTAGGCTTTCGTCAAATTTCTTTTCATAACAGTAAAATTGTGCCAACTTAAGCCATGCTTCTTCACTGGTTGGTTTGATTACTGTAGCTTGACGCAGTAGATCGCCTTGTTCTTTTGTATTCTCTTGTTGTGCTGCTATTTCTGCGAGGCCCAAATAGGCCGCAACTCCCTTGGGAAAGGTCTTTTTCATGCCGTTGTAGACAGCTGCTGCTTCTTTTAGTTTATTGTCCTGCATTAGAAAACTTGCTAGTTCTTGCTGGTACTCAGTTGTTTTAGGGGCGAGATTTATTGCTTTTTGCATACAGCGCAAGGCTTCACTTTTACGTTTTTGACGCCACAGAGCATGGGCTAGTATTCTCCAGGCTTCGTCGTTCGTTGGCTTGAGCTCAACTGCTTTGCGTAAATTCTCGTCAGCTCCTTTTTCTCTGCTGAGTTCTTGGTACCAGCCTAAGTAAAAGTATGCTTCTGAATTGTTTGGCTCTAATGCTACAGCTTTTTGAAGGGCTTGAATGGCTTTGGAACTGCGCCCCACTGCTTGCAAAAGTTTGGCTCTTTCGATGTAACACAGTGCGTTGCCGGGTTCTATGTTAGTTGCTGCTTCTACGTGCGAGTGACTTTGATTGAACTTGCCTTGGTGACGGTAGACTCTACTTAAGCCAAGTAGGGCAGAAACGTCTTTGGGATTTGACTTGAGCGCCAGGCAAAATAATGGTTCTGCTTCTTTGTATTTGAATTGTTTGCAGAGCTTCTCGCCCTGTTTTATTGCTTGGGTTAGTTCTTGTTTGCTTGGGGCCTGAGCTGCTGCTCTTTCTATGAATAAGGTGCTGCCGACTGCTTGCGACAATAGAAATGCGACGATTGCTAGCGTATTTAGCCGTGGGAGCATTTTTCTTATCCAGTTATTTGTGACTTGGGCTCTTTTTGTTAGCGTACTTTTTCTCAGCTTTGGGATCGCGCGTATTCATGATTAGATCGACGCTGGCCGGATTGTCTTCAATGGCTTGTTTCAACGATGCTTGCGAGCTTTCGTCAGCCCCGACTGTCATGCCGCCAAAACCTACTTCCATCGCCTCTGAGGCGCTTAGCTTTAGACCCCTAGTGTGCTTCATTGCTTCTTCAGCATCTTTTTTGTTGTGAGTTTTTGTGGCCACTGTCATAAGGCACATCCAAGTGTGGGTGTCGTTAGGTTTTTTCACCAGTATCTTTTTGGCGAGAGCTTTTGCCTGATCGTATCTTTCTGCACTCACTAGCCCAGCTAAGTGATCTTTGTCGAAGTCTTGATCGCTCGGGTAGAGTTTTTTTCCTTTCTGCAATAGGGCGAAACCTTCGTCGTATTTTTTAAAGCACATTAGAGCCCACGACATGGCCGAGATTGCCCAGTATTCGTTGGGATATTGCTTATACATTTCTTTGGCCAATTCCATGGCTCGATCGTTTTTGTTATTGATAAAGTGCAGATGCACAAGAAGATCTTGTGAGCGCAGCTTCTGTTGTAAATCTGTGGCGAATACTATGCTCTTCTGTAAATATGGCTCTGCGTCTTGGGGCTTGTCTGCATTTATTAGGGCAATGGCCAAGGCACTATTATTGAGCGCGCTATTGGGCCTGAAGCCTAGAGCAATGCGAGCACACCTGATGCTTTCGTCAAATTTTCGTTCGTCAGAATAAAACTGTGCCAATTTAAGCCAGGCTAGTTCGCTGGTTGGTTTAATTACGGTAGCTTGACGCAGCAACTCGCCTTGCAGTTTTGTGTTACTTTGTCGCGCGGCAATTTCGGCCAGACCGATGAATGGCTCTGCGCTCTTTGGAAAAGCAGTTTTCATGCCGTTGTAGACAGCCGCAGCGTCTTTGAATTTATCTTGGGCCAGAAGAATATCGGCTAACTCTTTCTGATATTGAAGATTTTTTGGTGCTAGTTTAATGGCGCTTTGCATTGCTTTGTTTGCTTCGCTATGACGATCCTGGCGCCAGAGCGCATAGGCTAGTATTCTCCAGGCGCGGTCGTTCTTCGGGTCTAACTGCACAGCCTGACGTAAACTCTTTACTGCTTCTTTGTCGCCTAGAAGATCTTGGGTCCAGCCCAAGTAGTAGTAGGCTTCGGAATTATTCGGTGCTAGCTCTATAGCTTTTTTGCAATCTTGAATGGCTTTGCTGTAACGATGCATCTTTTGAAAGAGCTTGCCGCTTTCGAGATAACACAGCCCATTGTTAGGCTCAATGCTCATTGCGGCTTTGATCAGTGAGTAACTCTGGTTGGCCTTGCCCTGATGGCGATAGACTTTACTCATTCCAAGCAGGGCGGCAACGTTCTTGGGGTTGCTTTTGAGAGCCTGGCTAAAGTAGGGCTCAGCTTCTTTGTATTTGAACTGCTTGCAGAGTTTTTCACCCTGGTCGACTGCTGTCGTTGACTCTTGATTGGCTGGATGGGCTGACGCTTTCTCAATCAGCACGGAGACACTTGCCGTCTGCGAGAGAATCAAGATCATTGCTGCTAGCCTAGTTAGCCGTAGATTCATTCGTGGGTTTCTCTTGGGTGCGTTTCTCTTGGCAGGACCCTCTCAAATCGCCTTGAGAAGCTCAGTATTGGCGGGGCGTCTTTGCGTACTTTGGCTAAGTAGAACTTTAGGTATTTTAAACTGCTTGGCGTGTAATCACGGTTGACAACAAGTTGCCAAATCGTCACCATTAAACCTTACGGTGACAGTTAGTGAAGTGTGGCAGTACTTTGCCAGTTTTTCGCAAAAAATCAGGCACAAGTTAGGCAAAAGTCAGTCACTAGTTGCGAATGACGTGACTCGTGAAAGTAAGGTGGAAGCTAATGGGTTGTCGAGTAAATTTCGTATTTAGAAGCACCTTGTGTCTGGCTGCTATTGTGGCGGGTTTGTCAGTTTCGCCTCTTTTCGCCACGCCTGCCTTTGCCGGTGACTTCGAAGACGGCTGTAAGTCATATAGCGCCAAAGATTACAGCAGTGCTAGAGCCAGCTTTGAAAAAGTGGTTTCTGCCTATCCTAAGTTTGCTTTGGGTCACTATTATTTGGGCAATGTTTTGCTCTCGTCTGGTCAAGTAGCTAAGGCAAAAGTCGAATATCAAAATTGTTTGAATGGCAATCCTGATGCCACCACAGCCAAGTATTGTCAGGACGTATTGGCCAAGCTTGGAACTGCGACAATGGCAACAGGCTCAGGTTCAAGTGCTGGCTCTGCTGTTTCTGGCTCTAGTGGCTCTGGTTCAACTATGGTTGGAGCCGTCAGTGGCACGCCAATTCAAGACGCTGCTGAAAATGCGGCAGAAGAAAGAAAGAAAGTTGTTATGGATAAGGCTGAAAAAGAGATCAGGGCTCTTCGAGCTGAGTATCAAAATCGCCTTGATAGAGGCGATGTAAATGTGCCCACTAACAGCAAATACCATATTGGTCCTGACGGTAGCATGGTTCATCACTATTCTCCTGAGTCTAGAGCTATCGTGGAAGGCGAGTGCGAAGCACAGTGCGACCAGATTCGCTATATGGCTGAGCAACAGTGCAAATTTATTAAATAGCTATTGTCGCCCTCTGCTTTTGAAAAATACTTGAGTACTCAACAATTTCTGCAACGAGTTCGTTAACGTGCATGCGCCCTCTGTTAATTTGAGAAATAGTTGTATATACAACTATTTCTCTTTTCTTCTATTGATCGAGGGCATCTAGGGCTTTCTGACAAATGCGCTTGCTCTCTAGAGCATAGTCTTCCAGATCGCTGTTGCGGCTCTTGCGGGCGGCCTCTGCTCTTCTCGACCAGTCTTCTAGATGGCCTTCTATTTCTGCTTTTGTTGCTTGTGACACCTTGAGCTCAAGGTAGATCAACAGGGCCTGATGGGTCTCTGATTCTTGCAATGATTCCAAGCACTTATTCTTGGCTGCGATATAGGCCTGAATAATGCTTGAGCAGTTTTCAACATCGGCAAGGGCCGATTTCTTTTTCGCGGCTGAGCGTCGGCTGGTCCAGTGACTGGCCTGATCTGCAAAGAATTGCATGGTCTTCTCTAGTTCTTTTTCAGCTGCCACTTCATCGGCTACAAGCTGGGAAACAGCGGCCAGATCTTTATTGGCGGAGGCTGCTTCAATGTTTTCTGCTCTCTGGCTTCGAGCTTCTTCAATGCCTTCTAGAGCATCTTCAAGGAGTTGATCTATCTTTGCTTGTTCTATTTGGGGTTGCTCTGCTTGTGTCGGTTCTTCTGGGTTCATTGCTTTACTAGTCACTGTTTACTTAGTCACCAGGGCCGCTACGATCAAGACTTGCGTGATGGCGCAAAGCAGTAAGATCATTCCCGCTGGCATAAACTTTTTAGACTTGGCTAGGCGCTTGAGGAAGAAGGCATCAAGCAGACCGGTGACAACTAGGGCGGCAATGAAGCCCGCTTGAAGATTAGCGAAGCCCAGGCCGAAGCAAGCGTCTAATAGAACAGCACTAATTGCCCCTGCTATTAGTGAGGCTTTGCTGCCAGCTTTCTTGAAGCCGATGATGCCACCAACGAGTACAAATGTTGAAAGTATGAGTATGGCGTAATGCGCAACTGCGGTCATTGATTATCCCTCTTTTGTCTGTTGATTCTACTTGGTTTCAGCGCAGAGCTGGTTGAGTAGGAACTTCTATTTTCTTTTCTTCTTTTACTTCGTCATTAATTTCGTCTTTGGTTTGATCGACATCGAAGGTAAATTCTTCTCCGCCGTCGCCTCTAGTGGCAATCCAGGTGCCCATGGTGGAACCAGAGTCTTTATCTCTCGGGCGGATGTACCAGTTGCCCGCGATCACTGTGCCGTCCTCGTTCATGGTGCCGCGATACTCTACCGGGTCAATGCGCACGCTGATATACGTTTTGATGAATTGTAGGCTAGGGTACGTGAACGATCCGGAAACCATAGCCTCACCAAGATTGCAGTTGTCTAGAACGCTGCCTTCAACTCTTTTTTCAAAACCGCTGCCAATTTCGACAAAGACAACTTCGAATGCACTGCCATCTTGTTCGCCAAGATAGAAGTACTGACCCATCCAGCTTCCGGCTATTGAATGATTGTGATCTGATGCTGTCATTTCGTTTTGGCTATTTCGTCACAGTGAAATGGTCAATGACTTTGCCTTTGGTATTGATTTGCTTGATAGTCACTGTCTTGTCGACAACTTCCATATTGGTATAAGAATAATCAGACGAATCGTACTTCAATATGTAATCTGATGGCGAGCCTTGTGGATAGAGCCGCGCGCCACCAGCGCCTGTGACGATGTGAATAATTCCGGCTGGTTTAGTTTTTGTTGCGCCATCAAAATTATGATCGATGGCGAAGGCACCATCCACAGTGCCGTCTTGGAGCATGGTTAATTGTCGAGCGCCAGCTTTAGGTGAAAAAATAAGTGGATAGCTTCGCTCGTAGCAATGGGCATGTCCGGCGAAGACCATGTCTACTTTATATTTGCTGAGAATGTCAGAGATCAGACGCATGCGCTGCTCGTTTCCGTGGGGCATGTCAATGCTGAATGCCGGTTGGTGGAAGGAGACGAAACGCCAAGTAGCTGATTGCGCTTTCTTGAGGTCTTCGATTAGCCATTTGCGCGTTTTTTCGTCGCTCCAGTCCATGTAATAGTTGCCGTCTAACACTGTCCAGTGCGCGTTGCCAAAGTCGAAAGAGAAATTTGCCATTTGTGGATAGGCATCCCCGACAGATTTTTTAAACAGTATCTGCTTGTTCTCGACCCCGGTGATTGGTGGTGTGTTCTTTTCACCATATTTAGTGCCAAATCCATTGAGTGGCTGGTCCCAAAACAGGAAATAAGCCATGGCATCATTGTGCTTGTCAAAATTAGTGGCATTACCATCTAAAGCAATATCATGGTTGCCCAGTACACCCACTGTAAATATCGAGCGCAACATCGGCACCGAGAGCGCTTTGCTGGCTGAATCTTTGTTTGTTGCTTCTTTGTTAGGGTCGAGGTTGTAGATGGGAAAGTAATTAGTCAAATACTGAGAGTAGAGACCGTGGCGGTAGACAATGTCTCCTGGAATCAAGACGAAATCTGGTTTTGCTTTAAAGACTTGATTGGCGATTTCTCTTTGGCCGCTAGTGTTTTCGCCACAATCTCCGAAGATAGCTACCTTGAATGGTTGCGATGGGCTCTTCTTCGCTGTTGCTGTTGCCTCGAATACTAGGGCGCCATCTTGCTTGATTTGATAGTGAAAGGTTTCACCGGGCGTCAGTTTTTTTAGGCGAACTGTGTACTTCTTTATTGGTGAGGAAAAGCCCGGTAGGGCAATCAATCGCTCGAGGAGGCTCTCTGCGGGCTTATATTCAGTAGCTTTGCCGCTTTTGGCCGAGGCGCTCCATTTGTGGCTGTCATTGCTGGTAAACCAAACAACGGTTGCGGCACTGGCGTCGCTCTTTGCTTCTAAGCCTAGCTGCAAATATGGTTTGACGATGAAGGGGTTATTTTGTTTAGGTGCTTGAGTTTGAGCTTGATTTTGAACTTGGCGCTGAGCTAGTGCAGGGCTGCAGCAAAACAAGAAGCAATGCAAAGAGATGACAAGGGTGAACCACTTAACCATGATCATCCTCTTCGGTTTTTTTTTGATTGAAAAATGGTGCCGAGACGCAGAATTGAACTGCGGACACAAGGATTTTCAGTCCTTTGCTCTACCAACTGAGCTACCTCGGCAGACTGACGCAAAAGACAGCGCTGGTCTGAATTAGCGCTGATCTGAAATAAGCGCTGGATCAATATACCACACGTGATTTGCCGGTCAAATGTCAGGCAGCCTATTGCGTCGAATCTTTGCGTAAGTTTTTTTTGCGCAAGTTTTGGTTAGCTTCTTTTGAGCTTCGCCCCCGGGTTTTCTGGGCGGCCATTTCACTAATTGTTAATTACTGAGTGGCGACGGGCGCTACTGCTCTGTTAAAGAAGGCAGCTATCCTGAAGCCATCGGCAGTTTTCTTGACGAGGAAGTCCATGGTCAGTTGCTGTCCGGCCGGTTGTTGGCCCGATTGCTGCATAACCAGTGTGCCGACTACGGTGACAACCACCGTGCCGTCAGGGTTTGTCGCTAATGGCGTAATTGAGACCGGCTGAAAGGAGCCTACAATCGTACCTGCGGCGATTCCTTGCTTTATATGATCGCCCCAGTAGAGTTGTTCGAAAGCATTGGCCGCATCGGGGAGCATCCAGGCTACCGCTTCTTTGTGGCTGGCCGCAGCGCTATCCATGCGATAGTCCATCGATTTAGTTATCCAGAAGTGGACGAAGTCTGAAGCTAGTTGCGGAGTGAGGCCGGCCTGGGCCGCTTGTTGACCGCCAGTGGCTTGTGCTTGGTTAGTCTGTGCATGGTTGTTCTGAGCTTGTCCGGCTTGCTGCCCAGCTTGTTGACCAGCCGGTTGGCCTTGACCCTCGCCGTCTTGACCACCTTGATCTGCTTGGCCTTGTTCACCAGGAATGGCTGGCTGGTCGGCAGAAGAACGCCCAAGGCGCTTCGATTGAACTGATTCTTTCTTTTCGCTATGGTTGGCGCCGCTAAAGAAAATGCCGGCAATTCCAATGGCAATAAGTGCCATCAAGATTTTGTCATGCATGACTTTTTGAATAAGTGCTCGGATAATGTCTTGAATCATCTATTCTGCCGCGGTTTACTCACTCTATCAAACAGCGTACTGCTGAAACAATCAACTGGCCACTAGTATTCTTCCCATTCTAAACATTCCAATTGGTTACATGTACAATGTTGCAAGCTTTAGACATAGGTGCAAGCATTAGAAATAGTTGCAAGCATTAGCCACAGGGAATGTTCGAGATCTTGGAAGACAAGCGTTCACCAAAACCCACTCATAATCAAAGTGCCGAATCGGTTCGGCATGATATCTCCGCCGCTTCTGGTACTGATATGGGCAGCGCTGATAGTGATTCCGAAGAATCTGGCTTGTCAGGGGCAGCTGCTCATGACGACGGGCCCCGCGAAATTATTCCGGGTTTTCTTGAGTTGCAGGCTGACGCCGAAGCCGAGGCTGCTAGCACGGCAAATTCTGAGAGCTTCTTGTCTGACGCCATATTGGCAAGCCAGGGCAAGGGCAATTATGTGGCTTACACAATTAAGTTGCCAGCCGATCAGTTGGCGGCCTTGCAGTCTATTTGGCTAGAGCTGAAGCGCCTATACGGTGCTCATTCGCCTGATAAGAGCGGCATGATTCAGCAGGCAATCCAAGACTGGCTCAAGCGTTGGGACGGCCCCGATCGGCAAAAACTTTTGAACGAATTGCTCGAAATCCGCCAAGATACCCGGCGCAGGCAATACAAGAAGTAACTCGATTACCTGTTTCTTCTATTCGTGCTCGTGCTGTTCGTTGCTCGTTCTATTCGTGCTTTAGATGTCTGTAAAGATACCAACCGAAGCCGCCAGCACATACCAACACAATCAACAGATCGAACTTGTGCCACAAGTCGCGGAAGGTTTCCATGTTGTCGCCGAACTTAATTCCCACCCAGGTGAGGAAGTAGCACCAGACCAGCGATCCAATGAAGGTATAGACAAGAAACTTAAGCAGTGGCGCTTTCAAAACACCAGCAGGGAACGAGATAAAGGTTCTGACAACTGGCAGCATGCGGCAGATGAAGAAAGTGATGTCACCGTATTTGGTCACCCACTTGTCCGCTAGCTCCATGTCTTTTTCGCGCAATAAGAAGTAGCGACCATATTTGGTTAAAAATGGTCTGCCGCCCCACATGCCGAGAAAATATGAAGGAACTGAACCAACTACGCAGCCAACAGCTCCAGCAAGAGCTGCCAAGTGAATGTTCATCTTGCCTTCTTGCACAAGTAGACCAGCTGTTGGCATGATTGCTTCGCTCGGCAGTGGAATATTGGCCGATTCAATTGCCATCATAATCAGAACAGCCCAGTAGCCACCGGCTTCAACACCGTTCTTGATCATTTGCAGTATTGGGTCGAGAAATTGGTGAAGCACAGTATCTCCAGATTGTAATTCGGCCCTTGCCGAGTGACGATTTTACAGCGCTTTGTTCTATTTTCCGTTTAGCAAAGTCTTACCATGAGCTAAAGAAGGATAATAAAAAGCTCGTGCCATGACGGTAAGATATCTGTCGCGTATCTGATACCCCCCTGGGTTTGTCGGCCGAAAAATCTCAGTTCTTTTTGGAAATAGCATGTCACCAGTAATTACGACCTCATATTGCACTATCGCCACCGCCGGTCACGTTGACCATGGCAAGACTTCGCTGATTAAAGCTTTAACTGGTATCAACCCCGATCGCCTTAAAGAAGAACAAGAGCGGCAGATGACCACCGACCTTGGTTTTGCTCATTTGGATTTTGAGCCGAATAAAGACAATGTCAAGTTCGTTCTCGGATTTATCGATGTGCCTGGTCACGGTAAGTTTTTGAAAAACATGTTAGCTGGTGTGGGTGGAATCGAAACTGCGTTATTTGTAGTTGCCGCTGATGAAGGCCCTATGCCGCAGACCGTGCAGCACCTGAAGATTTTGAGTTTGCTCGGAGTGCGCTCGTGCATCGTTGCTCTCACTAAAATAGATTTGGTTGGCGACAAAGAAGTTGCTGCAGCTGCTAGCAAAGTAAAAGAACTACTTTTTCAGTATGGTGTTGAGCTGCTTGGTGTCTATCCTGTCTCGACCCAGAGCGGCAAAGGTATCGATGAGCTGAAAGCCGGTCTCTATGAGCACTTAAATGCAGCGGGAGTTTTAGATTCGACTAGTTGCTCTGGCGACACTGTAGTTGATCTTGGCGCTAATCACATTGCCAACAAGCAAGATGCCGAAACAATGCTGCAAATCGAAGCTGAAGCTAGAGTAGAAGCTGAGGCAAAATTAGTTTCTGCTGCTGCCATCGCCCGCTCTTTGTATATGCCTGTCGATAGAGCATTCACTAAGTCTGGTTTTGGTCTAGTTGTAACCGGAACTCTAGTCGAAGGTGTACTCAACAGTGGCGACCACGTTGTCGTTGAACCAGGCGGAGTTAAAGCTCGCGTGCGCGGTATGGAGAGCTTCGGCAAAGCGATTGACAAAGCTTGCGCCGGACAAAGACTTGCTGTCAATCTAGCAGTCAAAGATGGTGGAGTGATTGCTCGCGGTCAGAGTCTTGCCGGTAGCGATAGAACCGTTGTGCATAATTTGATTGTGGAAGTTATCGATCATGGTGGCTTAGAATTTTTCGGCGAGTCTGTCGAAGATATTAGTGGCGATGAAGATGATGCTTCTTCTTCTTCTTCTACCTCTGGTTCTTCGGGAGCCAAGAAGTCCCATGCCAGAGACGATAAGCATGTTGCTTTATCTCCTCAGCCAATCAAGCTTTATCATGGCACTGCTGAAGCCAAAGGCACTTTGCGCTGGTTGGAGAATGTGCAGGCTTTGTCTGCTGATGCTCAATCGGCAAGCTCAGGCATGCCAAAACAATTTGGCCAGATTTTTCTTGATGAGCCAATCGTTGCTCAGCCTGGCAATCGTTATGTCATTCGCTATGGCGATGATGGCATCGCAGGTGGTGCTATCTTGCTGGTCGATCGGCCCCGTTGGTTGACTCGGCAATTGGTGCACGACATTAGTGCTGCTCTGATTGAAGGCACTGCTGAAAGTGAAAAGCGTGCATTTGTGCTGGCTGTAGCTGCTCACCCATTGAAAGCCGTTAAGCTGGCGCAGATGACTTGGTTTATGCCTGTCGAAAAGCTGAAGAATGCTTCAGTTTCTGCTCTGGCTGATGGGGCGTTAGTTTCTATCGCTGATTTGCTCATGGCTGTTTCTACTAGAGAACAGATTGGCGTGAAGATACTTGCTTTGTTGCAAACGCTAATGGCTAATGAAGATAATTCTCGCTTTGGTGTCAGCATTGAAACCATGCGCAAAAAGACTTTCAATACACTGACTCGGCCGGTGATGCAAGCCATTGTGGCCGACCTGGCACAAAAGGGGCTACTGGCGAGGGAGGGCGATCGCATATTCACCATTGCTGGATATGACGTTTACGAAAACGGTGTTGACATGGGTTCTGGCAGTGAGAGTGATGGCTTTAGTGAAGATATTGCCAATTCTGCACCCATTCTCAATGCTGCTGGCCGTGCCATGGCTGCGGCTTATTCGTCGCTGGTCACACCGGCCAGCCTTAATGACGAGATTCTAGATGACGAAGCTCACGCTGGCTCAGCTTCTGCGGCGGCTGCTGCTACCGAAAGCTCTGCTACCATTGTTGCTACTGGCTCCTCCGCTGCCTCTGGCTCCTCCGATGCGGCATTCGCCCAAACCAATCGCCTGCGCGATCAAATCATGGCTTTGCTCAATCAGCATCCCTGCCTAGAGATAGAAGAAGTAGCGCGTCACGTCAAACTAGATGTGAAAAAACTGCATCTGACTTTAGATGGCATGGTGAAGAACAAACAAGTCGTCATCGTCGATCATGATTTCGTTGCTACTGCTGGCAAAATTAGAGCTGCTCACTTGGTGCTGCATAAATTGTGGACAAGCAAGAAAGACATTTCGCCTTCTGATTTCAGAGAAGGTCTCAGCACTACTCGCAAATATGCCATGGCCCTGCTATCGCACTTTGACGAAAAAGGCGTAACCAAGCGCATTAGCGGTGGACGCGCACTGTTGAGAATGCCTGAATAGACGGCAATCAAATTCGACCCGAATTAGACTGAGCTATTTTTCAAAGCGAGCGGATGAGAGTACTGACTTGCCGCCTTTGAGTACTTTTTCAAGTTCATTGGCGATAAATTGTGAGCTGTCGATGCCGCTTCCGCCTACGCCGCGTATGCCGAAGATCTGAGGCACCTCTTTGTGTTGAGCGATGATTGGCATGCCGTCTTTGCTTTCTTCTAATAGGCCAGTCCATTTATGTAGCATTTTGCTGCCAGGGAAGAGTGTCTGCAATTGCTCTGTCAGTTCGGCTGTTGTTTTAGTGGCAGCTGCCTCAGGCAGCATTTTGTCAGCACCGCCAAATAGCATCAATTGCTTGTTTTCGGCGTTTGGTACGACTAAGGCGTCAGCTGGCTTTCTGAAGTAGTTATAGGCGCCCTCTGTGCCTCTGTTGCGAATAACACCAGCGGCGTTGCGCACTGCACCATCAGTATCGAAGGCATTACCTAATAGTTTGACCACACCTTTGGTCTCGGCAATGCCAGCAAAGCACTGAGCGCCTTCAACGCAATGATCTAAGTTTCTGAACAAGTTGCCGCCGGTGCCAGTGGCGAAGACCACGCGGTTAGCTTCGATACGGCCACCATCGGCTGTGAGGGCAGTGATTGGTCCGCCAGGTTTTCCTACCTGCAAACCAACAATAGATGTATTTTCAAAGACTGGATGTTTGGCCTCAGCGCCCATTTGTTTGGCGTACTTGAGAGGGTTTAATTGACCTTCACCGCGGAATGTCATCACCGCTTCGGCTGGTTCAAATATTGCTTTTGCCTTAGCGCCAGTAACTATTCTTATGCCGTTATCGTAGCGTGCCACAGCTTGGTGTTCAGCACGCATCCAGTCATCCACGGCATCGAGGTTGTAGCTCAATTGATGTGAGTCTGATGGTTTGAAATCGACTTTGCCGCCAAATCTAGTGGCGCGTTCCATCACTGCTTTGTGAGCGTTGACCATGCCCTTGGCGTATTGGCCCAAAACTTTTTCGCCGTAGGCCTCGCCCAATTCAACAAATGAGGGGTCGCCAGCACGGGTAATCATGCCACCGGCATATTGGCTGGTAGCCTCACCAATTCGTCCGCTATCAACGAGAATTGTCTTGATGCCGCTAGCGGCCAGTTTGTCTGCCACGGCTAGACCGGTGAAACCGCCGCCAATGACGAGAGTATCGGTTTTCTGGGTGGCATGTAGTTGGGGGAAATCAGCTAGATTAGGTTTGGCGTAAGGAGTGAGGCCGGTGGCTTCGAATTTTCTGGCCTTGATGATTTCAGGGTCAATAGAAGTATGAACTTCAATCATGCCGTTCTTGGGGCCAACATGGGCAGCGGCTTTGAGTTCGGGAGAGAGCACCGCTTTAGCAGTAGCTTCAATCTTTGCTCCGGCGACACTGAGTAAATTTAGGCCTTCTGCTGTTGCCTTTGGAGCGATTTGCTCACCTAGTTCTACAGCTATTTTTCCAGCTATTTTTGCTTCGCCTAAATTTGCCATGTCTTTCGTTCTTCCGCAATTTGGGGGTGGATAGAGTTGGTTGGTGTGAGTGGCGCGATTGGGGTGATTGAACTTGACCGGGGTTTCAGTGGGAATGTCCCCACTCTATTCGTCAAGATTGGCAAACTATGGGCCTGCCTTGCGGGAAATACGTGTCTGGGTGGACTAAACCGAATGAAATTGAACGAACTTACATGTCGCGAGTCTTGACTCTCGGCCCTTGATGCTCCACTCTTTCTCTAATGAATAGTCCACTTCTCTATCTCGAAGATCTAGTTGTCGGTCAGCGCTTCGTCAGCGGCACCTATAAGGTAGAAGCAGCCGAGATTAAAGAATTTGCGGCAAAGTATGATCCGCAGTCTTTCCATCTTGATGAAGAGGCGGCCGTGGACACTTTCTTTGGTGGGCTTGCTGCTAGCGGTTGGCTGACCGCATCTATTACTATGCGTTTGCTTGTTGACGGTGGTCTGCCGGTGGGCGGCGGTTTGGTGGGAGCTGGTGGGGAAATTAGTTGGACCCGGCCAGTAAGGCCCGGTGACATACTGCAGGTTGCTAGTGAAGTATTAGAGATTTCGCCCTTGAGCCCGAGGCCAGGCCGCGGCATTGTCACTGTGCGCAGCAAAGTCACCAATCAAGAAGATAAACAGGTGCAGGTTTTTACTTTCAAGCTTTTAGCGGCACATCGGCCTGGTTGAAAAATTTGACTATGAATCAACAGCCACAACAATGTGGTCGCTGGCTTGGCCCTTGCTGCCGTCTTTGAAGACTGGCCAGAGCCGCAGTTGATAGATTCCGAGGGCGGAGAAATCTTCACGCTTAAGGGTGATTGTGCCGCTCTTACCACTAAACTCAGTTTTGAACTTAGTATTTGTTTGGGCTACCCGGCTTGGAGTTGTACAGTTTTGCTCTTCGAACAGTAGATTGGGCCGGGTAATTTCCATCCACACCCCAACCGGGTCACCTTTGATTTGGCTAATATCAAAGCTAATGTCGTCTTGTTTTTTCTCTTGAGATAGATGCAGGAAGCCTTTGCTGCCTAGATAACCGGAATTAGCGAAACTAAGACTTGGCACCAGGCTGGCGGCTGGCGCCACAGTAATTTCTTCAATAATGCAATTGCTATCGTGGGGGAAGCGCAAAGTCAGTCCGTGGGATTTGCCACCGAGTGACCATTCAGGCAAACTGCGCAACGGGAATACCAGTGTAGCTTCGCCCACGGTCGTTGGCATAGGTGTCGGTGTGCGGCGCTTGATGTCGAACTGTGGCACTAAGTCGTTTGTATATAAAAGGTCGGCGCCTTCTTTTGCTGAGGCTGATTTAAAGGCATCGCTGACGGCTTGCTGCTTCAGTTTGACAGTGACGAACTCTAAGGCGTAGGCATTGATTGGGCCTGGGTCAAAGCGTATCTCTGGTCGACCTAATTTGCCGCTGCCACCGGTGGCGCTCAGGGTTCCATCAGGAAGAAATTCAAATTTAGTGTTTTCGCTTTGAACGGGCTTGAGCACCGTCTGTAGTGCCCCGGCTCTAAATACTTTTGCTTCCTTAACTGGATACTCTTTAATATCGTTCAGTTCCATTTTTTCGAAGTGACCAGTGCTATTGGCCGCTTCTGGACACCAGCGGTAGACCAATACTTTGTCGCGGTCTTTGTATAGTGACTCTTTCATATAGCCGAAGGGCAGAATCGGCTCAAACTTATCAACCATGATGGCATTGACTGCATCGCGCTCAAGCTGCGGCGTGCGCGTCATTCCCACAAGGGCATTGCGACAGATATAGGCGCCGTGTATTTGATCCGGCAGACCTACAAAAAGAATCTGGGGGTCGCCTTTCACTTCTTTGTAGAGCTTGGATAGTCCTGCTCTAATTGAATTGGCTTCAACCCCAGCATCAACCCAAGCTTGGTTATTGAGATGCAGAACATAGAACGAGAGAGCGACGAAACCGACTCCTAGCAGTGAGCGCGACCAAAGCTGTTTGCGGGCAACAATACCGCGGCTGACTACAACTACTGCTAAAGCAATTAAGAATGCTAGGGGAACAGTGGCTACGTAAGCCAATCTACTGCCTTGCAAGTCGTCGGCAATGGCGAAAATTTTATAGACCGGAGCCAAGGAGAGCGCGAGCCAACCGCAGAGAAACAAGAACAAGCGTCCAAGTGCGGGAGTTAAAACGAGATTGACTAGAGTACCGAGGCCGATTAAACCAAGATAGAAATCCCATAGTCTGGTTGGTATGGCGCGGGCGCTGATTAGCTCGTGATTGAGGGGCTCAAAGAAGAGTCTCAGACCGTTTAGCCAGGTTTTGATAAAGGCTTTGTAGTTAGCAATGAAGAAGAGTGAATCGTCGTAGCCGCCGACGAATGTGCCGAGAGCCAGGCGGCGCACGATGAAATAGACAACAATCAGACCCCAGTACATGGCTGTATTTTTGATGGCACGCAACAAGTATGACTTGCTCAGGAGTCCCTCTAAAATCGAGCGAGGACGCTCACCGGGTGCGGCATAGAGCAGCTCTATCAAAACAAAAATAGCAGGCAAAGTAATGGCCATTTCTTTAGAGAGCAGGGCCAATACCATCAATATAAATGAGAAAGTGAGAGAGGCTTTTTTGCTGGCGAACCAGCTGGTGTTTTCGCCCCCGGTCTTGCGCGCCCTTAAATAGAACCAGAAAGAGCCGGTAATGAAGGCGGTAACAACGGCATCAACACGGCCTGTGATCCAAGAAACTGTTTCGGTGTGCAGGGGATAGAGACCGAACACTGCTGCTGAAAAAAATGGCCATATATATAAGATGGAAATTGGCAGAGCTTTGTAAGTCTTGCGCGAGAGTTCTTCTTGTATTTTTGCTTTTTCTTCAATTAGTGTCAGTGCCGCTAGTTCGCGGGCAATCAAAAATATGAAAGCGGTGCTGGCTAAGTGAAAGAGCAAATTGGTGAGGTGAAAACCAATGGCGCTATGGTTCCAGAGAACATAGTCAGAGACCATGAATACAGAGATAAGTGGTCGATAGAACTTAGTGGTGGTGCCGTCGAGCCAAGACGTGTGAAAGTTACGCCAAACCAACTCTGGATGCTGTACTGCTTCCTTCAGCCAAATCAGGTGCACATAGTCGTCACCAGCAAAGAAATCGAAGAGAATTGGCATATAGCCAACGAAGGTGAGCACCAAAGCTAGTGCCATCAAAGCCATCAAAATAATGCTGGATTTTTTCGAGAAGTCAGCGGGGGCGGGCTTGACAGCCGCCGTCATAACAGAACTACCGGAGGCCGAGGCTTCCGGTAGTTTGGCATTTTCGCTTGTTTCTTCGTTCAACTGTGGCCTTAGGCTAAACTGCTAGTCCAGCGACTTGACCTGCTGCCGGTCCAACAACTTGACCAACCGGAGTTGCTCCCATGCTTCCAGTCGGTGAGCCAACAGGTGATACAACGGTTCCGAGAGCAATTTCGCTAGCCATAATTTCGGTAATGGTTTTGCCAACTGTCTCTACTTGCTCGTCGGTCAATTCTGGATACATCGGCAGTGAGAGCACTTCTCTAGAGAGTTGTTCTGAAATTGGGAAGTCACCCATTTTGTAGCCGAGATTGGCGAAGGCTTTCTGCACGTGAAGAGGAACTGGGTAGTAGCACATCGAGCCAATACCGCGTTCGGTCAAGCGAGCAATGAGCTTGTCGCGATTAGGATTATCGAGGGCCGAAAGATCTAGTTTGGAAATCTTGTCTGATGCCAACACCCGAACAGTGTATTGGTGATAAACGTGATTGACACTATCTTTAGCACCATTGGCGACGCCACCAGCCAAGCTGACGCTTGGTCGAACTAGCCCTGGGCAGTTGGCCAAGCTGGCATCATAGATAGAGGCTAGATGAGCGCGTCTATCGTTCCACTGTTTGAGGTAAGGCAATTTGACAACGAGTGTTGCTGCTTGCAGTTCATCAAGGCGGCTGTTGACGCCCAGTTCATCATGGTAGTAGCGACGTCTCATGCCGTGAGCGCGAATCGCTCTGATGCGCTCAGCAACAACAGGGTCTTTGCTGACGATCATGCCGGCATCACCGGCGGCGCCTAGGTTTTTGGTTGGATAGAAGCTTGTGCAAGCAACGTCACCGAATGATCCAGTTGGTTTGCCTTTGTAAGTAGCGCCAATACCTTGGGCATTGTCTTCGATTACTTTCAAGCCGTAGCGCTCAGCGATGGCGCAGATTGGCTCCATGTGCGATGGCAAGCCGTAGAGGTGCACCGGCATGATTGCTTTGGTCTTGGGGGTGATGGCCTGTTCAATCAACGCTGGGTTGATGTTATAGCTGGTTGGGTCGATGTCGACGAAAACAGGAGTGGCGCCGCGCATAACAATCGCTTCGACTGTAGCGGCGAAAGTGAAGGGGGTGGTGATGACTTCATCGCCGGGTCCGATATCGAGGCCCCAGAGAGCTAGCATCAATGCGTCAGTGCCGTTTGCTACGCCGATGCCATCATTAACGCCGCATAATTCAGCCACTTGCTTTTCGAGGGTGCCGACGTACTTACCGAGAATGTAATTACCGCTGCGGAGTACTTCAAGAACGGTGGACTCTAATTCTTCCTGGATGGTCTCGTACTGGGCTTTGAGGTTGAGAATCGGAATACTTTGGGTCATTTAATAGGTTCCTTTGGCGAATCAGTCTTGGTTGGACAAATTCTTTTTCGGGAGCTTGATTGGTTCTTGCCGGAGAAATTTGTGAGCGTTTTATCCGACAGAGTGAGTCTAGCTGGTTGGCGGGATGATTCAAAGGTGTTGCAAATAAGCTTATCTAAAGGCTTGACTGAGTTGGGTTTAATCTGGGCTGCCTGAAAATCGCTGGCAGATGCTAGGGGGCAAGTTTGTAGCGTCCAGCGTAAATCGATCTGATAAGAGACTATGAAATTGCTCTTATCTATTAAATAAAGTTAGGTTGGAAGAACCCGCGAATGCAGAGGGAAAGGCAAAAAAAAAGGGAAGGCGAACCTCCCCTCTTTTGATTTTTCGGACCTTCTATCGGCAGTAGCGCGAGCTATCTACTTAGATTCAGGTTCTTATCTCTTTTTGCTTGGCACAGCTACGGTTCTTGAAAGAGCGTTTGTGACGAACAAGTTGAGGCTGACGCCTTCTTTTTCGGCTCTATCAACAAGGGCTTGGTGCAATGACTTCGGCAAGCGCACTGTGAATTTGCCGGAGAAATTCAAGTATTGGTCTTCGCTAGCACGCGAGGTGGTAGCTTTGGCCTTGGTGGTGTGCTTAGGGGCTGCAGTCTTGCGAACAAGTTTGCGGGTGCCGACGGCTTTTTTAGCTACATGTTTTGCAGCTGGTTTAGCGGATTTAGCAGCTTTAGGTTTTGCCTTGCCACCAGTTTTACGAACTCCTGCCATGTTTCACTCCTTCGTGTTTTTTTTGGGTCAATCGGAAACCAGCCCGCGGGCGAGCCGCGAGGGCTGCTCAGGGTGCTAATGCAGAAAAATGCTTTTAGGCACTCTCCTGTAGAGCGCTCCACCTAAATGGCATCGCTCTAATTTGTTCGGTGGGACTTAAGTGGTTTCCACCGTTTTATACGGTTACCACCACTCTAGGTGGCATAAGTATTGTACCAAACAAGTATCCGTTTATAACCACTTTGTATATAGAAATTTTCTATCGTTGGGGCACAAGGGTTTCGGGGATCTGATACCAGATAAATGTGACACCAGGGGTGATTTTAGCTCTGCCAATGGTGCCGCACCATTCATAATGGCTGGTATCAAAGTAGCATCGAACGCAGAATAGATAATCGGTTAAGCTTGTTGGAAGCCAGTAAGCCCCCGTAGGTGGTAAGCCTTGAGAGTTCTGATCGTAAAACTTAGCGCCATGGGTGATGTCGTTCATTGCCTGCCGCTGGCCGCACGAATCAAAGAAAGATTACCAAATGTTGAACTTACCTGGTTGGTTGAGCCAGCTGCTCAAGATCTTTTGAACGGCAATCCGGCAGTAGACAGGGTACTGCTCTTCCCCCGGAAGGCTTGGCTGAAAGAGATGCGCAAAGTGGCCCCCCTGATCTCCACCTTTGGTGCTGCCAAAAAGTACTTCCAAGAGTTAAAAGACTTCAAGTTTGACTTGGCAATAGATGCCCAGGGATTGCTCAAGAGTGCCATCCCTGCCTACTTATCGGGGGCACCATTGCGGGTTGGTTTTGCTGGCACCAGAGAGGGCGCTGCCAAATTGCTCACCCATACTTTAGAGGTCGGAGACTATTTTGCTCCCGATAGGCATGTGGTCGAACTGAATATGGCCCTCGCCGATTTCGCTCTCGAAACTCTGGCTCAAGAGCGGTCCACTTGCATCCGCCTTGCCGGTCGTGACCGGGTGGTGCACTTCCCCCTGCCGGATCCCGGAGATGCTTGTGTAGCTTTTGTTTCGAGCAAGCTTGATAACTTGGGCCGGGCACCAGAGGCGGGGCAGTCGCTAGGCCAGAGTGAGGCACCAGCGACGGAGCCGCACCAAGATCTGCCGTCAGCTCAGCTGCCCAAAGCCGAGGCACCAACGACGGAGCCGATTCGTTCGCTTCCGCTTACCGAGCCCGAGGCACCAGAGGCGGGACCACTAATTGCCCTGATTCCCGGCACCACCTGGCCTACCAAAATCTGGCCAGCTGATCAGTGGATAGACCTGGGACGCTTACTCCGTGACCGTTTGGGGGCTCGGCTTGTTCTCTGTGGTGGGCCAACTGATCGGGGCACCAATCAATACATATATAAAGGAATAGAATCTGCTGGTAAAAACCCGTCGGCGAACTCTATCGCTAATCCGACGGCGAACTCCCTAATTGATCTCACGGGTGAAACCAGCTTAATGCAATTGGTGGCACTCTTTAAAAGATGCGATCTGGTGCTTGGTGCCGACACCGGTCCACTCCATCTGGCTGCCGCAATCGCCCACGAGGCCTTCAATAGCGAGCTTGCCGCACGAGAGCCCAAGTCACTCAAAGACACCGCTAACCAAAAATCTTTAGAGTTTGAAGTGCAGTCGGTGGCAGTGGCCAAACCAAAGGTGGTGGCAATACATGGTGCTACTCCGTGGTTGCGAAATGGACCGTACGGAAGTATGGGTAGTGCGGTGCATTTAAATCTAGATTGCCAACCTTGTTTTGAAAAGAGCTGCCAGCTCAAAGTCGAAATCAAATCCAAATCTATTCCATGCTTAAAAGACCTCCCTGTTGAGGAGGTCTTTAAAGCGGTTGATAAAGCACTGGGCAAAAAACTTTAGACTTTAGTTCTCAGTGCGTATCTAATTTATTCGCTGAATCTAATTTACTCGCTGATCCATTTTTCAATGGTGCGGTTCCAGCCGTTGACTAGCTCGTCGGCATTGAAGAACAGACCGATTTCGCGAGCAGCACTTTCAGGACCGTCAGATCCGTGTACAACGTTGCGGCCGATATCGGTGGCGAGGTCGCCGCGAATTGTGCCTTGAGCAGCAGCAGTCGGATTGGTTGCACCGATTACGTTACGGGCCAAAGTGATGGCATTTTTGCCTTCCCAAACCATGGCAACGATTGGGCCGCCGGTGATGAATTTGACCAAACCTTCAAAGAAAGGTTTGCCTTTGTGCTCGCCGTAGTGGTTTTCAGCCAACGAAACTGGAACCACCATCAACTTCAAGCCCACTAGCTTGAGGCCGCGGCGCTCAAAGCGACCGATAATCTCGCCTACCAAACCACGCTCAACGCCATCTGGCTTGACCGCTACGAAAGTTCTTTCTACTGACACCGTTTGCCCCCTTCCTATTAATGACTTGTACAACTGGAATTAAAAACTGGCCCTATAAACTGGACCCTAAAAACTAGACATATATAGATGCCTGAAACAGGCACCCTTACTAAAGGGATTTTTCAACGAAAAATCTCTGGTCTATGTTCTTACATAGAGGATGCCATCAGGACAGCTTTATAAGTTTTGCAAACTTCGGATCAAGCACTCTATTTCGGTCTTCAAAGGCAACGTTGTAAATCTCTTTCTCACCGTTGCCGATTACTTCTGTGACTTTGCCCAGGCCGAACTTGACATGCTGCACTGCATCGCCAACTTTCAAGCGTTCAAATGTTGGCGCCTCTGAGACGTCTGGTTTGTCAGTTGGTGGAGGAAGTCGCATTGCTCTTGGCTTGACCGGCTCGGCCTTGGCCATTGGCCTGGAGGCGTTCTGTGACTGATAACCAGTCGACTTGTTATAGCCCCCAGCACTCTGGCCCTTATTCCAGCCGCCGCCAGAGCCCCCAGATTTTGCCCCAGAACCTGAGCCATAGCCAGAGCTAGATCTTGCCCCGCCGCTATAGCTGCTTGAGCTTCCACCAGAGCCGCCATAACCACCACTAGGTTTTTTGTAGCCGCCCGATGTGCCGGTGGCATAATCATTGCCGCCGTATTTCGAGTCGCCAAAGTTGCCTGGCTTCTTGCGATCGTTGCGGTCGTCCCATTCCTGACTTTCATCGGTGTAGCCGTGGCTATCTTTTTTGCCACCGAAGGCACCGAATCCGGCATTGCCATTGAAGTTTGGATTGCCGCCGCCGGAGCGCTTGAACTCTTCGTCTCCACTAGGGTAGAAGCCTGAGATCAAGCCCGGAGTAATTTCTTTGAGGAAGCGACTAGGAATCGTAAACGTAGATGAGAAGCCAGAGTTCGAGAAGCCCCGACCAATCATGGTGCGTTTGCGCGCTAGAGTCATGTGCAGCATATCGCCAGCGCGAGTGACGGCAACGTACATCAAGCGACGCTCTTCTTCCATTTGCGTTGGTGAGTCAAGCGAGCGCACATGGGGGAAGAGACCTTCTTCGCAGCCCATGATGAAGGCCACAGGAAACTCTAATCCCTTAGAAGAGTGGATAGTCATTAGTTTGACTGTGTCTTCGTCAAGATTGGCTTTGTCCAGATCGCTCACCAACGAAATGCGGGTCAAGAATGAGTCTAAATCTGGCTCGTCGGCTGTTTGTTCAAATTCTTTTGCCACCGCCACTAGTTCCATGACGTTTTCGATTCGTCCGAGAGCTAGTTCATCTTTTGATTCGTGAGCATCTTTTTCTAGGCGCGAAATGTAGCCAGTTGATTTCAAAATTTCTTCGAGCAAATCAGAAACTGGTATCACTTTCGATTGTTCGTTCAAGCTAACAATAATGCGAGCAAAATCTTGCAGCGAGGTATAAGCCTTGGGCGAGAGGTCGGAGATGCGGCTGGCTTCTAGACTCGCTTCTAGCGGGCTGACGCCTTTGGTCTCAGCGTAAGCATTGACTCTGTCGAGAGTGGTTTTACCCAGGCCGCGCTTCGGTGTGTTGATGACGCGGTTGAATGCTTGGCCATCTCTAGGGTTGTAGATCAGCTTCATGTAGGCAAGCATGTCTTTGATTTCTTGGCGGTCATAGAACCTTGTGCCACCAACCACCACATACGGTATGTGGCTGCGCACGAGAATTTCTTCAATTGCCCGTGATTGAGAGTTGGTGCGGTAAAGCACTACGTGGTCAGAATATCTTTTATCGCGAGCTTTGCTGCGTTTGATTTCTTCGGCACAATAATAGGCCTCGTCAATTTCATCTTGAGCTTCGTAGCAATTGACCTTGCCGCCTTGGCCGCGGTTGCAGCGCAAGGTCTTGTCGATGCGCTCTGTGTTGTTGGCAATGATGCTGTTGGCCACTTCTAGAATGGTGGCAGTGGAGCGGTAATTTTCTTCCAGCTTAATCAGGCCGCAACCTTCATAGTCTTTTTGGAAGCCAAGAATAATGCGATAGTCAGCTTTGCGCCATGAATAAATAGATTGGTCGACGTCGCCTACAACTAATAGACTGCGTTCGCTCCAGAGCTGAGCATGAGTCATGGTGCGGCCCGCTTCTTTTGCTTCTCTAGTGAGGAAGTGTTCAGGGCTATCGGCTTTGGCGATCATTGAAATTAGATCGTATTGTGATTTGTTTGTATCTTGAAACTCGTCAACAAGTACGTGGCGATAACGGCGCTGCATGCGCTCGCGCACCATTTGATTTTGTTGCATCAAATCGGTGAAGATCAAAATCAAGTCGTCAAAGTCGAGGGCGTTGTTGCGTGCTAGCTCAGTTTGATAGGCACTGAAGATTTCAGACAAGCGGCCTTCTCTGTAGTTCTTCGCTTCTTTAGCATAGACATGATGGGTGTAGCCGTCGTTTTTTAGCGACGAAATTGTGTGGCGTATTTCTTTGGGCACAAAGACTTTGTCGTCGAGATTGAGCTTGATGATTTGCGCCTTAACCAGACTCATGCTGTCGGTTTCGTCGTAGATGACAAAATTGTTATCCCATTTCAAGCCGTCTTCAGTCTTATAGTTCGAAATTTCTTGGCGCAGCAATTTGGCACAAATGCTGTGGAAAGTACCAATTGAGATGCGGCGGGCTTCGGAAGGGCCAACAATCTTTTCAATACGCTGGCGCATTTCGCCAGCAGCTTTATTAGTGAAGGTGACAGCTAATATTGATTCGGGTTCTTGTCTTAGTTTTGAGATTATCCAGGCAATGCGCTTGGTCAGAACCGTGGTTTTGCCCGAGCCGGCTCCGGCAATAATCAGCGATGGTCCCCACATTTGCGAAACGCACTGGGCCTGCTCAGGGTTCAGGCGGTCAAGTAGCTGCACTTCTAAAGCGGCGATTTCAGCATCTGACATGGGGGCATACTGTGGCCGCTCCCGTGGGGCAGAGTATGAGGGGGTGTATTTAGACTGGAATGGCGTTTGTCCGGAAGTTTGAGCCGCCGGAGCATAAGATGACTGGGTCGGAGCTTGCTGGTTCTGGCTAGCCGGCACTTCGAATTCGGCTTCCGTATCCTCATCATCTAGATCATCTTCATCTATATCGTCGACTAGGTCTTCAGGCTCGAAGGCCACAGAGGCCAGCTCTTCTACTTCTAACTCAGCCAGGGCCAGCTCGTCGGCATCTGACGGCTCATTTGAGTCGTTGGATCCAAATAAGCTCAGTTGTCTGTCTTTACCGGCCGATGTCATAACTGGGTCTCTCGCCACGTCTTTCTCCAACTATAAATGATGTCAAGCAAGTTCTCCGCATTAAGCGGATATACATTTGCTATGCGATGAGCTCTCGGGCGAATATTCTCTGAAGCGTTGCCTGAGGCCGATACAACTCTAATTGTGAGGGATCAGAGGCTCGCTGTTAATTAAAACTTGTAAACAGCCTGAGGCTTGCTAGGTCAAAACCATAGGGAAGGCTTGTAATCTTAATGATTAGCGAACAAATTTCCACGGACCAGTAAAGACTGGCGTCTATTTTTAAATAGATATATACGCAAAAGGGATTGGATAGATATATATGAGTCGAATTGAACCAGGTGCCGCCACAATACCGACCGTCGATGAACTGGCCCAAGAGCTTCTCTTAATCCAACAATCTGGCCCGCGCAAAGTCGCCATAATCGGCACCCGCAACTTGCCCCTCACTCATCAGCAATTAGTCGAGATGCTTTCTTACGCTCTCGTGCTGTCGGGCAACCAGGTCGTCACCAGTGGCGGTGCGAACGGCTGCAACATGGCTGTCATTCGTGGAGCGCAACGCGCCAATCCAGATCGCCTGAACATAATTCTTCCGCAAACAATTTCTCAGCAGCCTGGCGAAGTTCAAGACCTACTAATAGGTATCAAGAATATCGTTGAGTATCCTGAAAGACGTACCATGACCCTGGCCGATGCATCGCGCATATGCAACCACGAAATAATCGATAGATGCCAGCAAATAATTTGCTTCCTCTACCACACATCCCATACACTGCTTGAGTCGGTAAACTATGCTAAGGAACATCGTAAGATTGTAACTAGCTTCTACCTCGACTAACCAGCGGGAATCCAACAGTCAACTTAGACCAACACGCTACTGCCATAATTCAGCAGGGAAGCCCTTTAGCGGCCCTGTTACAGCTGGTTTTGCCTTGCTTGGCAGCGCTGGTGCTCACCGCTATATGCATGCCGTTCTACATAAAGAAGTTGAACGCCCTGCAAATCAATCAGTTTTTGCGCGAAGAAGGACCGAAGAGTCATTCGCATAAAGCTAAGACTCCCACCATGGGCGGCCTTGTCTTCATGGTGACGACGCTAGTTGTGGTTCTGGCCATGGCCTTTGTGCCAGGTCAGTTGTCTCTTTCTGGTCAGCTGTCTGCACCTGGTCAAGCTCTTCCCCCGGTACATCATTTTGCTTTTGGGCTACCCAAAGACCCATGCTATTTCTTGGTAATTATTATCGGCTTCTTGTGCGGAGTGGTGGGGCTGCTTGATGATTCGGCCAAGGTCATAAACAAAGGCAATAAAGGCATCTCTGGATACGTGCGCTTGGCCATCGAAACCTGCCTTGGCGTGGTGTTAGCGGTGGTGCTGATAATGTTTGCCGACAACAAACTTTTAGTGCCAACAGCTCTCTATTCAAGCTTTGCCTGGCTGTCGAGCTTCGCTGGTGGTCTAACAAATAGCAGTGCCGCCGCCGACATCACCTATCCTGTGGCCATCATGATTTTGCCCGGCATACTTTTTATTGCTCTTGGAGCATTCCTCACCGCCGCCACCACTAATGCTGTCAATTTGCACGATGGCATGGACGGCCTAGCGGCAGGAACAGCCTGCCAAGTGTTTGCGGCCATGGCAGTGATTCTATTTCTCACCGGTGGTGCGGGCGCAGTCGAACCAGTGCAGTATGGCTATGCCACCATATCTGCCACCGCAGCTGGCGCTCTGCTCGGCTTCTTGCTCTACAACCGCAACCCCGCCCAGATTTTTATGGGCGACACTGGTTCGCTCTTTATCGGCGGTTTGATGGCCTGCCTGGCACTAGCTGGCGGCATTGTCGTTTGGTTCGTGCCGCTGACAATGATTTATATCGCCGAAGCCCTTTCGGTCATGGCCCAAGTCACCTATTTCAAATTAACCAAGCCCTATACTCCAGAAAAACCCATGTCGGCACTGGCTTTGATCAAGCTCAAGTTGACCAAGCGCCTGCCCGGCGAGGGCAAGCGACTTTTCCGCATGGCCCCGCTGCATCACCATTACGAAGCGGTCATGGCTGACAAGGGTTGGGTAGAATGGCAGGTAGTTATGGCCTTCTGGGGGGTACAGTTGATACTGTGCGCCACTGTATTATTGACTTTTCACTACCGCTAAAATTTTGATGTAAGCTTGATTGCTAAGTTCTGAAGTAAATACAGCTTGAAACCGTTACTAACGTAGCTTTTGCCCCAGGAGTCAGTGGGTTGTCAACCCAAATTTCACAGTTAGTCTCTGATTTAGCTTCCCAGGGCAAGTGGGATGAAGCTTATGCTGGGCTGATGCGCTTTGCTCAGCAGAATCCAAGTGGCATGAATGATCCTGATATTCAGTATCAACTTGGAGTAATCGCCTTCAACAACGGCAAACTAGCCGAAGCCGAGCGCCACCTCAAAACTGCTCTATCAATTGACTCAACTCGTGGTGATGCTCATTATCGCCTCGGCTTAGTTCTGCTCAAAGACGGCCGCCCCGCTGAGGCCATGCCAGCTTTTCGCGATGCCTGCGAGCGCCGCGAAGGTTTTGCCGTTGGGCACTTGCATTGGGGCATGTCACTGATGGCCTCAAACAGCTTCAGAGGCGCCATTGGTCAATTCAACCAAGCAATTAAGTTAGATCCAAAACTGAGCGCAGCCTTTATTCAAGGTGGAATGGCCAGTTTTCGCATGGGCCAATTTATGGAAGCGGCTCAATATTTTCAAGCTGCAGTTAACAATGAAACTGATATTCCTGAGCCTTTAGTTTGTTTAGGCATTGCTCTATCAGCCATGGGCAACGATAGCGATGCCGGAAAATGTTTCATGCGCGCCTGGCAAGTAGACGGCAAAGACATCACAACTTTGCGTTACGCTGCTTCGGCCATGGCCAATGCCGGAATGATTGACGATGCTGTGCGTCTCTTCCAAGAAGCAGTGGGCATGGGCCACCGCATGCTCACCGCCCGCGAGCGCGCCTTGATTTATAACGACTGGGGCGTCTCGCTTTTTAAAGCTGGCCGGGCTGAAGATGCTTCAGATAAGCTGATGGAAGCATCAGATATGGATTCTACTTGCTTAGAACCAATGATGAATCTTGGTCTCGTTTGTGTTGACTTAGGCGAATACGAACGGGCCGCCGATGCTTTTGAAAAGGCTCTGGCTCTTGAGAAAAACAATAACGAAGTGCGTGTCTATTTAGCCGTTACTTTGATTTTGATGAATAACTGTCAGCAAGCGCTTGCTGTCTTGCAGGAAAAAGAACAAGATGGCCGTTTCGATTTTTGGCTAGGCCATGCCTATTTGGGCATTGCTAACTATGAAAGAGCCGGACAATATTTCGATCGCGTTTTGAAAGTGACGCCATCAAACTATCAAGCAATTGACGGCCTGGGCTGTTCTTTGTATCTCTCTGGAAATTATCCAGAAGCGGTGCAGAAATTTACTCAGGCAATTTCACTGCGCGAAGACTATGCTCTCGGTCATTTGCACATTTCTCGCGTCTTTGATGAAATGGGCGATACTGAGCGGGGTTCGCAGCATTTGCGACTGGCAATTCAGTACGATCCTGAATGTTTGAATCCACAAAAAGAAGCACTCGATCGCTTGCTTAAAGCTTCGCGTTACGAATTAGTCGAAGCACAGTCTCTGAAAATATTAGCTATCAATCCGCAAGATGCCGATGTCAGAGTGTCTCTCGCCCGGGCATTTAAAGAACAGCAGCGCCTTGATGAAGCAATTGATTTAGTCACCATGGTGATACAGGAAGATCCTAAAAATGCAGTGGCTCGCATTGTCGCTGGCCAAATTTTCTTACTACAAGGACGCTTTGTCGAAGCCGACGAAATGTTCAGAGAAGCCGATCAGTATTCAGATGGTGACCCTGGTTTGTTCTACTACTGGGGCAAAGCACTTTCGCTTTTGGGTCTGCAAGAATTGGCCTTAGAAAAATACGAGAAGGCCACCGAAATTGACCCTTACGACGCTGATGTTTATGACGCTTGGGGTCAGGCTTTGAAGTCGCTGGGCCGCTTTGCCGATGCCGCTGATGTTTATCGCCGCGCTTCTGAGTATATTTAAATCTGCTTGAATTGGGTCTGCTTGGTCTAAATTTCTGAAGCATTGCTCTTTTTCGTTTTCCAAGTCGGTCAGATTTTCTTAAGAAAATCTGACCGATTTAAAAGAACGCATTGACTCGCGAGCTGCCGCTAGCGGCCATTCTAGTTTATTCTGAAGAAATAACTAGCGTAAGATGCGGCATTGAGATATCGTAGAAGCATTGAGTTGAGGTACTTATGAAAGCAGCCACCATCAAAAAGAGCGAATCCCATGTGCAGACTGCTGCGCAAGCTCGTCGGCTGTTTAACCGCACCGTCAAAAGTAGCCTTGGAATATCAGCAGTTGAATTCATATCAAATTATCAAAGTGGCAAGTATGAAGACCGTGATGATTGCGACATTATGAGCTTGCTTATGCTTTTGCCTTTTACTGGCTATAGTGCTGAATATGCCAAATCTAGTAAGTCAGGCAAATAAGGCTTTCCACGCTAACATTCAGTACGCATTGAGTGCTTTGACCAAAGTGCACTGGAAAGTGTATGAGCACCCTTCTAAAGGTGAGCTTGTACGCCTATATACTTTATTTCCGCCGCTGAAACTTAAGAGCAAGCTCAGTCAGGATCTCTTCAAGTTGTCGGCGCATGTGCATACGGAAGTTATCAAGTCTGATGGCTCAAAGAAGCGAGTTCAGACAACAGAGTATATTTATCAAATTGCCGATGCATGTGATGGCAAGGCTCTTTTCGAGTTTCACTGGCATCCAAACAAGCTCGATCGAAATACTCTTGAGCCAGCAAAGCTAGGCGCCACCGATAGAACACCCTTTGGTCGTCCCCATGCGCATGTTCGGGCTCACGATAAACGATTCATAGACCTGAATAAGCGCCATATTCCTACAGGTAGGGTTGCCTTTGAAGATGTGATCTTTTTTCTTCTTGATGATTGTGCGGTCAAGCCCGCCAGGGCTGACTGGAAGGCTGTTCTAGATAAAACCAGTAAAGACCTTGAGAAAAATATGAGCTGGTAGCAATTGCTTTTGAAGCCTCAAATCTCTTAGTCATTGCTCTTTTGCATTTTCCAAATCGGTCAGATTTTCTTAAGAAAATCTGACCGATTTAAGGTGGTAAATAGCTGATTAGGCCGGGCATATTGAATGTCTGAATATGGCGACATTTTTTGCAGGCAAAATTTACCAATGAAAAAGAACCCAAAGAGCCTCCCGCACCCAGTCATGCAAGCCAAACAGCCGGCTATTGAGGCTGAATATTTAACCAAGCCCATGCACTTGCAAACCACCAAAGAGCGCTATGAATTTGGTCAGGCTCTCAGGGTTAAATGCTCCCGCGAAGCCCACGCTGAATTTGTCATTGATAGGCCTGGTCGCGAAGACCCCATGGATTTATTGATTGCTTCTAGTCATGAGCGCATTGAGAGTCTCTTGCCCCTGCGCTATGGCCGCATGGTGGCTTCTCCCTTCGCCTTCTACCGGGGGGCCGCGGTAATCATGGCCGCTGATTTGGCCGTCACTAAAGCCACTGATTATGCCGTGCAATCTTGCGGAGATAGCCACCTGGCAAATTTTGGCGCTTTCGCCACACCAGAGCGCAATATTATTTTTGATATCAATGATTTTGATGAAACTTTCCCTTGCTCGTGGGAGTGGGATTTGAAGCGACTAGCCGCTAGTTTCGCCATAGCTTCAGCCCATAATGGCCACAAGCGCTCAGAGGGAATGGCGGCCGCAGCAAGGGTTGTGGAATGTTACCGCGACAAAATGGAAGAGCTTTCAAAAATGACTTGCGTGGACGCTTGGTATTCCTATCTTGACTATGAGGCCTTGATTGAACTGACTGACGATAAGGTATTGAAGAAAAGACGCAAGAAAGTCTTGAAGAAGGCCCTTGACCGCGATCACGCCGAAGAGTTCGTCAAGTTAGCGGCTGTGGTCGAGGGCACTCCACGCATTAAAGACCAACCGCCTCTGATTTTTCATGCTGAAGGTAGCGATACCCCTGAGTACAAAGAGCGTATGCTGGGAGCAATTGAGATGTACCGCGAGTCTCTCAGTGTTGAACGCCGTATCTTATTTGACCGCTATCAGTATGTCGACAATGCGTTGAAAGTCGTTGGAGTTGGTAGTGTTGGCACCGTATGCGGTATCGCTTTGTTTTTCGCCTCAGAGAATGATCCACTTTTCTTGCAAGTGAAAGAAGCACGCAAATCTGTGCTTGAGCCCTATTCACACTTTGTCAATCATGAGTCTAATGGCGCTCGGGTAGTAACAGGTCAGCGCTTAATGCAAGCGGCTACCGATGTCTTTCTTGGCCATTATGTCGGTGAGCTTGGTAAGCATTTTTATGTTCGACAGTTGCGCGACGTCAAAGTCAAGCCAATGATTGAGATTTTCAGCCCGCAGAATATGTTGGGCTTCGCTCGCAACTGTGGTTGGGCTCTAGCGCGGGCTCATGCTCGCTCGGGAGATCCAGCAGTAATTGCTGGCTATATTGGCAAAGGCAATGTCTTGCCCAAAGCTATTGCCCAGTTTGCTGATGCCTACAGACAGCAGAACTTACTTGACCACGGCAAATTGCTTCAGGCCATCAAAGAGGGCCGCATTGACGCTGAGACCGTTTAATACTCGGTAGGCACTCATCTTTAGCAATTAACTATTGCGGCGTACGGGAATCTACCGTACACTGGAAATGATTGCTAGGAGTTAGTGCCATGTCCATCGAGCTGAAGAAAGAGCGTCTAGACTTGCGACTGCCACCGGCCGTTAAAGCGCTGATTGAAAAGGCTGCCGAGTTACAGGGGCGTAGCGTATCTGACTTTGTCGTGGCCGCCGCTCTATCGCAGGCGTCACAAGTGATAGAGCAACAGATGGTATTGAAGCTGTGTCTTGAAGACAGCGAGGCGTTGGCTGATGCATTCATAAACGAGCCTAAACCGAACAAGAAAGCAATTGAAGCGGCTAAGCGTTACCGGGCTCGAATGGTGCAGACCTAGCCATGGATTTCGAAATTCAGCTTTGGACTGAAGCTCATGACTGCTCTCAATTCAGATCGAGTTTTCTCAGTATTCAGAAGTACATTCAAGAGCAGGCTGCCCGGGCTGTATCGAGCAGAGTGTCTGCGGTTTTTGTACTGACAGAAAAGGGCGATAAAATCGTGCGTGGATATTACACCCTCTCGTCTATGAGTATTCAATTCGAGCACCTGCCCAAAGGTGTGCAAAAGAAGCTACTCCGCTACCCGCAGGTGGGTGCAACATTGCTCGGTCGCCTTGGTGTCGATGAGCATTATCGCGATCAGCGCAGCAAGCATGGAGAAAAGCCAAGGCTTGGTGAGCTTCTACTGGTCGATGCCCAGAAAAATGCCCTCAAAGGTGCCGCCACAGTCGCCTCAGCTGTCATGATTATTGATGTCGAAGAACCAAGCGCCGATGACCTAGCTGCCGGGGCGCGAGATCCAATGGGGTTCTACATTCAGTACGGCTTCATAGCCCTTCCGAAGACCCCTAGAACGGTTTTCAAACGATTGAGCACAATTGAGAAGGAGCTTAAAATACTTTCAATGCCTTAAGGGCCGCATTGAGGCCGAGACTGTCTAGTTGCGTTCTTTCTCTAAAACTCGCAAGAATAGTTCTGGGCTCACTATCTGCGTTCCTTTGTGATGTTTCAGAGGCAATACGTGCTTGGCGTCTAGTGATACCAGGTAGTCAGCGCCTGATTCTTGAGCGGCAGCAAGGAGCATGTTGTCGTCTGGGTCTATGTCGTTCAGTCTATAGACGGTGTAATTTCCCGGCGTGTGCAGGGCTAGTTGTCCTATGTTTGAGATAAGCTCTAGAACAATGTCTATTGGTATGTCTTTCTCTATGAATTTTGCGATGATTTCTTCTAAGATTTCAGCAGACATTACCAGCTTGAATTCGCCAGCACGCCAGCTTGCAATTATTCTTGCCGAGTAGCTAGTGGTACTTCTGGCGCGATAGCCCGCAATAAACACCGAAGTGTCAACTACAACTTTAAGCACGTTTTCTCGGCTGTTTATTGGTACCAGGTTTTAAGCTAGTTGGCTCTAAACTGGATTGCTTCTCAAGCTCATCTTGAATGCGTAGTCGAACGGCATCGAATTTGGCCCAGATTTCTTCGGCAGTGGCTGGCGGTAACGCCAGAGCTTCTTCAAGCCCTTTCGCTATAAGTAATTTCGCTTGTCTTCGTGCGTCAGGTGAAGCTGGCTCTTCTAGAATGTCTTCCTGCATTTCTTCTTCAATGGTCAATAAATCACTCGGAGTACAATCAAAAAAAGTGCAGAGTTTTACTAGAGTGTTGAACTCTATCCCTTTGCTTGTTCCTGTCTCCAGCGCGCTAAGGGTTTTTTGGCCAATACCAGTTGCTTCTGAAACGGCCTTCTGGCTCAGTCTGCCATTGTTGAACCGCAGAGCTGGAAGATTTGTACGAATATATTTGTTCATAACTTCACTCCATATACCCGATTTTAAACCCTGACTGGGGATGATGCAAGCCCTCTATGGCTTAGTTTAAGCCGTGTGTGGCTTCTTTTAAGACGGGTAGGCTTTGCATTCAGGGCGGCCTGTGCTGAGCTTGCTCCTAAGATAGACCTCGCGTTGCCATGAATGTTTTAGTTTGCCTTTCCAGTCGTGCCTCTAAATATTAAATGCCACGCTTTCCTTGTAATATAGACGTTCTAAAACTGTCAGATAGCGGTGCCCCTATGACCATGAGCATGACCCGGCGCGTCAGCTCTAAAACGAAAACAAGAGAGTCGGCCAACGAACTCTATCTCAAAAGCGAGCAATTGCTGCGCTTTCGTATTGCCTTTGCCCTAGTTAGCTTGATTCTTTGCGTCGGTATCGGCACTTTTGCCGGAGACGAATTTGAGTTTCGCAATACTGCTGCCATCGTCGGTGGTGTCAGTATTTATTCATTTATTGGCCTGGTTTTCATTGTCCGTCGCCTGCGCTATTCGTCTGCCCGCCTGCGCGCCTTCAATATGATTCTGATCACTCTTGATGTCATCAGCCTCACTGGCCTCGTGCATTTCACCAGAGGCATAGAATCAGACTTATACGTCCTTTATATGTTGCCGATTTTGCTATCGAGTTATACCTTTGGCAAAAAAGGAATTTACTTCGCCGCCCTGCTAGTGACAGTTTCGTATATCGGTTTATTGGTCTCGGAAAACGCCGAGCTGCTTCCTTATGTATTTTCGCGCGACAACGATCGCGGCTTAGCTGCGGCTTATTCAGATAAACTCTGGCGCCGCATATTAGCCCGTGCCTTTTTCTTCGCCTCGGTTTCTATGCTCTGGGCGCGCTTCTGTGACTATATGAGCCGGGTGGCCCGCCAGGGCGCCGAGCGCTTGTTAGAGCAGCTAGATGCTAACGAGCGGCTGATTTCAGATTCAGACGAACGGGCCAAGCGCGAGCGCCTAATCAACTCTATTAATAAAGGCGTGCGCTCCACTTTAGAGTTAGACAAAATTTTTGAAACAGCAGTAGTGCATTTGGCCCAGGCTGTGCAGACCGATTTGGTGGCTTTGATTTGCCCGGCCCAAATACAATTAGGCGCTGGTGGCGCCAGCCCCACGGCCTCAGGCTCTTGGAAGTCTTATGCGCCAAAAGTAGTGGAAGAAACCCGCGATCAGCACAGCGGTCCGGTTTTGAGCTCTTACTTGGCTCAATTCATTCTCGACTACAAAGGCAACTATGAGCGCGACAGTGGCGGCGCCAAGGTCAAAACTTTTCTCTTCCATGATCCGGCCGAGGAGCCATTCTTCGCTCCGGTTGCCGCTGAGATGAAAGCCCTTGGCTTTAAGACTCTGGTGATTCAACCCATGATGTACGGCGAAGAAAGCCGCGGAGTCTTCATTCTGGCCGACAAATCAGAAACCCGCACCTTCACCGAGTCAGATGTGGTGTTGACTAAAGTCGTGGCCGGGCAAGTGGCCGTGGCCGTCGAGCACGCTAACTTGGTGGCACAGCTGTCGCGCAAGAACAAAGACTTAGTGACGAAGAACCTCAATCTAGACAGTAAGAACATCGAACTGAAGACCGTGCAGTCCCAGCTCATCCACCAAGAAAAAATGGCATCGCTGGGCCGCTTGGTGGCCGGCATCGCCCACGAGTTGAATAATCCCATTAACTTTGTCCACGGCAACCTGCCTTATTTAAAACAATATGTCGAAGAGCTTAAAAAAGTAATCTCGGCCATCGATGAGTTGCCAGCAGAACAGCGCAAACCAGTTGACGACCTCAAGAACAAGCTCAAATACGATTTTTTGGTAAGCGACCTCGACAATATCATTGCCGACTTGAATGAAGGGGCGGAGCGCATCCGCCATATCATCCGCGACCTCAAGAGCTTCAGCCGCCTAGACGAAGCCGAGCTGAAAGAAGCCTCGATTCAAGAAGGCCTAGAGTCGACAATGAAAATTCTCTCGCAATATTATGGGCGCGATAAAATTCCGGTTGAGGCCGACTACGCCCAGATTCCGCCGGTTTTGTGCTATCCCGGCCAGCTCAACCAAGTTTGGATGAACCTACTCAGCAACGCCGCCCAGGCCATGATTACAGCCGCCGAGTCGAAGCCTTCTAACAATTCGGGCACCCCCGCCCCAACGCCGGCTCTAAAAATCAAAACTGAGCTGTCTGAGCAAACCAATCAAACTAGTGGGTCTGTATTGGTATCAATTGCCGACTGTGGGGGTGGAATTAAGGAGGAGGTTCGGAGTAAAATCTTTGATCCCTTCTTCACTACCAAGGCCGTTGGTCAGGGAACAGGGTTAGGTTTGTCTATATGTCACTCAATAATAGAGCGACATGGTGGTCAAATCTGGTTTGATAGTGTTATGGGTGAAGGCACGACGTTCTATGTGCGCTTGCCGCTGCAGGCGGTAACCAGGCTGGCTGGCACCGTGAGCGAACCAGACTAAAAAACATTCTAAGAGGAATGCAATGCGCCGCCACAAAATATTAGTAGTGGATGATGAGGTTCCGAATCTCCGCTTGTTGAGGCGCGTACTCTCAGATGAGCACGACATAATTGAGGCCCAGAGCGGCGCGGAAGGCCTGGAAGTGCTGAAAAATCAGTACATCAGCCTGATTATCACCGACCAACGCATGCCAAACATGACTGGTGTTCAGCTTCTTGAGGCTTCCATTGGCGTCTGCCCTGACACAATTAAAATTCTTTTGACCGGATACACCGACGTGCAGGCCCTCGTAGACGCCATCAACGCCGGTTCAGTCTATAAATATATTGCCAAACCTTGGGACGCCGACGAGCTAAAGTTGACTGTCCGTCGCGCTCTTGAGGCATTTGAGCTAAAAGAAAACAACGACCACCTTCTAGGCGAGCTAAAGGTAGCCATCGCCGAGCTTGAGTCAGTCTCGGTCGGAACCATCCGTGCCTTGGCCGATGCCCTCGACGCCAAATGCGACTACACCGCTGGCCATTCCCTAAGGGTCAGCCGCATATCAGTATTGATAGGCCGCCAAATGGGCCTCACCGATGAAGAGCTGCGCGACGTCGAACTGGGCGGCATCCTCCACGACATCGGCAAAATCGGCGTTCCTGAGTCTATTTTGTGGAAGCCCGACAAGCTCAGCGCCGAAGAAAAAGAAATCATGTGCAAGCACCCGGTCAAATCGGCCGAGATTATTGGCGATTTGCGCGGCTTGGTGCGCGCCCGCGAATATGTCAAACACCACCACGAGTACTACAACGGCGAAGGCTACCCCGACGGCCTAGCCGGAGCCGACATTCCTGTGGGCGCCCGCATCATCTTAGTCTCAGACGCTTACGACGCCATGACCACAGACCGCCCCTACAGAAAGTCGATTGGCCACGAAAAGGCCATGATCGAAATCAGAAAGATGTGCGGCACTCAATTTGACCCCGAAGTGGTGGACGCCCTCTTTGCCATAATCGGCCCCGGCGGCCACGAAATTGACCGCATCATAAACGAGCAGTTCCCCGATAGCTTTATTGGCTTGACTCTTCCCGGAGCAGATCCAACAAAGACTGGTAAACGCTTTCAGGATGAAGCCGAACGCCAAGCCCGTCTTGCAGCGATCGAGGCGGCGAAGCTGTAGGCTTATCGGCCAGCACTTTGAAGTTCTTTTGGTTTGGAATAAGCAATTTAGGATCGGTGGGTCCAAATAAGGCCACAAGGTTCTTATTGAGCCCCACGCCAATATGCATCGGAGCCGAGTCAACGCACACGAGAACATCACACAGACTCGTCAGCGCTGCCAGATCGGCTAGGCCCTTGGTCTTGCCCACGGCACTGATATAAGGCGCGGCGCTAGCTGATGAGCCGTTTTTGCCCTGGCCCGAATCTGCCTTTAGCAAGCGCTCCAACTCAGCCACGACTTCTTTGTCGTCAGGCCCGCCGCACAAAATCACGCGGGTTTGGAACGGCTGATCTTTCTGGTTCTGCAATAGTCTGATAAATGCCAGCCAGTTTTCAGAAGACCAATGTTTGATGATGCCCTTGCTCACGGCCATTTGCGATGTGCCCGGATGAATCAAAACAGTCTTGACCGGCCTGGTATCAATCTGGCTAATGTCCGCGGGCTTAGTATCATCAGTGGTGACAGCATTTTGCGTACCATTTTGCGTAGCTCTCAGCCCTTCCTCTAAAAACGCTTTCATAGTTGCCAGCGACTCGGCCTTGAGAGTAACCTTTGGCACTTGATAAGTGTGGTCTACATCTCTTATAGAGGCATTAGCATTAGCCTTGCGCCTAAGATAGTTGGCCATACCCTTAGTCAGATCGTGATACATGTCAGCGGCATACTGCTCGCGCAAAAGCTTGACTGGGTGTGTAAGCAGCGACTTCACCGGTGAACCCGAGTCGTAACCGACGCGCAGTTTTATGCCCGATAAAAAAAGTAACATTGCCACCATGGGCGAAGACCCAGAAGATATGACCATGTCATAGCCGCCCGTGCGAAGCAGCATGGTAAGCCTAATTAGGTCAACCGGAGTGAGCGGCTTCTTTTTGATATCAAAAGTAATAATCTTGTCGATTAGGTTGGTGACTTCCATCACCGACTTAGAGCGCGGCTCAACTAAGAGCGTAAGCTCGCAGTCAGGCGCCAATTCTTTGATTCTCTCCAAGGTCGGAAGAAAAAGAACCTCGTCTCCAATACCGCCAAAATTAATAGCGAGCACTTTTGCTGGGCTACTCATCGAATTAGGGTTTCCATCGGGGATTTAAAACGGCAGAAAAGACTTCAGTAACATCATCACTAATAACAGCACGTATAATAACCAAGTTTGCAGGCATCCTAAGGTTATGAAACCAAGCTACTGGCTAATTATTTTTATTATCTGCGCCGTAGTCGGTGTTGGCGCGGGCTATTTTGCCACGCTGGTGACCCGTCCACAGTTAATTCCACCACAGCTTCGCATCGCCACCCTGCGCGAACCCACAACCATTCTCTTCTTAGGCGTAGACGTGGTCTTCACCGACATGGGACGCCGCAAACAGAAGATAGATAAAGACGCTTTCACCGGACGATCCGACACCATCTTAGTGGCCCGTCTCGACCCGGTTTCCAACTCCCTTAGAGTAATTTCAATTCCGCGCGACACCGAAGTGCGCATCCCCCACAATGGCATACAAAAGATCAACGCCGCCAATGCCTTAGGTGGACAAAACCTGGCAATAGAGACTGTCAGCGGCTTTCTGGACGACACCAAGATCGATCATTATGTAGTTCTCAACGTTCACGGCCTAGTAGATCTGGTCAATGAACTGGGGGGAATCACGGTAGAAGTTCCCAAGAAGATGCAATACATGGACTGGACCGCCAAGCTCAAAATCGACCTAGAGCCAGGCGTACACACCCTTACAGGCAACCAGGCCATGGGCTTCGTGCGCTTCCGTCACGACGCCCTCGGCGACATAGGCCGCGTGCAACGTCAATCAATCTTCTTACGTGCAGTATTGGACAAAGCGCTCAGACCCGACAGTTGGTCACATTTGCCTAAGCTTCTTGACATAGCGCAACAATATATAAGTACCGACATGAGCATTCAAGACATGATGGGAATGGCCAACTTTGTGCGAGGCATTCCAAAGTCTAACCAGCTCTTAACAATGATGCCTGGCACGTTTTCGCCCAACGGCAACTGGGTAGTTGCTCCGTCTGATATACGCAAAATGGTGGCAAAACTGAATGGTGCCAACTTCGTAGAATCATCAAAAGATGACATACGCATATCGGTGGAAAACTCCAGCAGCACTGAAGGTATGGGTCGTAAAGTGGCAAAACTTTTAGGTGTGCATGGTTACCGAAATGTTTCTGTGCAACAAGCAAATTTAGAGTTTGCCGAAGGAATTAAACGTACGCGAATCATCGCTCAGAAAGCCAATCCGGAAGATGCGAGTTTAGTGCGAACTGATTTGGGGAGTATAGGCGATATAGTCAATGCGTCTGTTGGCAATATCGAAAGCTCAGTCACCGTGGTCGTCGGCAATGACCTGGCTGCCAAGATAATTGAACAAGAGAACGCCTTAACTATTCCAGAAACGGCTCCCCAAGCCAATTCACATGGCCGTATTACACGGCGCTAAGGCGAAATGTTCAGAGAATGTTATGTTTTCTCTTTGAAACATCCAAGCGCACTTAGTATTTCATGATGTACATTTGAGTGAAATGCACTTACACTCGAACCGAGGGAGAACATGGCAAAGTTCTCACTATCAAAAAAGCCCTCATGGCAAAGACCCCGATTATTTCAAGTGCGTTGGTTATATCTCTCCAGGCATCTAAGAGAATTCTAGAAAGGCAGGCGGCATGATTCATTACGTTTATTCAACACGCGGCGGCTACCTCTATCTTGTAGGCAAGCACAATCAAGAGCCTAAAGTAGAAGAAGGCAATTCAGAGTTTGTATTGTCAGTTCCTGATAAGACCTCACAAACCCAAATCGACACTCTCGCTCACAAACGCTTCATGGACCATCTCAGACGTCCACGCAGAGTTGTTCATGCTCACCACAAAGTAGAAACTAAAGTGGTTGATCGCGAACTCGTTACCGTATAAAGAGATCAGTCGAAAGGGTCAGGCCTAATTAGAAAACTAATTAGAAGCCTGATACCGGACGGTGTCTCATTGGAGAATGTCGGCAGTAATGTTGATGAACTTTTGTTAAGCCGCTGGGGTAGAACCTCGGCGGCTTTTCGTTTGGAGTCTATTGGGTAATTGATTGGAGTTTTTGTTGGGAGATGCCGGTGGGGTTGGTCGGGTGAACCGTTATAAGTGCCCCTGCTTTGGGCATGGAAAAGAGGTATTCGTGTGATCTTGGCCTAGGTCTGTGGGTTTTTCGTCTGATAACTTCGCTTCAATGTTTGACGGGTACAGCAATTTTTTGCAGAAGTTGAGACACTTAGTATTACTGGACGGCTTTTTCTTTGAGGGTGATGGATTATGTCAGTGAGCAAACTAGCTGTAAAAAGACGACCAATGCAGCGGCATCTGAAAGCTCTGAGAAAAATGAGATCAGAGCGTGGATTCACCCTGATTGAGCTGCTCGTAGTCGTAATTATTATCGGTATTCTCGCCGCCATCGCGCTACCGAACTTCATCGGCGCGCAGGATAAGGCGAAAGAAGCATCAGTTAAGGGCAATATGCACACGGCTCAAGTAGCCTGCGAAGCATCGGCCACTGACGCTGGCGGCGCTTATCCAATCGCCGTCGACACTAACTATAAGAGCTATTTCCCAGGTGGCGGAAGCGATGGTCAAACGGCCGCCGCAACTGGACCTGTAAATCCGTTCACCAACGCATCTGAGTTTCCTGCCACAGGTGCCATCGGCGGTACAGTTCAAGCTGCACGGGCTGCTGCTCCTGGACCTTCTGGTGGAACCATGGGTCAAGTCGTGTTTGCTCCTATGGCTGCTACCTCGTATGCGATTCTCGGCACCAAGAAAGATGGCAAGTCTCTAAATGGTACAGCTGGTGGTACGCTTGTTCTTTCAAATCAATAGTCAGCTCAAGTAAATAGGGAATCGTGACAAGCAATTCGGCCCAAGTTGTAAAACAAAAGCACGTTTGGACGCCTGTAGAAATAGGCTTAGTGTTGTTTTTCTCTGTGATGGTCGTAGGCATGTTTGTGCCTAGGGTGACTAGCGCAGAAGAGAAAGCGAACGAGCAGACTACTAAGACTTCAATGCATATCGCTCAAGTGGCGCTAGAGTCTTATGCTGCTGATCACAGCAACATGTATCCGGCTGAGATCGATGATGGGATGAAGAGCTACTATCCTGGTGGTGAGGCGGATGGTAAGACACCGGCGAGTCAAGGGCCTTTGAACCCTTACAGCAAGAATCGCGAGTTTCCTGTGATGGTTGGTTATATCTCCACACCAACAGTGGTGCGTTCGTTGCCACCTGAAGGTACTGGCGCCGCAGCTGGTCAGGTAGTCTATATACCGCTAAACAATAACAGAAGTTACGCTTTACTCGGCACCACTGGCGATGGCAAGGCGATTGCTGGTGATCTCCCTAAGACTACTTTGGTTTTAAGCAACATCTGGTGATAAGGCTGTGAGCGTGAGAAGGTCGAACACTTTTCTCTATCTCTTATTGGTTTGCCTTGTGCCTCTCACGATGTGGCTTCATGCTGGCGTTACTTCTTCTTTGAAGCGCCTGCATGGTGGAGAAGAGACTGCTTTTATACCGTCTGCTCAAGCGGTAAGACTGGTGGCACTCGGTTATGATCAGTTGCTGGCTGATTTTTACTGGTTGGCATTTGTTAGCTATGTCGGTGATGGTGTCGCTCGCAGTAAAGATCATTCAATAATGGCTGACAAATACTTAGACTTGATTACAAGTCTAGACCCGTATTTCGTGCAACCCTACTGGTTCTGTGCCTTCACTGTTGGGTCTGAGCAAAAACGCCCGCTAAGGGCAAATGAAATCATAAAGCGTGGTATCAGCGCTAATTTAGACAATTGGTATTTGCCGTATATTGCTGGTATCAACATGTATTTGTACGCGCATGATGAGGTTGCTGCGGCAAAGTATTACGCCGACGCCGCTAAGTTGCCCGGGGCACCTTCTTGGTTAGCTAGGCAGGCGGTCATTCTAGCCGCCAAGATTCCGTCGACTATCAAAGAGATCAACACTTGGGATTCAATCTATCGATCTGAGAAGTCGAGTTTGATTCACGCGAAGGCAAAAGAGAAACTGATTCAACTGTGGTCGCGCGTCTATTCAACAAGCCCTAAGGGTGTTATTCGAGAGAAGGCGCGGAAGGCGTTGGCTGAGTTGGGGGTTAACTTGTAGGTCGCTGTTGAAATGCCGTGTTGCGTAGCAGCTGTCTCTAAATAACTGGCACAACATTTGGGGCAAGGTCAGGAGCTTGAATTTACGGTACAACTGCGCCCTTCAATTCTTGCCATGTGATGGCCTTGTATCCGTGAGCTTGAAGTTCCGTGCCGCTGCTATTGGTGGCGTAAGTCAACCCAGATGATTTTGCCTGAGTGTTAGAGGAATCTTGAAGGCTGGTGTCGATCAACAAGTTTGTAAGCCCGTCTGTGTTCATCTTAAGAGTCGAACCGACTAGCGCTCCTTTAAATGTGCCATGCCCCTGTACTGTGATTGGTGCGTTGGGCGCGTAGATCAAACCTTTGAAAGTTCCACCCTCACCTAAATTGATAGATATTGGGCGATTGCCGCTATACCAGATTTGAAAGTTCTGAGCCGCTCCTGTTCCATTTGATGCTTCAGCCGAGACATTTGAAATCGAGCTCGCATTGAGTGTCGCTGCGTTGACTCCAGACACTCCGTCTTGAACATAAATCTTGACTGAGCTATCAATTGTTGCTGAATTGCCGGTGGTCGAAAAATTGGCGCTCGTTGTTGTGTAGGAGCCACTTTCAATTGTGCCCATGTCAGTAACTGTTGGCAGTGGTGTGGTCGTTCCTGATGATGGTGCCGGGGCCGGAACAATAGGCTTTACGGCGCTATTTGTTATGTCCGCTGGCGTAGTTGAGGTACCGATAACTGTTGGTCGCGTGCCTGTTTTAATGAAACCATTGATGTTGGCGAGTTCGGTCAAGTCAAAGGAATTGTCTGCACTTACTTGCCCCTTAATTTGAGATGGCCATTGAATTGATGGGCTACTTCCTTCCGCTACACTGACGTTACCGTCGAGAGTAAGTGCGTTGCCTAAATTGGCTGAAACATTTCCCTGTAGAGTTAGTTGGTATGCTGGGTTGGATGAGCTATTGAATGGGCTGCTAATGTTTAGAGGATTGGTAACGGCAGAGAAATCTAAGCTTGAGTTGGCTAGAAAAGCTGACTTGAAGTATGAACTAGTGCCTGCCCCTGGTGTTTTTTCGGATGAAGGTTTGTCGTATCGGGGCTCTAGAAACACGCGAATTGTTCTGCTAATACCACCCCTGGTTGCAGTACTTTCGACGACTCTCCAATTGTTGGTTGATATCAACGGGCTTGTGTCCAGGGTCGGTGAGTAAATTGTGCTAAAGTCTCCGAAATCAGCAGCGCCTATCTGTTTGATGCGAATTTTTACTGTTCCGGGTGAAAAGTTAGGCAAGTATTTGGCTGGTACTGTACTAGTAATTAGATCTATTGGTGACACAGAGCCAGGGGTGTATTCTGCAGTGTCATTGAGTTGTTGAATGGCATATTCAACTCCTGTCGATGCTGCCGTTCTCAATTCGCCTAGCGCACGGTGCCCGCTTTCGCTACGGAGTGAGTTTATTATCTGGGGGAACAAGGCAAACAGGATTGCCAGCGAGACGGCACCAAAAGTTAAGATAGCTACTAGTGCGAAACCTTTCGAGCGTCTATTTCGTTTGGCAAGTCGGTTTTTCATGGGTTCAGATCCGAAGTGTTACGTAGACTCATATTCCGATTGTATTGCATAAAAGTTTCTTGGTGTACGCCGATGATGTTCGGGGCTTTGCCGTCACCTTGAGTGGTTTTGAGGCCTGTATTCTTTGTATTGAGGTCTATAGCCACCCCGCAGATCGTGTCTGTGTTGACAGAGGTGGGCACTACTGTTCTGACAGGTGGCATTCCAGTTACACGTGTGAGGTAACTAAAAACTGAAGGATATGTGGCCGATTGCCCATTGCTAGGATTAGCGAGGAATGGTCCTACTATTCCCTTCAATATTGTTTGCGGTGGATTAATAGCCTCTAGCTTCTTGGAGAGCAGGCCAGTATGCTGCGCACCTGGAAATCTTGCAACTTGAAGAAGGAATTCCCCGGGTCTCTCTACGTCTGGCACAACTTGGTACACAACGGTATCAAGATTTTCCATATTTGTTTTGGGGTCGTTGGCAGCATAGTGGCCTTTCTCGAGCATGATTGGCATGCCATTCGAGGTATTGTTAGCGTTGTTTGGATCCTCAAAGAAAACAGGAATTTGCAAGATCAGTATTGTGTCTGCGAGGGTCATGTCCGGATTCCACGGTAAAGGCGGCCAGCCAGCTGATGGCATGCGAATAGAGTTGTATATAGGGTTATTGGTGGAAGGAAATTTTGATTTTTCGGGCCCATAAATATCGCCGATAAATCTTGCTTGCCGGATATCGCTGCTAATTCTGCTTAGAGCAATTCTTGCACCATCAGCACCTTCTATTTCGTTTGTGCTCTTTACGACTGACTTTGTGACTAAGGTCGAAAGTTCTGCGATGGAAGCAAGCGAAATTCCCATAATTACAATTGTGATGAGAAGCTCCACGACAGACATTGCCATGCGATTTCTTGCCGCTGGTGTTGAAGGTCTTAAGGCGTCCACTTGTTCACCCCATTCCGCGTGAGGAGGAGCTGACTAGTAACCGTACGTGCAGGAAGTGCGGCCGTTCCTGCATATTTTTCACCATCTGTCCATTTTGTGATGATGGATATTGTAATCGCGTCAGGCTCACCGTTAGTTACTGAAAAGCCAGGAGCAGTATCGATTTTGTAAGTGACCGTACCTGGGAACCGAGAACTAACTACCTTTGACTGCCAGAGTTTGTTAACGAGGTCGAGAATCACTGGATCTTGGCGAAGATCAACTGGGCCAGTTTGACCTGCGCCAACTCTGTAGGTAAGCAGGTCGTAGCTTAGACCGGTCCGTAAGGCAAGGTAGTTAAACCCGATAGCTCTCGACTCTTCAATTAGCTCTTGAGAAATTGCATTGGCGCATGCCTCGTTTTGGCTCGTGGCGCTTGTACGCTGCATTTTGCTGTAAGTGTCTAGAAAAATTCCGGTGATGATGGCGCCAATAAGCACGCTGACTAGTGATTCAACGAGGGTGAATGCTTTTCTATTGCGCTTGCGGTTTCTTTTACGCATAACTCTAATGGCCTGACACGCTTGTTAAATAACTACCCTAGAGGTTATGCCCAGCTCGGTGTTCGCTGTCTCAGAATGTCGTCAGTGGCAAATTCATATCACTGTGGATGTGCTGTTTGAGACCAATTTAGTGGGCACACTTGGTTTTTGTGGTCTGCACTAATGGCAACTACAAATTAGATATAGCTGGTTGTTCGCTTTGGGAGTTGGTGATCAACTTCTATGCTGTCAATTTTGGTTGACGAATTGGCTGTACTCACGCCTATTTTTTTTGAGGCCGATGTTTCAGCTCCGCAAGTTTCAAATTTTCTCTTGCTACCGTCGGTCAATTGACGCTCAAAGCCGGACAGAAAAACTAATCTTTCTTCGAGACGCTCTTCCGGCCGGCAAAATAACCGCCAAGACCACCTGCTAAACCTCCAAATATACTAAGTGCATTTTGGCGAAGCGCTGGGTCCGGCCCCCAAACTATGAGACTGACTGCTACCACAGAAAAAGCGACATACATATACCTCATGAACTGAGCTTCATCCTTATCAGAAGCAATTTCCGCCTCTATCCGAAGTTTGTCCTTGGCCAATCTCGCCGTGAGTTCTTCTGGATGCTCAACGCGAGTTGTCGTTAATTGACTTGTTGTCGCAGTGCTGAAATTAGGGGAGCTTGATTCAGATCTGCTCGCATTTTCATTAGTCACTTGATCTCACGGCCCCTTCAGGTTGGTTCGGGACGACGACGCCAAGCTGGATAGCGTTAAAGGACATCATGAATGCACACTCACCACATGTTACATTCACGACAGGGCAGACCATATACTTCCCGTCAAAAACAGACTTTCCGTATTCTGAAGATTCAAATATTGTGGTCATAACTGACCATTTTGAGCTACTGCACACCGTGCATTTGAGCCCTGTTAATCGTGGTAGAAACTCTTTGTTTAGTTTCTCTTGATCAGCTTTTGAAAGCTCCGGCATACTTACCTCTTGCTATCTAATCCTAGGACTACCCATAATGTACGCTGCTCAAAACCCGATACGTGAACTACTTATTAAAATTGCTTTGCATTTAATAAACCAGCAGTCGTGATGAATCAGGTTGACCTGATTTTATCTCTGACCTGCGCGCGATCAACTTTTCCCTGCCCAAATTTGTCGTGCGCGTCTTGCTGACAGCCCTATACTTTCGATAATTGCACAATCCTGTCGAACTGGGATAAGAAATTAGCCTGTTCTCGTTTCAGTGCTAGGTAGGTCACCTCGTGAATACACAGTGTCAATGTAGTTTGAGCTCTTGTTAAGGCCACAAATCCGATCCTAGCTTCTTCTGAATTTTGCCACCATAGACTGGAGATGCAAGGGTTATGACTAGCATGTGGTTTGCCGTAGACAACGATCACATTCTCAAATTCTGCACCCTTTGCTTGGTGTATTGTCATAACCTTGTGGGTCGAGCTTCTGTTGCTCATAGATAACGCTGGCATTCTAACTATGTCAAGCCCCTTTCCGGCCTTAAAGCTGATACCCAGTTTTTTTTCGCAGCCGAGATTCTTTAGTGTGTGCTCAAATAAGTTTTTGGTGCGTGTTTGCCATTCAGCCCAAGTTTCATTGATGATATATCTTTCCGACTCGACAAGTATTCGGTAAGTGATAATCCTCCACGCCCGCTGAGTCAAGTTTCGAGAATCTAGCTCGGCATTATTTGGTAGGCTATTCTTTTCGGTTAGTAAGAACCATAGTTCGCGTGAGATAATGTTGCATGCCAGTTTGTTATCATTCATGCGAAGAGCAACTACTGCTCGATGGATTTGCCTAGGGATTTTCGACGATCCGGGGAAATCGTTGGTATCAGCGCCTCCAGCCAAAGCATGACAGATTTTTTTATTCCTGCCAAGAATTGCTGTAGAGCCTGGTTTGTCACATTTGTCTACCAAGCGTTGAGCAAATGAAGCTGAAATTTCGGAGAATTCCTGATGGTGCACTAGTAGTATCGTTTCAGTTTCCGGACGTTCTCTAGCTGCGGTGATTGTCGAGCCTGAGGTGGAGATTTTGGATGCAATCGCTGCGATTTTGGTCCCGAATCTTTGAGTTACACTCATGCTATAGACTTGCGCACCATTGAGCGCTCTCGCTGATTCGAAAATCTCAGCGGAGGCACCACCAAAACCATAAATTGCCTGATCTTCGTCTCCTACTACCATTCCTCTTACCATCGATTGGCTCAGCAGTGAAAGCAATGCTTGGCTTAGAAATGCCATCGTGTCTTGAAATTCATCTACTAGGATCGTAGGAAACCTACCGGCTAAAGCTTCAAGGAACAGATTCGAGTTTTTGTGTTTTGTGAGTAGGGCTGCTGCAATATAGTGTGTATCAGCATGTGTAATGATTCCGTTGCTGCTCCAATTTTTTTTCTTGAGACTAATTGCTTCTTCTAGTTTTATCTTTTGCACCAATTCTCGCTTAAAGCTAATTGGATTGATAAATTCTATGTTGGGACAGTCTATGTCTCCATCAACAATTCGTAGTGAGCAAACTGGAACTTGTTCTCTGGCGTCACGGCCAAACTTGAATGGTGAGAAGAGGAGTCGTTCGTCCATTGGTGCAGGCACAAGCCTCGCACCTTCTCTAGGCAAGTGGTAAAAATGGCCGAACGGTAGCACCACATTGCGCAATACGAATGAATCTAGCGTACCGATGAAATGAGGTTGCTTTAAGGCTGTGCCCACTCTATTGTAAATTTCATTACTTGCTGAATTGGTGAAAGAAATTGCAGCAATTCCTTTTCTGCTGTAGGGCCAATTTTTGAGTAGTTGATCAATTTTTTGCGCAAATAAGGTTGTCTTTCCGCTACCTGGGCAAGCTTGGACAACCAAAAGTCTTTCGGTGGCATTTAGTATTTGTTGTTGTTCAATAGTAGGAGAGATCGTCATTGATCCGCTCTCAAAACATGTTTCATTGCCGAAGAAATGTATTCCGGTATTTTAAACTCATCATCTGTGATCTTAAACTTGTCGTCCTCCTTTTCCTCTAGGAGGAAAGCTAGTTGTTGAGCAAATTCAGGCTTGCCGATTTTTGGGTTCGCCAAGCAAATACCTCGCCACGTCGCCAGAATCATCGCGTCATGATCGCCATCGCATGCCTTCAGTATGCTCTTATTGAATGTTTTTGGTGTGCCGACATAGCAGGCTTCCCAGGCATCTGCCATGATTATTGGATTGTTGCAGTGAGCAGCAGCCATGTCAAATTCAAATGTGACTTCGGAATGGAAGACAGATACAAACTTATTGTCTGCATAATCAGAACGTAACTGTACCGTTCTATCGCACGGTGCATACCTGTTGTCTCTTTTTTCGGGGAGTGCCACACTCCAATTTCTGTGTTTCTTTTCTTTTGTGCCTTCCTCAAGGGGTTCTTCGGATAGAGTTTCATCAGTGCCGTAGACAACCTTCGGATCCCCATCGGTAACAATTGAAACTTTGATTTGCAGTTTGTCTTGTCCAAACAATTTACCGAAGGTCTTGAAGTCTACTCCGCACATTGGAATTATCGAAATTGCAGAGCTGTGAAGTTTGAGATCGGTTCGTCTTGCAAATGCCGGAAGCAATAATGATTCGCTAATTCCTTCTACAAATATAATGCCACGAGCGAATAGCATTGATGCTTTGGTCACGTCCAACAGCCGTTGCAACTGCCACTTTTCCTTCGTGCTAAAACCGCACGAGCTGAGGCTCGTAGATTTTGTTTTTGAATCAGTACTTTTGCTAACAACAATTAGGGTATCTGGATCCACATGGGCTGCAATTGTCGGAGAGTGTGTTGTTATAAATGATTGGACAGAATTTCGCGTATTTCTCGATTTATCTGCGTTCGATAGAAAATCGGCGAGAAGAGTTTGAAGCTGTGGATGGAGATGTGCTTCTGGCTCTTCGACAAGCAAAAGTGAAAGTGTATCGTTTTTGTCAGCTTCTAATTCACTAAGCACGGTAGCAATGAATAGCAGGTTGTTGTAACCGAGGCCATTAGACCATAATTCCTCAAGCGTTGCTTTGTCTCCGGGGTCTAGCACTTCTCTTAAGAGTGCTACTCGCAAATTATTAGCGATTTTTTCGAACTCAGCGGATGAGGCGTTGATCGATGGTAATTGACTGAGTATTTCCCCTGAGGCGTTTTGTAGAGAACCTCGAATTGCTTCAGTAACCAATTTTATTAGCGAATTGCCTTCCAACTTCTCATTGGCATCCGCAATTATCTTCACTATCGATTTCTTTTGATCATCGTCGGCCAATGTTTTTACTAAGCGGCCGAGTTGGCTGTTCCGGCTTGGTTGAAGGCCACTCAGCGCGTCTCTCAACGCTTTTAAATAAGTGACTTGAATTGATTGAAGAACGTCGTCGGAAATAATTTCAGTGTTAGAGCGATAGCCACCCCATCGACGAGATGAACCCCTCTGATTGATTTCGGACCAAGACCATTCGTAGTTTAGATGAGCCAAAGATTTGTCGGCTTGGTCAATATCTAGATCGAGAATTTCTATAAATTCACCGCGCTCATCGGCGGAGAGATCGGTGAAAGTTAGGGCTATTTTAAATGTCGTTGTTATTATTGTGCCAAATTTGTCTTTGCTGAGATCGTCCTTGTTAGGGCGAATATAATCATTCTGATTTGAACCATTCCCAAGAGCTAGGCGTATGGCATCGAAAAGATTGGATTTCCCGACGTTATTTTCACCGACGATAACATTTAGACCAGCGTGGAACTCTACAGCGAGATTTTCTAAGTTCCTGAAATTATTGATCGTTAGTTTGCTTAGGTACATTTTTAGCTCGCTGGTTTTCTGTATTGGATGTCATTCAATTTCATCTGATACCCAGACAACTCTATCTCTTGAGCGAGTTACACTGGTGTATAGCCATTTCAGCCCGTTCTCTCTGTTCATGCCAAGCTGCCATCTAGCGTCCTTTGCGTGAATCATAACTGTCGGCCACTCTGAGCCTTGTGCTGAATGGCACGTAAGGGCATAGGCGTATCGAAAGTGGATACCGGTGCCGAGATTATATTCCTCCATGTGGGTATCGATAGGCTTCTTTGGTCCATGTTCGTCTAGATTTCGAAGTCGGCATTTGTTGCCACCATCGGTTTCTACGACCCGCCACATTGAGTTGTTGACGAAATCTATTCCTTCTATTTTTTCTGTCTGCCGACAGACTAAAATTTCACCTACATCGGGATAGCCTCCAATATAGCCCATCTCGTAGCGAATCCTTTTTGTTAGGCTGACTCTGGTGTCATTTCGTCCAACGATTATAGGGATTCCGCGTCTGCAAAGTGGCAAACTTATTTTTTCGACTGGTGTTAATGTAATGAAGTCTCCACTCTTTATCTCGTTGGCAAGAGAGAGCGATTGACTGTTCGCGGCTTGCCTGTGCACCTGTGTTATTCGAACTCTGTGATCGACGCTTGTATCATCCCAAAATACAGGTGTGTCTCCTACCGGAGGTAATTGATACTCGTCCCCGACGAGAAGTATTTGGGAAAAACTTTTCCTGATTGTCTCAAGCAATTTCCCACCGAGCATAGATGCTTCATCTATTACGAGAAGACCTGTCCGTTCTTCTCTGGCACCCCACCCCGAAAAATATTCAGCAAAAAAATCTTCTATTCCTAAGGATCTCAATGCAGGCGGAAGGCCAAATTGTTTTGCTATAGATACGGCTTGTTCTAGTGCAGCCTTGCTAAAGTACTTTAGTAGCGTCACTTCCTCTTCACAGTCTTCAGGCTCGTCTATTTTGAGGTATTTGATGAGTTCTGTGCCTGGTGGCTCGAAGAGAGGCTTTAGGCAAGCTTGGTATGCTGTTACTGCTGTTACAAGTCCTTTATCGCGCAGTACGCTTGCAGCTTTATTAGTCATTGCGGAAATTACCACGCTGTCATCAACTTCTTGTTGTAACTGGCTAATAAGTGTTGTTTTCCCTGATCCAGCTGGGCCAGCAAGTGCTATAACGACTTTTCCCTGTTCTAAATGCGACTTGATTGCGTCGATCGCTTCTCTTTGCTCATCGCTCAATTCATTTTGCATAGTTACGTCTTCTAAACAATGGAGATTGATTTGCTTATACGATGGTTTTTAAATTGAGAGTTACTTCCCCTTCACCGCCAACTTATCTTTGTCATGGCTATGATTCTGTCGGCCGTTGCTGTCACCTTTGCACACCCCCGCAGGTCAGCCCCATTTTAGAACATCGCTTGCACGCCGAACAGGTGTGACAAGCCATGCAAGGATTCGTGCCTATGCACGTGCTGGCCTGGGCGGCGCCAAAGCTCGCGGCGACAATCATCGTCGCCACTGCAAATTTCCCCACCGGCATTACCCCCGTGTAGCCTGGTTGTTAACTTACCCGCTATTCCAATTAATAACGGTTAGGTAGACTACAATTGGATGGTTCTATTTAGTTTAAGTTTGTTTGGTTTCGAGAAAGGTCTAGGGTCAGATCTATTTTCTTAGCGTACTTCTCAATTGGCTTGCATGCTTCATCGCTTTGCTTTCTAGGCAAATTCCAAATTCCGTTGAGAATTCCATATCTTTCATTGGCTGTTCATTAAACGATACTGTTATGTTTATGAAGCCAGGCGCACCCTTCGGCAGAGGGGCAAAAGGAAGAGCGTTCTTTAGCGCGGCCAAGACTGAGTTATCGAACTCCTTTGATTCGCTGTGCTTGGTGACCGTAAGGTCAGAAACTTGCCCAACTCGATTGATTTTGAATTCTAGCCATGTAGCCACTTTGTTTTGCTCTCGCGTATGCCAGTGACGCTTGATCTGATCGCCTACTTCTTTCAAATAGGACAAATAATTTGGGGCTAAAGAAGGAGTGGCTGGCCCCCACATAGTAGTGGTATCGGCAAGGTAACGTCGTACTGCTTCCGCACCTTCATTTGCTTTCGAATTATCAGGTGAGAGTTTGCATGCCATTTCGTATGCTGTAAGAGCGTTTTGATAGTCTTTTAGTTCTTGCTTGCAGATACCAACTCTGATCCACAGCATTATGTTGGTTGGGTCTGAGCGTATTGCTTCGCTCAAGATTTTCAGTGCTGTGTTGTAGCTGTTCGCATTCGAAGAAGCGATTAAAAGATCGATATCAAAAATCTGTTCACTTTGAGCTCGACTTATTTTGATCGTTGATTTGCTCGGTGGTTTCTCTGTTTCTTGCAATAAGCTGATCTTAGCTATCTTTTCAAGTGCAATTTTGTTTTCGGACTCAAGTTGGCAGATCTTTTTGTATGCACTGAGGGCGGTATCAAATTCTTTTAGGCTTTCTTTCCAGCTTCCGTATTGAAACCATAAGCTCGTATCTTTTGGCGCAAACGTCAGCTCTCGTTGCATGTTTGCCTCCATTTCTTCGAGCAGTAACTTATGATCCTCTATCAACGATGAAGCTTGCCCGTCGATATGCCTGCTCGTTTCGCTCTTGTTGCCTGGTTCAGCTGCTTCTTCGTTTGCGTGCGTAGTCTTTGCGATATCAGCTAGTTCTATCAAGTTCTCGTTCAGCGGGGTTGGGAACTCAGGTACTATTTCTAAGAACTTGATTGGGTCAAGCGCTTGACCTTTGTCATTTTTTACAGAGAAGCTTAGGTGCCCTTGTTTTTTGTTGGCGATGCCCAAGAGTCTGCCCCGTTTAACAATCTCGCCTGCTTTCACCGAATAGGTTGATAGATTGCTAAATTTGGTTTCTACATCTGGATAGGCGTGCGACACTGTCACCCAGCGGCCCTCAGCCTTCGGCAAGCCAGTTTCTTTTACCGTTCCGTCAAGTAGGGCGAACACTTGTCTGTCTGATTTGACGGCAAACTCTACGCTAGTTTTGAACTTAGCTGCTGCAGTTGCATTCACTTCTTTAGTATCCGCGTCGGCCGCGCTGCTAGCCTGTTGTGTCAGAAGCACAAGAGGAATTGTAAACGCTAACATCACCTTGCGTTTGTTGCTAAAGCTACTTGGTTTCTGACTCTTGTTTGCTTGACTCATGCTTCTAGTATAAGCTATGGCGCCGTGGCCAAATTTGCGTGCCGCCGACCGTGCTTATGATGCGTTTAATCTAGAGAGTCTGAATCTGCCGCGCTCGCTCATCCCTGGAATCATTTTGAATGAGATTAAGCATTACAAGCCATTGCTAGATGACAAGCAAGGCTTTGCTGCAGAGCATGGCTTCAAGTTAGGACCTCAGGATTCAATTGGCCCGGCTCAGATGCAAGTGAAGAACATTGAAGAGCTCGTCCACGCTCGTGATGGAAAGACCGGCGACTATCTATATCCGCAGCTACAGCAGTTTAAAGATGAGCCGCTTAAGGCAGCGCTCGATCCCGCAAAAGCTCCCTAGTTCGTTGCCGCGTATTTGCTCAATGAGGTCGCAAAGATTGATCGATACAACAAGATTCATCGAGCTGTGGTAGTTCCGATTAACGCTGATACCCTGGCCTACCGCTACAACTACGATGTGTTTATTGACGACCATGGCGTCAAGCGTTCTCTAGAGCTGTCGGAAAAACTCTTGAGGAAGATAACGGGAACGTCTAATTTTGAACAGTGCCCGTGGCCCATGAGAGGCATTGTTGAAAAATCTAATCACGTTCGAAACGTTAAAGCGGCCATGAAGCAGGTCGAGCCGTATTTGCCAAAGTGATTAGTCTTCTTTCGATACCCAGCACCAGAATAGATTCACGCCTAGGCCAATTAAGCCAAACGCAATGCCGCCAAAGAGACCTTGGTTGACCTGATGGCTGACGTATTCCGCTCGTGTTGGCTTTGACTCGCTTGAAGCATCATATCTTTCCATTTCTTCACCGCCCGCTATCATTCCGTAGAACGCGCCGACGATAAAGGAGGCGCCGAATGCTAGCAAGGCAAACATAATGCTGCGTTTTTTCGAAATCTTTGGTTTTTTCGGTTCATCAGTCAAGCTATTGCTCTGTATGTAGTAGCCAATTGATTTATACCATGGCTGATTGCCTTTATCTTCAGCTTGGAATTTATAGACCCGGTCTTGATTTTCAAACCCAATTGTCAGATCGTTGAGAGGGTTGTAATGGCCACAAGGCTAGTTAGATGCCTGTAGCTTTTTGTTCTGCTGGTGTTAGTTGAATATGCTCAAGGCCGTATTTTTTCGCTTCGTTCCAGTCTGTGCTGTAGATGCGCATAATCGCTTTTCGGCCAAGCAGTGCCGGTGAGCTAATGCGAATATTTCTGCCACTGTCTATCAATTCAGCTGTGGCTGAAAAGGCTGGATGAATAATGATGAGAGTTTCTTGCTGTTTTAAAATGCCGTTCAACACCGGCCGCCGCATACGTAGTTCTATCCACTGTTTACAGATCTCGTAGTAGGTAACTTCATAGGCCTGAACTAGCTCGAAGGTCACATCGCCAGCTTTGCCAACTAACTCGACCCTGTCCGGATGGTCGTCGAAGATGGCAACACCCACGCAAGCTCCTAGGGAAGCTAGCATTGCTATTGGTACTGTCAGTACCAGGCTAATCGTTCTTACAATGCTTTTGGGGGCCATAAACACTACTGCTGCAAGAATAACAAACAGGACTAGCAATATCACGCCTGAAAAACGCTCAAGTTGTTCATTGGCAAAGGTATAGCCACCCAAACCAAGACGACCCACAAACAGTGCCAAGAGTAGGCAGTTTAGCCAGATAACTTGTTCTTTGGATAGTCGACTTGGTTTGTTCTTCAATTCTGCTTCTTGTCTCATTGATTCTGTGTTGTGTGTTTGAATAGATATCATACACTTAGAGTTAAAAGCGTCTTGTGCCAAAAGGATAATTGCTCAGTGAATATCGTCCCACCCCGCTTTCGACGATACGCAGTGCCGCTCGGTGTGATAATTATCTATGGGTGTCTATTTGCTGCACTTCATCGTTGGGGGACAGAATCAGTACCGTTTTCGAAGGCGGGCTGGGAGTCCAAGGCCGACCTGGGAGACCGTTGGCCCATGGCTCAAAGCTTAATCAAAACTGGTTGTTTGCGAGGACTGACAGAGCCTGAAGTCTTGGAAATGCTAGGCAAGGAAGACGCTAGGCAACCAGATGAGAACGCAGGCTCTCCGGGCGACGTGACACTTACATATATGGCCAGTGGAAGATTGAGGTTTGCAATAATGCATGTTGATCTCAAGAACGGGCGTGTTGTTAGAGCGACAATAACTAACATGGACTAAGAACATTTGAGTTCGTATGAGTGCGCGCCCAACCTCGATTCGCTAAGGAGCTTAAGCTATGCAAGCCGAAGTTAGAAAGGAAGATTTGATAGAGCCCCATTTGGCCCGCTTGAAGCGCGCCGCCGAAGCAATCTCGCGTGCTGATGCCTTGATCATAGGCGCTGGGGCTGGAATGAGCGTCGACTCCGGCCTGCCAGATTACCGTGGCACTACTGGTTTTTGGAAAGCCTACCCACCTTTCCGTGGGCGCACCTATCAACAAATAGCTGGCCCACAATTGATTAGAGACGACCCAGAGCAAGCTTGGGGCTTTTATGGTCACTGCTTGAGTCTTTACCGCTCTACGGTTCCGCACGCTGGTTTTCAAATCCTCAAGCGCTGGGCTGAACAGCTTGTCGGAGAATACTTCGTTTTTACGAGCAACATCGACGGCCACTTCGAACGAGAAGGTTTCGCACCTGAGCGCATCTACGAAGTACACGGCTCGATTCATTTTATGCAATGCTCACGCGGTTTGGCATGCGGACCAGCTATTTGGCCTGCCGACGGAATTTCTGTAGATGTTGATGAAACTGAATTTCGTGCAGTAAGCCCATTACCCAAATGCCTCAATTGTGATGCGATTGCTCGCCCAAATATTCTTTTGTTCGGAGATGATGCTTGGGTACCGATGCGCACTGTTGAGCATGAAGACCGTTACGAAGAGTGGTTTGCCAAGTTTAAATCTAAGAATGTAGTTGCCATCGAATTTGGTGCCGGGCTAGCGGTGCCAACTGTGCGTGTCGAGTGTCAGAAGCGCTCAAAGACGCTTATACGAGTAAATCCCCGAGACTATTTGGCTTCGGTTGAGTCAATTTCAATTCCTTTGACTGCTCTCGAAGCTATTCAGGGAATCGATTTACTCATCCAGTAGTTGATACCAGCGAATACACTGAGCAGTCCAAGATCAAGGACTGTCATAGAAAAAGCGCACTGTCGTCTGGTGCTCTTGCTATCAAAAGTGGCTGTTTTTGAACTTACAAATTTGAGTTGAACATAATTGCCGATCCAAAAAGCAACTGCTGAACCCGCCAGACTGAGAATTGCGGCAATGGAAAGAAATCCAGAATCGACATGAGCTCCGCGGATGGCTGCAAAAATCGACGCGTAGAGAACGCCGCTCGCTAGAAAGCCTATTGGTACTGCGATTATAGACATGATGATGACGTGCAGGCAGGCCTGAAGCGCTGGGCCGGTTAGCGATTCACTCGAAGTGCAGCCTTCTATTGTCGGCAGTAGGCCATCGGCCAGCCAAGCCTCTGAGGTTTCTTAAAAATGCTCGTTGGGTTCCCAATTACGATGTAGAATTCCTAGTCAGGCATGGAATTGGTCATGCTGGCATGCTCCCCGAAAATTGACTCGCTGCACTTCCCTCGCATTTGGTCTATGGCTTTCTAAATTACTCACCCATTTTGATAGGAAGGCAATGCTCCATGATTCTTGAAGTCCACTCGGAGACTCCGCGTTCTATAGAGAATCTGCGAAGTGACGATATCGAGCAAGTTGTTCGTTCTATTGACTGGTCTGCGCCAGACAGCCTGACGTTAAGTCTTGACGATGAGAATTGGCTGAATGTCGAAAGATTCCCACCTGAAGATGGTTTCTGCATAAATTATCATCGCAATAAAGTTACTCACCACTTCTGTATTGATTTTTCCAATGATGCTCTATTCTTGGGGCAAGACTATGAGTCATACATAGGTCGAATGAAGGAATTTGAATTTATGCTCGATCCTGAACAATTGAACAAACTGCAACTGGCAATTAATCGATCAAAAAAATGAAAGACTAGCTGTGGTGACCATGGCGTCAAGCGTTCTCTAGAGCCGTCGGAAAAACTCTTGAGGAAGTGACCTTGCCACTCATGTTCCAATCCGTGTGACACCAGCTAATATGTATGAGGACCTCCGACCTTTTTTATCACAGATATATTGTTAGTTGGCTCGTTGCCTGAGCCGTCAGGAGCCTCGTCGATGCCCTTACCGTTACTGTCAAATAACCTCGTTGCTTTATAAACTGCCGCGTTGCCGTCTTCCAGTCGGCTCCAGGCCTCAATTTGATCCTCTTGCCAGACGGTCGCTATGCGCCCGCTTTTAACGAGTACATTTACTAACGAGGAGCGAAGAATCAGGTCGTCATGCGAAGTTATAAATCCATTGTGCCTGCGGCAGAATGTATATTCTGTCGTTTTATCTGAAGGCTTAGTGGACCACCAGCATTCAATATTTTGGTTCTGTCTGTTTAGATCAAACCAACTTTTGCCAGTGAATTCCTTGCCGTGGCGACTAGCATAAGGGCCAGAGCCCATATGAGGGTTAAAACAGTTAGGTGATACCAGATAGCCGTCAACTTCTACGGTTGCAGTATTGGCTGGAATTTCGCCCCACAGCCCAGCCATCCAGTTTGGAATCTTGTACCGTAGATTTTGTTTTCCTCCAAACTTAAGATCCAATTCTTTTTCCACAATGGCTTCCTGAAAAGGTTTGTTTCTTACGAGGCTTTTGGCTACAGGCAACACGCAACAGTTAGGCAATGATTGCACTTCATTGTGAAGGCGCTCGTATACTGGAGCAAGTTTGGGGCCGATATCTTTTTTCGTATTCTCGACGGACAATCTTTTCCATTTCTCTTGAAGCGAAGTGGAGCCTAGATGCTTTTGCGCATCTGCCAGGTCCCGCATGGCCGATAGGGTTGTAGAATCGACCAGACCGTAGGTCTTCTCCCGCATCTTGAGTGATTGAGAGAAGTATGATTCTGCTTCCTTCCATTTTTTTTGCTCGGACAGCGCTTTACCTACCATGTTCAAGGTCATGGCATGACGCTCACTGTTGGCCAATGATGGGTCCGTCTTCTCAAGCTCTAAGGCTCGCTTGAAGTTAGTCTCGGCGCTAAACCAGCGCTTATTATCTTGGTCGTTGTAGGCAAAACCTCGGTAACAATCGGCTAGTTCAGAAGGGGCCTTTCCTGGATACCGTTCCAGAATAGCTGCGGCTTTCCTAAAAAGTAAAGCTGCGCTGGCATTGCTACCTCGACCTACGCATTCATCTCCCCATTTAGAAAGCTGTATTCCGGTAGCAAGACTGTGCGCTCCAAATTTTGAGTTCTGAGCTGACGCCACCTGTGTGGAAATCAGCAAAAGAAGAACAAGGGCTCGGTACATAGCTCCTCCCATGCAAAAGCACACACTCACGTGTGTACATGCTTTATTATTTTGTCAGTCTAGTAAATGGTTTCCTGGTCACCGCAAAGGCGGCAAAATCATTATAGCGTTGCTCTTGAAAAGTGCAACAGCTGATGGTTGGTCTCACCCAGCCGCTGATCGTGCGATAGAAATTATTCAAGCGAACTGTGCGCAGATAGAAGCGCGCTTGAAGGCCTAGGGCATCTTGCTGGATGCTATTTCAAGAAGTGCTAGCTTAACTGCTCCGACTGTCTCGAAAACATTGCCAGCAGATAACCGTTGCCCCAGCTCTCTGCGCTATCGGCTGTTGCCACTTGTGACCTTTAGAGCAGAGCCACCAGGCAAGTTCCTTTGAAAATGGTGATACTTTAAATGGTGTCATACTTTTATTTTTTGTCGGGTGCCATTGCGCTGCTGTCTCTGGTTGCAGTGTCGCTAAGCAGTTAGTAATCGATCTTTGTCTTCCACTGCAACAAGGGCACCCGTTGCCTTTAGTTCTCGTTGCTGGCGCTGCCTCCCAAATATGATCTGGACCTTCTGGGCAGACCCACCAGAGCTTCTTGTGAGATTTGGCTGCAATCTTCGAGGTGTCGATTTTACCGTTTTTCGTAGGATGCAGCTGAGCCGCGATTTCTGGAAACGTTTCACTCAAGCAATTATCTTTGCTAACTCTATTGTGGGTACAGTAAGGGCACTTGGAGCCTGCAATACGCAGATTTAGTTTAGACTCCCATTCATGGCTTGCGTCCTTTTTGCATTGAAACCAGTATTTTGTCACACCACCTGCAATCACGTGTTCTGGTTTGACAGCTCCGTTCTTTGTCGGATGCCATTCTTTTGCTACTTCGGGAGCCTTTACGTTGAGCATATTTGTTACTGAGGGTGATCTGTTGAGGCAGAACGGACAACCGGCTTTCGACGATCTAGCTCTATCAGCGACTTTGGCTTGCCACTCATGATCTAGACCTTTTTGACAGAGCCACCAGGCTATTACGCGCGAATTTTTTGCAATATTCCGAGCTGTCACCTTGCCGTTCTTTGTTGGATGCCATTGCTTTGCCAGAGCTTTGCTAAATTTATACAGAGACTCGAAACCTTGATTACTTTCTCTTTCGTACCATTCGCTTGGTGATCGGGAAGATTCGTTGAGTACCACTGGCACTGGTATGCTGTACTCGAAATGCAGACGCGTATATTCGCGTCTAGCGATAAAGCATGCTGGACACCCTCTCCCTTGGGTCGTGCGGCTATAGACCGGCGTGTTCCAAACGTGATTGCATTTTTCACAGAGCCACCAAACTCGTTTCTTTGATCCTGACGTTAAGTCATCGACTTTCAAGGCTTTGTTTTTTGTCGGATGCCATTGCGCTGCGATTTCTGGAAACTTCTTAAGTAGCGAAGTTTCATCGCATACTATTCTGCTTGCGCAATATGGGCATCCATGGCCGTCTGTTCTATTGTGCACGGAACGTTTGTATTCGCGTAAACACTTTGGGCATTCCCAGTATGCGTTGCAGCCTGAGCCTGCGCTGAAATCATCAGGCGTCCAGCCGCAGTTTTTCTTGTAAAGCCATTCGTCCGCAACTTCTGGATGAGTCTGTGAAAAAGGCACTAAGTTTTTTCGGCGATTTCCACAAAATGGTTCCTGCACGTCTTCTATCTCAGGCGGCGACCACTTTCTCAATTTTTTTATAACGGTTATTTTGCCCATGTTTTTGCCGTATTGAGTCCACGTAGCTTTTTGTACCACGATCCGAGCACATGGTCATTAGGCAAAAATATTAGACTTATGTCTCATAATATGCTTTTTTGTGAGTTATAAACGCGGTGGTTATGACGCATGAAATGCAACTGGCAGCAGCAGGATTGGCCTGCTTTTCGTTGGAATAGTGCGGCGTTGACCCTGTTCGATGGTGAGTTGAAGTGTGTCATTGATTTCAAGATAGCTGCCCATTTCTACTTCTCGCTTTGGCTGAAACTCTGAAGTGCATTTTTGTTATCACTAATTATAAGGCTGTGCCAACTAATCTAACCGCGTTCTGATGCTCGTTGAAGTTGGCAGCGCCCACACAACCGCCTAGAGCCGCTAACTTCGTTTACTTTGATGGACTTAATTTGATACGTTGCTATGATGGTGGTACAAAGTCTGTATCGTAAGCCTGAGCCTGCTGCGTCGCGGAATTAGCGAGGCCACCCGTAATGGGGAAAGTCGGTAGAGCAGATGTGAATATTTGAGAAAGGTGAGGCGAAAGCTTCACCTTTCGTTTTCTGAGGAAACCAAAGTGTAGATGTCTCGGGTAACTATTTGTGCTGCCCACTATTTTGATTTTGGTCGATAGTCGGTGTGGTCGATACAAGAGTCATACAAGTTTTGATCGAACTTGATCCAGTGAGTATTGTTTATTCCGCGCTTATTTTTTGCTGCTGGGCCATCAGGAAATACTGAGCAAATTTGAAGCCATTTATTTTGAGCTTTTGAAATTTTTATGATATCTGGCGCCAGCTCAGCCAAGTCTTGATCTTGGCTGAAAACTAGCGCAACGTCATAGGCTCCATCGATTGCTAAACTGATAACGTCTAGAGCGATACGGACATCAATACCCTTTTCTTGCTTGTAGTCAACACTGCAGCTGGTTCCATCATCGTGAGTAATATATTCAGTGCGATATTTTAGTGGCCGTGTGAAAAGATGGATTTTGTTTCGGCCCATTCCAACCATCTTTGCTGCCCAGAATTTATGCCAGAACGGATCTCTGCTGAGGTCAGGAATGCCTGTATAAAATCGAATTTGTTTTACGCAAAAATCGTTTTCGACAGCAATCGCGTCTACAAGCCTTTTTAAATCAAAATTCGGATAGTTGTATCCAAAGCATTCTGCCACGCTATGAAACAGGTTCTGACCATCGATAAAGGCAATGGCTGTCTTGTTCTCTGGCTCTTGAGGCATTTTACATCCTAAAAATAAGACCCCGCCTGAGGCCTTTCGGCAATCAGGCGGGGAACATATATTTAATTAGTACCATACTGAAGCTATCAAAATCAAATTTCGTCGGCAATTTAATATCTTTTAGAGGCTTGCTACGCCTGAAACCTAAGTCGAATGGTCTTTCTCGCTGTTCTGATTGGCAGAAAAGCGAGGGTCTTGCCAAATAAGTGCTTCGCGTATACCATACAAAAAGATGGTGTCTTTGTCAATTGTTTCTTTTAGCATTTTCGTTGACGAAACAATTGGCTTTGATGAGGTAGAAGTGGCATGAAAGCTAAGATTAATGCATCTGATTGTTCATCGCCACTTGCGACCAGAAGCATGAAGCTGGCCGGCCTCATGTATGGGCATGAGGGGCGGTTTATGTCTTCTTTGTCTGGGCGCTTTGATCCTGAAAAGTACATTGACGCTCCACCCATTCAGATTTGTGAGATGAAGTGTGGATGCTGGATTGTGGCTGATGGTAACAACCGTGTTGGTCTGATCTTGAGGAAGAACCCAGAAGCGACGATTGCGGATATCCCAGATGGTCTAATTACGCTCTTTGCTTTCGGTGAGTGGGATAGTGGTTTGTTGGAATGGGCAAATCCTTGTCCTAAGTCATTTAGAGAGGCAATGAAGAAGCAAGCTCGGAGAGTCGCCGCACCTAAGAATTCAATCAATTGCACTATTGAGCGCGATGAAGACAAGAATTTCCTTGCTTACAATTTCACTGCGAAGAATCGGCAGTTCATTTCTGCCACTGGCCAAACTGTCGACGAGGCCAAAAGACTCTTGGAGGAAATGCTCAATGTGGAATTAGGCAGCGAAAACTTATCACTCGTTTGGCATGCCCGGGGTCCGCTAGAAGATCACCAGTGTAGTTCTGGTATCACTGATGGTGCATTGCTTTAATGCAAAAGCTTTCTTGTGTTTTTTTTGACCTCACAAACCTTCAAATTCCATGTTCTTTAGGCCACGGCATATCTGGTCGTTAGGCCTATTTGTTGAACTCATTCATTGATAATGGTTGCCTCTGAACTTTTTAGCTGTTGCCGAGACTCATGGAAGTAAATCAGTGTTTGCATAAGTGGCGTAACGAGTGGGCTCTCGCACATGATTTTCCAAAATTCTTCATCATCCCATATCGCGCCTGCACCACCCTTGTCATTAACAGTGAAGGTAAATTCAACTTCTGTTGGCTGATACTCAAAGCGAACGCGATAGCGATGTGAATGCGGTGCATATTGACCTTCCGCCTTAATTGATATAGGTACTAGTGTTCGCAAATTTTGAACCTCGAAAAGATTGGTACTGACTTATTGGCGATAGACCGCTCCGCCTTTCCAAATTGCTTTGCCAATTCAATCATCAGAATGAAAATGTGATTTTGTTAGTCTGTCGGTTTATTGCGGTGAGTAAGTCTAGACTCGTGAAAATTGAGGATAGCTTGCATTAAGTCTGGTACGAATGGGTCTTCACATGTGATTTTCCAAAATTCGTCGCCATCCGCGTGCACTCCGGTGACTCGCCCTTCGGTTAGGGTGAAGGAAAATTCGAGATGGGCTTCACACTAAAAGGGTTTTGCGTGCTTCATGGAAGTAAATCAGTGCCTGCATTAGGTCAGACACTTTTGGATCTTCACAAGTGATTCGCCAGAACTCATCATCATCCCATCTAACTCCTGTTATTCCATTATCGTCGACTGTAAAGGCAAATTCTTGTTCTTTTGTGTCGCGTTGAAAGCGAACGCGGTAGCGATGCAAATTTGGGGCGTATTCACCTTCAGCTGCTATTGATATGGGGGTTATTGTTCGCACTTTTAAACCTCGACAAGCTTGTTAGCAACTTATTAGCGATAGACGGCTTCACTATTCCAGTACTTCCAAGGCGATAGTTGATTATACTCTGGAGTGAATCTAATTTCGATTCGCTCAACAAGACCGGCGCTGTATAATGAGAGCGCCTGCAATGTGAATTTAGCGCCAGAAAAGGAAACCAATGACAACAAATGATGCCGATCGCCGCACGGCGCTGATCGAACTTGGCGCCGAGGCCCTCGCTGATGTCATCCTCGAACTGGCATTGCTGACAGATGAAGCGGACCAAACAGTTGAGCGAATAGTCTCTGATGATTCCGCCAATGTTGCTCGCCTAGAAGAGCGCATCGTCAACTGCGTTTACGACGAAGATGCCGACATCGCCGGGCCAATTGTCTTTATTAAGCGACTCGAATTTTTGTTGCACGATCTCAGCCTTAGTGTGCATGACAGCTTTGAAGGGTTCAGATTGACCACTCTCTTTATTGAAAACGATCATTATGTCTTCAATAACGTGAACGATGACGGCACTTTTTCGCGCATTTTTCAAAACGATGCCGTCGAATTGCTGGTTCATTATGGCAGCGGATGCACTGACAAAGAGTGGCTCTGTCACCAGCTGTTCCGCCTTTATGACGAAGACGCCATCGGCTCTCGCTGGAATATTTTTGCTGGTGCTGCTGAATACATTCCTGAAGAAAAACTGCGCATGCTGATTGAGCGCATGCAGAGTGCTGTTAAAAGTAATCCTGGTGATGAAGCGAAGTGGTCGTATGCTCTAGAATCGCTGGCAATACAGATCAAAGATTTCGATCTGCTCGAGCAAATTCGCCTTGCCGGTAGCAGCACATTGTCTACCGCAGACATTTGCGAAATTGCGCGTTTGCGTTTAGACGCCGGCGACGCTTCCGGAGCGCTTGTCTTGCTGAAGAAAGTCGATGCCACCCGCAATCGTCAGACCGAATACAACAAATTGCTGCTTGCTGTCTACAAAGCTCTGGACCTGAAAGATGAGGAGGCCGCGCAGGCCTGGAAGTTGTTCAAGTCTGTGCGCAGCGAAGACAATTTCGCGTCGCTTTTGCAGGCCATCGGTGAAAGCGAGCGTGAAACGGTCATCGACGGCGAGATGTCCGAAATCTTTGCCACCCATGGCGTGACTTATTCCGACGCCCATTTTCTCTTAAATGGTAAACGCTTTGATGATGCCGAGAAATATCTCTGGCAACATGTGGTGCCTCTCAAGCGCGGTCTGTACGCCAACATTTTGCCTCTTGCTCAAGCGATGGAACTCAACGAGCGCCACCTCATGGCCAGCTTCTTATATCGAGTGGTGCTTGATGAACTGCTGCAACAAGGTTATTCGAAGTCTTATCATCACGGTGTTGGATATTTGCGTAAACTGGATGCCATGTCTGAGAAAATCGCAGATTGGAAAGACGTTGTGCCTCACGCCGATTATGTCAGCCAGCTGCGTAAAGCCCACAGCCTGAAGGGCAGCTTCTGGAGTCAGTATGGCGGGATTTTGGCATGAACCGAATTCCCGTGCGGGAATATTGTCTGCTTTCCCTTCCGCGGTGACTGTAAATCTTCCTTAGCGGGAAGTTTTCGTTTCCTGGATCTTCCCGTTGAGGAAGATTTGTTGCGCGAATTCGCCCAGATCATGATATTGTTACCGTACGGGAAGGCGGAATGGGAACGCAGAATGGTAAGGCTATGAAAAAGGCAATTTGTTCAGCAGATGACCTGGCGCAGTTCGTCAGAAAACATCGAAAATCTCTAGGAATGACTCAAGTAGACCTCGCTGGTGCATCAGGGCTGGGTCCACGTTTCATTGGGGATTTGGAAAGAGGCAAACCAACGTGTGAGATTGGTAAGACACTACAACTTTTGACCATGCTTGGTATCGAACTGACGGCAATTACAAGAGCCGATCACAATGACTAACAATTTAAATGTCTTTCTCAATGCGGAATTAGTCGGAACTCTCGGATTGGATTCCGCTGACGAGATGATGTTTAGCTACAATCAGGACGCAAGGCGGCCAATATCTGTTGGAATGTCGCTTGAACATAAGAGTTTTGGTGGCTTGCACTGTGAGGCATTCTTTGGCGGTCTGCTGCCAGAAGGCGATGCAGCGAGGAAGGCTCTTGGTAGGCGCTACGGGATCAGCGCGAGCAATAGCTTCAGTCTGTTACGCGCAATTGGAGCTGAGTGTGCTGGTGCACTTTCGATTGTTGAGTCTGGTTTAATACCGCCAGCGGAAGGACAAGAGATCGTGCAAGTGTTCTCGCAAGCAGAGCTAGCTCAGCATATACGTGAGCTTCCTGTACGCCCATTGTTTGCGGGGATCAACGGCATAAGGCTCTCGCTATCTGGTGTGCAAGATAAGGCGGCTGTATCGGTAGTACCTGATGGTATCGGTGTTCCAAGCAGTGGTCCCACTTCTCACATACTCAAGCCAGATCTGAGTCAGGCACCTGGTGCGATTTTCTGTGAACACCTTTGTCTGAAAACCGCATCTCGCCTTGGAATTGATGCCGCCGCAGTGAAGCTATCCAAAGCAGAAGATCAAGTCTACTTGCTCGTGGAGAGATACGACCGTCAACGAGTGAAAGAAACGAAAACAGTAGAACGAGTTCACCAAGAGGACTTCTGCCAAGCATTGGCAATCCCATCAAAGAAGAAGTATCAGGAAGATGGTGGTCCGACGCTACCGGATTGTTTCGCACTTCTGGGCAAAACCGCTGTGCCGGCGAGAGAGCGGATGAAATTACTAACTGCAGTGATCTTCAATTTTCTTGTCGGTAACATGGATGCTCACGGAAAAAACTTTTCTCTGCTGCATAGCCCCAAGGGAATTAGACTTGCCCCATTATATGATGTTCTTTGTACTACAGCGTTTCCCGACTATTCCAAAAAGTTAGCTATGGAAATCGGCGATTTCGACGAGCCTAACGAAATCTTCGCACATCAATGGAGAACGCTATGCGAGGACATCAATTACTCATACCCGTCATTCAAGAAGCTTGCGAAGCGGCTATATTCGAATTTACCGCAAGAAATGAAAGAAGAGTACGACAGCATGAAAGCAGATGGTTGGTCTCACCCAGCCGCTGAGCGTGCGATAGAAATTATTCAAGCGAACTGTGAGCAGATGGAAGCCCGCTTGAGTGACTGAAATTAGTCGGCCTGGCCAAAACCACCAGTGGTGCTGCTGAAAACATCGTTCGCTCGTTACACGCAATTGTGACACGAGTGTGAAATATGCGTCGAAAAACGCTGCGAATATGTCGTAATCCGACCATGTACAACGCACTGCCCGATGGCTATTCTGAATGCATCCCCCCTCGCAACGGTGTTCTAAATCATGGCCAATCATTCAGATAAGTGTGATGCTAATCAAATGGACAACACTCAAAATTATGCCACCAACGAACAGACTTCCGCCAGTGCAAAGCTGAGCCAAGAAGCTTACCACCAAGCGCCAGCAGCAGAAGCCTGCCCGCCTAAAGAGGAGCAAAAATCAGACGAGCCAGATCACAAATTTCGCGGTCTCAACCTCGGACTCTTCAAGATTGGCTGCCGCAACAATTCTCTGGCATTTGGTATCAACATCGGTATTGCTAAAGTAGGCGCACAAATCGGTCAAGAAACCAGAGTAGATGCCGGCGTCAATCTCGGCCCCATCGGAGCCCGCGGCGGCGTCGGTGTAGGCGTCGATCGTCATGGCCTGCACAGCGATGTAGGTGGCCGCGTTCATGCCGCAAAGCTGGTAGACACAGGCGCTGCAGTAAAAGCCAATCTCGGTCCGAAAAGCGCTGTTCACGCTGACACCGGCGCCAAAGTATTGTTTGCCCATACTCGCCATACATTTGATTCTAGTGTAGGCGATGACGGCTTCAACAACGGCTATAAAGGAGACGTAGGCCTGGCTAAGGTAGTTGGTGTGCAAGCAGGCGGTCACGCCAATCTCAATGACGATTCATCTTTTGGTGGTCGTGCCCGAACAAATTTAGGTGAGGCTTCACTGGGAGCGGGAGCCGACATCAACACCAAAAATAATTCGGTGATCAATCCTGACGTACCCGTCAGCGCCGACTCGGGAGAAGAGAAAGCTCGCTTTAATGTAGGAGCGCAGGTCGGACCAAAGCTGGATGTAAGAGCAGGCACCGGCTATAGTGCCACCGATCGCTACAACGACTATAACAGCGGCGAAGTAAGCGTCGGCGTCGGTGCCAGCGGTATCGGAGCACAATCGGTAGTGCAACGCAATGATCTGCACATTGTAAGAAAGTTCGGTTGGGGGCCTGACTATATGGCAGACTTCTAAGAGCCAGATTGCCTTTCAGTAATTGGCATTCTCTTGTCTCTCCAAAATGCTGACGGAAGTCTCGGATATAATCGTAGTGTGAGTCACAAGAAACTGCCTATATTGAATTGCTTTTGCCTGGCCCTGTTGCTCCTGGGGGTTAACTTCGCGCCCTGTGCCGGCCAACCCGGAGTGGTATGGCAGCCTTCATTTGAGACGGATGGTATAGATTCGGATATTGCCGAAACGCTAAGCAAACGGAAGAGATGGGGATTTATCGACAATTATGGTTCGTTCAAGATTTTGCCCAAGTACGATCTCGTAAAGGCTTTCAAGAATGGAACGACTATCGTGGGTGTCGATGAGCGTTACTTCAAAATAGATAAAACCGGCAAAGCCGTTAGCCCAGATATGACCAGAGTTGAAGTAATCAACGAGACGAATAAAAAGAGATGGGCTGCGGAGGGAAAAGAAAAAGAGGAGAGTGCAAAGGCTAAGTATAGCGGCAATATTTTCGATGCTTCGGGTACAAAGCTTTTCGGGCCTTCCAGCGATTTTGAGTTGGGAATATTCGCTGAGGGTCTGGCTTCATGTACAGTGAAACCCAAGGCAGAAAAAGACTATTCGGGCTTAGGAATGAATCGGACCGGCTATATTGATAAAAATGGCAGATTGGTAATTTCGCCAAAATACCAAAGTGGAGAGCCTTTTCAAGGCGGTCTGGCCAAGGTCGACTGCGTAGCTCCGATAGGCCAAGGAAGCGACTACGTCTCTGGTTATATTAATCGCTCAGGTCAGTTATTGGGCGAACACACCTACAAAACAGCCTGGGATTTTAGCAACGGATTAGCAATAGTTGAGACCATTGGCAAAACCGAAGGCGATACTGAATGGGGCTTTATAGATAAGTCTGGTAAAGAACTCATGGGACATTGGACTGAGGTGGCAAACTATTCTGGAAAGATCGCCGGAGTACGAGATAGGAACGGGCTTTGGGGATTTGTGGACAGGCAAGGCAAACTAATTTCGCCTTATCAATTCTTATTTGTCGGGCATGACTTTACCAATCACCTAAACTTTGTAAAAACCAAAGACGGATTTGGATATGTAGACGAAAAAGGGCATTGGATAATAGCCCCGAAATTTGCTGATGCTGATGAGTTCAGTGAGGGCTTGGCACCGGCTGCAGTGGCAGTTTCAGAGGATGAAATAGTCACAAAGTTAGCATCTCTTCAAAAGTGGCGTTGCAGCTTCCTCGATCCGACCGGCAAAGCCATCGCCTCAGGCTTCTATGCAGCCAGGCACTTTTCAGAAGGTCTAGCAGCAGTGCGCACTGGAACCAAATGGGGATATATAAACGAAAAAGGTGAGCTCGCTATTCATGCCACTTTCGACAAAGCCCTCGACTTCTCACAAGGCCTTGCAGCAGTGTTGATAGGGGAGCGCTGGGGCTTTATCGATAAGAAAGGCAACTTCAAGATTCAACCTACCTTTTTAGCGAGAGACTTTGCAAACGATAGCCAGACTGTCCCTCAAAAATTTTCGGAGGGGGTATCGATAGCCCCATCGCCTGATTATTTTTGGCGTTTCATAGGAACAGACGGTAAGCAAGTATTTCACCTTGAGAGCCGCATGATTGCAAATTTAAAACCAATTGTCGAAGGCTTTAGCGAGGGGCTAGCCGTACTTAAGGATGATACAAATTATCACTATGGATACATAGACCATCAGGGAAAGTACAAAATACCGCCTAAGTTAGAAGAAGCTGCTTCCTTTTCTGAAGGCTATGCTGCTGTAGGCGTAGTATCGTCAAAAATTCCGCTTATCGATGTTGAGCGATTTGAGCTTAGTAAATGGTCAAGCGACCAGCCCAAGCCGAAGTTCGGTTTCATTGATAGAACTGGAAAGTTTGTTGTCCAACCTCGATATGATAAAGTCGGATCTTTTCATGAAGGCCTTGCAGCAGTGGGCTGTGGAGAACATGTCAAAAACATGGATGGAGAACCAGGTTCGATTAGAATCTCTCGTACATTTCCTGATACCGAAATGCAAGCGAAATGGGGATTCATAGATTGCACTGGCAAGGAGATAATAGACTTAAAGTATTCTGCTGCTAGAGATTTTTCGGAAGGACTGGCTCCAGTAAAGTCTGGCACAAAATGGGGATTTATAGATAAGCAGGGAAAGTTTGCAATTCGACCTCAGTTTGAATTCGCCGCCCCATTCTCAAATGGCCTCTCAGCTGTCTCCATCGATGGCAAATATGGCTTTATAGATAACAAGGGCACTCAAATTATCGAACCCAGGTATTCTCTAGCAGGATCATTCTCTAACGGGCGGGCGCTAGTTATCACTGCAAATGATACTTCTGCCAAGATAAGCACGGAAGGCCGAATATTTAGCACACCGGTCAAAACAAACGATGATATCCTTAAGTTTCTTCTTGAACTGGGTAATCCGCCCGACGAAGGTCAATGGGCCGGTTATAGGCACTAAAGCAATACCGGTGGTCAAATCCTAAGTCTGTTAATCATTGGGAGTAATATTGGTGAACACATATTTGCCTTTCACTTTTTCGAAGATGAATATTTCTTCGCCGCAGAAAGCACAGTAGTTGTTTTTGTCGGCTACAGGCTTTTGTTTGACCAGGCAATCTCTGGTTTTCTTCGAGAAAAGTTTGTCGCAGTATTTGATGAATTGCGCCTTGTTCAGTTTTCCGTCATAAGACTCAAAAGGCAAACTCGATAAGCTGGAAATTGCTTCTTTATCGTTTTTGGCAAGGGCCGATTTAAAGTCACTCCAAAAACTATCAAATGCAGCATCTTTGGCTGAAGCCGCGGACAATGAACAAACTAAAGCGACAATTAAAAACAAAGTTCGCAGCATGAATGGTTTCTCCAATTTCTCCGGCCAATTCTAGCAAATTCTGAAAGCGCCTAATCAAATATTCGCCAAAACCTAAAGTGGTTTGGGTTACTTTTTTCTCTACAATTTCTCAGGCAATACGCACACTGCAGCATCGAGAATTGCAACATCTGCAGATGCTGGAATTTTCCAAGTGTTTTGTAATTTTGTGTAGTGAAGGTAGTGCTTTGCCGGAAGCGTAACTTCGTTTTTGTTTGTGATCAGAGTGCCAGAAGTCAGCCCTGTTAGTTGAAAAGTTTCGCGTTTGGGTTGTGAACCTGATCGAGGCGAGGGATCGTAAACAACAAAAACGTTTGAGCTACCAGGATTTTGTTCATCGATTGCAAATCCAGCGAGCGTTACCCAGTGGCCTCCCGTGCGTAAGTATCGATCGCCTGCTCCAGTGCGATACCACCCAAAATTCAGAAAAACACCTCCGCCCTGATCAATGGTCTTTTTCAAAGTGTTCAAATTCGGAGGAATTTGATTCGCCCCTCGTCTCCAGCCGAGACATTCTAGAGATCGAATCTTATAACCTTTTGAATAAAGGAACGCGCTTAGTCCGCCTGAAAAATTCGCCACACCAGTGCCGGTTGAGTCCGCTTGCATCAGTTGCTCCAGCTCTAGAAGAATTTTCGATGTACTGTCCTGGCCCTTTTTTACAACCGCTGGATAACCGTGACTACTTAACCAATAAAGATAGTTAGCCGCTGCTGCAGGGCCGCAATCCATGCGTCCATTGGCACCGGCATCAAGCTGGTTGATGTCGGGCATCTCCATTGGTGTTTGCTCTTCTGCAGCCTGAGCAACATCAGGATTCCAGAGTAGAATCGCCAGAATCACGGATAGCGCTAATTTGAATCTCTGAGGACTTTGCACCGTCAATAACTTCCTTCGATCTCTCAAGAATTTCATTAAATATACTCGCTTTTGCCGTTGCTAAACGTATCAACGGCCCCGTGAGTGAGAGAAATACTCAGAAGGCGCCGTCGACGCAGTGCTGAGTGCTGGGGCCGACTAAAGTTTGCCTACAATAGACTTTTGAACGTCACCGTGCTCAAATGCTGAGGCCATACGATCAATCTGGCTCGCAGTTAGATTGAGCTTTTTAGCTACGCTTCGCCATGCTTTCACCGCTGTTCCCACCTCAAAGGCAATTTGACGAGCATCGTCATCGCTGATCTCAAAGTAATAGGCCACTTCTAGTGCGAGGTCTAACGATGCAGTGGCGTCGTCGAGATCAATGGCAGTGCTGAGCACACGGGGTTTTAAGTCAATTGGTACCGGGTTTAGGTCGTACGCAGGCGACAGGCGCCAACCCTTTGGATCGGTATACAAGAAACCATGATTTCGCAGGTGGTCGTCAGTGTTTGAGATTAGAATGCTCAGAACGATGCGGCGCCACAACTGACGCATATCGTCTTTGGGCGCGCCACCAACCTGCCGCAACACATCTACGAACTCCATGTAACTTCTTTGTTCATTGTCTCTTGCATCGAGCATGCTCATAGAAGAGACGAATGGAATACGCTGACCTTCGATGCGATCGAACCGGCGCAGCAGCAGAACCGGTCTTTTGCCGACGGTCTCCAATCGCCATTCTGGTACGTTAATACCAGCATTGGTGGCAAGTGTCAGGGCAACGGCTTCCCATAAAACAGCATTGATTTCATCGCCTGCGTGAGGGAATTTTGCGATCGCCAACTGACCATCACGATCTCGCACTGACGCCTTTGGTCTTGCGCCTCCAAGCGAGGAGCCCGGCGCTAGCAGCAAGCGCAAGTCTTCATCTGATTCTTTATCGCCCAACACGTTCTCTGCTGCTGAGAGTAGCCGGGGGAGTTCAATTAACGGCGGTATTTTGTTCTTCCCGTCCTCTGCCAAAAAAGGTCCGCCGGGTTTCGTAGTAAATCGTAGAGCACCTTGGCGGGCTACATCATCGACCATCAATAAGTAGTCGATCTCACGAAGAGTCTTAGCTGCTTTGCCCTCGCGCTCCGAACGTCTTCGTTCAGCCCGACGCATTAGTACGCGGCCCCACCGATCTGGTGCTGAATCTCCAATGGCGCCAAACAGTGCGCGGTCACCGCTATGAAAGGGGCCAGGACCAAGGCTTAAGGCAGGCTCCAAGGCAAAGCGTAATGGGTTAGAAAGCCAGTCTTTGTCATACTCGAAAGTAGCGCTGTCTTTTTCTTTGCGCGTGCGTGCCCAAAGACGTCCGACAAGGTGTGGCTTGCCGAGATAATCGACATGCACCAGTGTCTCGCTTTCCACTAGGATGCTCCCGCCTTGTCTGACGGACCTGTCTTGCCCGGCCCTGCTGTCTTCTTTCCATGCAGCCTGATCCGCTTAGGGAGACGCTCTTCGTCGAGCTGTCGCCCAAGAGCGTCTTCTCCAGCATCAGCTAAATTGGATACTCGATCAATCATGCCAAGGACAAACAAGATGGTCGCGTACGTGCCCATTGATACAGTTACATCGCCTTTTTCTGCGTTATACAAAGTCATTCGGCTGATTGATGCCCGTTCTGCCAAGATTTCAGTCGGTATGCGGCGTCGCAGTCGAGCGTCCCGGATGTCTTGGCCGAGTTTGCGCATAGCCCGGCGAACGGGAATCGGGGTAGGCGAGCTAGCTGCTGATTTTGTCATAATGTCCAGTATTGTTGACGTTATAAGGTTTATCGTATAGCAGGCTAGACGATATCGTCAAGATTCGTAATTTCGGTTTTGGTTGATACGTATAGTATATTTGACGTTAATTGGTTTAGCGTCTAATATGTTTTACGTTATGTTTTGGGCGATATGACCGATTCGATGGAAGGCATCAAGGGTCATGAGCTATAAATGCTGGACATATAACTCAAAATATGGTCTATTTTGAGTTATAAACCTGGTGGTTATGACTCATGAAATGGAACTGGCAGCAGCCCGATTGGCCTGATTTTCGATGGAATGGAGCGGCGTTGACTGTTCTTGAAGCCTCGTTCTTGCAGCAAGCTGGCGTGCTGATCGGCTCGATTAAGCATTTGGGTGACGAAGACCGCGCCACCATAACGATCGACATCATGGCTGGCGAAGCGCTCAAAACGTCCGAGATTGAAGGCGAATTACTCAATCGCGACAGCGTGCAGTCGTCATTGCGCCGTCAGTTCGGGCTGGAGACAGACCATCGTCGTGTGCCTCCCGCCGAGCGCGGCATCGCCGAAATGATGATGGCGCTTTATCGCGACGCGGCCAAGCCGTTGACCGAACAGACGCTGTATGACTGGCATCGTAAGGTGGTGCATGAGCGTGCTGACATTCGCGCCATCGGGAGCTATCGCGACCACGACGAGCCTATGCGGGTCGTCTCCGGCGCGCTGCACAAGCCCAAAGTGCATTTTGAAGCGCCGCTATCGAGTTCCATAGCGAAAGAAATGGCACGCTTTCTCGCATGGTTTGCCGCCACTGCACCAGGCGGAGAGCGGCCTATTCCCGCGTTGACGCGCGCCGGGATTGCCCATCTCTATTTTGTCAGCGTCCATCCGTTTGAGGATGGCAATGGCCGCATCGCTCGCGCTCTCTCCGAAAAAGCCCTGGCGCAGGCTATAGGCCAGCCAAGCCTTATTGCCCTGTCGCAGATCATTCAGCGCAAGCGTTCCGCCTATTATGCTGCATTAGAAGCGGCCAACAAGCACAACGAGATTACGCCCTGGCTGGTCTATTTTTCACAAACAGTGATCGACGCGCAGGCTTACAGTCTCGCGCAGATCGATTTCCTGGTCAGCAAGACCAAATTCTACTACCGTTACCGCGACCGCATGAACGCGCGTCAGGAGCGCGTCATTGCCCGCATGTTCCGCGAAGGGCTAGATGGATTCGCTGGCGGTTTGAATGCCGCCAACTACATCACCATTGCTGGCACCACCCGCGCCACCGCCACACGCGATTTACAGGAGCTGGTAGCAATGGGTGCGCTCACCAAGATTGGCGCGCTCAAATCGACGCGCTACTTTCTCGTGTTGAACTAAAGTGTTCTCTAAATAATTCTTCTAGGCGGTAAGATCATCAGAATGTTTGAATTGAAAACCGCTATCTTCTCTAAACGCTCTTTCGCATCTCTTTCGTGTGCCATTTGGCTCTCTTTGATGGCGGTACTCTTTGCCCTGCCCGGCCACTGTCTTGACCCTGAACCGCCAAAGATTTTGCCGCCTTCAGAATGGGCTGGGATTCCAGTGTGGTCGCATAATGGACGCTTTGTTAAAGTCAATTGGCCAAAGCCACATTATCCTTCTGCTCAGCCCAATGCTAAGTGGGAGCAAACTCTCATCCTTAAGGTGCCGTCTAATGAAGTTTTGCCGATTAGAATCCCTAAGGTTAGCGATGCTTACTGGTCGCCCGACGACACGATGATCGCTGCCGGTAACAGTATTTATAGTCTTGCTTCAGGAGAAGTGTTTCTGCCGGTTCGTAGCGATGGTGCTATTGCTTGGTCGCCAAATTGTGAGTTAATTGCGTCTGGCGCCGGGATTTGGGATGTTCCCCACAAGAAGCAGCGGTTTACTTTTCCTGAGCCGAGAGACTGGATCTACCCTAAGCTTGCCTGGTCTGCTGATAGTACAAAGGTTGCACACGCGCTCTCTCGAGCAGCCGGTTGGCCTAAAGAAGTTTTAAGACTTTACTCCGCCACCGGAGAGCAGCTTCTATCTTTGAGAACGAAGACTGAAATTGAGAACATCGGCTGGTCTAAGAGTTTGAACCTGTTTGCTTACAGTGACGACGCACTGCATATTCTTGATGGCACCACTTTAAAGGAGTTGAAGGTTCTTACCCCGGCGACCCACGGCCAAGTTAAGTTTGAGTGGTCGCCTGGCGGAAAGCTTTTGGCTTATAGCGGTGAAGGTGCAGACCTTCATATATTTGATGCCAGCAAAATGCAAGATCGCTTCGTTGCCGAGGCGGAGAAGACGGGGCGTTTCCACGTTCAATGGTCACCGCTTGGTGACTATCTTCTAGTGGGGGGAGCAGACGACGTGCGGGCAATATTCAGTACTGCTACTGGCAAATATGTGGGCGCCAAGAAATTTGATTCTCAATTTTATCTTGTGCGCTGGGCTCCTGATGGCAAGTCGCTGGCACTGTGTAAACCAAACGAAGCAGTAGTTTTCGAGCCAGTTAGGTTGCAATCGCGTGTGTCTGCCTTTGAAGGCGGTACGATGGTAACCCCTGGCGCGATCAAAAAGTACTTCGCAATATCGATGATTGTTTCGAAGCTTTATCTAAAATGCTGAGTGCGGAAGACATAGCTGAGATTAAAAAGTCCACTGAAGACAAGCTCTTTATGTTTCAAGGCGGGCCATCACTTGGGATGGGGCTGCGGAATCAATGGGGGCTTCGTCAAAGAAATCCGCTGACAAAGTATTTCAACAAGATGGGCATCGCCAATGGTGCCAATATGTCATCGCTAATTATTGAATTGTTTTGGCGGCATTTAAATGGCAAACCGCTCAATCTAGAAGAACGCGCAAAGGCGATTAAAACTGAAGAAGATAATGCTGAATACATAATTACTGAGAATAGGCCTTTGCCAGAAGGCCTTCTGCGTGCGGAGTTGGTAACCAGCGATGGCAAACCAGTGACAATAGCGCAGTTAAAAGGCCAAGTAAAAATTGTTGCTTTCGTTCCTGAAGATGGCTCTTTTTCGGTAGACATTCTGATGGCTTTAGCAACTGTTCGGACCAAGTATCCGGTCGACAAGGTTTCTATCCTGGCTTTTAAGGTGCCTCAGGAAATTTTTCTGACGGAGGCCAAGCCTCGACCTATCAGTGCGCAAGACGCTGCAGAATTTAGGGCTATGCAAAAGCCATATCAATCGTCGTTGACTGTGGTCACTGGAGATGCAAATAACTTTGCACTATTCAAGTCGTTTGTTGGTGACCGTGTGAAAAACCCCTTCTACATGCTGCCACAAACGCTCATCCTGACTGAGAAAAACGTTGTTGCTACGCGTATCAACGGCCCCGTGAGTGAGAGAAATACTCTGCCTATTGAAGATGCAGTAGACGCTGTGCTGGATGCTAAGGGCAATTAAATGTAGGTGATTTTACGAGTCTTCCCACGTCGCAACTCTGCAGAGCAAGCAAACAATTGTTTAAATGTTTGCTTATTCTGCGGAGCGACTCTAAATCATTGTAGAGTCTGGTTCTGGGGTAAGCCAAAGTTGAATAGAAAATTGCTCACATATGTGTCGTCAGCGTTAGTGGCTCTATTCCTGCCAAATTTGTGGCCGGTTCAAGCGCATCGCGTCGTATCGATTAATCTGGCGAAGTTGTATCCCAAGAAACACGTAACCATCAATGAGAACCAGTGCAATTTCCTGCAAATGGATGATAAAACCGTTGTGTTCTTTCATCCTGACGAAAGAAAAAAGTTTAGCGAGTTAATGAGTGGCAAAAGTGAAGTATGTGTTTCTACTGTACTTGAGCTGGCGCCTTCGCAAAGGCGTGTAAGCCAAGAGACAGTTACGGTTCGCTGGCAGGACGGACGGCTCTACTTTGGCACTCATGTTGCTATGAAGTCAGAGGTGCGTCGAAGCCGTATCAACCCCAAGTGGCATGATTTGGCAGCGCATTATGATAGAGGACGATTGGGCGATGGAAAGGTTGGTGCTTCGGTTATTGAACTGCCTGACGATATGTTTTTAGTGACCGGTGGCGTGCTCAATGATTCTGCCGGCACGTCTAAAAATTCGCAGCTTACGCGGTCTGCTCAGATTTTCGATGGTAAATCAAATAAGGTCATCAAAACTTTTAAACTGGCTACGCCGCGAACTGGCCATCGATCTCTTCCTCTTTCAAATGGAAAAATATTGCTTATTGGCGGAGGTAATGCTGGTTCTCCAATAGCAGAAATTGTTGATACTGTTTCTGGGACGTCTGTACCTTTGAAGGCGAAAGAAGAATTTAAAAGGTTACTATATACTGCATGCTTGGATGATAAAGACAATTGTTTCTTGCTGTGCGGAACGACTACAGATACTAATTTCTTAAAAACCGTAGATGTGCTAGGTGTTCGAGAAGTTAGACTAGAGCGAATCGACAGACTTCGACTCAACCATGCCCGCATGTTTTTTCATCACTTTGATATAAATTACGAACCGGACAATGCACATTTTATTGCCGATAATCTTCTTCTTGTATCTGGTGGCATGATTGAAGATCCGATGTTTTCGGAACGTCAGATAAGCGTTAAGAACGCTGACCTAATAGAGTTTACTCTGCGCTGATTCTTGATGCAGTCAGCTGGCAAATCTTGTTAATCGCTATTCTGGGCGCTCACTCTTTTTAAGGCCTTATTAGACTGCCTAAGGTCTTTGGGCAAGTGAGTCTCACGGCTTCTGGCTTTGCTTCGGTGTCTTCCGCCGTGCCTCGTGAAATTGTAAGATGGTTTGCATTAGTTTTGGCATTAGTGGGTCTTGCATTGTTGCAACTGAAAATTCACGTTCATCGGCTTTGACGCCGGTCATTTCATCTCGATCGTCAACGGTGAATGTATATTCAACCTCATTGCCGTCGTGGTCGAAACGCACCCGATATCTATGAAAACCAGACGCATACTCATTTTCAGCCAGTACCGCTAAGGGCGTCATTGTAAGCATCTCATTCCTCTGTTTCAGGTTTTGATTCTAGGTCTGACAAGGTGCTGCCTATGCGTCAATGTAGCTGCAACTAATCGTTAGCTAGGCAAGCAAGGCCTTTCTTGTCGACCATGTTAAGGAGCTTGAGTGCTGGTCCACTAGGCTTTTTCTCCCCCTGCTCCCAGCTTTGAATAGTAGATGGAGTGATGTTCAAGTAGGAGGCAAATACTGCTTGGCTCGCTTTCTCTCGTTCACGAATTGCTTTTATTTGGTCTTTCGTAAAAGGCTTCACTGGTGGAAGACATAGTGCATCAAACTCACGCATGGTTTGTTTGTCCATTATTCCAGCATCAGTCAGTCCTTTAGCGGCTTCATGTACTGTCTTTAGTATTTTGCTTGTCATTTGTTCACCGCTTCAGTAGTTGTCTCTTTGGTTATTTCGTACCACTCCTTCGCTTTTACTAAGTGGGATAGCGAGCAAGTCTACCTTAGGCGAGAGTCTTTTGTTGCCCTGCTCGACCGTCTTGATCTTGAATTTTTTTCGTTAGTTCCAGAATTTGCCGTTCGAAATCTGATTTTAAATCTGCCACAGCGGCTAAATAGGCAATGACTTCGCCTTGTGAAATACCTAGTGCTTTTGCTCTCTCAGTGATCTGTGCTTTAACTTCTGGTTTCACTTGCGCGTGGAACTCCACATTACCTTTGGCGGGGCGGCCACGTTTATCGTAACCAACGAGTTTTCCTTCCAGATAAGCAACATAAGTCTCATCTAGTAACTCCTTGAAAATTTGTCTTGCTTCGCTTGCTGTTTCGGCCACACCGATCACTCGATCAAACAATGGTGACTCAACGATGTAGCACTGTTCTTTCTCGTCATAACGGCAGAGAGCGGTGCCAGCTATTGCTTTCTTATTCATGCTAGTTCCTCTTACCCTTCGGCTTCCACTTCTTCTTTAAGGTCTCGAAATGCTAATGGCATTAGGACTGTACCTCATATCTTACCAAGAATAACTTTATCTGTACCTAAAAAGATTTTGTCTGTTCAGGCTATTCGAGAACATGCCAAATGTGGCGGTATTCGGCCTCGAATACTGCGTATCTTTTTCTCGCATAAACATTTGCATGGTACTGCGAGGTGGGCGTCAAATTAAATTGGGTTTCGCAGATCAAATTGTCGTTGATTCCTGCCCTTTATTCGGAGATCAAACGTGCGGGTTCTGAGCCCAGGCTTCTTGTAGGTCTCGTCTGTGGTGACTTCTTTCTGTGCCACCATATATGGCGCCACTATCAATAGCCCCTCGAATTTGTTCGACACGAATTCCTAATCAGCTAATTGGCTGATACTCAAGAATGAGAATGCCACCCTCGATTGCACGTGAGTGTTTGAGTGCGAATTTCTTCAGTTCTCGATTGTCATCGAAAAGCCTGAGGCCGCCGCCGATCGAGAGGGGGTGTACCATCAGTCGCAGCTCGTCGATGAGGTCGTGGTGCAGTAGAGCTTTGGCCAGTGTAGCGCTGCCATAGACAAGGATATCACCACCATCAGCCTGCTTCAGCGCCGCTACGTCTTTGGCGACATCGCGAAGAATATGACTGTTGTTCCACTCCACTTTTTGCAGGCTGCGTGAGACGACATATTTCGGCATCGAGTTGATCGGGTCAGCGAAGCATTCGCCGGTTTGGCTAGGCCAGTATTCGGCAAATCCGTCATAAGTGATTCTGCCCAACAGCAATGTATCCACGCTAGCAAGTTCATCTACTTTGTACTTGCCAGCTTCTGGCGACTCATATTTAAACTGCCAACCGGCATGGGGATGAGCGGTTTCATTGCCGCCGGGAGCTTCGATAACACCATCGAGGGTGATGAATTCAGTGACTATTATTTTTCGCATGTTCTTTGATATTTGGTGGTTTATGATCGTGCCAGTATAATGCATGCCTAACGGTAACTAAAAACAGTGGTTCAAATCTCCGAATGTTAGCTCACATTATTCTCTATGTTAAGGACCAAGTTGCAAGCAGCAACTTCTATCGCTATGTATTAGATTTGGAGCCAGTGCTCGACGTGCCTGGCATGACAGAATTCAAACTTAGTGACACCTGTGTACTTGGGCTCATGCCCGAAAAAGGAATAAAGAAGCTCTTAGGCGAGAAACTACCCGACCCGAATGAAGCTCGAGGAATCCCCCGTGCCGAAGTTTATCTAGTGGTGGATAGTGCTGCTCAATACTATGAACGCGCTTTGCAAAAGAATGCTTCAGCACTCAGTGCTTTGTCGTTGCGCGATTGGGGTGACCAAGTCGCTTACTGCCTTGATCTTGATGCTCATGTTTTGGCATTTGCGCAAAGGGCTGAGAAAAATATTGTTCGAGGCAGTAGTACAAAACCGCTCAAACGTGAGCCTTTGTCGTGAGTGTGACCACCAATGATGCAACCTGACGATTCTCTTGATTGTAGAGACTGTGGAGAGCCTATCATCACATCGCCTCTCAGCGCTAAGCTCGGCATGCGAGCCACAAGATGCGATCTTTGCCATGCCCGGTTCATTGCTGCATACAGTTCGTTTCTTCTGGCTGTCGGCTTTGTTTTATCCTTTCCTGGCGAGCTCTGGGCTATTATCGTAGCTGGCTTTTTCGTTATATGGGCGGCTTTCTGGATGGCAAGATGCGGCCGCGTGAAGCACCCTGAGCTTGCTAGTCAAATTTTATCGAGGGGCTTAACGGCGCTAATGTTTATAGCCTTTGCCGTTGGCATTTTCTTGTTTGCTGTGAGCCATCAGCGCTTGGCTATGGTGTCTATGGTCTGGCCTGAAGCCGCCTCGGCAATTGTCTTGTCGTGGTTTGTGTTCAGCCTTTTGGCTCTGCATAGTGTCGTCTTGATATTTTGCGCGGCACTGATTTGTACTAGACGTTAGTAAGTCATTCTGATGCGGCCGATGATGCTATCACTGAGTTTTGCTTGCCCATAGCAGCGATGCGTTCTTTTTTCTTCTTCTTCTAAAGTTATCGTTGTAGCCCATGTGTTACACGCGAAAACAGACTCGCTCAAGTTTGCAATATCTGACCGAATCGGTGTACTGTAGCGCTCGCCGTACCACATTAAAGAGGAAAGCATTATGTCCGATGAAAAGTCAGTTGACAGAATTCAGCGTGCTGATTCTAATGCTATGGAATCTGCTCAGGCGGCGAGAGTTGGCCAAGACTTCCGCTGGCACTATGGTCGCGTTACTCGCTTGGGCAGTTATGATGTGATTACCGATGCTATTGATCGCCGCTCTGTCACTATCATGTGGGAGTCTGGTGGACTTAGTTGCCAGTACGGTGAAATCAGCGACGATCAGTGGGAAATTTTGAAATTGGCTTTCATGAGCACTGGCATGGTCAGCATTCTCAGCGACCAGGGCGGAGAAGGCTGGATGTACGATTTGCGCTTCCTCGAGGCTGTGCGATAAAGGCTACTGTATTTTCTTAAGCTAGATCATGCCGATTGTCTTCAACCAAGTCTCAACCAATTGAGGCCATTTTGACACAGGCAACTTTGACGGACGCAATCCAAATGCATGCCCACCTTGGGCATACAAGTGCATTTCTACTGGCACGCCGGCTGCTTTCAGGGCGCGATAATAGACTAGTGAATGTTCAACTGGATCCACATGGTCGTCTTCATTTTGTAGCAAAAATGTCGGTGGTGTTTTGCTGGTGACATGAATATCAGAGTTTAGCTCAAACTTTGTTCTATCGATCCACAGATGTCCAGGGTAAATTGGAATAGCAAAATCAGGTCTACAGCTCACTTTGTCGATGGCATCAACTGGCTTATAGGCTCGTTTCTCATAGGTATTGCTGATCCATGCCGCTAGGTGTCCACCCGCCGAAAATCCAAGCACGCCTATTTTGTCTGGGTTGATATGCCACTCGGCGGCACGCGAACGCACAAGACCCATGGCTCTTTGCAGATCTTCTAGGGCCTGGATAGAACCTCTCGCTGGATAGAGTTTTGCGCTTGGTACGCGATATTTAAGCAGTACTGCCGTGATGCCTTTTGAAGTAAGCCAATCGCAGATTTCTGTTCCTTCGAGGTCCATGGCCAAAATTTTGTAGCCACCACCGGGAATGACAATTACAGCAGCGCCAGTATTGTTCTTATTGTTAGTGCTAGTGTCCGGTGAGTAAACTGTGATCGTCGGCTTGGAGACGTTGTTTAAAGCTTCGGTCTTCGATATAAATTCTGGCCCTTTAGGCGGCAATGCGTCCGGTGCCATGCCCGGCCAAATTGGTATCTGCACGTGCCCTGGCGACGGCTCCCATGTTTTTGCTGAAGCTGTTGTGCATGGCAGCGTCATCAGGGCGATAAGCATAAACAAATACTTTAGTCTCATATAACCTCTGTCAATCTGCCTTTCTTTCTTCCCAAGTCTTAGTGAAAGGCAGTTCTTTGCACTTCTCTACAGTTGCTGTAGAAACTGTCACTGAGGTGCTGCCCTGCCAGGTGAGCTTAACACCGTTTGGATAAAGGGTATTGATTGCCGCTGACTGCTTCGGCAGTATTTTGAATTGTCGTGATTGTTCAGGGCTATTAACTGGGATGATGACCAGGAACTTGCCTGCTCCTTCTCCCTCGACTTCGTCTATTAGTGCCAGTTTTCTGTCATCGGAGCTCCAGGCGAAAGTCGGAATGAAACTATGCACGGCTTTTGGAGAAGGGACCAGAAGCAGCGCAAGTAAGGCCAGCATAGTAGTTAGCAATGCTGGCCTTTTCAAATTATGCCTTGATTTATTCATCGAACTTCGATTCGAAACAAGTTTTGATCATAGGTCTAGTTAGAAGATCGTTCACCGTTAGTGGTGCCTTTTGCAAGCGAGAAAGAATGGTGCCACAGTAAATCCATTGTTCTTCGTTGGTTAGTCCGAGGTTGCCATCGATGAGAGTAGATTCGTTCACGAGGCCGTTGACTTCTTGGGCTGGGTCATTGGTGGCTGGCTGCCTCATCCGTCCAGCGATATCGAGCACTAGCTTCTGCCGCTCATCCAGCGTGCTCTGAAACTTGAAGCCAATGTAGCTGTCTTTGTCGGCAATCATGCGGGCGTAAACTTGCTCTAGCCAGCCAGCAAATTCTGAGTTGAAATTGCTGTTTTGCAGAACCTGTCTAAGATTCGCTTCGGTAACTATATTTGGTGCTGGCGCGCCAGGATAGACGTAGCTTAGAGGTTGTCCTGCCAGCATCTTGGAGAGAGTCTGGTAGTAGCCCCAGGTGTTTTGTTGGCCAAGCTGCTGAGCTAATGCTTGATTTGAGCCCGAACTAGACCCCAGATCACGCAGCATTGCCGCTCTAATGACAAACACTTCATGGGGGTTGTCTTTGCAGTTTGCAACGGTGCTCAACTTTTTCTGGACACCGGCATGTTCGCCTTTGTCAATTAGGAGGCCGACGATCAGACCAGAGGTTGCTTCAACTACGCTGTCTCCCTCGACCCAATAGTGCTGAGCAGTCGGTGCAGCTTTGTCAAAACTGGCTGCCCAAGTCGGGTCGCCAGGAATCGGTTGGGCATAGGCCATTAGAATTGTATTGTTCCAGGGCCAGCTTTTCACTTCTTGACGTAACTGATCGCCATAGTTTCCTTGCAGCACTGCGCTGACGAACTGGCTACCGAGGCCAGCCCCTAGGCTGTGGCCGGTGACGTAGATGTGCTCAGGAGCTGGATAATTTTGCTCAAGATATTTGCAGCAGGCAGTGATTGGTCCGAGCATGGTTGGCAGTGCTTCGGCAAAACCTTTGGTGACTTTGCCAACCTTGCTTATTAAGGGCTGCTCAATTTGCTTTGTGCCACCAAGGTCGGTGATCCAGTCGGGGTTGCCTTTAGCATCGCCGATGGCATCTTGAGCTTTCCACACTGTTTTGCTGAGAGATGAACCGCTGCGGCTGCCGCGAAAAACAATGTGGGCGTCGTAGCCGGTTGCTGTCTTTTTCATCAGCACAAAACCCATGGGGCTCCATGATGGTTGGGTGGTGCCAACAATTCCTGTGCCACCTTCGAATACGATTAGGTGATCGGCACCACTGGGATATTCGCGAATTTGAAAGCGCTCTGTGTCGCTATGCGGAAAGCTTACTGGCTTTGTTCTGTAGCGAACCCCGTCAATCGTCTTGATATTTTTTGTGATGTAGTTCGGCGCTAGTACGGCGAGAAATTGTTCGCCCTCACGGTTAAAGGTGGGGAGCTTGGCGTCAATGTACTTATAGTTCGTGAGAATAGGGTCGAGGTTGAGGTTGGTATCACTCCAGCCGCGTGCTGCGTTTGGGCCGCTGTAAAAGCCCTGCCCAAGGCTGCCGTTGTTTGCAGTGGAGCTTCCAAGTTTGGCTGCATAGTCATGGGTGAAGCGGCAGATGTTATTGCGGCGGTCGCTGCCAACCCTAGACATCATGTCGTACCAGGGGTCAAGTGGCAGGCACAAAGATTGATGGTAAAGCTGGTAGGCGAGGGTACAGAGGTCTAGATTGAGGACCGACTGGGGAACCTCACCGGCCTCCGGCTTGCTTCCGTCTGCCAGCGCTGGCGAGACAAATATTAGTATGGCGGCCCAGACGCTGATGGCGATGTTTTGGTATCGGAAGGTCGTGAACATTCTATTTTTCCTTTGATTATTTCGTCTTAGGGGCCACAAATCTATGCTCGTATAGCTTGTCACCAAATTTGGTGTAGGTTGGCACATGCAGAATGAGTGTTAGCTCATGATCCGATGGCATTATAGGTTCAAGTTCTGTACTGTCGCAGTAAGACCCGGTGGGATGAAAGAAGATGTGCATGCCGTCGCGGTTGACTAGCGACCAGCGTGGGCCTCTAATCCAGTTACCCTGCTCGTCTTTGTTTAGATCGAAATGGCCATCCTTAGCAAATTCTATTTGTTGCGGAGGAGTGCTTCCCGGCTCGACTTTCCAGTTTGAATCTCTTAGCCATTCTTTGCTTGTAAGTCGTTTGAAAAAATCGCTCTCGATCTTCGCGAGCTGCTCTCTGGCTATTTTGCTTTGTGCTTTCTCTTTCTCTTTCTCTTTCGGCAAGTACTTGTGACCAGCAAGATACAACGAACCGTCGCTGCCAAAGACAAAGCGCACGGCACTGCCGTCTTCTAAAAAGATGAAGCCAGCGCGCTTATCGTCTTTGCTAAAGTTCCATTTGAGACTGGTGACGCCATTAGGAGATTGGTACGGAAACTTTCGTGCCCTCTCGTTCTCCTTTTTCACATTTTCTAGTTTTGAAAAGAACTGATCTATAAATGATGGAGGGAGTGCTTTTTCTCGCACGGTGCCGGCGGTGCTTATGCCCGATATGATAATTTCTATTTTTCTCCCGGGCAGCCATGTTTGGGTGGCGGGATAGCTGAAGTTTTCGCCGTTAAAAGTGACGTTGCCCCTATTGTCGCTTGGGCTATCAGGAATATTCCAGTAGTCACCAGGGTAGCGCCAGTCTGCGCTAGTTAGTCTGTCAAATATCTCGTTTTCGCTCAGTTCACTTTCTGATTTGCTTGGCGCAAGTTTTGCCTGGGCCTTTGCCTGAGTCTTTGCCGGGGTCGTAAGCGATGGTGTGGTTTTCGCCTTTTCTGGTACGTCGCGCCCAATAGCTGCAGGCGCAAAAAGTATTGGAAGCGTTGTAATAACTACAAGTATTGTAAGAACTATAAGTATTGGAAGAGCTGGAAAAATTGTCAGTACAAGTGTTGGCACGAGCACTCTGGCCAGTAGTGTGATGCGACGGTTGTTGCCGAGCCTTACTCTAGAGAGCATCTTGCCTTTCCTGAGCCCATCCATAGTGATAGACGCGCCCAGTATGGCAGTTCTTGCTCATTTTTTGAAGTTTAATTTGCATTCCCAGCGGTCTGCATTTATTGTTAGTCAATTGCACTTGACTTCCCGGGGCTTGTAAGGCCCCTTCTTTCCCCCATCTTTCACGCTTAACTTACCACGGTGTTAGCTATGAAAAATTCTTTTGCACTGGCTCTCGGGCTAGTGGTTGTGCTGTCTTCAAATCTAGTTTGGCAGCCTGCCTTTGGCCAGCAAGTGCAATATCCTCAGGCTTTCCCTGGTCAGTATGCATCTCCTGAGCAGTACCAGGCGGCACAGCAGTATGCCGCCGCTCAACAGTATGCCGCTGCTCAACAGGCTCAACAATATGCTGGACAGGCTGGCATGCAGGGCTGGCCGCAGCAGCCTGCTATGCAACAGCAAGGTATGCAGCAACAGGGTATGCAGCAACAGGGCATGCAGCAACCATTGCAGGCGCAGCAACCAGCTTACGACACTAACAGACCGCCAGCTCAACCAAGTCAATATGAGCAACAAGAACAAGCCATTCAAAAGGGTTTAGCTGAAAACCGAGTAAACGGTACCGTGAATGAGAGCTACAACCGTGGTGGCAACAATGATTGGGATACGTCAACCACTGCGCCTACTCCGAGCCATTCGAAACTACGTGGCGCTGCTGGCACTGCCACTAAGGTCTTAGCAAAAACTGCTGCTGTCGCTTTGCCGACGGTCGGTCTCATATTCCTTACTAGAGCTCTTAATCGCAACTCCGGTTATGGTGGCATGGGTAATAGTATGGGTAGCGGCATGGGTATGGGCAACGGGATGGGTGGTTATCCCTATCAAGGTAGCGGCTACATGCCTGGCTACGGCCAGCAACCCTACGGCAACTATAACGGTTGGTGAGTCACTTGCTCGCGTCGATTAGCGCGCTTGTCTAGATTGCTCAGTTTTGCAACTAAGATTTTAGCTTTCTTGCGGAGCAAGCTTGCGTAGAAGGTGCTATCAATCTATTGGGCGTTTGAACCTACCCAGTTTTTGGGAAAGTGCTGTCAACCGATCTCATTAATTGAAGCCAGAGTTGTGGCTAGACATTGATATTAAAGACTGCACTCAAAGACTGATAAATGATCTCATTTCTGATTCGCTTCGCTCTTAATCAACGTTTGATGACAGTGGCTTTAGCTGTCGGCATAGCTATGCTTGGCGTTTATAGCGCTATTACAATACCGGTTGATTCTTTTCCTGATGTCTCCAATGTTCAGGTGCAGATAATCACTGAGCCAGAGAGCATGGCTACAGAAGAAGTCGAGGCTATGATTACTTATCCGATTGAGACGGGCTTAAATGGCTTGCCCAAGGTCTCAAAGATCAGAAGCAATTCGAGCTTCGGTTTATCAGTCGTTACTGCCATTTTTGATGACGACGTTGATGTTTACTGGGCGCGTAACTTAGTGCAGCAGCGTCTCAGTCAGATTGAGTTGCCCCAGGGGTCGCCGACTCCTTTGCTTGGTCCGGTGGTTTCGACTTTCTCTAATGTGCTCAATTACTATCTGATTAGCGACAAGCACGATTTGACTGAATTGAGAACTATTCAAGATTGGCAAGTAGCTCGCGCCCTTAAGTCTGTAAACGGTGTCGGCAATATAGTCAGCTATGGTGGCTATGTTAAACAGTATCAGGTGCTGGTGTCGCCTATGGTGCTGCGCAGTTTTAAGCTCACTCTGCATGACGTTACTATGGCTCTGGCCAACAATAACCTCAATGCTGGCGGCAACTTTATTGAGAGCGGCGGTGAAGAGATAATCATTCGCGGCTTGGGTCGCATCAAGAACATTGAAGACATCAAGCATATTTTGCTCAAGTCTGTTGACGGCACTCCTATTGAGATTGGCCAAGTTGGCACAGTTGAAATTGGCCCGGCTTTTCGTCGTGGTTCGGCGTCTATGGATGGCAAAGGCGAGACTATTACCGGCATGGTCATGACCCGCAAAGGGGTGAACACCAAAGAGGTGGTGGAGAAGGTCCGCGAGCGCTTAAAAGAAATTGAAAGTGAGTTGCCTGATGGCGTCTCTTTGGTTACTTACTATGACCAGAGTGCTCTTGTCGACAAGAGTATTGAGACTGTCAAAGAGATACTTTTTCTTGGTGGTTCTCTTGTAATAGTGGTGCTGGCGCTGTTTCTCTTGCATGTTCCCTGCGCCATTATTGTTTCTGTGATTATTCCCTTGGCTCTGCTATTCAGTTTCATTCTGATGAAATATACAGGCCTAACTGCTAACTTAATGACTTTGGGTGCCGTTGACTTTGGTGTCATTGTCGATGCAGGCGTGGTCATGGTTGAAAATATTTTTCGCCATCTTGCCATTGAGCAACAGCGGGTGGAGAAAGGTAGTATCACCCAAGAAGAACTAGAAGAGAATCGATTGAGCATTGTCTGCCGGGCAGCAGGCGAAGTTGGCAATCCGATTTTCTTTGCCATTGTCATTATTATTGCTGTTTATCTTCCCTTGTTCACCCTCGAAGGTGTAGAAGGGCGCATGTTCTCACCTTTGGCCCTCAACTATATTTATGCTCTGACTGGCGCACTACTTTGTTCACTCACTGTCATACCGGTGCTCTGTTACTGGTTCTTGCGGGGCAAAATTAAAGAGCGTCATAATCCTTTTGTTGGCTGGGCTACCAAGGTGGTTGAGAAGACACTACCGGTGGCCATTAGAAAGCCACGGTTGACTTGCACATTTCTTATGATTGCACTGACCTTTGGCTTTGCTATTTTGCCTTTCCTTGGTTCTGAGTTTATTCCAACTTTTGACGAAGGTTCAATACTCTTGCGTACCAAGCTCTCGCCGAGCGTGTCGCACACTGAGTCGAGGCGAATTGCTACTTTGATTGAGCAAACGATTACTCAGTTTCCAGAAGTAGATTTAGTAGTTTCGCGCATTGGTCGCTCTGGTATGGGTAGCGACTTAGAAGGTGTTGAGAATGCCGATGTTTACATAGGTCTTAAGCCTATGAGTGAGTGGAAGAATTATCATACAAAAGAAGCCTTGGTCAATGCCATGGCTGCTCGCCTTGATGCCATTCCAGGAATTGCATCGAGTTTCTCCCAGCCTATTGCCGATATGATTGATGATTTGGTGGCTGGTATTAAAGCTGATCTCGGTATTAAAATCTTTGGTGATGATCTCGAGCAGATTGATTCAATAGCCGCGAAAGTCGAAGATATCATCAAGGACGTACGCGGCGTTAGTGACCTACAGCGTGAGCATATTCTTGGTTTGCCGCAGCTAAATATTGAGTTGAATCGAGACGTCATTGCTCGCTATGGCCTAAACGTTGGTGAAGTTGAAGAAATCATGGCAACGGCTTTGGCCGGTCGAAAAGTCACTGAAGTGATGGAGGGGACGCGGCGATTTGATTTGCTAATTCGCTTCCCCTTGAAATTTAGAGACACCCAAGAAGACATTGAGTCAATTATTATTGATACTCCCAGTGGTGGCAAGGTTCACCTCGGTCAACTGGCCAAGGTTGAGAATACACGCGGTACTGTGATGATTAACCGTGAAGGTGGGCAGCGGCGTACTGCTGTGCTGGCCAATGTCAGAGGCCGCGATTTGGGCAGCTTTGTGGAAGAGGCTCAGCGCCGCGTGAAGGCTGAGATCAAACTACCCAAAGGCTACAAGATTGTCTGGGGCGGACAGTTTGAGAATCAGCAAAGAGCTATGGCGCGGCTATCTTTGGTTGTGCCGGTGGTGCTACTTCTGATTTTCATTTTGTTGTACGCTTCCTTCAATTCCTTGAAGAATGCCAGTCTGATTATGCTCAACGTACCCTTTGCCATCATTGGTGGAATTTTCGCTCTACTGATTTCTCAGCAGCCACTTTCTGTGCCAGCGATTATTGGCTTCATTGCTTTGTTTGGTGTGGCTGTGCAAAATGGTGTAATTATGATTAGCTACATGACTCAAATGCAAGCAGAAGGAATGCCTGTGGTGGCGGCCGTGATGGCTGGCGTTAAAGTGAGGCTGCGGCCTGTGTTGATGACTGCTACAGTTGCTATGGTTGGTCTTTTGCCTAAGATCTTTTCAACTGGAACAGGTGCTGAAGTGCAGCGGCCCCTAGCCACAGTCGTGCTTGGTGGTCTGGTCACTTCGACTATTCTTACTCTGATTATTTTGCCGACAATCTACACCTGGCTGCACCGTAAAGAAGATGAGCCAGTTCAAGAGAAGAAGGCGTAAGGTATCCTTCATCTGTTGTTGGTCTTCGTGCTGCTGTATGCTAGTCTTTGGAACCCCTCTGCTTGGTCGACTTTGGCTTGGAGGATGTGACATCGCTTGGTCTAAGATTTCAATTGAAGCTAACTGCCTGTCACGGCTCTTTTCGCTGCCTGTTTCATTGAGCGTGTCAAGGGCCGTGTCAATGTCTTTCTGTGCGGTCGTTTCAGGCGCAGCTTGTTTGCTCCTGGCCACTTCCTGCTGCACTAGTAGCTGCGCGCAGTCACCCAGTACAAAGACAACCAGTGCAAAGTCAGCTACGGCTAGGGCGACCGTTGATAGGCAGCAGTTTATCGAGTACCAAAACAGTGCAAAGAAGAATTCTCGTGCTTTGGCAAAGTATGAGGCCGGGCTGAGGGCCCATGAGACTGGTGACAATGACCAGGCAATTAAGCTGCTTAGCGAGGCCATTGCTATTGATCCCAACTGCGTGCAAGCAATGCATACCCTCGGTGCAGTCTATATGTGGGAAGAAGAGTACGAAAAGTCACTGGCTGTCTTCAATCAGGCCCTGAAGATTAAGCCTGACTTTAGGCATGCTTTGTATCGTCGCGCTTTCACTTATGCCAGTCTCTTTCGCTACAAAGAGACAATTGCCGATTTAGATAAACTACTGAAGCTACAGCCTAAGTACGATGGCGCACGAAAGTTGAGAGCCAAGTGCCAAAGTTCATTGGGTAATTTCCCTGCAGCAATTGCTGACTATACAGCGCTGATTGCAGATGATCCGATGGGAGAAGAGGAGCGTTTGCAGCGCGCCCGGCAATATGTGAAGGCCAAGTTGCCGCTCAAGGCGATTGAAGACTATAGTTTCATGATTAAACATTTTCCCGATGAATACGAGTCGTTCACTGAGCGTGCCGATATCTATTTTTCTTTAGCTCGCTACCGAGAAGCAAGCAGTGACTACAATGCCTCTCTAATGCGCGGAACAGATCATATTAAGCATTGCCGCGCGCAAAGAGATTTGTGCTTCAAGAAAATGGCTTTGGAAAAATCGGGCAAGGGTAAAGGCATACCGGAAAAAGAGGGTCAGTCGAGCGCGGGCAAGGCGAAGTAGGGCTATGCTTCTTGTTCTACTGTTTGCTTTGCGCGTCTATCCCTGGTGCTGAATCGTCAAGTGTTTGTGCCTCTTCGCACACCAGCTTGTCGGTTGAGCCGGCTGTTTGAGTCATCTTTGTTTTCGGCTTTTGCTGATCAACTGATTCGATAGGGGGGTGGCCCGCTCCAACCGAAGTCTTGCCTTCTATTTTTGCTTTTCGCATGAGCCAGTCATCTGACAAATGAATGTTCATTGTTTTTCCTCTCTTACAAAATCTTCTGCCTGGTCTTTTGTCATTTCAAAATAACGAAGTTTGCTTTGTGAATATTCTTGACCTGGACCGACATCTGTCATGCCGCATATGTCGCGGTAGAACGAGCTCAATTCTGCTGTTGTCACATCAAGCTTGCTGAGGTCGGCATAAAGCTCTGCAGGCTTTAACGAGCTGCTGTCATGGTGAAAGAGCTTTATCGAGGTAAATGCACTCATAAGACTTTTAGCTCTAGTTTTTCTTTCTTCTTGATGTTCTCAAAGATCAACTTGTCGCCATTTTCCATTCGGTCATCAACCAGCTGGTAAAGCTTAATTGCTTGCCGAATTAGGGCTGTTTTGCTCAATTCTTTTTTCTCACAAAGAAGCTCCAGCACGTTCATTTCCGCATCTGTAAGATTTAAGGTCATTTGCTTTTTGATTGCCAAAATATTCACCTCCTACGAGATTGTACCCGTAATCGTGAAAAAATCCATATAAAGTAGATAAAAATGGTAGAAGTTGTCTGGTGGGAAAATTCGCACAGCGGCCCTTGTAAGGCTTATCTGCTTAGACATAGCCTTAATAACTGGTTTAGCTTAATCAAGGTCGGTCGATTTTTGCTGAGAATTTCATGAGATTCTGTCGAAACTGTTTGAAAGTTTCTGACCGCTGTATGTCATTGCGATCTTTCCAGAATTCTTCAGCTGCGGCCGAGAGTCTATAGGGGCTGGCCTTAAATTGATGGCTAAACTTGTATTCCCGATTTTCCTTTAGATGCTCTAGGTCTTCGATTGTTAGTTGATCGAACGGAAACGGATATGTGAATTGCTCGAAGAAGGGCTTGCTGCTGGCCTCGTGAAACGCCATAAGTTCTTCAATGCGCTCACCTTGCTCGTCGATGTTCGGTAGTGTTGCTAGTAGCTGATATTGTGGCACGTCAAATTTAGAGGTAGCTGCTAGCTTTGCAAGGGCTTCTTTGGTGAAATTTTCACTTGCTTGGAAAGTTATATCTCCGGTAGCAAGCTTCGCCTCATCGCGACTTTGCCTTGGTCTCGATCCATTGTTGAGAGCTAGGCGAAACTCCACTCCGGCTTCTAATGTGACTGCCATTGGTGCCAGATAGATTTCTAATCCTGGTGTCGATTGTGGACAGTAAATCGCTACCGATACAACGTGTATGAATTTTTCGTCTGCGCTAATTCGATTGTAGTTTGTGTGGTAGTTCTCGCGCCTATACTTGTAGCTGTATTTGTTTCTCTTGAAATTCGACTGTTGCAGTCGAGCGCCGATTGCTTTCTCTAGTGCCATCATGGCTGGATAGTTGTCGACGCCGTCTTTCAAATCTGTTCCTTCTTGCAGTTAGTAGCGTTTCAACCAATAGTCTGAATACAATTTCCATTCTGCTTCATCAGTTGTGTAGTCGGCAAACAAGGCAATGCCTTCAATGTTAGAGCGAACTGTACCCTTGTCGGCGAGGCCATCGTTCAATCCTCTTAGCGAGTTTGCTAGGCTTTCGGTTTTGTGGTGGTGCGCTAGTGTGACGTCTTCATAGCTGGGCAATCCGATTATTACTTTGCAGTTCTTGTTGGCTGCGTCTGCGGCGGTGCTTACGTGCACTACCTGCTGTGCCACTAACCAGGCATAGGCCCTCGGCCAGTATAAGTAAGAGTCGTAACCCATGACACAAATTTGGTCACATCTTTTGGCGACTTCTTTGAAGTAGTCGTCGCTCCAACTCCACAAGATGAAAGGGTACCACATTGGTGTATCAACGCTTAAGAGCTGCCCCGGCTTCAGTGCTGTGCGAGTTTCGTCGAGCAATGACAATAGGCCTTTATCACCATTGAAGCAGAATTCATAATCTAGTTGCACGCCATCGAAACCACATTCGTTTACTAGCCAAAGTGCTTCCTTCACGAGGTTGGCGCGGGTCTCTGGCTTCATCAAGTTTACGCCGCCGTTTTGTGGCGCTGAGCCAATATAGATCCAGGCAATTGCCTTTGTATTCGGTGCCCTTGTATGCAGGGCTTTTGTAATTTTCCGAGCGTTCTCAAGTTTGTGTAGTTTGAGAGTGCCATCAGATACGGTGGTGAGTACATGAAAGTATGCGTATTTTATTTGATTGACTCGCAAGCGCTCAAGCATGTCATCCCATTCTTTGGCAGTATTGTGTTTGCCTGCATACCAGTAGTAACGTAACCATAGCCCGTTGGCACCACTATTGGCGCCGCTAGGCTTTAAAGGATTTTGCTTTTCGTAGATACTACAGTCGTATAGATAGGCACCAAATAAGATGCCTAATGAGATCAGGAAAGTTAATGCGGCTTTGATTGCCGAGCTTAGTTTCTTGGTTTTCACGGTGGTTAGAAGAGTGGCTTTGCTTTTCTGGTAAGTGGAGCGGAAGAGCTGAATTTCCTTTGAGGACCATTTCAGTCTATCCCCAGCTTTCGCTGCTCGCTCTTTTGGGCTTATTTGTGCAAACCGGTCCGGCCCTCCGTGGCTCGAATGATTGATTAGAGAGAGGCGGCCTGTTTTATGTCCATTGCTTACGTTTTGCCGTGCTCTCTTTTTGGGAGGTTGAGTCCTCCCAAATGTTGACAAGCGGTCTCTCTTTTTGGTAGTGTGGGGGTGCGTCTGGTGTTGAAGGGTTTGTGGTGCATGGATATTCTGAACCGCGACGTTATTGAGTCCTTTGTTAGCCGCTATCCAGATTCCGCTTCTGCTTTGGCTTATTGGTTTGACTTGACTCACCAAGTTTGTTGGAAAAATTCTGTTGAACTTAAGCAGACCTTTGCAAAGGCCAACGTTGTTTCTCCCGACCTTTGGATTTTCAATATTGGCGACAACAAGTACCGACTGGCTGCTACGGTGCTAATTGCAGCACAGCAAGTCTTTGTTCACGACGTAATGACCCATGCTGAGTATGAGAAGAGGAAGTATTGATGGCTGGCAAGAAATACAAAGCATTGATTGAGCGATTTGCGTTGCGACCGATCCGAAGTCGAGAAGACCTGAGTGCAGCAAATCTAGTCGCTGGTGAACTAGTTCGCTCCTACTCTAAATTGGTTGAAGAAGAGCGAGACTATTTTGCTGTATTGACGAGCCTTATTTCGCAATACGAAAGTGCGAACATTCCATTGCCCATCAGTCGCGCTACCCCGCTCGATTATCTTAAGTATTTGATGGAAGAAAATAGCTTGAAACAAGCTGATCTGGCTAAGATTCTCGGTGTCTCTTCTGGTCGTGCTAGTGAAATTTGTAATGGTCATCGCGAGCTGACAAAGACTCACGTGGCTCTTTTGGCTCGTCGATTTTGCGTCAATGCTAGCGTCTTTTTGCCCGTTCCTGATGCCAAACAGCAAGTTGCGCTGAGTGCCTACGAGCAAGCTCGAAGTTCACTCGATGTCGGCAGTCTGAGCGTGCATGAAGAGCCCTATGCTCACGTGCTAGCTGCTTCTGAGCGAATCAAGCAAACCTTTGCTGCATTGACAGCCAAGGAGAGAGAGTTGCTTTTAAAAGCTCTTGCTGGGTTAAATTCTTAAGGATCTTAGTGAGGTTGTGAGATGCTTATTTGCAGAGCTTATAAGATGGAAAATAGTCCAAAGCTAAAGATAATTCAAAACCTAAACAGAGAGAATTCGGAAAGTAATTTGAAAGAGGGCTGACCATGTCCATGTCAATTAAAGAGTTCCTGCCACTTGGGGTTACCTTGCTGGGAATTGGTTATCTGGCTTTCAATTGGTCTGCTCTACCTGAACTAGTGCCCATGCATTTCGGCCTGCTTGGTCAGCCCGATGGTTGGGCGCCTAAGCCAGTTGCTCTCTTTTTGCCTTTCATAGCGCTTTTTCTCTATGGCAATTTGACCTTTGCCGAAAAGAGCAATCGCTTCAACATGCCGTGGAAAATCACAGAGCAGAATCGTGATGAGCTTTTTTCTATGGCTCGCAATTTGATGTTCACTCTAAAGTTAGAACTTTCGGCCCTGATAGCCTATATACAGATAGCTGTGGTAGAAACTGCACTAAAGCACATGGATGGTCTCGGTCCTTGGTTTGCGCCAGTATTTCTTGGTTCTATATTCATCACTATAGGGCTCTTCTTTGTGCAAGGAACGAGAGTGGTGCGGCAGCAAGAAAAATTGTCCTAGTTCATTCGCGAGCACACTGTCAACTTACTGTTAACATCCCTTTTGCTTGCCAACATGATAGATTATTGCTTCAGGATTACTCCGGCACTGGAATTGTCTAGGCCCTGGCTGTGCTCCTGTTCTGGTATCCCCAACCCGGAGAAATCGTCCTTTGATTCCTCATTGGCTACGACAATCACTGCTGGCGTTGAACATCGCGGCATTAACTGCAACCCTTACATACTCTAGCCCTAGCGCCTTTGCCCTTAGTAAAAATGAGCTAGAGAACAGCCTACCCGACAGTGGCACGGTGGATAAACTTGCCAAATCGAAAGTTGGCATGCCCTTTATAGACAGCCTGTCCACTGCGGCCTCAAACCTGCACGATTATCAGTGCTTCTGTCAGCTTTTCACCGTCAAACAAAACAAGTGGAAAGACTACGGTGGTGCGTTTGTATCGTTTAAGCAGCGGGAGCTTTTGCGAGCAGAAATCAAATCGCTTGATTACCGCAACGGTTCAGTAGTTGTCAGGCAAAGTGATGGTGCCCTCAGGGGCAAGGGCGGCGGTACTCTGAGCCTGGTTAAGATGACCTTGCAGCCTGATTCTCGCAGTTTGAGATTGCCCACTGGGTTTAGTTTGGCCAAGAGTGACTTTCTTTCTTTGTCTGCGGCGCTAAAGCAGCAAGTCGCTGGCGGTGCAGTGGCCACCGTTTCTCAGCCGGTAAGACTTGCTCCATTTAAAGAACCAGTTATGATTTTGTTGATGCGCGACAAGAATGGTGGGGAAGAGAGTGCCGTTGGCAGCTCGTTTGTGCATGTTGTCTATTTGAACCCAAAGACTAAAATTCCAATTGCTTGGAACACTTACAAAGATGGCCAGCCCAATGCTTTTGTGTTCTTTGATCAGCTCGATTTTAATAAGGGTTTGTCTGATAGTTTGTTTACTCTGTAACTTTGTATCTGAGGATTGATGGAATGTTTTCAGTGAAGTCTTTTGTTGATCAAGTAGCCGTTGTGGGTCTGGCAGTGTCGTTGCGGTTGTTGTGCACTGCTACTATTTTTACTTCTGTTGCTATACCCGCATACGCCGCTGATGCTGAGCCCTCTGTGAAGGCCACAAAGGTGATAGCGGCCAGCACGCCGGCAACTAGCGCGCCACAAGCAAAGGTGCCGGCAGCAAAGGCGCCAGCGACAGGCTTGTTGCTGAAGAAGCGCACCGCCAGTGATGCCGAGCAGATGAGTCCTGAGTGCATGCTCAGCGATCTTCGCGATACAAGGCTCTCGCTCAATCAGCTCAAGCAGCAGGCGATCAATCTTTTTCTTGAAGCTACGCGCATTAGTATGACGGTTGATGACGCTCCTGTTGAGCAGAGCCCTACTTCAATATCTTTGCAGATGTTTGATGCAAGTAAAAAGTATCTCGCACCGCGCAAAGAGTGGCTTGTGCTTTATGTCAATACTCTTGAACCGATTGTGCATTTGCTTAGCGAAGATATTAACGATGTCGATCCCAATGGTCGTAGTGTTTCTAAAGTGATTGAAGAGCGTATCAACCCACTTTGGAATACCTGGCGCGATCAAGTTATCGCTATTAATAAGTCACTAGATCAAGTGCAAGGGTCGTTGCCTGTTGGCGATGATGAAGAGAGTGCTGACTCAAATACGGTGATTGCCAAAGCCGCTCTAGATATGTTTCAAAGGGCCGAAGAGTTGGAAAAAGTGCGTTACCGCGCCGCATTGATTTTGATTGAAGAGTATAAAAAAGACGCTGTGGCTAAGGGTGCTTCGGCGTCTCCAGCTACTAAGTAGGTTCGTTTTATCCTCAGCGGGGGGATAGCTTACGCTCATTTCCAATTCGCGCTATGTTTGGCTCTGCCCCTTTTTGAGGAATGATAATGCAGAGACGGTTGGCCGCCAAGAGGCGCTCGTGTAAGGGCCAGAGCATGGTTGAATATGCCCTTGGCATTGGCTGTGTTGCCGCTCTGTGCGTGGTTGCCCTTGGCTCTTTAGGTCACATCAGCGGCCATATGATTCACAACGTTGAAGAGGCTACCAACTACCAAGGCGCTACTTCTGGGCATGCACACGCAACCGTGAAGATTGGTGCTACCCCTTGGGTGTTGAACTAGGCTTTTGAAGTTAGAGCGCTTTTGCTGGGTTAGACACGCTGTATTTGTTAGTGATAAGTGGGCGAAACCGGCTATGCCTCGCTTGTTAATTAGTTTAGGCTGAGAGATTCTCGGATCTTTCCAGCTTGAGCCAATTAGACAACGCACGAAGTAGCCCATGAATCAGCGACTGCTCACTTTATTGAATAGGCCGGTGCTTGCCAATCTTCACCTTCGAGATTTGCTGCTGTTCTTGGTTGCGGCTGCGTTTACTTATTCGTCTTTTGTCTACGCTCCTAACTCGAGGCTATGGCAAGGCAACACTAGTGTGCCGCCCAAGAATGCGTGTGTTGGAGTGATCAACTGCAAAGGTGAATGGATTATTCCACCTCGCTATCTTCAAATAATCTATATGCGCAAGACCGATACTTTCTGGGTGAAGGTGCGAGAGTCTGATGTTTCTAACTGGTGGATGCCAGATACTCTGCATTGGGTTGGTCGAAACAAAGCCTGGAAATTGCTTGACCGCAACGGTGTTGAATTAGTTTCACATCTGCCGTATTTGACTGAGCCGGTCTGTGCTGCAATGACTGATTTTGGTGCCAGTATTCATCCTGATTTGCTCGTTGTGAGAAAGAATTGGGAGTATGGCTACTGCGAACCCGACGGCAGGCCAATTACAGGGTGCCATTATTCATTTATTTGTGATGTCGGTCGTGGCATTTGGCTGGCCGCTGAAACCAAGAAAGACCTGAGCGATCGACAGATGCCTATAGTCGTACTTGACCATAAGGGTCGGAAATTACTAACTTTGGATGAAACTATTAGATTCGGATACCATTCTGCCAATGGCTGGATGGAGTGCCGTGGTCAGGACCAATGCGCATACGTTGACTATCGCGGAGAGTCCATTCGCCTTGCGGTCAACGTGTGTTCGCCAGCTTGGGATGCCTCTGTAGCTCTTCGTAGCCAACTGGCTTTCGATGACTGTGCGGTTAAGGTATTTGCTGGTAAAATCGGTTTAGCTGATCTCTATGGAAACTGGCTGATTCAGCCTACTTTCAATGGTTTGCTCTATTGTAATAAAGATCGATTGATTGCTCATCGAAAGCAAAGAACCATTGAAGAAATTGAGATGGAGCGATATGAGCATATTGGCTCGCTAACTGGGTTCTAGCTGTAGCTAAAACCTTCATAGACGAATGCCGACTTGATTGATTCGGCGTCGCGCTCACTCGCACCTGTTGCGCGAACAACGTTGTACCAGCTTGAACGAACCTGCTCTTCCATCTTTGTGATGACGGCGATAGCTTCATCTTTATTGAGTAAGAAGCGAGTACATTGCGACAAAAGATTCTTCTTGTTGGCGAAGCGCCCAAGGTCCCCGCAGGACATTGCCAGATCTCTGCGCTCTATAGATACTGCCGGTGTGGGTGTGAGATCGTAGGCTGGCGATAGTTTCCAATCGCGCTCCATGGCGATCAGGGCATGGTTGCGAGGGTGATCGTCGAGGTTGGAGATTAAGGCATTGAAACACATGCGACGATAGAGTTCCGCTGCGTCTTTCTTTGGTTCTGCTACGACTCGGCGCAGTTCTTCAGATAGCAATACGTAGGACCATCGCTCTCTTTGCTGCGCTGAGTCTTCTGCCTTAAGCAAGGTCAGCGCACTGATCATTCGTGCTCTTAGGTAGCCTTCAGTAGTTTTCTCGCGATCAAATCGCTGCACTAAAAGCACGTCTTTGCCGCCGATTGTTTCGACGCGACTTTGGGCTGCATTGATACCACAATTTCTTGCTAGCTCAAGCATTGCCTGCTCGATTTTGGGATTGTTCCAACGGTCATCGGGCCTGTTGAATTTTGCTACCCACAAGCCTCTGTCGTCTTCGGCTACAGCTTTAGGCCGGGCACCGCCCATTGAGGTACCCAGCAAAAGTATCTCTTGCGTTAGTATTTTCTCGTGACTGTATGTACCTAATTTTTCTAATTCACTGAGTTCACCCAATTCATCTTGAATTAGCTTGTCGGCAAGTAGTTGCAGCGTGTCTAGGGCATAGGTAGCTTGCACCGTAGACAAAGCGGCCGAGCTGATTTCCTAGCCGATCTTGAGTCAGGACAAATCGACCTGCCGTGACGCTCTCCGTCTCTCCGGGCAAGGTTATATAGACAAAGCATTCAGTTGCTTCCTTAGAAGTCATTGTCTAGGCCTTTGCTTTTGCGTGCCCGGGTACGCTGTCTTGCTGACTCTAGTGTGAGGCCTTCTCTGTCGTTTGCCGGTTCTGCCACCTCGTCAAGCTCATAAAGAAGGTCATAGAGCCAAAGCAAAGCAGCGTAGACCACCATCCCCGTTGATGGCTTGCCTTTTTCAGCATCCATAACCGCGCGTGGGCCGGTGCCAATGCGTTCTGCGGCATTGGCGATTGTTAGATTCCGGCGAATTCTGGCCGTGCGCAGATTCTCTCCTAGGCGCTTGAGCGATTGTTCGACGGGATATGGCGGTGCCTGTTGTAGCTTGTTGGTTCCGGTCATATGCTCTTAATCGCAGATTAAATGAGATAGTATGCTTTTAATAGCATAGCAGCGTTCCCTTGCTCTTGTCTACTTCTCTCAATCCAACCGCAAATTCTTACGCACTTCGTGGGCAATGGCCGAGCCTTCGAGGCGGCGCATATGTTCCGGTGTATCGCTGTGACTGAGCAGATTTAGGCTGCCTTCCCAGCAAATGCGGTCGTCAATGATGACAATCTTTTGCTGTGTCTTTGAGCGCTGAATGACAGTGACACCAATGCTTTGCAGTTGGCTAACCACCGCCTCTGCCTCTTGCACCATGTGCCTTTGGCTGTGTTCGTCTATGGGTTTAGTGTAGACCGTTAGCTTGACGCCCCGTGCCACTAGTTGGGTGAACTGATCTAAAAAGTGAGCGCAGCGTTTAACGGTAAGAAACGGACTGACGATCAAAGCATGTTCTTTGGTGGCGTTGAGGTCGCTGTGAAAAGCGCTCCAGAAGTCTTTTTCGTTAAACACTGCCCAGGTTGAGCCACTGACTAAGGTCGGTCGCCTTACTGCTGGCAGGGGAACACCTGAGTCGTCCAGTGCTCTTGCTGTGAAGCAATCATCGATTTGCCGAGCGTTGAGAGCCAAGCCATTGAGCGCTATCTGATCAATGAATTGACAAAGAATACCGCCGCGGTGGTTGTCGACAAAATATTGTCTGTTGACGAGTAGCACGAAAACAGCCCTTGCTCTAGTTAAGGCAACGTTTAGCAAAACTCCGGCTTGTGATTTTGCGCCAATGCTGCTCATTTCAGCGCTGACGAAATCATCGAGCATAGATTTCGCGCTGCCTTTGCCGTCGACACAATCAAAAATAATTGCTGACGATTCACCGCCTTGAAAACTGTGTATCGTGTTGACCAATGCCCGCTCACCGAAGCCAGCTTCTTTGATAGCCTTAGCCACTAATTCTGCCTGTGGTCTATAAGGTGTGGCCACTCCTACTGTTATTTCTGGATGTTCTTGTAGCATGCGCTTAGATAAATTGATGGCGAGACCGGCCGAATATAAGTTTAGTCTGCTGCCCCCTGGCGGGCTGATGCACCACTGGTCGACTGCTGATGTGTCAACTATGACAATTCTACTGTCACCAAATACAGAGTCATGTATGCCCAGCTGCTTTGTACTCTCGGCACTTCTAATTGTGCCACCATAAAATAGCTTACTTGAGAGCGCTGCAATTTCTGGGGCCATACGATACTGTGTGTCGAGCATCGACACTAATTCGCTATCGTGCGCTTTTTCTACTGTGGCTATATCAAGCCGGTCAAAGATGCTTTCGCCCAACCATTTTTTTGCGGTCTTGGTATCGGCAGTGACGATGGGTGGCAGCTGTTTGAAGTCGCCAACTAAAGTGACAGCAGTGGTGGTTTTGCCCAAGGCCCAGTATAAATGTGGCATTGGCACGGCGCTCGCTTCGTCGACGATGAGAATGTCGAACATTTGCTCGGCCAATTGGGTGCTCAGATATAGTTTACTGAGAGTGGTGCCGATTACTTGAGCTTCAGAAATTACTTTTGCTGCACCGTTGTTGATGATTGCTTCGATTTCGTTGATGCGAGCATTGCAGGCATTGATTTTGGGCTGATTGGCCTCAATGTACTTGCCCACATCGTTTGGCGTTAGACCTGTATACTCCATCAACTGATCTAAGTCTAAATGAGCTTGCTCTAGTTTCGCCTCGTTGGCAGCGGCGAGATCTAGTGCTGCTTTTAGTCTGTTTCCTATTTCGGCGACGAAGCGTTGCCTGGTTGATATGAAAATATTGAGATCTTTTATGTGCGTTTCTTGGGTAGCGACATCAAGGCTGCGTTGAGCTATGCTCAAGTTGTGGTGCGCTTGTTGTAGTTGTGCTTGAGCGTGGGCAATGTCGGCTAGTGTTTGCTGAAGGCGCAGCTGATGATTTTCTACTTGTTCGGGGCGCTGTATCTCTTTTTCTAATAGTCTAGCTGTATCGGCTGCCTTTTGTAGTGCTAGCCAGTGCTTCATCGCTTCTTCTAGTGGCTTGAGCTGAGAGTCTATGTGATCTCGTTCGCTGAGCAAATGAGCATTGCTGGCTGCCACCACTTTATCTAGAATGACGAGCGGATATTGCTTGGGTAAGTTTGGGTTTTTAGGCAACCCAAGACGAATGATTTTTCCTTGGGAATAGAATGTATCAGCCAACTGTTCGGCGATGGCTTCAAGAGCGGCATCTACAGCTGTGTTGGCGTGAGAAACTAATAGCACGCGTCTGCCAGCATTTAGATGGGCTTCTACAGCTCTGGCTATGGTGCGTGTTTTACCAGTGCCTGGTGGGCCCCAAATTACCGCTAGAGAAGAACTAAATGACTTGTATATGGCTGAGGCTTGTGAGGCGTTTGGCGGGTTGTTTGGTTGTAAATTGTAGGTCGGTATGGTGCCAACTTTTACTATGTTTTTGGCATTGCCAGAGAAGACTTCTTCGGCAAATTTGAATTGATCGGGATTTTTAGATTTTGCTTCTTTAAATTTATTGACTAGGCGCAGAAGAATGGTTGCGCGGTTGCTCGCGAGCAGGGCGGAGTGAACTTCTGGGCCGAGTGAGTTGGCGACAGCTAGTGACACTGCAATCTGTACTTGTAAGCCGTCTGTGGCAACCAGTGAGCAGTCTAGGGTCACTCCTCCTACTTCTATCAGGGCTGGTGCGTCGTCGTCGCCAAAGAATAAACGGCTAGCGTTGAAAGTGTAGATGTAATTGTCGCCAATTTGGCTGGTTGGTTTGCCATCGAAAATTCGTGTGGCGCCGGCCTTGGTTTTTTTGACCGCCTCGATTTCATCTTGAAGGGCCGCAATAAATTCATCTATGCGGTTGGGGGCCAAGACTTAGTACCTTTGATAATGCTAGCCTGAGTATCCCACATGGTTGCTCCGGTCCCAAGGCTCTCGGCCAAAATATAGACGCGAATCTAATATTCGTGGCCGAAACTTTTCACCTATATTTTCGTATCTGAAGTTTGTCAGGGCATTTTGGGGATTACTTTCATGCGTAGATTAGGGTGGCCTGTCTTTAATTCTGTTCTGTTGTGTTTCATCTTTTCAAGTATGCTTTCTGCCTCAAAGGCCGCCTCTCCAAGGTTCTGGTCTGGAGCAAAGCCACCGACACGTCAAGAAATTAGTATCGCTGGTGTCAAGCGCTCTTTCTATATTTATATTCCCGAGACCGCAAGGCTTCCCGCTCCTACTGTCTTTGTCTTCCATGGCGGTGGCGGCAAGGCTGAAAGTGTCGACTACAGCGTCGGTGGCATTGCTAAGCTTGCCGACGAGGAAGGCTTTATTGTCGTCAATCCAGCTGGAGTTGACAAGCATTGGAACGACGGTCGCAAAATTGAAGGTCAAGGTGAGGAAGACGATGTGGCTTTTATTAGAGCGGTTATCGACGGTCTGGTTGCGGGCCAACAGGCTGACCCTGCGCGAATATATGCCTGTGGCATTAGCAATGGCGGTTTCTTCAGTCAGTATCTTGCTCAGCAACTAAAGGGTAAGATCGCGGCTGTGGCAAGTATCGCGGCTTCAGTTAGCGAAAGTATGGCCGCTAGTGAGGTTTCCTGCGAGCCGACCATGTTTGTGCTGGGTACTAAGGACCCTCTCGTTCCGTTCAACGGCGGTCGTATAGGTGGAAAGCTATTAAAAGCTGATCGCGGAGCCGTTCTTCCCTTCGCAGACTCGATTAACTTTTGGTGTAAGGCAAATGGTGCTACCAAGCTAACAGTTGACCAGAGGCTTCCAAATATAGCCTCTTCAGACCATTGCCAGGTTGAAGTCAGGCGTTACGGAAATGAAGGCAATTCAGCTGAGGTTCTTGTCTATAGAATTGTTGGTGGTGGCCATACTTGGCCTCAGGGGCTACAGTATTTGCCCAAGGCTATGGTTGGTATTGTTTGTCGTGATTTTAATTGCAATGAGGCCATTTGGAATTTTTTCAAAGTGCATCATCAGTAACTAAACAAAAGAGAAGTCCAGCAAACTAAACTTCTCTTTTGCTCGTTGTGATCTACGTTTTACTCAGGCGCAGCTGTCTTTTTGACCACTGTCTAGCCATTGGCTTTGACTAGAGTGTTCTCGTTGACCCGCGAAGACTTGTTCTAGTGTCTTTCGTGCTCGACAAGCCACATAAGGGTTATCATCGTGGTTTAGAATTTTGAGCACTCCGATAGGAACAGTGGCATCTTCGGCGATACCATGGCGAACGGTTGGGTCTGGGTCATAGGCGAGCAAGTATGTTATATCGACTGGTGTCGAGGGGTTTGTTGCTGCTGCCAGTCTGACCTCCGCATTGTCGTCACGGGCGAGTAACTCCAATACTTCTTTTGGTGTACTTGGGTTTTCGGCCACTCGCACTCTTATTCTGATATTCGTGCTTCGTGCTAGTTTTGCTAAATCTCGTGGTTCTGTGGCTGGATTGCTAGCCTTGAGATATTTTTCGATTTTGTAAACAGTGTTCATTTAAACCACCTCCGCTCCTTAATGGGATGATTTTTCTGATGTGTAATTAGGGATTTTGAATACGCGATTAATTCAACTGAAGTTGACCATCTACAATTTTTTTATAACAAAAAACTTGAAACCTGACAAGTATTTTTAATCATTTTTCTTTCCAGCTTGTTCCTCTGTTTTAAGGCTCTGGCTGGCTGGCGCGTGGCTTGTCTCCGAAGCTGGCGAGTCCTTCTGAGAAGACCCCGGCACTGGCGTACTGAGGCTGAATTACCCAGTTGCCGCCTCTGTCTATCCAGCCCCATTGAGCTTCGCCGTCCAGCAAAATGCTAGCAGGCCAGTAGGCGGGATTGTTTGCTTGCGGATCAATAGCTGTTACCTCGGAGAAGGTTGGTTCTTTGACTATTGTTCCGTCAGATTTCACCAGACCGTATTTTTGCTCTGCGCAATCTGACATTTTAAATGCAAATAGACCACCGCCAATGTCAACCCTACCCTTTCCTTTAGAGTCGCTATCTTTCTTCGATTGATGGACCTTGGTGATACGTTTTGATACATGAATTGGCAGGTCAGGCCTGTCAGTTACGGAGCCGTCGATTCCAATATCATCCTCTCCGTAGTGTGGAGTTACAACAAATTCGCCCTTGCGGTTAATTAGCCCCCAGCCACTTTTGGTCTCTACAGCTATGACACTACTGCTGATGCCTGTTTTTGCAGCTATACATTGGTCGAGTTTCTTGTAGATTTTCCCAGGTATAAACAGAAAGAGAGCGCCTTGATTGCGCACTATAATCAAGTCTGCGCTCATTGCTAGGCAGTCTGTGAATGGGCCAGCGATACGTTCGTGATTGGCGTTTGTTATGTAGCACCCGGCCTGAGTATCTATGGCTGAGTATGGGTACTCCCCCTCTTTGTAGAGGATGTTGTTTATGTGGCTGGGGCCAAACCATTCTACGACTGAGCCGTCCTTGCGTATCTTCATGCTTTTGAACCGGCCACTCATTCTGCAGTCGTCGCAGCATGAATACCAGTCACTTGCTATGGCTGTTCCTCCCTTGAAGGCTGAAATCGATCCGAAGCGAGGCGCTGCTAATACCTTACCTGTTGAGTCAATCACTCCAATTTTGGGATCACTGTGTTGCAGCACATACCCTTCTACTTCGCGCTGATGGGCGAGAAAGTATCTGTCTACAATGAAATAGCCTACGAGCAGAGCTAGCAGAAGTACAGAAACAATTTGAAATCGGGCCGTGGTCATAGAAACGACCTCTGTCGATATTTCTAGCCTATCACGGCTCTACCTTGGTTAGGTTGAGACTACAAAGTAGACGCTAGGGTCTAAGCTCATAGCCGTCTTTTCGAAGCTGAGAAGCACCCGGTAACACCGGATTCGCCCCAATTTTCTCCACTGCTAGTTTTTTGGCTACGTGATAGCTAAATGCTCTTGAGTATTTTTCAATTGCGCGCCAGTCCCAATCGGATACTGCTCCAAATCTATTGATGGTTTGTTCCCAATTTAGCGCACGCTTCTCAGAGTTAACTCCAAAATTTGAGGCACTGAGTGTTCTTCTCTTCAAATCAGTACCGCCGAAGCTAAGGAAAATCAGAGCCCAGCCCTCTGTGCAATGATAAAAGTCGCCGATTTTATATTGAGAATTTTGGCTCAAATCGATTTGCGTGAATAGCACTTTCCCATTGCCTGGTGGGTACCAGATCGCAATAGAAAGGCTGTGGTAGATGCTGTTTCGATGGTGCTCGAGTATTTCTGCCGTTGAATGAAACTCTACTGGTAGTTCGTTTATTTCAGATTTTGTATCGTAGATTTTGCAGCCAGAGGCCAGTAGATAGTCAGTGACTAGAGGAATGTCTAGGTCACTAGCGAAGAATCCAAAGTTTGGCATTGAACAGACCTAGTTTAATCATTCGCCTTGGTGATAATGACAAAGCTTTTGACCTTGCTGTCTTTGCCAAAGGAAATGATGATATTGTCGAAGACTTTGTATTTAGAACCATCGTCGGTAATTAAATACATAAGCTCATCTTGCTTCTCGCTGTATGTGCCTTTGCCTAAGTCCTTCTCGACTTCAGCTCTAGTCATGCCGAGTAAATTCGGAGCGATTTTAGCGATGTTTGTCCAGCGCTCGGCGGTGGTTTTTCCGCTAACAAAATTACCCCAGCTAGCTTTGTCTTTAGCAGAAACTTCCGCTGCAACTAAACTGTTGAGCGACACCACTGCCATGGCAGCGAGAACAAAAATAGTTTTTTTCATAAAGCCTGTTTCAATCTCGCCTGGAGTCTGGGGGAATATTGGTTGCGAATTTTAGCATCCTTGACTTTCTAATAATTGCCAATTGGTAGAAATTTGTCATGGCCTCTTATATCGCTCTTACTTCAAGCGCTTTTCGAAGCAAAGAAAGCGCAGGCCATCGCGGAAGGCCAGGCTGATTTCGCCGCACAATACATAGCCAAGCTTAGGAAAGAGCTTTTGTGTTGCCAGGTTGTTTGTGTTGGTATCTACTCGTAGGGTGGCAATTTCGCGCTCATGTGCCAGGCGCTCGGCCTGCTTCATTAATTCTGCCGCTACCCCTTGGCCCTGAAAATCAGGGTCGACAGCGAGGCGGTGCACTACAATTGCCGTTTCGCTGGTGTCCCAAACTTGTGCATACTCGGGCTCTTGAGTGGTGGTTATGGCGGCCACCCCGGCCAGTTTGCCATTGCTTTCGGCCAGCCAGAGTTGCCCCAAAGCAACGTCGCGCTCAAATACCGCAGGGTTGGGGTATTTGGCATCCCATTGCAGATTGCCACTGGCACGCATTAAGGGCACAACCCTTGTCACTAGTGACATTACGGCCGGTACGTCGTCAATGGTTGCTTCTCTGATTTGCATCTCATCACAGTTATAGCGAAGTTCACCCAGCCAATCAATCTCAAGCAGTCTCAAACAATCTCAAGCAATCGCTAGCAATTGACTCGTTTGTTTGGACTGCCATGAAATTCCCCCAGCTGCTGGGGGAATTTCATGGTATATTTGAAGAATGCTCATTGATCGACCACTGGCGAAAGCCCGCCTGAATCTTGCGCTCAGCCGCAGCAGTGCCGTTGTGCTGATTGGCCCTAGGCAATGTGGGAAAACAACCCTTTGTCGGGAGTTTGTATCGGCTGATTCGGTCAACTATTTTGATCTTGAAGATCCGGTTAGTCTGGCTCGGTTGGAGCAACCAATGACTGCGTTGGCAAATTTGGAAGGACTTATTGTTATTGATGAGATCCAAAGAATGCCTGACTTGTTTCCAGTATTAAGAGTGCTTATAGATAAAGATAGGAGGCCTGGGCGTTTTCTTATTTTAGGAAGCGCATCCCTGCATCTCCTGCAAAAGTCGTCGGAGACTTTGGCCGGTCGTATTGAGTTGATTGAGCTGACCGGTTTTGCTCTGTCAGAAGTCGGAGTAGATGATCTTATGCGGCACTGGCTGCGCGGTAGCTTTCCTCTATCATTTCTCGCTACTTCGGATAATAATAGTTTTGTCTGGCGCAAAAATTTCATTCGTACGTTTATGGAAGGAGACGTAGGGCAATTGCAATCGCGAGTTTCGACCGCTGCTTTGGTGCGATTTTGGACTATGTTAGCCCACTATCACAGCCAAATTTGGAACGCCTCAGAGCTGGCGCGAACACTGGGAGTTGGTGAAAGCACTACTCGAAGATACATTGATTTGTTGGAAGATTTGTTAATGGTGCGACAACTGAAGCCGTGGCATGAAAACCTTAAGAAAAGGCAAGTCAAGGCTCCCAAAATTTATTTGCGTGATTCTGGCCTGTTGCATCAACTACTAGGCTTTAAAACAGTGAAAGATATGCTGGAACATCCTAAGAGCGGTGCTTCTTGGGAAGGATATGCCCTAGAAGAAACATTGAAAGTTGTAGCTGCTGACGAGGCCTATTTCTGGGCCACCCATCAGGGCGCAGAGCTAGATTTACTGCTAATAAAGGACAGCCTCAAGTACGGCGTTGAATTTAAAAGAGTTGATGCACCGCGCATGACACCATCTATAAAGACTGCAATAGAAGACCTTGGACTCCATCATTTGACAATCATTTATCCTGGTGACAAAAGTTATATGTTAAGCGATAAAGTGCAAGTCATGCCGTTAAAGTCTATTGCTACTGCCGAAGCTAGTCGCCTCGTTACCGCGTGAACTCTTGGGGGCAAGGTCAGTTATGCATCCTATTGATTTTTTTGCAAATACCATATTCTGCTACGTTTATGTGACAATCTGCGCTCTGTTTTTCATCTATCAAATAAAGAAACTGCATCCAGGAAAACTAATTGTATCTGCCACTTTGCTGCAAGCAATTGTTTTGGCTTGGTTGTGTATATTCGGTCACCCGTTTGTCGCATCAAGGTTACCGTTGGCTTACTATGTCGTCTTTTTCTCCCTGCCGTTGCTGCCTGTAATTGGCTCATTGTTGGTGTTCTCGGGTCGAGTCCGTTTTGGCATGGTTGCTATTTTTCTCTTGCCGGCTATCTACTTTCTTGAGTGCGCCCGTGTAACCTTTATGGATGTTGTCAATCCGCCGAGTATTTTTAATTAGCTTTCTAGCAACCAAAAGGATGATGGCTCAAGCCAATTTATACCGCCTGGTAGGGATGTTTTACCTTTGGGTATCAACCATAATGGTGAGTGTAATTGTTGTTAGCCCAAGGAGCAGTCATGAAACCAGGTTCTTTTCTACTGCCAATCAATGGCTCGCCTGAGTCGCTCTTCGCTTCTGAATTTGTTTGGTCTTTGGCCGCTAAAAATCAGTCGAAAGTAACTGCGCAGCATACAATTGATCTTTTTGGCACTCTTCAGTTTTTGGGTCAGGAAAAGGCTGGTTTAATTGGTTCTGGACCTTATGTTGCTGCTTATGAAAGCATTTGTCAGTCGCTGCGTGCCATTGCCAGTAAGTTGGAAGATTCATATACAGCTCGGGCGGCCGCTCATCATGTCGATTCTACATTTGTTTGTGCTGAGGGTGACCCTGTTGAAGAAGTCTGTAAGTTAGCAACGGCTCACGATCTATTGGTGGTGGGTTATCGCAAACGCGCAGCTGTTGATTATCCGGCCTGCCAAGGCATAAAGCTCTCACGCGCGGAGCGTCTGGCTCACTTGTCACCAATTCCAATTTTGTTTGTACAGAAGCCCATTCAAGCAATCACTGAGTTTGCCATTTTTGTTTCGATGGATCATATGAACGTCAATTGGCTAAAAAATTGCATGCATTCGGCTCTTGCTGTTGGTGCCAATTACAGTGTGACAATTTTGGCTTCAGGTGTGCACGAGGAGTCCGCTGCATCATTTGTGCGTGACTTGATAGCGGCTGATGATGAAATCGAAGAAGAGTGCATAAAAGTAGTTTCTTTGGCTGACAACGCTGGCCTCTTAAACTTTGGTCAAATGAAAGATTCGGTTGATCACGGTCGCATTATTGTATTGCCCACCATCGATTCTGGTGAGCACCGCATTACATCAACTGGCGAGTGCCCTACCGCCCTCTTGCGCCGTGTGGCATTTGAGTCTATTCTGCTTTGGCCAGAAGAGTTTGCCAAACCTCTTTTTAGAGGAGAAACAGTGCTGCTCAAAGCTGGCTGGTACGATTAGTTTGCTGAATCTGACTAATCTAGCTGACTTAACTGACCTAACTGATAGGTATACTTATTACATCGCAGCTTAAAGACCTAGCTGGCATAGAGAACCTTGCCCCGTCTGCAGCAATTGAGGCTCTCGATACTACTGCTGATGGGCTTAGCTCGGCTCAAGTTGATGAACGTCTGAAGCTCTATGGGTTGAACACTATTCAGAAACTGGCTAAGAAGTCGCTAGTCAAGGCATTCTTTGCTAATTTCGTGCACTTAATGGCTTGGCTACTTTGGGTTGCCGGAGCCCTTGCCTTTGTTGCCGGTATGCCACAGCTTGGTATTGCTGTCTGGATGGTTAATGTAATTAATGGCTGCTTCAGCTTCTGGCAAGAGTTTCAGGCGGGCAAGGCTACCGAAGCGCTACTTAGTCTATTACCTGTCAATGCTCACGTTGTTAGGTCTGGCCAAGAGTTGCTTGTACCCGCTCAGCAGTTGGTGCCTGGCGACGTTATTGTGCTGGCCGAGGGCGATGCCATTTCGGCTGACTGCCGAATTATTAGTGCATCGAGGTTGGCAGTCGATGAGTCGACTCTTTCTGGCGAGGCTCGCCCCGTGCGAAAATTGGCCGAATCGGTGGCTGCCAACGATTCTTCTGCCAGTAATTTGTTGTTTGCGGGTACCAGTGTTATCGCCGGTACTTGTCGAGCAGTGGTTTGCAAGACTGGCATGAACACCCGCTTTGGCAAGATCGCTAGGCTGACTCAATCTGTTATGGAGCAGCCTAGTCCGTTGCAGAATGAGATGGCTCGTGTGACAAAGGTGGTAAGTATTCTTGCCACTGCTATTGGTGTCTTCTTTTTCTTATTAGCTGTCTTTTTCGCACACATTCATCCGCGCGAAGGCTTTATCTTTGCCATGGGGATGATTGTCGCCTTTGTCCCTGAGGGAATGTTGCCTACGGTGAGTTTGTCGCTGGCCTTGGGTGTGCAGCAAATGGCCAAGCGCAATGCCTTAATCAAAAAGCTATCGGCGGTGGAAACACTCGGTTGCACCAATGTTATTTGCTCAGACAAAACCGGTACGATTACTCAAAACAAAATGACTGTGCAGCATATTTGGACCGAAGGTGCTGAATATAAACTGAGTGGTCTTGGTTATTCACCTTTGGGTGAGATTAAAAAACTAGATGAAACCGCACTAAATGACTCGACACTTAAGGAACGGATACCAGACAGTGGTAAAACTCTTTTAGAAAAAGAAATTCTTGAGAAAGTTTTGACTGCTTGTTTGCGTTGTAGCAATGCTAGGTTGACGCCGCCTAAATCAGGTGAGGCGGCTGGCGTTTGGGAGATTTTAGGAGACCCCACTGAAGCCGCTCTTCTTGTGGCGGCGCGTAAGGGTGGCATTGGGCAAGATCATCAATATTATGATGTGCCGAGAATTTGCGAAATTCCTTTTGATTCTATTCGCAAGCGGATGAGCACTGTCTATGATCATATGGGGGCGCGCGTACTCTACCTAAAAGGGGCACCAGCAGAGGTGCTTAGTCGCTGCACGATTTTCGAGAGCTCCGACGGGCCTCGACCGATGCAAGAGAGTGATCGTCAGATTATTATGGCCGCTAATGATCTTTATGCCCGTGAAGGTTTGCGTGTCTTGGCCATGGCTCAAAGAGTGCTGCCGATTGGCTGTGACTTAGCTCCTGATTCACTTGAAGTTGAGCTTTCTTTTTGTGGACTCGTGGCCATGTGGGATCCGCCCCATGACGGTGTCACCGAAGCTGTGCAAAAGTGCCATAGCGCTGGTATCAAGATTGTTATGATCACTGGTGATTACGGTCTTACCGCTGAGAGTATTGCCCGCAAGGTCGGCATAGTAAGAAATAACTGCCGTGTCATTACTGGTCGTGAGTTAGATACTCTTGATGATGGTGCCTTGCGCCAGCATCTACATGACAATGTTATTTTTGCTCGAGTGACGCCAGAGCACAAATTGCGTATTGTCACTGCTTTTCAGGCGCTTGGCCTGATTGTTGCTGTCACTGGTGATGGGGTAAATGATGCGCCGGCTTTGCGCAAGGGCGATATTGGCATTGCTATGGGGATATCTGGCAGTGACGTTGCTCGCGAATCGGCCGATATGATTTTGACCGACGACAATTTCGCCTCTATTGTTAGCGCTGTTGAGCTTGGTCGGGCGGTTTATGCCAATATCAGAAAGTTTGCCATTTATGTTTTCAATAGCAATATGGCTGAAGCTGTTCCTTTTGTCGTCACTTTGTTTAGCTTGGGTGCTATTCCTCTGCCACTGACAGTTATGCAGGTGCTCTCGGTGGATCTTGGTACCGATATGGTTCCCGCTTTGGGTTTAGGCACAGAGGCTGCCGAGCCTGGTTTGATGGATTGCCCTCCGCGAGATTTGAGTAAGCCATTGCTTGATTTACCTTTGCTTGCTCGGGCCCTGCTCTGGTATGGATTAATCGAAGCTACAGCGGGAATGTCTTGCTATTTCTATGTCAACTATTTGCATGGTTGGCCGGGTGTGCCATTGGCTGAAGCCGGTAGCGACGTTTATAGAATGGCGACAACCATGACTCTAATGGGCATTGTCGCCGCTCAGGCAGGTGCCGTGCTCTGTTGCCGCAGCGACAGACGGTCTCTTCTGAGTGCTGGAATATTTAGCAATAAGTTGGTTCTTATTGGTATTGCCACAGAGCTGCTGTTGCTGGTTGTCTTGATTTATGTACCGTTCATGCAAAATATTTTCAATACGGCCGCAGTAGGCATCAGCGAGTGGTGTTTCGCTCTGCTTTGGGCGCCTGTAATTATAATTTTGGATGAATTGCGCAAGCTTTACTTACGTATGTGTCGACGCCAGGTCGAGGCCCAAAAATAGTTTGGCGAAAGAATATTTTGTTGGTCGATCATCCCCTTGATTGATGGTTATTAGCTGCTATTGTGACAATCTAGTTAGTATCAGATTTGAGGGGTGCGATATGCGTGTTCTTGTTGCAATTGAAGATAAGCGCTTCGGAAAAGCTATTGTTGATTTTCTTGTTGCCCATGAATGGCAGGCAGGAACAATGTTTCGCCTCGTACATGTGGTCGAGCCATCGGTGGTGGGTGATCAAGTCACGGCAATGTATGGCAATGGTGTTGAGAATGAAATTGTGCAAGAGCGCCTGAATGAAGGTTCGCTAATTTTGAACCAGATGAGAGAGCAGCTGCAAGCTAAGTTTGGCACTACTTTTCCTGTTGAAGTGAACGTGGTCAAGGGCCATCCCCATCATGTCATTCTTGATATTGCTGAGGAATGGCACAGCGATATGATTGTGCTTGGTTCTCACGGTAGACAAGGATTCACTCGCTTTGTCCTTGGTAGCGTTTCGCTCGCTGTTGTGTCCCACGCTCAGTGCACTGTGACCGTTGTGCGTTTGCCTAGAGCTGTCAATGTTGACGGCAATCAGCAAGCGGGTGAGCAAACAGTAAAAGAGACAAGTACAAGCCGAGGATAGGGCATTGCTTCATAGAAAACTCCGTTTAATTGGTTATGTTCGCAGCGCTGGCTGTAGTGTAGACAATGATGAGCAGCGTCGCTTGATCGAGCAATATTGCCATGAGCACGGTCATCATCTGGTGGGGTTTGCCCATGTTGACGAGGGCGACCCTGGTTTGGGCTTGCACCAAGCTATCACAACTCTTCATTCGTATGATGGCATTATCGCCTATGACCTCAATCGTTTTGTGCACAGCATTGATGATCGCGTGCTAGAGCTGAGAGCGCTTTTAGAGACACTTCTCCACGAAGGCAAAGTTCTCATCACACTGATTGAGGGTATCGAAACGCTCACAGCCGGCGGTCAAGAAACAGTCATAGAACTGCTCTACAAGCTCGCTGACGGTCACAAGCAGTTGATGACCACAATTGTTGAGCGAAAAACTACGCCACCGTATAAAGGGCCTGATAATAACGACTGGTGATTGGTAATTGGCTGGCCCCAGGCACTGTTTGCGAAGGATTAAACAATATGTCGCTTCGTTCTCTCGTTTCGCTATTTGTCGGCTCTGGCATAGTTTTGTCGCTGCCTTTGCTCAGTTCAGTCTTTTCTAATTGTGCTGCTAGTCAGGCTGCTAGTTTGCCAGCGCTAAGTCAGGCTGCCCCCGAGAGCTTGTTGTCGAAGACTGGTAAAGACGGCACGGTATTGGTTAAATCTATGCTTGCTCGCAGCAAACAAATGAAAGCTTATAGTTTCAACAGTACTCTCTCTACTTACAAAGACGGAAAAGAAATAGTAGAAACAGGAAAGCTTTATTACAAGAAACCCAATTTGCTTCGTTTTGAAGTAATTAAGGCTGGCAAACGCAGCGGCTCGGTGGTGGTGCGCCAGCCGGACGGCAAAGTGCGGGGGAAAATGGGTGGTGCTCTCAGTGGTATCAAAGTTAGCCTTTCACCTGATTCTAAAATGCTCAAAAGTGCAAACAATTACAGTATTTTAGAGTCTGATCTTGGTAGTCTTCTGGCTGATGCCGCTGAGCAACTGGGGCCTAATAAAACCTGCTTGGTTGGTCGAGTGCCTGGTCTATCGGCGCAGGTAATCGAGATTGTTGGCAGCGATGGTTTAGTAGCTGAGCGTATTACTGTTGATGCCTCTGCTAATCTTCCCCAAGAGTGGCTGATTTTTAAGGGGAATAGTCTATTTTCAAAAGTGCAGTTCGCTAATTTAAAAGAATTGGCTAGTCTTCCTGATGAACTCTTTAGCCTTGATGCTAAGAAATCGCCAATCGATGATGATTCTTTGGTTCTAGTGGCTCAAGAGCGTTCTGGCAATGTCTCAGCGACAGAATATCGCTCTCAATTTGCGCAAAGCAAAGGGTCTGCCACTAACTGTGAGGCTTTGGCTGATGAACTGAGTAAGAGTACTGGCTTAGCTCCAACTGTAGCTAAGTTTTTAATTGCTAAAAGAGCGGCTGGCAGCCTGAAACAAGAAGCGCAGCTAGTTAGCTCAACTACTGTTGAGGGCGGCAAAGGTAAACTGCTTTTTGCTGCAACGCAAATGGAACTTTTGCTTTGGGCACTAGAACCATTAGGTAAGGCAGCAGGCAAAAACGAACAAGAGTCTATTCAATTGGCCAAGTTGGCTCAAGCTGTGGCTGCCTTGCGACAAACAGTGACAGCTATATTAGATGAGATTGCAAAGGAACCCAGCGAGGCATCACTTGATTTGCTGCGGGCGGACCTTGTGAAGAATATTGATGGTCTTGAGAGTGTTTGTGATAAGGCGCTTTTGACTTTGTAGTCAGTGACATTTATAAGCCCAAAGATTGATGCCTGAACTGTTGGACTCAGTCATACTAAGATACGCAGAAACCACAGGTAAGTGTATTTTAGGAGGGGCAAAATGCCTCAGCAATCAATACTGTTGTCACTAGATGGCTCAATCTATTCTCGCTACGCTGCCAACCTCTGCTGGCAAATTGCCAAAGCTACCGGCGCTAAAGTGACAGCTCAGCATGTAATTGATGATGCTAGTACTCACGACTTTATCGTGCATGAGCCTGCTGGGTTCATTTCACAAGCTCAGTATTTTACTGCTTATGAATTGGTGCGAAAAGAACAGCATGAGCTAGCAAATAAGCTGAAACATGCCTACAGCACTGAAGCCGCTAAACATGGTATCAAAAGTGAGTTTGTCTTAGACCATGGCGATCCTGCTGTGGCTATATGCGAAAGAGCGCTATGCCACGATCTTGTAGTGGTTGGCCATCGACCTTTCAAAAGTAAAGATGGCGGAGCCCACCGACGCCAATTTGCGCGCCAATTTGCACGTATGTCCGTGGCAGAGGCTTTGGCCCATGAGTGTTCCACTCCTTTGTTGATCGTGCAGGACGATGCGCCGTTAATGCCAGAGATGACAATTTTGTTTTCACTAGAGCATCTTAATCAGCGTTATATAGATACTTGCCTTGATTTGGCTAAGCTACTTGGTCAAAAGCCAAACATACTATGCTTGTCTACAGGTGGCCATGAAGAGCCAGCAGCCCATCTTGTCCAAGATCTGAGAGCAGGTAATGTCAACATCAAAGACACCCCTATTGAAGTAATTTCATTGGCCGATGTCTCTACTTTGAATGGCGAGGTAATTCCCGGTCACTGTGCTCTGCGGGCTGATGCCAGCAACATGAGTTCGACTCTGCCGGTGATGCCAACTCGTCAGCTTGGTCACAATCGAGTGACAATTCTAGGTGGCTCTCCTTCACTGTTTGTTCGCTATTTGGCTCTGTCATCTATTCTGCTTTTGCCGGAAGAGCATATGATCAATCCTGATACTACAAAGGCCGCGAAAGAAGAGGACATGCTACCAATCTGATCTGTAACTTCAGAATAAGCCGGAACAAATTTGCAGAAGATTGCCCAAATTTGCACAAATTGGAATCAAGGTAGAGAGCGTTCAAAGCGAAAATCGGAGAAGGCAAATGATTGAAGGTATTTTAACTGTCAACCTCGATCCACCTTATTGCAGTTTCCACTCTCACGAGACAGGCTTTAGCTACCTTCGCTCTGCCGAGTGCACAGTAGAAGAAATTAGAGTAATACTGATCGAGCTTGGCGCAATTTCGTCTAGTCAGCACTGGCCAATGCAAGAGTGTTTCGTTCGCCTTACCGGTACATTTTCAGAAGTGCAGTTAACTAACCTTGGTTTGTGGCCAATGCGTGAGCACCAGTATGCTCATGAACATGAACTAGATCAAGAGCAGTTCGGGCACAGAACTGTTGCCTAAGGCTGTTGTCTAAAGTTGTTACTGCTGATTTTTCACTTCAGCAATGCCTAGGCGCAAAAGCTTGCCAATTTGGCCGATACCTTTAGCCAGTTCGTCGCAAGTATCTGCTAGTTTTTGCCTATCTATTGAATCACCAACTAAGCCGATGCCGTTGAAGACCTGCTCGAGGCCAGTGGCAAGTTTAGGAAAGTCGGTAGAGTCAATTGACTCTTTTACTTTTTCGCCTAAGTGAGTGAGCACTTCCATCACTTGATCTACGTCTTTTTGGCCGTCCTTATCTAAGTCAAGCTGCTTCAGCTCAACGAGGCGTTCTTTCAAATAGTCGCGAGCTGAATCTACTGCCACTGCTGTAAGGGTCTTCTTAATGAACAAGATTTTTCTCCTCTGTTTCTTTCTGCGTTTGTTGCCAAAGTTTCGTTGCTTGCTCTTGTCGTTCGTCTAAGACGGCATCAATCAAGAGTCCAGGTGGTGGTGGAATTGGGTGTGCTTCGTAATCGTAGTCAAAAGGCAATTCGATTTTGAGAGCCGCAAATAATTTGCTTACGGCCTCAGTTTTTTCCTGAATACAGACCGGCTCAAAATTTCGCCCACCCCAGATTTCGCAGCTGCCGCTGCCGTCTTTGTTCATTTTGCCTTTTAAGAAATATTTTTTTGCGGCATATTCTTCAGGGGTAAAAAAGTCATTGCGTTCGTCTGACCTAATTTTGCCTATCAATAGAGCGATCTGTGAAAATGGTGCTTCTCGCAAGTATGCGGCTATTTTGCTTTTATTTTGAGCTTCTGCCATTTGCACCAATCTCGGACGAATAGCCTCTTTGGTGGCTTTGGTGGAAGGATTGCCTGCCCAGTCTAGGGTTGTTTCTACTTGAGCGATTACATCGTTGTAGTGCCCTGTTTCAAGGAGTTTGTCAATTTTTCGCAGATTTTCAGCATAGGTTGGCGGGCCAGTATTTGTCTCGGCAATGGTTGTTTGATTCTTTGTTGTTTGATTCTTTGCTGCCTGATTAGCTTGCTCTTGCTCTGAAAAATTTTTATGTATTTCGTCACCAGCAGCTGCTACGGCTATTTCTTTCTTGAATGAAAAGCACGAAGCTAGTGTGCCTGGGTGGTTGAATTCGGCAGTTAATTCGCCCCAAGGGTACTTGGCCGTTAGTCTAGACTTGTTTTCGTTTTCGCTTACTTGGCATTGCTTATTTGCATCAGACTGTAACCACTCTTTCACCATAGTGGCAGTGATTGCAGCGGTGGCTGGATTGATCATGAATCCTATGCCATTGGGCTCTCCATAACCGGCAGTGTTGAACCAAAAGATCTCGCTAAATACCGCACTTTGATCGCGCAGTCCGTAGTCAAGTTTTGGTGTGACATCATTTTTCACCATGCGCAGAACCGTCGCCCTAACTTTTTCGACATCTTGGCTTTTTACAGCCAGAATATTATTGGGTTTGCTCTTACCAGTTAATTGGAGGAGGTAGCCTGATAGTTTTGCTGTATCTTGGCCGAAAATTTGGGCGTAAGAATAAGCAGCGTTGCAGCAGTCAATCGCTTCTTGTTTGCGACCTAAACCAATCAAAGCTTTGAGTTTCGGAATCGTATATAGATCTATGTCTTGCTCTTTTAGCAGACTGTTGGCATCGGCTAAAGCAAGTTGGTACATGCGTGTCTGTTCCGGAGGTTTTGATTTGCTTGCCAGGGCGAGACAACTCTCTGCCCGCAGTCTTAGTGCTAAAACTGAATTGGCACTACTGTGGGCCTTCAGCGAGCGGTCTAGAATCGTTACTGCTTCTCGATACTTCTTCTCTTTTACTAGCTTTTCGCCGTAACGGCATAGCTCGGCGCTATACATTTCGCTTAGGGCGGAGTTAAAAGACTTTGTGCCGGGGGCCGTAATCATTTGCGTTCGCAAGCGCGGGTCGGCCAAGCCAGTTGGTATATATGGTTCTAATACTTCTGGCCAGGGTTCTATTGGCACGGCGCCGGGCGGTGGTGGTGCTATAGAACCTTCTGGCGGCAACTGAGACAAGGCGCAGGCAGGGCCTGTCTGAGCCGCAAGCAAGGTTAGGGTAACTAGAGCAATTGGAGCCGCGATATAAACTGCAGCTTTCGCCGAAAGACGGTATGTGCTTCGGTGACTGCGAATGACTAGCCTTCCTTTGCTGTGCCGGGAAGGAGCACTTTAGCATCTCTTGGCTTGATCGTTTATATTTTAAGGCTTGAACAGCTTGAACCAGGAAAATAGGCCGACAGATTCAGGGACAACAGCATCTTTGAGTGAAATCGATAGCCTGCGGCCAAGAAACTCGCAGCTTGCCAGAGCCGCATGAGCCTGAATCGCTTCTTTTCGTGACGTCATTTCGACAAAGGCAAAACCCTTGCCTTTTCCTTTTTCGTTTTTGGCGATTGTCACAGACCTGACAGCGCCAACACTATTGAAATATTCTTTCAGGGCTTCTTCTGTTGCTTCGACTGGTACGTTGCCTACCAAAAGTTGTGGAGACATATTTGGTTTCCTAACTGCTAGTTTTTTGTTGCTTGTTTATTGTCGTTTTTGCAACTTGCAAACTTGCGCAATTGCTACATATTAAAAATATAGCAACGGCCTTCCCCCCTGTCAACCGCTTGGGTGAGAGTAGCTTTCATAGACGGTCTCAACTGTTTGTGTAATAATTGCAGAGTGTTGCAAGTGTACCGATTCTACTGGGCTTAACTGTTCAAGTCGGTTGACAGTGCTTGTGCTTACTTAGATGAATTGTAGAGAAGTATTACAGTGCCCCAGAGTCAAAAAAATCAGAACGTTAAACTAGCTGAGTTCAAGGCTGATTTTTTTAAGGCATTGAGTAACCCTCTGCGCATTCGCATTATTGACGAGCTGCGTAGCGAAGAGTTGACTGTTTCAGAGATAAGAGATCGTTTGAACGTAGAGTTACCGAATGTATCTCAACAGTTGTCGGTACTTAAAGCTAAAAACCTTGTTTCTTCTCGCAAGCAAGGCATAAACATATTTTATTCGTGCAGCGATCCCAAGGTTTTTAAACTTTTAGATGTTGCTAAAGAAATCTTCAACGCTCATCTCAGCGACATTCAAAAGACTCTCCGACGTCTTTAGAAGTTAGTATTAAAGCCGCATGCTGCTCGCATTGCTCTAGGCGAGAGTCTTGCCAATACTTGGCACTTTGTCATATAATATAATTGCGTACTTGCGCAAGTGTGCAGTTGCGCATTTGCAGATTGCCGGTCAACTTCCTTGCAGTGTTCAGGATCGGCAATTAAGAGATCTGTTTTAGAGGTTGTCTTTATGTGTGAGATGGGCAAAGTAACAGATTCATCCACGACGGCTGATTCTGTTGCTGCGTACTATTTTAAGCTCTTTGATGAACAGCAATTACAAAAACACGGCCTTCCTGAGATGGCGATTCGAGCTGCTGTTGCCGCTAACAGGAATACTCCGGCTACTATATTGTCTGCACTGGCTGCTGATCCTGATCGCCGGGTGCGCCTAGCTGTTGCCACCAATCTTTCTACTCCTACATCTGTTTTAGAGAAGCTAGCTCTAGATGACGAACTGCCTACTTTCTGTCGATTGAAAGAGCTAGATGTTTCGGTTGATATATTGGTGGCGCTAATGCAGAATCGCAACCCATATGTAAGGAAACAAGCAGAGGTTACCTGGATTGGGCGTGAGTTCGAGAGTGCTCTGAAAGATAGTTGTCAGGCTTTGGTGGCAGGCAATAGCTATAGGCTAGGTGAGCTTCTGGTTGAATCAAAGTTGGTTGAAGAACCAGCTATTGCTGAGGCCCTAGTCGACTGTCGCTTGTATGCAATACCTCTAGGGCGGGCTTTATTGCAGACGGAACTTGTTACCGCTGAGGTGCTTCTCAACGCTCTGCGCTTGCAAACACTAATTCGGGAAGAACAGATTGGCTTTGATGATGCAATAAAGGAATTGGTGAACGCGTGAGTAATAGTGTGTCTAGTATGAATAGTGTGAATAATTTGAAAAGTATAGATAGTGCCGGCACCGCCTGGGTCGAAAGTGCCATTGAGCGAATTTGCCGAGAAGACAAGCTTCCGAGCATCACTGCCAGCTGGTTACCTGAAAGTAACGATCTTTTTGTTGCTCTGTCGATAGTGTCTAAAGATGGCAAACGGGTATCCCGACTTTTTAGTCAGTATGAACTAGCTTCTTGCTCTCACGACTCTACGGTTCAAGCTCAATTACTTGAGCGAATCGCTCATCTGCTCAAGTTCTTGTATCCAGAGAAAAGAAGACAAAAGCAGTCTTAAGCTCATTTGTTTGTGTAAATGAGCACTCCCGGTGATGGCTAGTTTCGCTTTGAATTTCGCAATTTGTGTAGAGAGATTACTCGGTTGCTGATTTTTTAGAAAACGCCGAAACCCAAGTACAGCAGTACTTTCTGCCAATAGTGATGATTTTGCCGCTGCTAGAATTGCATTGATAAAGGGACGTTTTAAAAAGCACGTATTTCGTATATATCGTGCCTTCTACTGAATGTTCTGTGCACCACGGTGAGGATAAGATTGAAATGACAGTTTCTAAAGCAAAAACTACAAAGGCCAAAACAGTTAAAGCTCCCGCTGCTAAAGCGGCAGTAACTGAGCCATCCTCACCAACTGTTGAGCACGTTGTCTCTAATGTTACTATTACTCCAGAAGCTGCTGTTCCTGCAACAACTACTGCTCCTGCAACAACTACTTTAGCGGTAACTACCTCAGTTGTTACTACTCCTGCTGTTGTTGCTCCGGTTGTGACCACTCTGGCCACGGCCCCTGCTGTTACAGCAGTTGCCGTTGTTACACCGCAGCAGGTTGCCCAACGGGCCTATGAAATGTGGCAGAGTGCAGCCCATGTCCACGGCAATGATGTAGAGCATTGGTTGGCAGCTGAGCTCGAACTTAAACAATTGGTCAAACCCTAAGAGTCTTAAAAAGACGCCAGGGTTTCTGCGAAGGGATAAGCATTTGACTGCGTACCGAACGTTCGGTAAGATGCAGTGAGTGGTTAGTTCTTGGTAGGAGTTCTTTGTGGCGTCGCGACAAACAATTTTGCCTGAGTTGCTTGAACTTTTTCGCAAGTTTGGCTACGACGGTGTAACTATTGCGCGCATTTCTGAGGCCACCGGCCTAGGAAAGGCTAGTCTATACCATCATTTTCCTCAAGGCAAAGAACAGATGGCTCGAGAAGTGCTCATGCTTGTTGATCAAGCGGTTGAGGAACACTTTATCGCGCCACTGAAAGCCAACGGTAGCCCTAAGCAGAAGCTTACCAATATGGCCAAGGTCGTAGAAGATTTCTATGACTGTGGCAACAAGGGTTGTCTGATAGAAGGTCTGACACTTGGTGATGCTAATCAGCTCTTTCAGGAGTTGATTGGTGCCTCTATTGAGGGCTGGATTCAGGCGATTGCTGAAGTGGGTATTGAAGCTGGACTGTCAAAGCGAATAGCGAGGGAGCGTGCGGAAAACATTCTGATTGCTATACAAGGGGCGTTGGTGGTTTCGCGCGCTTTGGCCAATCGTGCGCTCTTCAAGCGTGTCATTCGCGAAATACCCTCTATGCTGCTTGGCAGTTGAGGCATTTCTAGGATCTGACTCTTTTCCTTTTCCTATTGGCTGCATTAGCTTGACAGTGTACCGATCGTTCTGGTATGTTGAAATTGTACCGAACGTTCGGTATGGAAATTTAACTGTGGGCATTCAGTAAAAGCATAAGAGTATTAAGGAGTTTAACCATGAAGGCAGCTGTAATAGTTTATTCAGACCCTAAGAACGGTAGTGAAGAGTCGCTCGGCAGAGTATTTAATGCCCTTGCTGCTACCTATGACTTTAAGCAACAGGGCGACGAAGTCACTCTTCTGTTCCAAGGTGCAGGCACACGCTGGGTTGGTGAATTGAGTAAGCAAGATCATCCTGCCCACGCACTCTATCAATCAGTGCTTGATAAAGTTGCTGGCGTCTCTTGCGGCTGCGCTGATGTATTTGGCGCTACAGCCGATGTACAAAAGCAGGGTTTGGAGTTGATCAAAGACAATCCTGTGCCGGGTACAACTGGTTTACCGAGCGTGCGTAAACTTGTCGGTGATGGATATACCATCTTAAACTTTTAAACTTTTAAACTTTTGAATTTTTAGAAGAGCGTAAAGTCATGAAACAAGGTCCATTTCATCAAGGTGAATTAGAGGTTCAAAAGCGGGCAGGTGAGACTGCCCGCGCTAGGGCCAATGGCGCTGTGGTTGGCTGTGAAATACTAGAGGGTGCCTTGAGCTTCATCGCTCGGCAGCCTCTAGTGGCAGTCGGTACAGAAGCTAGCGATGGTTCTCTTTGGGCTTCGGTGATTTTTGGTGCCATTGGTTTTATGCGGGCTGAAGACACCCGTACTGTTCACATTGATCTAACGCAAGCGGCAGTGGCGAAGGGCGATCCTGTACTTGAGAATCTTCTGTACGATGATCGCATAGGCACTTTGATGATTGAGTTAGAAACAAGGCGGCGGCTCAAAATCAATGGTCGAGCAGCTTTGGCAGCGAACGACTTGGTGGTGTCGGTTGAAAAGTCTTTTCCTCTTTGTCCTAAATATATTCAAAGAAGAAAGGTGCGGGTGGCCAGTGGTACTGACAACAGCCCGGAGCAGAGTCTTAGTTCCGGTTTTGAATTGACTTTATCTGAAGTAGAATTGATTGCTAACTGCGATACTTTGTTTGTGGCCAGCAGCTACGCCGATATTTCTGCTGCCAATCATGCTGCTAACATCGATGTTTCTCACCGTGGTGGCAATCCTGGTTTTGCTAAAGTGGTGAGTCCTAAGCGTATTCGAGTGCCTGACTATGCGGGCAATGGCATGTTCAACACGTTTGGAAATTTTCAATTGAACAATAGAGCCGGCGCCATATTTGTTGATTTTGCCAAGCAGCAAGCTCTGCAAGTTACTGGTGTTGCTGAAGTTCTCTTTGACCAAGAAGATAGCGAAAATCAAACTGGTGGCACAAATAGATTTTGGACCTTAGATATTGAGCGCTGGCAACGCTTTAGCCTTCCTGGCGTTGAAGTAGAATTTCTCGATTATTCACCATTCAATCTCTAGTTCATACCTATTTCTATTTCCACTTAATTGATTTAAGAGCATTCAGGCTTACTGCTGTATTCTTGAAAAATTCAGCAGTAGGTGCCTGGAAAGTTATTTCTTGAACGGCACTGCCGGTGCCATCAGAATCAACGAAGACTGTGCGGGCGGAAAGACCATGTTGCGGATACCGACCTTCGATTGTGAGAACCCGTTTGCCGTTCAAGTCTTCAGTTCTAGCCGAGTTGATTTTAAAATCGTCTTTGTTCGAACGATTGGCACCAAGCACTTGATGTAGACTTTCTATCTCTTGTGGCGCCAAAGCGTGGGGTGGCTTTTCTAAGGTGTCATGAAATACCTTAGAACTTTCAGCACCCATGCGCCTTCCCCGGTATTCAAAGTAAAACTTGACGTTGGCATTTGAACTAAGATGATATTCCTGGAAAGAGTCGTTGGCATAAGTGCCACCAACGGTCTTGCCTTTTTCGAAGCCGGGAGGCATAGACATGCTTGATATTTGGCCGCGGTCGATAACTTGTATGCCGCTTGTTTTGCGACTGCTGGCGCCGCCATCTTTGCCGTCTTTGCCATCTTGGCCATCTTGCATCAACTCTTCAAAGAGCCTACGTCGTTGCTCTTCAGCAGCGTCTCGACGTTCCATTTTTATTGGTTCAACCTTTGTCTGAATATCTTCCAGCGGGCCCATTGTCATTACCTTTTTAGTTGGTGCTTACTTTAGTTTATTTTCTTGCTTTCAAGTTGTCTCGAATAGCTTTGATCTCTTCTGCGGAAAAGTCCTTAATGGACTCCATTAGCTCGGCTACACCTTGGTCGAAAATTGGTTTACCTAGTTTCTGCCATTGACCCATTTGCTTGGTTGCCTCACGCACACCAATCATAATATCAATTTGGTGATTGATAGCTTCTTTGTATGCTGTATCGTCAAGCAGGCCATCTTTTTTCTGTTCTCTCAATACTCTTAGAGCTGCAGCGGGCTCTAAGCTGTTCATTGTGTCGCGCAGTTTGTCTGTTGCCAGCTTCTTCTCGTCGCCGTCTGGCATTTTTGCCACTTCTTTTGATAGGCGAGTGATTTCTTTCTCGTAGTCTTCCTTCGAAAGTTTTTCAGTTTGGAACTTTAGTCTGGCTAGTTCAAGCTCTTTGTAGGTGTCTGGGTGCCCACCGTCTTTGGCCGCTTTGACATCTTTTTCTAGCTCACCAACAGCGTGGTCTTTGTCTTTTATAGATTGATAGAGATCGTGTACCGATAAGGGTTTGGTGGCATCATGGTCGGCGCCCTTGCCCCATTGGTTGTCGATAGTGACTTTTGCCGGTGGCCCGGGAGTATAGTCGGTGATTGTCACTACGTGGCCGCCTCCAGAGCCTCCAGCTTTACCTGCACCTGAATCGGTCCAGAACGGTTCCATATTAGTGTCAACAGTTACTATAAGGGGCATCTTGCCGTCTTTTTTAGCTTGAGCCAGTGCGTCATTTAACTCTTGCTCTGAACTGATTCGAGTTACTCCATCTGACTTATCTACATTTGGGGCGTCGTGGGCAATGACAATGCCTTCTTCTTTTTTGCCGGTTATGGCGGAATAGACATCGCGCAAGTTACCTAGATTTTCATCATAAATTTGCGGGTGATAGTCTAAGACCTTGGGCGGCTTGCTGGCATAGTCAATGATGCGCTCGCCTGTGTCTCCCGAACCCGGCTGTGTGGGGTGCTGCTCGTAGCGCAATTGACCGCGAGGATTGGTCTTGCGATTCTCTTGATCGATGTGCAGATTGACGGCGGTGACTTGGAAAATCTCGCTGGCGTGACTGCGCTCACCGTCGATGGTGTTTGGGTTGCTGGCTTCATCGTGGGCACCAGGATTGACTCTTACTCTGCGGCCATCTGTAGCGACATACTGACCAGTCAAGGCGACGTCAGTTACTAGGCGCGCGGCATCTGAAGGATTGCGAGTGTACATGCGAGTTTCAACTGTAGCCATATTACAGGTGTTGTGACCACCTTGGTCTATGATGGTAGGGTCGGCTGCCTGTCTAATTATTTGCTCTGCCAGATCTTTTCTTTGTTCTGGTTTAAGGGGTTTATCGCCTTTTGCTTCAAGCAGTCGATCGATTTCTTTATAGGTTTTTGCAATTTCAATGGGGCTGAGTTTGTCTCTTTCGGCACGCTCTTCAAAGAGGCGCATGTTTTCTTTAAACTGCGCTAGTTTGGCTGGGTCGTCTTTGAATTTTTCTTCTGCTTGCTTAGTCAGCTTTTCTTTTGCTTCTTGGAGCTTTTGATCTTCTGGTTTAGCTTCGGCTGCTTTGTCTCCGGGTACTTTTACCCGGTCGCCTGGATGGATCGGATGGCTGGCATCTTTCCAGCCATTGAGCTGGACGATTTCTTTGATTATTCTTTCAGTATCTTGGGGCGTTCCATCTTTGCCGGTTAACTGTTTGGCGATTTTGGCAAGGCTGTCGCCAGGTTTGACAATATATTCGTCTATAGCAGCTTTGTCAGATTTTACTTTTTCAGCCGGTTCTTTTCCGGGCAGAACTTTGTCTAATAGCTCTTTCTCTGATAGGTTTTTCTCTGGAAGTGTCCGCTCAATTTTGGCATCAGCCCCGGTGTTTTCTAGCTTCTGCTGGGATAGTTTGCTGATATCTATTGATCGGTTGTTGCTGAAGTCTAGTTTCTCTGCTGACGTTAGAGAGATTTTGTCAAAATTGTCAAAACGCAATTCAACAGAAGCTTTTACTTCTTTTGTCGATTTATCTTCTAGTATGTTTGGGCGGCGGTCGGGGCCAAAGGCATGATCGCTACCTGGATGAGCCTGGTAAATGTCTACTTTGCCCAAGTCTAAAGATTTGACCCCGGCTGAGGGCGATTTATCGGCAAGAAAAATGCGATTGTCTTCAGGCTTAGTTATAGCCTGGCTTCCGAGCACGCTATCGCTCTGGCCAGCTACTTGCTCAGCCTTTTTCTCGTGAAGCTCGGGAGTTTGCCTGGTGGAGGTCATTGTTAGTTACTAACTAGTAAAGGCTGTAGTTCTATACCCGGTTTTTGCCCTTTTGAAGCCGGAGAGCCGCCCCGGGCTAAGATTGACTTGCCTAGAGTTGCCAATTGTCCAATGGGCTTGCGCCTTTGCGCGTGCTTGTTTCTTTCTCCTGTCTTAATACTTTCAGAATTACAGCTAGCTGTATGGTATCCATTGTGCTGCGCAGCCGTTCTGTTGAGCGTTTCTTATTGTCGTCGTCTGGCATTTCCTCCACTTCTTTTGCTAGACGAATGACTTCTTTCTCGAAGTCGTCTAAGGTAGTTTGTCCATCTTGGAATTTCAGTCGGGCTAGATCTAGCTCTTTGTATTGGTCTGGACGGCCAGCTTCTTTGGCCGCCGTCACGTCTTTTTCTAGTTCAGTAATAACGTGGCTTTTGCCTTTTATAGACTGATAGAGGTCGTGCACTGGTAGAGGTCTAGCGGCGTCATGGTCTGCGCGCTTTCCCCATTGGTTGTCGATAGTGACTTTCGCCGGTGTTCCAGCGATATAGTCGGTAATCGTCACTACGTGGCCGCCACCAGAGCCCCCGGCTGTTCCTGAACCCGAATCAGTCCAGAATGGTTCTACAGTTGCGTCGACAGCTACTATCAGAGGCATTTTGCCGTCTTTTTTTGCTTGAGCCAAGGCATCATTTAAATGTTGCTCTGAAGTGATTCTCGTTACTCCGTCTGACTTGTCTACCGTCTCTGAGTCATGGGCAATCGCTATGCCCTCTTCTTTTTTGCCAGTGATAGCTGAATAGACATCACGCAAGTTGCCCAGGTTTTCCCGGTTAATTTGCGGGTCATTTTCCACTACTCTGGGCGGTTTGCTGCTGTAGTCAATGATGCGCTCGCCTGTGCCTGCAGAGCCAGGCTGGATGGTGTGCTGTTCATAGCGCAATTGCCCCCGCGGGTTGGTTTTGCGGTTTTCCTGATCAATGTGTAGGTTGACGCCGGTTACTTGGAAAATTTCACTAGCGTGACTGCGTTCGCCATCATTAGTGGTGCCATTGCGCGATTCATTGTGGGCGCCAGGGTTGATTCGCACTCTCCGGCCATCGGTGGCGACGTACTGACCAGTCAAGGCAACGTCAGCTACTAGGCGAGCGGCATCTGAAGGATTGCGGGTGTACATGCGGGTTTCCACTGTGGCCATGCTGCAGGTACTATGAGCACCTTGGTCTATGCTGGTTGGGTTAGCGGCATGTCTCATTATTTGTTCAGCCAGATCTTTTCTTTGTTCTGGTTTAAGAGGTTTATCGCCTTTTGCTTCAAGCAGACGATCAATCTCTTTATAGGTTTTGGCAATTTCAGTGGGGCTGAGATTATCTCGTCCAGCACGCTCTTCAAATGAGCGCATGTTCTCTTTAAATTGCCCTAGTTTGGTTGGGTCGTCTTTGAATTTTTCTTCGGCTTGCTTTGTCAGTTTCTCTTTGGCTTCTTGGAGCTTTTGATCTTCTGGTTTGGCATCGGCGGCTTTGTCTCCGGGTACTTTTAGCCGATCGCCTGGATGGAGCGGATGACTTGCATCTTTCCAGCCATTGAGTTGGACGATTTCTTTGATTAATCTCTCGGTGTCTTGGGGGGTGCCGTCTTTACCAGCTAACTGTTTGGCGATTCGGGAAAAGCTGTCACCAGGCTTAACTACGTGTTCGTCTATTACTTGTTTGCTATTGAAGTCTGGCCGGTAAATGTCGGCCTTATAAATGTCTATATTGCTGAAGTCTAGAGATTTGACCCCGACTGCGGGCGATTTATCTACTAGAAAGATGCGATTGTCTTCAGGCTTAGTGATAGCCTGGCTTTCCAGCACGCTACCGCTCTGGCCAACTACTTGCTCAGCCTTTTTCTCGTGAAGCTCGGGAGTTTGCCTGGAAGTCATTGTTGATTATTAACTATTAAGAGTAATGGTTTCGTACCCAGTTTGGCCCTTTTTGAAGCCAGAAAGCAGCTCCAAGCTTTAGTTTACTTTTTTGCTTTTAGGCGATCGCGGATGGCTTTTATTTCTTCAGGAGTAAAGCCTTTGAGTGATTCCATTAGCTCTACTACACCTTGCTCGAACTGCGGTTTACCGATGTCATTCCACTGACCGTTTTTCTTTGTGTTGGTTCGAATTGCAATCATGGTATCAATCTGGTAGTTGATTGCCTCTTTATAGGTTTCGTTGTTGAGCAGGCCAGCTTTTTGTTGCTCTCTCAGTACCCGGAAGAATGCGCCTGGTTCTAGGCTATTCATTGTCGTCTGCAGTTTTTTTGTGGCAGCGCTGAAGTCTTTGCCGTCGGGCATCTTCGCTATTTCTTTTGATATCCGGATCATTTCTTTCTCGAAGTCTTCTTTTGAGATTTTTCCATCGAGCAACTTCAGCCTAGCGAGATCAAGTTCTTTGACTCGGTCTGGACGTCCAGCATCATTGGCTGCTTTTACGTCTTTCTCTAACTGCGTGATCGCATCTGTTTTGCCTCTGACTGCTTGGTATAGCTCATGTACCGAGACTGGTTTAGTGGCGTCGTGGTCGGCGCCTTTGCCCCATTGGTTGTCGATGGTCACTTTCGCCGGGGGGCCGGGGCTATAATCTGTGATTGTAACCACGTGGCCACCACCTGAGCCACCAGCTCGTCCTGCACCGGAATCGCTCCAAAACGGTTCCATAGTTGAATCAAGAGCAACTATGAGCGGCATTTTGCCGTCTTTTTTTGCTTGAGCCAGAGCGGCATTTAGCTCCTTTTCTGAGCTGATTCTAGTCACTCCATCTGACTTGTCGGCAACTGCTGAATCATGGGCAATAGCAATGCCGGTTTCATTTTTGCCAGTGATAGCTGAATAGACATCGCGTAACTTACCAAGGTTTCCAAAATAGATTTTGGGGTGAGTGTCTACGACTTTGGGTGGTTTGCTGCCGTAGTCGATGACGCGCTCGCCGGTGTCACCAGAGCCGGGCACAGTTGGATGCTGTTCGTAGCGTAATTGCCCGGGGGGATTGGTTTTTCGGTTTTCTTGGTTGATGTGCAGGTTGACGGCAGTGACTTGGAAAATTTCACTGGCGTGACTGCGCTGACCATCTAAAGTGTTGCGATTGCGCGATTCGCCATGGGCACCTGGGTTAACTCTTACTTTGCTACCGTCGCTGGCGACATATTGACCAGTCAAGGCGACGTCTGCCACTAACTTGGCTGCGTCAGACGGATTGCGTGTGTACATACGAGATTCGACTGTAGCCATGTTGCAGGTATTATGATGACCCTGGTCGATAGTGGTGGGGTCGGCTACCTGTCTCATTATTTGTTCAGCCAGATCTTTTCTTTGTTCTGGTTTGAGAGGTTTATCGCCTTTTGCTTCGAGCAGACGATCAATCTCTTTGTAGGTTTTGGCAATTTCAGCGGGGCTAAGATTGTCTCGTCCAGCACGCTCTTCAAAGAGGCGCATATTCTCTTTGAACTGTTTCAGCTTGGCTGGGTCGTCTTTGAATCTTTCTTCGGCGTGCTTGATTAGCTGATCTTTTACTTCTTTCAGTTTTTCTTGACCGGGCTTGGCTTCAGCTGATTTGTCGCCTGACTTGACTAAACTTTCGACTATAACTGGCTTATCGCTCTTTTCCTTCTCTGGTTTGGCCAGTTCAATTCTTGTTTCATGTAGGCTTTTGGTATCGAGAGAATTTGGTGGTTTGAAGTCTAGCTTCTCTGCTGAAGTTAGAGAGAGCTTGTCGAAATTGTCGAAACGCAGTTCAGAAGATGCTCTCACTTCTTTTGCCGTTTTCTCGTCGAATAAGGTAGATCTGCGGTCTGGGCCGATAGCATTGTCATCGTTTGCTGTCGTCTTATAAATGTCGACCTTATAAATGTCCATCTTGGCAAAGTCTAGAGATTTGACCCCGGCTGAAGTGGATTTGTCTGCAATGAAGATGCGATTGTCTTCAGGCTTGGTAATTGCCTGAATCGCCAGCGCTCCATCGCTCTGACCAGTAGGCTGGTCAACTTTTTTCTCTTGAAGGTCGTGAAGTTGTTTGGCGAACGTCATTTTTGACCGTCCAGTAGTAAGAAAATAATTGGAAGTGATAGTAATTTTGGGTCACGATCAGCATAAGAAAAAAGTTTGGCAATTTAGGGGCTTTCAGTGGGGATCTTACTATTTAGCCGCAAGGCGCGACTTCTTATCGCTATTGACCCATTGCTCTATTTCGCTTAGGCGCGCAGTAACCGATCGCTTTGTATTAGATCGTGTGATCTTGTCTGCAAAGGGCAGTTTTAACCCACTGTCTACGAATGAACTAAGCGTTACCGATGTTTGACCATCAGCCAATTGCTTCAATTCCCATTCACCTTCGAAAGCCACAAACTTGTCCGAACTAATCATCTTGTATTCAAGCTTGTTGCCCGCAATCTCCGCTTGGGAATACTGGCAGGTTACTGTTCCTAAAACTGGAATGTGACTGAATTTCTCTTCAACAACGCTGACTGTGCCGTTCGTTGAGATTACCCGGCGATGCTCTGGGTCGTTGGTTTTCTGAGCTTTCACCGCTTGCCAAACTGTTTTGAGTGGGGCCGAGATTACTTTGCTTTCCTGTACGTATTTATGGTGGTCGATGGCAAATGCTGGTAGTGTGCTCAAGCAAGCGAAACCAGAGATAAGTAGCTTTCCAGTATTGTTCATCCCATTCTCCAACACTAACAGAGTCTAACGACGTCCGTTCGGCGGGAATGAGCCCACTTCAGTATTGAGCCATCAGACACCAATCAGGGGTGCTGCTGGGTGCATTGATTTCTTGTAGAGCTGGCCGAGGGCCAAATAGCATTCACATGACTCGTTCTCGAGAGCTTTGCGGTCAAGAATTGTGATTCGTCCGCGCACGTATGAAATGATTTTTCGCTCCGACAGGCTTACTGCTGCTGCATTTACAAGGGTTCTAGAGATTCCTAGCATATTTGCTAGAAACTCTTGGGTCATAGGAAATGTGTCATTTTTGCTGCGGTCATGGGTGAGGAGAATCCATTTGGCGCAGCGTTTATCAACCGAATGGGTTTGATTGCAGCCGGTGGTCTGGGCGATTTGTTCGAACAGTGCCATGGCATAGCGCAAGCTTAACTGTGCCAAGGCTGGATAGGTTTTTGCCAGCGAGTCAAAGGCCTCGACTGGGATGCGCCAGGCCGATGATTCTACTTGGCACATAACCAAGGCAGCAACACTGTTAATACCTACCGCCACCGGAACACCAAGCATTCCCTCGTTGCCTATTGTGGCCAATTCAACTCGTGAATCATCTTCCATCACTTTTAACAGTGACATCACTCCAGTTTCAATAAAGTGAATGAATTTAATCGGTACGTTTGGTTCTATGATTTTGTCGCGCAAATCATAGTGCACAAATTCTGAAGCGCTCACTATGGCAGTAGAAACTGCTATAGGCAGACCGGCTAGCAAGAGGTTTTGATATTGGCTCATTTCTACACCGTTGGAGGGACAAACGGTGTAGCTGAGTCGTCAATTTTACTTAGATCAGCCGAATGTGACTTCACTATGGCAGATCTGAACAGAGAGCGCTTGCTTTTAGACTTTCTCAGCCAGAAGTTTTTCTAGATCAACTAATGCCGCACTAAAGCCATCAATACCTTCTTTGAGCTTTTCATTAGCCATACGATCTTCAGCGTGCATCTTGGCGAAAATTTCTTTGTTCATTTCGATGCGGTCAACTTTCGAGGCTTTGGCCACGGCGGCATCTAATTTGCGTGGCAGGTCGCCTTCAGTAGAGTCTAGCTCTTCTAACAACTTCGGTGAAATTGTCAACAAATCACAACCAGCTAGTTCGGTAATTTCGCCCATGTTGCGGAAGCTAGCACCCATAACTACTGTTTTGTAGTCGAACTTTTTGTAGTAGTTGTAAATGGCTGTAACCGATTTAACACCAGGGTCTTCAGCCCCTTTGTAGTCTTTGCCGGTGTCTTTTTTGTACCAGTCTAAAATGCGACCAACAAATGGTGAAATCAAGGTGACTTTTGCTTCAGCGCAAGCAATTGCTTGGTGCATGCCGAATAGCAGGGTCATGTTGCAGTGAATGCCTTCTTTCTCCAGGGTTTCGGCTGCTTGAATGCCTTCCCATGTGGAGGCGATTTTGATCAAAATGCGCTCGCGGGTGAAGCCGTCTTTTTCATACAGAGCAATGATTTCACGGGCTTGTTTGACTGTTGCTTCGGTATCGTATGACAAGCGGGCGTCAATTTCAGTAGAGACTCTACCTGGAACGATTTCTAAGATTTTTTTGCCAAAGGCAACCGCCAAGTGGCTGAAGGCCATTTCGACGATTTTCTTCTTGTCTGCGTCTGTGCCCAGCTCGGCTTTGGCATCGGCAATGACGCTGTCGATCAAGGCGCCATAGGCTGGCATTTTTGCGGCGGCCATGATTAAAGAAGGGTTGGTTGTGCTGTCTTGGGGCTTGTACTTGACGATTGACTCAAATTCACCTGTATCGGCCACTACTTTGGTCATCTGCCGCAATTGTTCTAATAAAGTTGCCATGAAACAATCCTCTCCAATGCAATCCAATTCAATCCGCTAATCAAGCAATCGAGCAATAGCATAACCGGAATAACCTTGCTTCAGGCCGCCAAGAGGCAAAAGTGTTTATATGTGTAATTTACTTGTGTAGTGATTGTCGAGTGTGATTCACTGGCTTTGATCTGGCACCATTGGTGGTGCTGTGTTGGTGCTCAACTTTTAGATGGTCAAAGTTTTAAGGCATTAAAGTATCAAACATTTCAGCAGCTTTTTTGTAGCTTGCTCTTTCGTTGTTAACTTTGCTTGTGCTGTCTACTAGTTTGAAGTTCTTTGGCGCTCGCCACTCGCTAAGAGGAATTGTTGTCTGTGAAACAGAAGTGGCACTAACTATCGTCTCGCGCTTGCCGTCTGGATAAACATTTGTAGACTTTAGCAGTGGGCCGTTGAGAAATGGCATGGAGAATTTCCAACGTATAAAATCAAGGGTTTGCTTGGCAATTTTTTTGTTTTGTAGCTCAAGTATTTCCATACGTGAATATTCTTTTGTCTTTTTTGTGCTACTTCGATAGAAAAACTCGCCTTGGTTTTTTAGAGATTCCATTGGCTCAATTTCTAGATATAGACTTCTTGCCGGCATGCCGTTAAAAGAAGATGGAATGACCGATTTTGACTTGATTCGGATTGGCTCTTTCCCTTCTACCCTGTTGAGCCAGTGTTGAGGTGGGAAGACTCGCCCGCGCTTGGTTGCATTGTTGAAAACAATTATTTCCCAACTTGGAGCCATGCAGTAGTAGGTGATGCCAATGCGAGGAATTCGGCAAATAGCTCCATCGTCTGCAATGAGAAGAGTGCTAGTGCCGTTGAATTCGACTTTGAATTCGAACTTATCGACCGTCTTGGTCTGTGGTTTTCTGGCCTCGCATGGTGCCGCTGCTAACACTGTCAGACCAGAGAGTAGCAAAGCAACAACGATCGGGCCAAAGACTGTATTGGCGCAGTTAGACGTGAATAGAGGCCTTGTATTTTCGAGTAAATGATCAAGCTTGAGCACGAGAATCACCACCGGTTGGTGCTGTCATATGTTCATCTTAGCGCTTCAGGGCAGCCCTTGGTCATTTATTGTTGAAAGGCCGCCTATGCTTACTAGTGCAGCTCCGTTTGGTCTCAGTGCTGACCAAATTGGTTAGACCTCTTTCAGTTTGAAGCAAATTTATTGAATTTGTTATGGCTCCGAAAGCTTCTTCTGGTTTCGTAGATGAATGCTCTGTCATAGAGAAGAAATCTGCGGTTGTTCCCATTGATTCAAAAATCTCCCATTGTATAGTGGTGTTCTGGGTACCGCTTGGCGGCGGAGTATATAGAGGGGTGTTGCTGGATGGCAATGATATCTAGTCTTTGGGATACCTTAATTGACAACAAGCAAACTATTGACACTAAGATAACCAAAGCAGATAGCGTTGAGCATAACCACAATCATATTCACTTAGAAAAACGTAAGTTAGTGGCTACTCGCACTAGGCTAGCGGCCCAAGTGCCCAATAAGCTTGATCTCAATCATTTGCGTGCTCGCATAGACAGCGAATCTCGAGATTATGCGGCTATGCGTGAGCGCCAGCAAACTTCTCGGTCGCGCTGGTTCGGAGAGCGTTCTAAGGGTATTGATGAAGCTGCACTCACTAAGCGTTTGGCTGCGCCAACTCCAAAACTGAGTCAAGAAGAGCTTGAGCTCAGTTTGAACTTTGGCGATATTCATCTTCCTGACCATTATGAAAGCCCGGTAATTTACGAAGGATCTGCTGATACTTTGGACTGTGCCATAGATACAGCAGATTTTTCCGATATGGCTGCAGATTTCATGGATATAGCTCTGATGCCACCTCTAGTCGCATTGAGCGATAATATTCCTGAATTAGATGAACTGCTGGCGCGCTTGCAGGTTGTTGAAGCGCTGGAACTGCAAGAAGCAGCACAAGAAGCCGCGGTGCGAGCAGGCGCTCAAGATCAGGCTCAACGCGAGGGCACTGCTGAGTATCATGCTGATTTGCATGTAGTGACGCCATTTGAAACCTGTTTGCCAGCTCCAGTAAATGCACCGGTGCCGCTAATTAAGCATCAGGGCAAGGGTAAGAAAGGCCGTCGCGCCCGCAGTAAAGAAGCTGCTAAAATGAAGATCAGCACAAGAAATTAAATAGCTGCTGTTCTAACTTTTAGGGGGCCTATTGCGATTCGGTAAATTCGATCTTTCTATCATTCGTGAATGTGTATTCAAGCTTGATGGTGGCGCCATGTTTGGCGTGGTGCCAAAGGCATTGTGGAGTAAGACAACCCCTTCAGACGAAGACAACCGCGTTGTGCTTGCTTGCAATTTGCTTTTGATCGACACTGGCGATAAGAAAGTGCTGATTGAAACAGGCATGGGTGACCGTTGGAGTGATAAAGAAAGAGAGCGCTATGGCCTTAAGTCGCTGGTCAGTTCGGCGACTGTTCTAGATCAAGTCAACCTTAAGCCAGAAGACATTGACTTTGTTGTCATTTCGCATCTGCATTTTGACCATGCTGGTGGTGCCACCATGCTTAAAGACGGCAAGCTTGTCCCTGTATTTCCTAATGCTGTGTATATAGTGCAGCAAGGCGAATGGGATTTTGCATTCAAGGCCAATGCTAGAGCTAAGGCCAGCTATAGACCGGATGATTTTGTGCCACTGAAAGAGCATAATCAAATTTTGTTTGTTGATGGTGATCATGAAGTGGTGCCAGGCATTTGGGTGAAAATCACTGGTGGGCACACCAGTCATCATCAAATAGTTTATTTCGAGTCAGATGAAGAAAGAGGCGTTTATTTCGCTGACATCCTTCCCACGAAAGGTCATGTTACTCCGCCTTGGGTGATGGGCTATGACCACTATCCCCTTGTTAGTTGTGATATCAAGTCTGATTGGTTGGCTCGTGCCGCTGAGCAAAATTGGCTTGTGGTCTTTGATCACGAGCCAGGTATCCCTTGGGGCAGAGTAAAAGTAGAGAGTGGCAAGTTTGTTTTTGAGGCCTTGAGCGAAGACTCACTGGTTTTTGCCTCCGGTACTGGTCGGGCTTTGGCTAATGTCTGCTAACTTGGGTTCTAATTCGCTCTAATTCTCTTGGAGGTGTTTTTTGAGCCGTTCGAGAAAAGCAGTTAGCTTGCTCTGTTTCGACCAGCTCAGACCACTTTCAATTTCTCGCAAAGCCAGTTGCTTTTGGCTTTTTGATAAATAAGAGATTGCTGTAAGTGCATGTTTGCGACAAAGCTGCTCGGGCATTTCTTGACGGCGCTGCAGAGCTAAGTTGCTAAGTTCTCTGCCGCCCATGCTGGTGACTAGTTCTCGCCGCTTCTTCTCGCCGACTTCATTATTCGGTAGCCAAACCGAGAAATGTTGGTCGTCAAAAACCAACAGCCAGTCTGGTGAAGATAATAGGGCTTGATAAATTTGATAAGAGTCGTCGACGCACAATGAGCTAGGCTGCCACTTCGCCAGGTAGCTTTGCCAGCCCTCTTCTGCATTGAAGCAGTTGTTGTATTCAGTGCAAAATTTACGACCATAAAAATCAAAGCGTGTATCAATGAAGACTGGGCTGAGATTCTCGAAAATTAGACTGTTGCCTATGGCCGGGTCGCAGAACATATTCTTGGTGAGAGCTGGGTGTCGTTTGAGAAAAGTTGTGGTTTCAAGATTAGTATCTGAGTTGGTAAACCATACTGGTTGGCCTGATGGAAAGCGATGGAGGAAAGAAAACACAGCAGAAATAATTGCTATGGTGGCAAAGCCCCAGGTTGCTAAATTTGAAACTTTGGTCTGGTCCTTATTGAAAATTGACATTCTACTTAGGGCCAAACCCATGTAGGGCCAGGTAAGCAGTATTGCCACCGGTACGAAGCGGTAGAACATCAGGGCGGCAACGCTAGCTACTGCTGCTAAAACCAACCCTGCCAGGGGCACTGCACTGCGCCCCTTAAGAATGGCTAGCCAGGCCAGGCTTAGGTATAGTAGGTGATTAATAAAAAATCGCGGATGGGTGAGCAAAACTGGTTGTAGTTCTCTTATTGAACCAAAGTCGGGTTCAGTGGTGAATGAAAGGTTGTAGGCAATCAGGCCCCAACCGTAAGGGTTTAGCAGTATCGCCCCGATGCAGGCAAAAAGAAGAATGAGCAGTCTCTGGCGATTTTGGCACTGTTTTTGCGCTAGCTCTATCAGAAGATAGGTCGCTACCATTGCTAAACCAATGAACCAAAAAGAATGTGTGTTTGCCCATAGCACCATTAGCGGTGGCAGTAGCCAGAGGGATTTGCTGTAGCCGTGACAGCGAAAACGCTCAAGAACAATAGTGAATACAGCAATTAGAAGAAATGAAATTAACTGGGGGCGGGCCCAGAAAAATATGGGGCTACAGACCAGGCTGAGTAGGCCGAAGACATAGATAGGCTTGACCCCCTGTCTTATCATTGTTACTGGCAGATAGAATAGATAAATAAGGGCGGTCACGATGCCAGCGGCCAGCCCCACTAGCCAGAGGCCGCCATGCTGAAAGAGTACACCTAGAGCCGTGGCAAACAACCATTGGTAAATTACTATGGGGCGTTCTGGGCAAGTAAAACTAAAGGGGTCTGTCGCGGGAATACCGTGGGCAATTATGTATTGACCGGTCTTTATTAACCAGGCGGTATCGCCGCATTGCAAAGTGTGATCAATATTTGCGCCGAACTTGCTCAGGCAGAATAGGAAGAGGAGAAAGGCAAAACTATTTGTAAGCAGGTTTTCGAACTTAGTGTTTAGCACAGAACTGGGGTCTTGAGTTGCACCACTATTGTTCCAGAAAGTTTGTCTGCTAGCCGCATTCCACTACCGCTAAGCATTAAGATGGTTTCGACTAGAAGTACCAAGAATGTGTAGGCAACTGCAAAAATTTGCAGGCTACTTAGCAGGTTTTGCCCACATATTGGTGCTGCTAGTTGATAGACAAAATAGGGAGCGAAGAAGACTAAGTTTCTCCTGAGCACTTGAACTATAGTGGCTGGACCTCTTGTTTGTTGGTCTACCAAGGCTAGACCAAGTAAGCCTTTGCCCAGGCCGCGGCCATTGAAAAAACTATCTCTAAATAAGAAGACCAGCAGGGTGAGAGGTTGAATCGGTGCGTGGGCTGTTAATCTAGCGCCATCTGCACCAAAAACAATGCGACAGGCGACAACAGTGATAGTGACGAGCCAAAGGCAGGCGACATAGTCATACAAAGTGACAGCAGCAAGGCGACGTAAGAACGGTGCTCGCTGCTCTATCTGTGCAGAGGCAAATTCGTCAGCGTCCTTGGCTTCAAGAACTGCTTGCTTTGATGGTACTAACAGTGTTTGCACAGTCACTTCTAAAATCTCGGTGGTGAAATTATCCTTGCTTATCTGCTTGTCAGCTAGTTAGGCTAGTCAGGATAGCCTGATTCGAGTGCTGTTTTTCAAGATTGTCCATGCTTACTTAATTCTAATTCCTGCTGCCAGCTGCTTAAAGTTGCTTATTTGGCAGAAATACCACTTGCTTCATACCATTGCCGCCAGATTTTCCTGCTGGGCTGTAATTTTTCAGGATAGCTTTTACTACGGGGGCTCTCCAGATCTGCTCTTTATGCTCGTTAGCATCGTGAGCATTGATGATGACAGCCCCGTAAGCTTTCTGATCGAGCCTTTGCAGCAAAAGGTCGAGTTGACCTGGGTGCAGGGCGCCAATATTTAAAATGGTGGTGGCATCAACCATTGCTGGTTTGACTCCGGCAAATATGGCGAGTGAAGGGTCTTCTGTAAGTAGTAGGGGTTTGTCTGTGCAGCTCTGGCTTAGCATGGTTATGGTTTCTTTTGTATCAGCCCGCAGGCCGTGGCAGAAAGCCATAGCGCTGGTAAAGTCTAGAAGTGGTGCCAAGCTTGCAGCGCTGGCAAAAATAGCTGCTGTGGCGAAATTCTGAGGGAGCTTTTCTAGCTTAAGGGCTCCTAGCCAAAAGAGAGCGAATTCACCGCACAGCAGGTGATTGTGAAAGGCGCCACGCAGGCCCATGGTATAGAGTGCAGGCAGTATGGAGCAAAGCAGCAGTATGGCTGGCAGGGCCTCAATACTCTGTGATTTAGTTGGTAAGTTGTTGCTTACTTTGTGTTTATGCCAGAAGGTTGCCGTAATTATAATTATGACAGTGGCTAGGGTTTTGGGGTCTAAAAGAAAAGGTATGAGAAATAGTTTGATTGTGCCCCATTCCCAGGGGAGGCCGGCAGCGTAAGATAGGTGGGCCCAGTAGCCGCCTGTTAAGGCTTGCAGCGCAGCGGCAATAGCTAAACACATTAGAGTGTAGGCGGCCAGATACTGCAGAGCCACGCGCTTTTGCCCCTTGTATAAGGCAAAGACAACTGTGGCAATCATAAAGACCACATATTGCTGTTTGCTGTAGAAGGCCAAGGTTGAAAGTATTACTGTAGCGATTGATAATTTGGGCTGCTCACCGCCGCTGGTATCGCACCAATTTTTGACAAATCTTTCTAGGGCAATAACAGATAAGGCTAGGCCCAGAAGGTCTACCCTGGCTACTGAAGACCAGTGCAGGACAGGTAAGCAGCCGGTGAACATGACTAGGGCAATGATCATATGAAAATCGCTCACCCGACAGCGTTTCAGGAGTGCCCCAAAACTGAAAAAGCAAACCAGCGCTGCTGTCATAGTCAGCATGCGCAGAGGTAAAAAGCCCATGTCGAAAAGTTTTAGCAGAAGAGCGCCAATAGCAAAATATAGAGGGTTGTATATAACGACGCTCCATGGGTCTTGAGTCAGAGCTGTTAAATCGTAGATGTTGCTGCCTTTTGCAAGCTGCAAGCAGGCCCATAAAACATGGCCTTCGTATTCAATGGCATAAGGATTCCTGATGGCCAAGCCCCAGCATGTAGTGTAAATCATAGCAATCATGCCGCTGATAAGCAGCAGAGCAGCCGCTTGTGCTACGTAAAGTGGTTTCAGTTTGGTTGAAGTGGTCGTACTCATTCAACTCCTACAGCCGCCTTGCTGGGAGCCGGAAGAGGTTGGTTAAATGATGGTTTTGTCCAGATGTTAAATTGCTTCTTGTTAAATAACTCCGGTATGCAAATTACTTGAACGATCATGCATAGCCACCAGAGCGGGGCCATGAACAGTAAGGGGATGATGTGATTGATGTCGAATTTCTTATCATATTTGACAATGGCTATGACAATGAGGGGATAGGTCAAAAGTGAGCCGATGGCACCAATCAAGTCGACAGGAGTAAGTGGAACTGCTCCTGTCATAAGTCTAAAGGTCCATTTGACTGTACCAACCGCTGATACCCAATCGATAAGAAAGGCGACAATGGGCCAGTTCAAAAACTGACCGGAGGCTTGCACTTGAGTAAAATATCCGTCAATGATTTTGTAGAGCGTAAAGCCACCCATAACAAAAGACTGAATGTACCCATATATTACTAGGGGCATGCTGTAGAGATCTATGATTCCAGTGTTCAGGCGAGTATGACGCCTAACAATGTTTATGTTACCGCGAAACCAGCGCAGCCTCTGCTGCCAGAACCAGGCGAAATTGTCAGGCATGTTGGTGTGAGCCATTGTGCCTTCGCTGAGTGCAAGGTGATAACCTGCTCTGACAAGGCGAATTGCAATATCCATATCTTCGGAAAGACCCAGTGTGGAAAAGCCACCGCACTTGACCAGCTCTTCTTTGCGGAACATTCCACATTGACCAGAGTTGACAATGTTAGCATTTACTTTAGTCATAATTGAGCGCAGAAGTGAGGCATAGAGCGCTTCTACGTGCAGCCACATGAGCAGGCCAGCGTTGCGGTTTTTTACTCCCACAGGGCAGGTGGTGCCTGCTGTTTTTTCTTGTTCTAGGTCCTTGCGCATTTCTTCTAAAGTATTAGCATCTATTTCGGTGTCACCATCAATAATGGCAACAAGCTCGCCCTTGGCTCTAGCAATGGCCATATTTAGAGTGGCTGCTTTGCCCCGGTGCGGTTGCCTGATAAGGGTTACTGCCTTTATGCGCGAGACAATTTCGGCGGTGGCGTCAGTGCTGCCGTCGTCGACAACTATGATTTCTTTTTCGCCTTTAAATTCAGCCTTAATTACAGATTGCAGGCAGGCTTCTATGTAGCGCTGTTCGTTGTGGGCTGGAACAATCACTGTGAGGCTAGTAAATGAACGGTCGGCCTTGCGTCTCTTTGGCTTATACAAGAGCAAAAGATAGTAAGAGAGCGTGATCAAAAAACAGATCACGGCCATAGCATCTGTAAGAAATTTGACTTCTGGGTTCATTCTTTCACTTGGGCTATTTGTTTAGAAAGGCTACCTGAATTACGTTAAGCTGCTTCTTTGATTATTGGGTCAGTCTATCGATTGAAGCCACAATTGTCATGTGTACATTTTTAGCGTTCTGGTCAATATGAAAATCTTTGATGCTTCAATGACTCCTGACTACTGGTATTTAGCACTCTATGTGCGCTAATGTGTTGTTGAATTCCTTGCTTTTGCGAAGTTTAGTGTCTGGTTTAATCTCTGTTCATAAACGAGGTGAGGCTTCTCCTCTTTCCACTGTGCCGTACTCGGGTCGCTCTGAATGGTACTTTCGCCTTGTTGCGGCCATTTGTGGAGCTGTGCTTGGTTTAGCTGCTCCTGGTCTAGAGCAGTGGTATTTGCCTTGGTTTTTGCCGACGAGTCTTCTACTGCTCTCTTTTGCTGCCCGTAGCCCCTGGCTGGCCGGTGTTCGTGGCTTCTGCTTCGGCCTGGGTTATAACCTGGTTTATTTGAGTTGGCTCCTTACACTTCGTTCTGTCTATTGCGAAGGCACGTTTGGCTTCTGTCCGCAGTTTGTTGCTGTTGCCATCTGGCTTATGCTGGCGGCCTGGCAGGGCGCGTATGTCTCGATTTTTCCTTGTATCATCAAAGCCCTACCTCTTGTTAGTGGCTGGTTGCCAGTTAGGCTTGAAAAAAAATGGCATTGGCCCACATTTGTGGTGCTTCCGCTGGCTTGGGTTCTCATAGATCGTATGTGCAACACCACTCAATTACTGGGTTTTCCCTGGTCGTCATTGCACTATAGTCAATACAAGCAATTGGTCGTGCTGCAGAGTGCTTCTCTTATCGGTGGAGTTGGCATTAGTGCTTGGATTGTGTTGGTAAACGCTAATATTGCTGCACTGCTGGCCTCTAATGCCTGGGGCCGAGAGCGGTTTGCTGCAATTGCTTTTGCCAATCGGCGAAAGGTTTTTGCCCATACGTCTTTGACTGTTTTAGTTTCGTTGATGCTTTTGTGGTTTGGATACTCTCGCTTAGAACGCGAGAGAATTACTGAGAAGAAAAAACTTATATTTTCAGCTGTGCAGGCGGGACGTTCTGTTAAATCGCATCAGGTCGGAGTGGCTGATTTGCTCAAAAAATATTTTGAGTTATGCGCAAAGAGTCCAGCTAATTCTGTTTGTGTTTGGCCCGAATGGTCTATAGCTCTAAATTTCAGAACCAATGCTGCTTGCCTAAACATGGTTTCGCAAATTGCTGCCAGGAACAAGCAAGCTTGGGTGGTGGGAATCTTTGATAAAGACGTACAGGCGCGACTTTTCAATTCTGTTTGTGCCTTTACCCAGGAAGGCAAAGTTTTACCTGAGATTTATCACAAGCGTTATCTTGTGCCGGTGGGTGAGTATACGCCTGATTGGATTCGAAGGACGCCACTTGGGAGTTTGCTCTACGGCTTAAGTAAAGAGTACAACGATGTCAGTTCAGGGGAGACACCAGTTGTTTTTGATCTTGGTAAGGTAAGGGTAACTCCTGTTATTTGTTTTGAGAATCTCTCTCCACAGATTTGTTCTGCTGGTGTTAGAGCTGGCGGTGAAGTCTTAACCGATTCAAGCGACAATAGTTGGTTTCGCCTCTCAATATTGAGTGATCAGATGGTGTCATTTTGCGTTATGCGAGCGGCGGAGAATCACCGCTCTTTTGTCTTTGCTACTGCTTTGGGGCCGTCCACAATTATCGATTCAAGCGGTCATATTCTCAGCCAGGCTGGTAGAGAAGAACCTGCTGTTATCAGCGCTGAGCTGCCCATCGAGCAAGATATAACGATGTATACACGCTGGTGCTTTTGAGGCCAAACCAAAATGAAGCTCTACGATCGTTATATCATGCTCGAGACTCTGCAGGTGCTAGCTGTTGGTACTTTTGCCATTATTGGTATTTTTTACGGCACTACTGAGTTTAAAAATGTGCTTGATATGACGACAGCATCTGGTTTGTCACTGCAGACGGTTTTGACAATTATGGTTTTGCAGTTGCCTACTGGTTTGGTCTATTGCCTACCATCCGGCGTCGTCATGGCTGTGATGCTTGTTTTGATTCGCTCCAGTCGTGATTGCGAAGTCATGGCTTTGCAATTGCTAGGCGTTCCTCTTCCGCGGGTGCTTGCTCCTTTTCTTGTTATGGGTTTTCTTAGCTCTTCAGCAGCTTTTCTCATTTCTGAATATGCAGCACCGCAGTGTCGAGACCTTGCTCGCCGCTTGTTTATCATTGCTGCCAATAAAGCCCAGCGGCCCTTTCCTGAGCGTTCGGAGTTGAGGCTGGAAGAAAAGTCTGATGACGGCAGAGTGATTAATACTTCTAAGATTATTGAACTGGGCAAAGAACAAGTTGTGGCCGATGATCAAGGTAAGAAAGTCTCTACCTTGGTCTGTTTTGACTTGACCAACAAGAATGGTGTTAAGCTTGTTTATGCCGGTTCTGCCCAGTGGCTTGACTGTTCATGGACACTTCATGACGGCAAGATTTTTGAGCTGTTTGATAGCACTCAGCCTCTCTCGCTTTCTTCTGGAAGTGGGGTTCAAATGCAGTTTCAGTCAATGCAATTGCCCTTTGTGGTGCAATCAGATAAAACTATTGGATTGAATTTTAAAACCACTTTGGATAAGACCAGTGGCGAATTGCTCGGGAACATAAAGCTTTTGCAGCGAGCATCGGTAGCAGTGCCACCATTTCTTGCTCTGCAATATCATCGCCGTTTTGCCTATCCACTGAGCTGCTTTTTCTTGGTTATTGCAGCTGCTCCTATGGTGTTCTTCCGCAAGCGTAAAGGGGCAGATTTCTCCTTAATCTATGGCGGTTTCTTGATTGTCACTTTCTTTCTTTTGCAAGAGATAACTATGGCCTTGGCTGTCAACAACCGTATAGATGGAACCCTCGCTGCTTATCTGCCGTTAATGATGCTCACTGTTTTGGGTTCTCTTTCGGCTATATTGCTGAGAAGAGCTTAAGTTATTCTGCTTCTGCAGAGGTTATTGAGCATGTTTGTAAAAATTGAAGGAAGCAAATTTGTTCCGGTGTTGTCAGTGGCTCAGATCTGAGATCTTCTCTGCTAGTATTTTGATAGTTTGGCGGGGAGAAAAATGAGCGAAAAGAAGAGACAGTTGTTAAGCTTAGTGGCTTTGGCTTTGTTTATAACAATCGTTGGCCTTGCTAATGCAGCCAATGCTGGTGGCCCTAAAGGCCCGCAACAAGAAGAGATTGTTACGCAAAATGCTATTATTAGCGCGTCGTCTAATAGATAGTTTCTAGAACGACAGTAAAGCAGCTTACTTTATATTCCACGATGCTCTTTGGTGCCGTGGAATATTTTTTTGCTTTTAACCCCTTCATTGGGCACTGAGGTGGGTGTCTATGAACTTAGTGACTATGGACTTAGTGACTATGGACTTGGCCTGGTCAGCTTTGCACAAACTTGTTAGCCAGCTGTCCGCAGGCCGCGTCAATGTCTGTACCGCGCTCAAGGCGAATAGTGACAGTTTTACCGGTGCGCCCTGCGGCGTTAGCAAAGCGGTGCTGTACCTGTAGTTCGGGGCGACCGTACATGATTTCGCCTTCGTTGTTTTTGGTGGGGTTGAAGGGAATTAAATTGATATTGCAGTGCAGATCTTTCACTAGTTCGGCTAGCTGATTGGCCTGTTCCACTGAGTCGTTCACTCCTTCAAGCAATACATACTCGATGGTCACGCGTCGTTTTGTGGTTTTGTAGTACTCGCGCACTGCGGCCATCACTTCGTTGATAGGCCATTTCTTAGTGATCGGTACAATTTCTTCGCGGGTGTAAGCATCAGGTGCATGCAGTGAGAGTGCCAGTGTCACGGGCAGATTCTCTTCTGCTAGGCGTTTGATCCCGGGCACCACACCGGAAGTAGAAACAGTGATGTGGCGAGCACCAATGCCTACTGATTGATTAACAACATGTATAGATGCAATTACTTCTTCAGTGTTGAGTAGGGGCTCGCCTTGGCCCATGTACACGATGTTAGCTATGCGTTGGCCTGATTCACGCTGAATTGACATGGCCTGGTCAACAATTTCTTGGCTGGTCAAATTGCGCTTGAAGCCCAAATAGCCAGTGGCGCAGAAAGTACAACCGACAGCACAACCAACTTGTGACGAGACACAGGCTGATAGGCTGGGGCGGTCTTGAAAAGTCATTAGTACTGATTCGACCAATTTGCCATCTGGTAGCTCAAAGAGATATTTGCGGGTGCCGTCTCTACTTACTTCGAGGTGGGCAATTTTAAGCAGGGGCACTTGGGCCACTTGATTAAGCTTTTCTCGCAACTCAACTGAGAGATCTGTCATCTCGTCAAAAGAGCTTGCATATTTGACATAAATCCAGGTGTGAATTTGTTTAGCTCTGAAGGTTGGTAGCCCCTGCTCTTTGACAAATTTAGTCAATTCATCTAGAGAAAGGCCTGAGAGAGCTTTCTTTTGTAGGCTCGGGGCTTGCTCTTTTGTATCTGTGCTTGGCTTCGGCTCGTTCATTGTTGTTGTCCATGATATTCAGTTTTGTTCATATCTAGCCTCGGTGCCGCTTGGCGCCCTTGACGAGCCAATGATAGCAGGCGTGGCGGTCTCTGAGCATCCCAATAGGGATACTGCAAGATGTTAAAATAGCCGTGGTACTGACGGCGCCGCAACTGTTTGCGCGGTAAGATACGCCGTGATGCATTCTATTGGTGGGAGATTTAGCTGATGTTGGACGTTCTGGAAGAGAAGGCAAAAGGTTTTCTCAAGCATTTGTTCGGAGATACCAACGAAAAGCGTGTACAGCATCTCCAGCCTTATGTCGATAAGGCCAATTCGTTTGACGAAGCGATGCAGAAGCTGACTGATGAAGAACTGCAAGGCAAAACCGCTGAGTTTAAGGCCAAAATCGCCAACGCTCTTAAAGACGTTGAAGACGTTAAGTTAATACCTGACGAAACGCCAAAGATGCCCGGGCAGATGCGCACAAAGAAAGACATTGTGCTGGCCCGTGTTCTAGAAGAGATTATGCCTGAAGCTTTTGCCGTTTGTCGCGAAGCTGGCAAGCGTGTGCTTGGTATGCGGCACTTCGATGTGCAGTTTATGGGTGGTGCTGCTCTGCACTTTAACAAGATTGCTGAAATGCGCACCGGTGAAGGTAAAACCCTGGTTGCTACCTTGCCGACCTACCTCAATGCTCTGGCTGGTCGTGGTGTTCACGTCGTTACTGTTAACGATTACCTGGCTCGCCGAGATTCTGAGTGGATGGGCCGCCTCTACAATTTCCTTGGCCTCAGTACGGGTTTGGTGTATTCGCACCAGCCTGACCATGAAAAATATCAAGCCTACCGTGCTGATATCACCTATGGTACTAACCACGAATTTGGCTTCGACTATCTGCGCGACAATATGCGCAAATCACTCGATGAACTCGTGCAACGCCCTTATTACTTCGCCATTGTCGACGAAGTCGATAACATCCTCATTGACGAAGCTAGAACGCCCTTAATTATTTCGGGCTTCCCCCGCGATTCTCATACCGATCTTTATGTGCGTATGTCACAGCTTGCACCGCTGCTTGAGCGTGGCAAAGATAAAGACGATGAAGAGTGTGACTACTGGGTTGATGAAAAGCAACGCAACGTATTGCTTACCGAGCAAGGCATCATCAATGCTGAGAAAATGCTTGATGTCGGTGACCTCTTCGATATGCACCACAACTACTCGCACCACTTAGTGCAAGCATTGCGGGCCAAAGAGCTTTATCGCATCGACACTGAGTATGTCATTCATCCAGACGAAGAAGGCAAACCCGAAATTTGTATCGTCGATGAATTCACTGGACGTATGATGCAAGGCCGCCGCTGGAGCGATGGTCTGCACCAAGCGATTGAAGCGAAAGAGCGTGTGCCGATTCAAGAAGAGACCATGACTTACGCTTCTATCACCTACCAAAATTTATTCAGGCTCTATCCTAAGTTGGCCGGTATGACTGGTACGGCCATGACCGAAGCGGCTGAATTCTCTAAGATCTACAACCTTGATGTCGTGGCTATTCCCACCAACCGCGGCAACCAGCGTATTGACTATCCAGACATCATCTACAAAAACGAGCGCATGAAGTACATCGCAGTTGTAGAAGAAATTGTTGATATGCACCAATTAGGCCGCCCGGTTCTAGTCGGTACAGTTTCGATTGAAAAGTCAGAACTAATCGATGAGCTTTTAAGTAAGCCCCAGAAAATGAATGAATATTTGATCTGGAAAATCAAAAATATCGACACCCACATGAAAGCTCGCAACTTAAGTGGAGAGACTATTGACGGCTTGCGCAAAATCTTTGAGCGCCCCGGCCAAATCGATATCGATAAATTGCAAGAGCTAGTAAAAAAGGCCGAGTCTGAGTTACCTAAAGAAGAAGAACTAGCTGAGCGGCTCTTTTCTATGATGCGCACCGCTAAAGTAGTAGCAGCCATTCGCAAAGGCATTGATCACCATGTCTTAAACGCTAAGCAGCACGCTAAAGAAGCGATGATTGTTGCCCAAGCTGGCCGTAAAGGTGCAGTTGTTGTAGCTACCAACATGGCTGGTCGTGGTACAGACATTCTTCTCGGTGGTAACGCTGAGTATCTAGCTAAAGAAAAGCTTTTGAAAGAGTTTCCTGATACTGAAGAGTTGCATAACGACCCAGAAAGGCTGGCTCTTTATGAAGAGAAGGTCAAAGAATTGACCCCGAAAATGAAAGAGCAAACAGACAAAGAGCACGACGAAGTTGTTGCTGTTGGTGGTTTGCATATTATCGGTACTGAAAGACACGAAGCGCGAAGAATCGATAACCAGTTGAGAGGCCGGGCTGGCCGTCAGGGCGACCCGGGTACCACCCGCTTCTTCTTGTCTCTTGAAGATCAACTGATGCGTATTTTCGGCGGTGCTGCTATATCGCGCTTGATGGATATGATCAAGGCTGATGAAGATATGCCGATTGAATCGGGCATGGTCAGTAAGTCTATCGAGAATGCCCAGAAGAAAGTTGAAGCCCATCACTTCGATACCAGAAAGCACGTATTGCAGTACGACGATGTGCTCAATACTCAGCGTGAAGTTATTTACAGAGAGCGCCGCCGCATCTTAGAGAAAGCCGACCTCAAGATGGGCATGCACGACATGCTACGCGAGCACTTAGACTTGATTCTCGAAGCTCAAATCGATCCTGATTCATCAAGTGACCTCTGGGATGACGAGCAACTTCCTGAAGTTCTGCGCAACCTGGCAGTTGATATTCCAATGTTGGCAGAAGTGAAACCAGAAGAACTTAAGGGTCTTGCCTACGAAGATCTAAGGCAGAGACTTTGGGAAGATGTTGAACTCGCTTACAAAGTACGCGAAGAGCACATTGGCACTGAAGATATGCGTGAATTTGAGCGTCAGGTATTGCTGCACAATATCGATAGTAAGTGGGTTGATTATTTGCACAACATTGATTTGCTGCGCGAAGGCATTCAGCTCCGGGCTTATGGTCAAAAAGATCCATTGCAAGAGTACAAACGTGAAGCCTTCAATATGTTCAATCAGCTTCTGCGCAGTATTCAAGCCGAGTCTATTCAACAAATCTTCCGTGCTCAACCGCAATCGGTAGATGTCGATGACCTCGATAGTCTCACTTTTGAGAATCTACCTGAAGGTATGACTCCAGAAGACTTGATCAACATCATCAAACAAGTGCAAGAAGCTCAAGGTATTAATCCTGATGGCGAGAATGGCTTCATCAGTATTGAAGACTTAGAAGCTTTGCTTGGTGCCCAAGGTGTCAATGACTTGCTTAGCGGTGAAGAAGTAGAAGGACAAGTAGACGGCCAATCGGTTGAAGACGAAACTTCAAATGGTGCCGAATCTACTGAAGCAAATACAGAAACAGCTAGCGAGCCAGAAGCTGTGTCTGAGTCAAAAGACGACGACGAGCAGAAGAAAGAAAAGTAATGCTCTTTCTCTCCTTTGATACGAGTGGGCGTGAATTGACAGTCGCTCTGTTTGATGGCGGCAAAATCATAGATTGCCAGCGTATAGACTTTGCTGAGCTGGCTCTGGACGATCCGCGCTTACCTCTTAGTGGCAATATGGTTGGGGCCAAGAAAGCCAATCGCCAAGAGTCGAGCAGTCTTTTGATTCCCACCATAGATGGGCTATTGACTGCCAATCAGTTGAGTAAATTTGACATTGGTGCCATTGCTGTAGGCATTGGCCCTGGTGGCTTCACTGGCATACGTGTAGCCATTACTACGGCGCGCACTTTGGCTCAGGCTCTCAATTTACCCCTAGTTGGTTTGAACTCGCTAGAAGTAGCCTGCTTCGATTTGCTAGAGCATGCTCTGGCAAATTTGCCTGCGACAGAAGTTAGCCAGCAAATATTTGGTGTGATTAAGGCCGCCTCCCGTAGTCACTGCTATCTTGCCGTCTATCGCCCAGAGCTAGTTCAAGATTTTTATGATGTGGTTGCCGTGCAAGAACCCATTTACTTAACTTACGAGAGCTTGCCAGAGAAGTTAGCGCTTTGTCCACTCTGGCATGTGGACCCTGCAGTTATGGCTAGATTGCCGTTAGCTGAAAATGGAATTGAGCCGGTTTGGCGGGCTCAATTGAGCACTGTCGTTAATAATATTGCTTCATTACAAGCCAAAATGGCCTGGCTTCGGGTATCTTTGAAGGGATTGGGCGTTTCTGCATTTGACTATCGGCTGACCGAGCCGCTTTATTTGCGGGGCGCATCGGTGACTCTGAAAAACGGCGATGCCATCGAAAAAGTCGAATCTAGTTGAGATAAGCGCTCTAACTCTGAGCGATCTTGAGCAGGTCATGGAAATTGAACCCGTGGCTTTCGGCTCGCACCATTGGTCGCGCCAATCTTTTACTAATGAGCTGACAAATCCGACCGGTCACTATTTTGCCGCCCGCGATTCTGAAGATAAACGACTCTTGGGGTATTCTGGCTTTTGGCTGATTGGAGAAGAGGCTCACATTACTACTCTGGCGGTGCATCCTGACTTTCGCCGTAGGCATGTGGGAGAGCGCTTGCTGGTTAGTGACATCATTCAAGCGCGCAAGGTGGGAGCAGAATGGATCACTCTGGAAGTGCGAGTATCCAACGACTCTGCCCAACGTTTGTATGGTAAGTATAGTTTTCGCAGCTTAGGCGTGCGCCGCAATTACTATCAAGATAACGATGAAGACGCCCTAGTTCTCTGGACCGATAGATTATCGTCACCAGATTTCCTCACTTTATTTAAGAAAAGAGTGAAAGAGAGAGATGTTACTTCGTTAATACCGGGCTTCAGTTTCACTCCTGAGTCTCTTGATGAGCTCTTTATTCCGCCGGCTTTAACCGTAACTGATACGAATTTAGCTTAATCGTCAAAGTATTGCGAAAAAGACATGACTTTCAGGCATGCTCTGGATATAGCGGGGCTTGACTTGTCATAAGGCGGCGAACGAAAATAGACCTGTTCAAATAGAGGTGGAGACAATTGCGCTTAGTTGCCCAGGATATATCGCCGCGCATCAGACGCCGCTCACTTTTGGGACAGATTGTACTGACCTTGCTTGGTGTTCTTTTACTCTTCCTGGCTTCGTTTACGTCGTTTGAAGTGCCTATTGCCACAAAGCGCAATTTAACTAGTTTTGCTGAAAATCAAATTCGCTATGCCTTCAATATTGTGCCTGAGCGCTATCAGAGCAAGGTCGAAGCCTATGTGCCTCTGCTTACGGCGCCAACCAATACCGTGCGTAAAACTTTCTATATGCCTCTGGCTGCTGCTGCCATCTTTGTTGGTTATGTTCTAGGGCCGCTGCTCGGGGCTGCAGCCTGCACAACTTTCATTGCTCTCGGTGTTGTTGGGCCGTTTCTTGGTATCCATGCCTTTGCCTCAGGCGGAGGAGTCGGCTACTACCTTGAGCCAGGCTTTGGTTACCTCTTGGCTTTAATTCCCGCCTCTGCTGTTGTCGGCATGATTACCCGGGGAAAACGCACCAGTGTCAGTCAGCTCTTGTCAGTTGTTGCTGGTCTAATTGTCGTGCACCTATCGGGTGTCTTCTATTTGTTGGGTAGTTGCCTTGTCTCTTATTTGCTCGATGGTAACCGTGCTTCTCTTGCCTGGCAGCCCTGGGTCTTTCAGCATGCTCGTAATATGAGTTGGTATCCACTTATTTATGATTTCTTGAGTAGCATAGTTATGGTTGGAATCGCTTTTCCCTGCCGTTGGTTGGCTAATACTTTAACCGCCCCTGATTCTGCCCCAAGGCCCACAGCGGTGCCTGGTAATAAGCCGTCTGAGCGCTATCATGTGGTTGAAGAATTTGTCTAAGCAGCAAAACTACAAGCTCTATTTTGGCTTAGCGGGTCTCTCTCTGGCCGCATTGGGTTTGGGGCTTTTTTATTACGGCACTAGGGTTGAGACTAGGCGTTATCGCCTCGAGCGCCTTGCTGTTCAGACTAAATCTGATACTACAGGCAGTGCTATAGTCAGTCATCAATCTTTGAAAATTTTGCACATTTCTGATTTGCATTTGTCTGGTAATGACGATGAGAAAGTAGATTTCATTCGCTCGATTACTGATCAAGACTACGACTTGGTTTTTCTTACTGGTGATGTCTTTGAATTTTTGGATGGCTTGAAATATGGCCCCAAACTTCTTTCTCGTCAGCCAAGGCTTGGTGCTTATGCTGTTTTTGGCAATCACGATTATTATGATTATTCGATTTACAATAAAACTCTTGGTCGGATATTCCGCCAGCATCGTCACCCGGCAGTGCGTAACAATGTAGAGCCTCACCGTATTGCTCTTGAAGCTGGCGGCTTTAAGGTGTTGGTTAACCAGTCTCACTATATTGCCAGCGAAAATCTATTTATTGCCGGCATTGATTATCCTGGCATTAAAGAAGCCGAATTAGAGAAGCTAATGCAAGGCGCTCCAGTCGGCGCTTTAAAGCTTGGTCTCTTTCACCTACCCCGGCAGCTAGAAATGCTTTCACGGGCTGGTTTGCATTTGGCATTTGGTGGCCATACCCATGGCGGTCAGGTGCGTTTACCTGGTCTTGGGGCAATCATTACCGATTCTGAATTGCCACGGCAAAATGCTTCCGGCATGCTCGAGGTCGGACGCACCAAGATTCACATTTCACGGGGTCTAGGGGCTGATCCGCGCAGCAATATTCGGCTATTTTGCCCTCCCGCTGCCACGCTTATCGAACTCAGTCATGAGCGGGCTGGATTCTTAGGCAGCGATGCTGTCCAGAGTTTTGCTTCTGTCAAAGGGCAGGGCTAACTTCTACTTCGTACTAGACGGTTTTGAAGTGCCGCCATAAGTAAAGGGTTTGGTTGAATCTGTTTCGTTCGGTAGTGGCGCCCGTGGTGCTTCAACGGGCACTTGGAAGAGCTTTGGTGGGCGCGGTAGATTCACCGATGGAGTATGATGCTGCAACTGCTTAAAGAGTGATGCGACAATGTTCTTGGTCAGTTTTACATCGTGGCTGCCTTTGGCATCAACGATTGCCCCGTTGGCGGTTGACCCGTCTATGGTGCCAAGAAACCGCGCTCTTGTTATTAGCCAGCGTCTGCCAAAGTTAGCATTGGCAGGCTTTGCGGCAATAAATGTCAAATCTACCTGGTGCTCTTTCGGTTGCTCACCCTGCTGCATCTCTAAGTTACTAGTGCCTTTGTATGAAAGTTCACCGTCGACGTAAGTCGCTTCTCGAACGAGCGAGAGTTTGACCAAGCCTAGAGCACCATCTTGGCTGATATATTCGCCGCTATAGTCAGCGGCCATCCAGTTATAGCCAGCAACAAGGGCGAACAGAATAGTTAAGCAAATAGCTTGATTGCTAAGCAGTGTGCGCAGTCGCTTGCTGCGTTCTTTCTTTTCTGCTTCTCTCTCGGCGCGACTTTTGCCTTTAGTTTTGCTGGGGGTGCCACCAGATTTGCTACTAGATTTGCTACTAGCGCTTGGCATTGGTCGGCGAGTAGTGCTTGGGTAGCTGCTACTTGGCTCGATATCATCTTCATCATCAAGGTCTTGATCTTGATCGTCTTGGTCTGGACTAACTAGTTTTCGCTTGCTGTCGCTGTATTTACTAAAATCTCTTGAAGAACCTCGACTTAAATTATTACTCGTTCCATGCGGCGGTGCCGAGGGGCGAGGCCTCGGTCTTCTGCTTGCATAGTCGTCAGAGCCTTTCATTTTTGCTTGCTATCTTATGGTATTAAATCTGGTGTCAAGCGATAGAGGTGCCGAATCGTCGCTGCGTCATTAGGTGAAATAACTCCTCGGCCGTAGTAGGCACTCATCAAATCTACTGGATTGGTACTATGTCCTTCGATACCTAGAGCATGACCAAATTCGTGGGTTGCCGCCGCTTTCAGCTTTCCTAGCGACATCGGTTGACCTTGTCCGTCGGTAGTCCTGAGCACAATTACTGCTGGTTTGAAGTCGGCTTGGCCACCAGCAAGAATGGCTTTATAAGGAAAGTTAGTTTTCGAAGTATATCCCCGAATGTCTTGAGCAAAGAGGGCCATGCCGCTTTTGCCCACGAAGTGATTGGTGAAGAAGACGTAGATGTCTGCGTCTCCAGGGTCTTGGGTTAATTCATACGAAAACAAGCCTTCACGCTCGAATTGTTTCCATGACAAAACACCTTCGAGAGCTGCTTGATAGTGGCCGTCGACATAACCATCTGCCCTCTTCAAGGCTTGAAACTGCTCTGGGTTGCTCAGTACATTGGCGACGAGGTTGGGCCAGGCTGGCAGATTGTCGGTGTTGGCTATAGGCACTCCCAGATTGGGGTCGATTATACTGTCAAGGGTCAGGCCTGGTGATATATAGACCTTCAACGGCATTTGGTCGCGTACCCAGTGAATTGCGCCAAAGCGGCTGCGATATTCAGGGTAGACCCCAGCTTGGGCCGTCTTGGCTGGTGCTTTGCGATATTGGGCCGACGCAAGCTGTATGCCAATAAATAGTTGGAAGAACAGCGCGCTAATTGCCAATAGCGACATTATCAGACTGGCTAGATTGTGCTTCTTTCTTTTCTGCAACATTTCTTTTGTTAAGTGGGGAAACAAGTTTAGTGCTCTTCCGTCTATTTCTCTATAGTCGGCCGTTGATACCATCTGATACTAATTGTTGATATTTGGGCTCACTATCTATATGCCACAAGATATTACGCTTGTTACGGGCATAATAAACGAAAGGTTAAAAGGTGGCCAATAGTGTGGAGGGTTGGATACGATTAGCCTTGTTCATCGCAGGAACTCCAGTTCGAGAGACACAAGGGATTGAGTCTGTTGGGGCGGCACCAACACTGCGGACATTTCAAAAGAGCCTCACTTCTGGTGAGGCTTTTTGCTTTTACGGCTTATAATCATTGCTTGCTACAGCCAAGTGGAGTGATTATGCGACCTGTTAGAGCGATTGTGTTGGCTGCCGGTCAAGGCAAGCGGATGAAGTCAAATAAGCCCAAAGTGCTGCATGAAGTTCTTGGTCGCGCTATTTTGAGCCGAGTAATGGATGCTGTTGGCGCTGCTGCAGGCTTTACTGAAGGCTCTAAAGGTCTAGAGCATCTGTATTTGGTCGTCGGTCACTCGGCTGAAGTTGTTACTGACTTTGTCAATAATAATCCGCCGCCTTGCCCCTTCTCTACTCACTTACAATCACCTCAGCTTGGCACTGGTCATGCGGTGATGCAGGTAATGCCTGCTTTAGAAGGCTTTGAAGGCACTCTCATCGTTACGGTGGGTGATGCCCCGGTCTTGCAAGCAAACACACTAGCTGAGCTTCTCGCTACCCACCGCCAGAAGAAAGCCGTGATAACGGCCTTGAGCACTGTTGTGCCTGACCCTAAAAACTACGGGCGCATGGTGCGTGATCAAGAGGGCAAAGTGCGTGGCATTGTCGAAGATAAGGATGCTTCCGCTGGTGAGAAGCTAATTAATGAAGTAAACACAGGCATCTATTGCATCGAGTGGCCGGCCGCTGCTGCCGGTTTGAACTCGCTTTCGTGCGACAACAAGCAGAAAGAATATTATCTGACTGATCTAGTGGCTTGGGCTTATCACGCAAAGCTCATTACTGAAACTATGATCTTGACTGACTTTAGAGAAGTCTGTGGCATCAATTCACGGGTTGAATTGGCCGAAGCAACAGTGCATTTACGGGATATTACTGCTTCTAGATTGGCTCTAGAGTCAGGCGTGACCATTGTTGACCCCAGTGCTACATGGATTGCACCAGAGGTAAGTATTGGCGAAGAAACTCTTATTTTGCCCGGTTGTTATTTAGTTGGCAATATTGAAATTGGCTCTAATTGTCAGATTGGACCGTTTACAGTGATCAAGGGTGTGGTCAAAATTGGCAACAACACCACTGTCAATAATTCGCAAGTGAATAATTCAGTGATTGGCGAAGGCGTCAAAATAGGGCCTTACGCCCATGTGCGCGAAGGCAACGTCATTGGTGATTCTTCAAAAGTGGGAAATTTCGTCGAGCTGAAAAAGGCTGAAATTGGTCACCATAGCAATGTTTCGCACTTGAGTTATGTTGGTGATGCGGTGTTGGGCAATCATGTCAATATCGGCGCTGGCACAATTACAGCCAATTATGACCATCTGACCAAGAAAAAGGCTCGCACGATTATCAATGATGGGGCTTCAACTGGCAGTAATTCGGTGCTGGTTGCCCCTGTAGAGCTTGGTGTTGAAGCGGTGGTTGGGGCTGGCAGTGTGGTCACCAAGGCCGTGCCAGACGGCGCTTTGGCGGTGGCCCGGGCCAAGCAAAACAATGTTGAAGGCTGGAGTGCTAAGCGTAAAGCTGGCGCCCTGGCAAAAAGCTAATGGGCTATTAAAAGCGCTAGCGCTCTAGTTCTGAAATAGCGTCGGGGTTGGATTCTAGCTGGGACAGATAGTCAAGTCGGCGTCTTTCAGCTTCGGCAAAGCGGGCCGATTCAATAGTCAAAAACTTGATCAGACCAAGCGGTATTAGATGTTTGGAATAGTCTGGGGTGCCGTGTCTGTCGGCCTCTCCAAACGACTCTATTTCTACATAGTCTTGGCCGATGCGCAGTACCCGGCCAATTAGGCTGGTGCCGTCCATGAAGTGCAAGCGCACCCAAGAGCGGGTGTCACATAGTCTTTCAAGTCGAAGTTTTAAATTCATCATTACTAGCTCTGGGATGCTAAATCGTTGTTACTTGTTGGACTTTCTCTTTGCTGTCTTAGTTCCATCTTAGCAAAGGTCTGATAAAAAACCGGTGTATCGAAGTGGATCTTAGTAACCTACCTTGAGGTAGGGCACAGGTATATATTCGAAAACACTAAGATTTTGATTTTATGTGGCACTTTGAAGAAGCTGATTTGGCGCTGGTTTCTATTGTATATGCCTGGAAGTCAAGAATTGCGATTTCGATAAAGCGAACTAAACTGAAGAAGTGCAATCAATAGTAGTGAATTTTATTCGAAACTAGAACTGAGGACTTAATGCAAGACGAGCTCATACCAGCCAATTTGCTCCAGCGTTTAGAAGAATTGAAAGAACTTGAAGCGAGTTACTGGCACGATGAAATGTATTCAGTAGAAGCTCTGACCAATATGGCGTACCGCGATCAACTTGAGCAGAGTCTCAAGCTCGATCCGCTTGGTCCGCTGCCGCCTCGCCAATAATCTTGATTCCTTTTAGAGTCAGATTGATATCTACATGATCGAACAATTTGATGGCTGGTGCAATTAATCGTGCCAGCCCTCCTGTTGCCACAACTGTAGTTTTGTTGGGGAGGCTCTTGAGAGCGCGTTCAAGCCAATATCTAACCATGCCGATGTGTCCGATAACACAGCCTCTTTCGATGGCTGTTTGGGTGTCAAAGGCTAGGGGGGATGATAGAGAAAGGTTCTCTAGCTCTTGCACAGAGAGTTCGGGCAGTTGAGCTGTTGAATAGTGCAGAGCTTGAAAAGTTTTTGTCAGCCCTAGTGTAATCATGCCGCCGAGAAAATTGCCTTTGTTGTTTACGGCAGTTAGTGTGGTGGCAGTGCCAAAGTCGATGACAATGGCTGCTTCTGCATCGTTGGTGTGAAGTTTGAAGGCCGCTGCAACATTGGCGACGCGGTCTGAGCCCATGGTCTCGTAGAGGCCGGTAATTAGAGTTTGACTGCTGGCTGAAACTTCAAATATTTTGTCTTTAGCGTTTGGCCATTTCTCGATTAGGCTGGGTAGAACACCAGGCACCACTGACGATACTGCAATCAGCCCACGGCCATATTTATTATGCAAACTATTTAGGTGCGATGAGGCTGTGGCTGGGTCTGCGGTGCTGTAGTTCCAGGTTTCGTTCAGTTGACCGCCGACAAAAAGCCCACAGCAAATTCTAGAATTGCCAATGTCAATTGCCAGTGCTCTTTCAGCTTCTGCCATGTTTGTCTCTATTTTTTCGCAGAGTAAAAGTAATTGATTAGCCCCTTGAGCATGCCTTGCGCTGCCGCTTGTTGACTGGCAGGGCTAATAAGTTTGGCATATTCATCTGGATTGCAAACGAAACCAACTTCGACTAGTACGGCGGGCATATTGGTTGGGCGGCAAAGGGCTAAGTTCTGATAGCGGGCCCCAATATCAGGAAATTGAAGCTCCTTGGCCTCGGCATTTTTAAGGCAGGCCGCTAGTTCTTGAGATTGTGGGTGATACCAGTAGCTAGAGGTGCCGTGTTCTTTGTTGGGGTCGCGGCCATCAGGCAGTGCATTGTTGTGGATCGAAATTAGGAGGTCAACATTTTTTGCTTTGGCAAATTCAACGCGGTCATTGAGTGAGACATCGACATCATCAACTCTAGTCATGAATACCGTGGCTCCCTCAGCCATAAGCAGATCTCTAAATTTGAGCGCGATGGCCAGGTTAATTTCGGCTTCGCGCACGGCTGATGGACCGATTGCTCCGGTTTCTTTGCCACCATGACCGGGGTCAAGACAAATACTTAGACCTTGCAGGCGAGGTTCGCTGGTTTCTGCTGCAACTGCCTTTATGGCTGGTGGGTACTTAATATGCAAATTGAGATTATTGTCATCAAAATCAGCGAAATAGCCCCATTGACGCGATCCAGCTAAGTCAATATCGACTTGATACACACCGTCTTCTGGCTGCTTCCAGCTAACGTTTTCGATTAGCTTCGAATTGCCGCTCTCTGGCGCTTGGTAGACCCAGTCGGTATCGGCTAAGGCACCATAGATCTTGACGTTGAGATGATTGGTTTTGAGATTTTGTTCAACTAGAAATGGCAAGCGCTGGTTTAGTGGTATCACTACTGCTTCGCCGTAACGGTCTTCTTTTACCTGGATGGTACGGGCCACTGAATCTGGTGCCGGGCCAGTGCTGTCACCGAGGCTGAGATCTTCTTTTTTAATCCAAACGTGTTTGTTTGGGGCATAGCGGCAGCGAATATTTTCGCCTTGGTATCCATCGACAATTAGTCTTACTCCCTCTGGCAGCGGGGTTAGCCTTGCCAGGTCTGGGGCCACTCTAGTGATTGTCTCTTTATGAATCGTGTGGGCAATTTGCGGCTGTCGCAAGATAGTAATGGCAGCGGGGCTTGCAAAGGTTTGACTTTTCCCTGCTTTTTGCATGACATAACGTGGATGTTCTTGGTAAAACTGGTCGTTGGCTTCGATGCGATAAAGTCCAACATACAAATCAGGCGATGCTGCCGCATGTCTTTGAAAGACTTGACCATAGGCTGCTTCAATACCGCGATTAATGCCACTATTAGCAGTGCCAGCTTTTCTTGCTTTCAGGCTGGCTATTGAGGCTAAGGCAATTTGCTTTTTGCCCAGTAAGACATGCACTTGGCTGCCGGGTGTGGCGCGCACGGCAAATTCGATTATCTCACCGACATTGAGGCCTCTATCGTCTTTTGGTTCAAAGCTGTTTGGGGCAAACTCAAAGCTAGCCGCTGGTAAGCTCTGGCGGGCACGCTCTCGTGTTACCTCAACTGACTGTGTATAGGCTAAGTTGCCATCTGCGGCAAAGACTTTAATTTCGAATTTATTCTTGCCCTTTTCTAGGGGCACCACGTGGGCGAAAAAGCCTTGTTTGTTTGTCACCACTTTCTGGTCATTGACCATCAGGGTAAAGCCTGGGTAGGTTGAGCCGATTAAAAATGAGCTACTGGCTGCAATTGTTGCCGTTCCCTCAGTGTTGGGATAGACAAGTAAGAGTGGCTTAGCTGACTCTAATACCGGCCTTTTGTATTTTTTTACTACGGGGGCAATACTGCTTGTGGTGCTTTTGAAAGAGTCAGTAACATTATCAGATACTTGGGCGTTGGCGCAGGAGCTAACTGTCAGCGCGGCCCCTGTCACCATAGCAGTGACAGCGACTCTAGTGGCTAATGTCATTAATTCTCCAATCAAAGTTTGGCATAAATGTTTTGGCTAGCCTTGGCTCGAAGGGCACCTGGTCAGCTTTGTCGTAATAATACATAGCAAATGCCCAGGGGTCTTCGAAGCCTTGGCCGAAGACGTCTCGGTAAATTTGAAAGAAGCGCGAGATTTGAAAAAGATGTTCATCCGGTTTGTAGGCGAAATTGGCCGGGTTGTGTACAAATTTTTCGACATTGGAGGCAATGTCGGCTCTCATAGTTTCTGCTGTTATTGCGTGATCGGTTATTTCTGGATAGCCTCGGTAGGCGCGGCAGAGAAGAAAAATACTGTCGGCCTGCACCGCTTTGTCTTTTCGTCTTTCCACTAGTTTCGGATGAATGAAATCAGTCCATATTGTTTCGGTTGATTGGGCTTTACCACCGACAACAAAAAGGCGAACAATAAAGTCGCGTTTTAGCTTAAGCGGAGTTTTAACTGGATATTCGTCGCAGACTACCTTTATGGCAATTAGATTGTGGGCATTGAACCAGTAACAAGCAATGTCGTCGAGCTTCTTAAAGTTGTCAGGGCTTGTGGTCGCCAATTCATCCATAGCCGCTTGCAGTAAGGGACTGGCTTTTAGTTTTTGGTAGTCAATGCGGCCGTCTTTGGCAAAGGTTTTAAGCAGTTGGTTGTATTGAGCAAAGTCTGGTCTTTCCGGCTTATTCACTCTGGTCAGACTGGCCTGTATGTAAGCAGGTGTTCGTGCTAAGTCTTGTATAAAAGACATAATTAGCCCGAACAAAACAAGGGCCATGGAGACAGCCATGACCGGCAGGTTCACTTCTTTGTGCTGTTTCTTTTTAATTGGCAAATTGCTTGGTTTGGCTGTCTTAGGATGAATATGGAAGTATTTTAGCTATTTTTGTACACGATTGCTTCTCAAGCCAAAGAAAAAAGGCCCTCAGGTAGACCTGAAAGCCTTTTTCGAAGTGGTGGAGCGTACCGGATTCGAACCGGTGACCTCTTCAATGCCATTGAAGCGCGCTACCAACTGCGCTAACGCCCCTTAGAGTAAGGGCAGTTATATCACACATTTTATGCCAGGGAAAAGCTAACGATAACAGCTCGTTAACACCGGCAATATTGAATGAATGAATTCATTCATTCAAGTGCTAGAATAACTTACAAATTGGTCGGATGCTTTAATCCCTTTAAAATGTATTGGCTTTATGGGCTGATATTCACAATTAGGACCGTATTGCCTGTTAGTCTCATCACTGATAGATAGAAGGTAAAGAATGCAGTGGAAAGGCATAAGAACTTACTTGATGCTGAGCAAGCCGTACTTCTGGTAATTGATGTCCAGGAGCGCTTTGCCAGTCATATTGTTGATTTTGAAAAGATGGCTGCCAATATTGGCATTTTAGTTGAGGCTGCAGCTCTGCTCTCCTTGCCTGTCGTTGTTACGGAGCAATACCGCAAAGGTTTGGGCGAGACTGTTGCTCTTATTAAAACTAAGCTTCCGTCTGATGTTGGCAATTTTGAGAAAAGTTGCTTTAGTGCCACGGGTTCTCCTGAAGTAGCTAGTCATTTGGCTAAGCTTGGTCGTAATCAGGTTATTGTCTGCGGCATTGAAACCCATGTTTGTGTCAATCAGACGGTGCATGACCTTTTACGTTTAGGCTATCAAGTGCATTTAGTTACCGATGCCTTGAGCAGCCGCTCAAGCGAGAATAAGTTAGTGGGATTGGCCAAGATGTATGCTGCTGGTGCGTTACCGACATCAGTCGAGTGTTGCTTGTTTGAAATGCTGGTGGAATCGGGGACTGAAAGATTTAAAGCTGTGCAAAAATTGGTCAAATAATAATTGACTGGTCGATTAGTTCGATATAATTCAAAGGTTCAGAGCGAGTTAGGTGAAGGTGTCCCCCATAGTTACTAAGAACATTACTAATAATGGCCGTGTCCGGGGTTTTGGCATGGCTTTTGCCTTGGCCCAGAGCCTTTGCCTGGCTTCCAGTATTTGCTCACTGTCTAATTCTGCTGCCTGGGCTCAGGATGCTTATACACCAGGGCATACATCTACCGGTTCAAGTGCTACAGCAGCAGGTAGTCAAGCTCCCGGCGCCCAGCTTGGTAGCCCGAGTTCAGCTCCCTTGGTCAGGCCGGTGACAGCGCCGGGCACCAGTCCTAGTAATAGTCCTAGTAATAGTTCGCCTCCAGTGTTGCGGCCGCCATTGCCCACTTTAGACAATAGCTTGCAGCCTTCAGATTCGCTGATCGACAATGGCAATTTGACTGCCCCAATCAATTCTCCGACCAATAACACC
>CALROJ020000004.1:0-194279 GCA_943369735.1 bacterium Ga0077546
TATATTGAAAAGTTGCACCATCCGTTAGGTATTTCTTGGCAGAATAGCGAATGTCGATGAAATCGTCGCCATTAACCCGAGATAGAGTCAAATAATAGAAGTGATCCGGTGTTTCGCGATACCAATGAAATCGGTCTCGAATGAAGCCCTCAGGCTCAAGCACTCGACTAATTACGTCTGCGGCATTATAGGGATTCATGATTTGAAAATTCCTGATTCAACGATGCCGCGACCTCTCAATTATTCCACTAATCAAGAATACAACTGGAACTATAAACATGCAATTGACGACGAGGACAAAACCCTGGTGGGCAAGACTTTGACCAGCTTCACGGGTAGCCTGGAACAAGGTCAAAGTTACAGCGGCCAAAGACGACGCGAATAGCAGCAAAGAGAACTTGATGTTGCTAGTTGCACCACTAGTGATATCAGCGCACTCCATTACCTTTAGGCGGCTAATATAAAACAAAGCCAACATAACTAGACCCGCACCACTGCATGCATATTGCAAAATCTTGTATAGCTGCAAGTGAATACCAGCAAAAACAAACAGTTCACTAGACAGCAGAGGGAGAGACTCAACGGCAAAACCATGCTGGTGAGTGAAGCTATCCCAAACAATATGAGTCCACGAACCAACGAGAAGAGAGAAGCAGACAGCGGCACTAGCCTTTAGTAAATCAGAAAAAGAGCCATGTGCTCTAGCAAGCGACCGTCCACTGGGCAATGACAACCAAAATTGACGATGCGGAACCGGTAGCTGACTTGCTATCAAATCTTTTGAGCAATAGTAGATAAGCAAAAGCACCAGACCACTCGGCAAGTCGAGCAAAAAACTACCAGCAAATGTATGAGCCTGAGCTGAAAAGTGATACTGCTGAAAGGCATATGCCAAATCTGGTGACATAGAGCCGCACACCAAAGCAGCGAAATTCAGGTAGCGAGGGCACAGCTTTGCAAAAGGTAGAACAGCGCATGGGTGGGCAATGGTTAGGGGCATTCTATAACCTGGGATCTACAGGCTCGCTTTCAAGGGCTAGCACTCCAAACACGCACTCGTGAACCCGGTATAAAGGCTCATTTCGGACAAAGCGCTCAATTGCTTCGATACCCAATGCAAACTCGCGTTTGGCCAGTGACCTTTTCATTGCCAACTTTCGAAAACGAAGACGTTCAAGGTTAGCAGGGAGAGTATATTCAGGCCCGTAAATAATACGCAAGTACTCAGACCCTCGACATTTGATAGCCGGTTGCACTATGCCTTTACTAGTAGTGGTGATGAAATCCATCGGTTTGACTACCATTCCTTCGCCACCATTTCCGGTCAAATCAGTCCACCAAGAGATGGCTGACTCAACACTAGCATCGTCAAAGCAGTCGACCAACTTATTTCTGGTGGCAACAAACAGGTCACTATTGTGCTCAGCAAACTTGGCTAACTCGCTCATGTGCCAAGTGTGCGGCTTATCTGTGTGGGTGGCACCCTCGGTTGCAAGCAAATGGAACGGCGCTAGCTTCAAGTCTGCCAATGAATTGACCGGCCAGCAATACTGCCGGTAGGCGTCCGTAAACTTCTGGGCCAACAGAAGTCTCTCTTCTTGCTGTATGAGGAGTTCAGAGACATCAAGGCCGCGCAATGCAGCCATCTTCAAAGCTGCAACAGAGGCTGATAAATCTAAAGCAGCGGCGGTGCCAACGGCTGCATACTGATCTTGCAAGAGCTCTTGCGCCTTGGCCGACCACGGCATAAGCTCACAGTCAAGGAGGGCCCAATCGCTGTTAAATCGCGACCAGAAATCAGTATCGGTAAGCGTCTGGCTGACGCTTGCAAGAAATTCAGTCTCAATTGCCTTGTCTTGAAAGAAAGCTCGGCCGGTTCGAGTGTAGCAAATACCAATACTGCCATCGTCAACTTTAAATCGTTTAGAAGCAGCTTCAGCGCTCTTACAAATCACCACCTCAGTGCGAGAGCCCATATGCTTCTCTTCGCAAATGAGATTTCTTATCCCTTTGTTTCTAAAGTACGAAATAGCTTCTGCTGGATGCTCCAACAAAGTCTTCTCGCTACTGGTATCACTGGGCGACATGGTCGGCGGCAAGTAAATAATCCAGTTCGGACTAGCAGCAAATCGACTCATTACTTCTAAGGCTGAAACTGAATTCTCGGCACGAATAGTGACGTTACCCTGCAACCTGGTTTCAACAATGCGCTTGCCGGTAACATCATCAATATTGAGTAACTCGACACTCTCGCCTGACTGGGGTGACTGCAAAGGATCAACAGTCAACGGTCTCGATGGCGCATAGTATTCGCGCAAGGCTTCAACTTGCACCAGTTCTTTCTCTGGATACTTTAGCGCTGTTAGCTTGCCACCAAATACACAGCCAGTGTCGATGCAAATAGTGCGATTGACCCACTCGGGCTCTGGCACTGTTGTATGACCATAGACCACATGGGCTTGCCCTCGATATTGAGAAGCCCAGTTATAACGCACAGGCAGACCATACTCATCGGTCTCACCTGTGGTCTCACCAAAGAGAGCAAAGTCGCGAACCTTTCCAGAGCCTCGACCTTGAAAGCTCTCAAGCATTCCAGCATGGGCAACGACAAGGTTGCCTTGATCAAAAACATAGTGGCTAACGAGCTTATCTATAAAATCAGCAGCATCGCGCTTGAACTGTGCAGTCTCGTGCCCTAACTGTTCAATAGACTCAGCTAAACCATGAGCAATCTTTACAGGCTGCCCTTTTAAATGACGCATGAGCTTTATATCATGATTGCCTGGCACACAGAGCGCGGCACCAGAACTAACCATGCTCATAACAAGTTTCAAAACATCAGGGGTCTTAGGCCCACGATCAACTAAATCACCAAGAAAAACGGCTCTTCGCCCTTCTGGAGCAATCACTTCATACTGTTCAGTAGCAACTTCAGAATCAAGTTTGCTTATTTTGTAGTCGAGCTTGGTGAGTAGCGCTGTTAACTCATCGAAACAGCCATGAACATCGCCAATGATATCGAATGGCCCTGCTTCGCATTTTCGATTGTTCCAAAGCGGTTCTCTCGTTATAGTAGTTTGATCAATTTGCTCTTGCGATGTCAGAGTAAATACATGCCTGAACCCTTCACGCTCTAACCCACGCAGAGCCCGACGGAGCTGATCGTTTTGCTGACCAATTACATGTTTGCCAAAGTTGCGGTCATCTCGACTCTTGTTGCGTTCCTGACAAATCGACTCGGGTAAGTTTAAAACGATTGCTACAGGAATGCAGTGATATTCACGAGCAAGCGCGATCAGCGGCTTTCTTGCTTCAGTTTGCACATTGGTGGCATCAATAACACAAAGTTTTCCGCCCTTCAAGCGCTTAGCAGCAATAAAATTCAATACGTCAAAAGCGTCACGGGTCGAAGCTTGATCGTTTTCATCATCAGAGACAAGGCCACGGCAGTAATCAGAAGAGATAATTTCAGTAGACTTAAAGTGCTTTCGAGCAAAACTCGACTTACCAGAACCAGAAGTACCGATAAGCACCACAAGACATAACTCAGGCAGTTTAATAATCATCGCTTGAACACCGCCATTTGAGTAGGCGGGCCTACGGTATCATCGACAGTGCCGACAGGATAGTACTCAACCGAGTACTTATGCTCGATAGCCACTCTCTCTGCCCAATTCTTGAATTCGAGCCTAGTCCACTCAAAACGGTGATCTTTGTGTCTGAATTGCCCCGCTGGAAGACTCTCAAATTTGCAGTTGTACTCAATATTTGGAGTAGTCAATACTATTGCATTAGGTCGTGCAGCGCCGAACAATACTTTCTCAAATGTAGAGAGACGGTAAGAATCAAGATGCTCAATCACTTCTATACAAGTAGCAACATCAAAGCCTTGCATACGTTGGTCTTTGTAGATAAGAGAGCCTTGCATCAACTTCACTCGACCTTTTTGGTGCTCCGGCAGCTCAGCCAAAGCCAGTCTCTTTTCAGCAATATCTAAAGAACGATGGGAAACATCAAGCCCAACTAACTTTTCAAACTCGCGCTCTTTCATCAATAATTTGAGCAGATTACCCTCACCGCAGCCGAGATCAATAATGCTCTTGCCACCAAGTGCTTTCAAAGTAGCCACAGTAGTATTCATGCGCTGTTCATTCAAACTAATGCAAGATTCTAATGCTGCCTCTTCTGTTGCATGCTTCCGCTCAACTTCATCAGCATCGATCTCGCCACCATCAGTCAGTCGGCTTAGGGCCTCATCAGCCAAACTTCTATAGTGCAAGAGATAGCGCTTTACAATGGTCTTGTGCATGGGATGCTCGGCCAACCAATCTTTACCGTGCCGCAGCAGCTTCTCGACCTCATCGTCGCCAACCCAATAATGCTTCTGGTCATCCAAGACTGGTATCAAAACATACAAATGGTTGAGCAGCTCAGATAGCTTCTTTGTAGCTTTTAGAGAAACAGTAAAATATGAGCTCAGGCCCCACTGCGGAAATTTTTCGTCTAACAAATGATTCTCTGCGCTAACCTCATAGCCAAGTGGTTCGAAAAGGTCACGCAAGAATTTCTCGCCGCTACTGCAACGCAAAGCCGCGATGTTAGCCTCAAGTGGTATAGCTATTTGAGCTAATTCTGGCCGTTCGCGACTTTTGCCAGACAAGGCGCTAGAAAATATCTGGGCTATGGCAACGCTAAGCAACGAAGAGGCACAATATGGCCTGTCGTTTACGTATTGGTCAAGCGCTTGACCATCGCGGCGACCACGAACCAATGCAATTGGGTCAACGTCGACCACTAGCGCCATTGTACATTTTTCATCGCTATTTTCAGGGTAGAAGACCCGCGCTTCTCCGCACGAAAGCTTGAACGACTGAACCTGACTAGGGTTCTTGTAAAGGAGATAGCCCAAATCGCTAGCAGGCTGGTGTGTTGTTGAAATTGTTAAAAGCATTCAAGTAAGAATGACACGAAGGGTTGATTCAGGCAACCTCGCGGTAACCTTTCATTAGGCGATGAGGGGTAGGTTGAGCTAATCTAGAGTGATGAGGAATACTCTTTCCCGCTTTAAGTTAATGTTGCTGCTGCTTGCTCTCGGTTTGGCAGACAGCACAGCTATTGCCGAACCTGAACCTCGCAGACTACTAGACAAAGATCACTTGAAAGGCGACTTTGGGCCGCGTCCCTACCCACCGGGAGCTGGGCGCCCACGAGAGGCGTGGGAAACAGACCCGTCCAAGCTTGGCCCAGTGCATAATTGGCCCCAAATACATAACGGCGATGTAGAACCTTCTCCCGAAATTAGAAAGAATTTGATGCGTACATTTGGACCTTACGAACGTAAAACGCCATCGGCTCAAGCGTTTCCAGGTCAAGGTTCGTTGGTACAAAATGGCCAATTGCGCAAACTAACAAAACCAGCGCAAGAAAGGAAAAGCCCAACAGACATCTATCACTTACAAAAAAGCAAAGATGGCCGATGGCTCTTTAACAGTATCGAAGATGAAAAACTGTACTTGCTTCTACCTCGAGAAAAAGTAAAAAAGCTGCTAGGAGTACCGAGAAAGGACACAGGCGGCCTAATTGAGTACGACTGCCGCTTAGCCGACAGCCCGGGCTATCTAGAATTATTCATCCGAGACGAAATAGTTCACTCTTCAAAAATTTGGCTCGAAGAAACATACCGCCAGTCCCAAAGGAAGTACTAGCAACACTCACCGAATAACAAAGGGCAGTGGTGCTTACACCAGTGACAAGAAACACGATTGAGCTATGATCCTAGGGTGCAGAAGCATATTACGACGACCATGAAAATACCAAACATTAAGCCAGTTCCTGTCACCTATGCTATCCATATCAGCGCATCTGCTTGGCTGATGTGGGCAATTAGCGAGCAAATTCTAGATTTTCATACAACTGGACTCGGGTCAATTAACTGGTATGTGCTACTAACAACGCTTCTGTTGTCACAAGTCTTTTTCACAAGGTCATGGCTTTCAAGCAGTCTTAGGCGAAAACGCAAGGAAGTAGCCTGGTCAGCAGTTTGGTCCAAAATAAAAGCAGAGAGCAATTTAGCCAAAGCAGTGTCGATGCTTCTCTTTGCCCTCACCCAACCAATTGTTCTTTTGATATTATGCGTGGCGACAACTTCTCTTGCATCAAATTCGGCAAGGTGTCTAGCAATGGCGTTAGCATCATCAGGAAATTATGAAGCCAGCGAACGATTTTACAAAATCAGCTGTCCACGCAGTCAGACCGCTCTAATTTTGGTTTGGGATTTCCCTTATCAGCGCAATCGCGGAGAACAACTAGTTAACATCGAACAAAAAACTTCGGCAGTTACCTCAGTATACGGCAGCAATAGCTTAGAACTGGCTGACTATTACGCCATCTTGGCCGGGGAGCATTGGCTAAGAGCGCTGTATCTCAACGAGCATCAGACAGAACAAAGAACCCTGCAAATTGGAGACAGCCTCTTGTTCAACGAAAGAGCGCTACAAATTTATAGCAGCCATAGAAACAATACAAAATGCTTGGCGGCTCTATGTGCTATCGCCATAGATCAAATGTCGCTACGCAAAATATCAGAGGCCCGACATTCAGTGGCCAAAGCAGTCGACCTTCTAGCAAAGTCAGAGCCAGGCGTTAGAAAAGATTGGGCGAAGTCAGACCTCGAAAGCGTAGCAAAAAAACTTGGAGACTATCACGTGGCTAAGCAAATACAGATCGCAGCTGCGTCTTGCCCAATGCGCGCCACCGAGCACAGGCGAAAAGGCTTCTGCGATGCCACTTCTGTCGCCATTACAATGCCAATAATTGCACTTATTTTTCTCCTAAAAGCTTGGGAACGCTCGATTTTGACTCTCATTTTCCGCAAGAAATGGGCTCTGGAACTGAAGCTAGCTGAAGACGCCATAGACACACTTGCACCGCTCGACAAACTAACAATTCTAGAACTCTACCAAGGTCGCACCATAGAAGCTGAGATCTATAGCCAAGCAATGCTTCAAATCGCTTTAGCAGATGCTTAAGCCTTTCAAACACTTTCAGTTCATATTACTGTTGCTCATTGCTGGTTGCCTGCCGAACCGCGCAGATGCGCAGCGACCGGAGCTTGGAAATCCACAAAACGACAGACCTTGGGACACGCAAGCAACTGGGTCGTTTCGTTCAGATTTAGGCGGCGGTGAGGGAGCCGGTATCGGCAGCGTCTTCTATGGTTCGCAGGGCTCCGTTCTAGGTTACAGGAGACGCTATCAGCGATTTTCCGATCTACTCCCTACCAAAAACGCAAGACCGCCGCGCACAGATAATCAAGAAACACCGTGGGAACAGCTCGAGCGCGCACTCGCACCAGCCACGTCTAAACAACGCGACAATATTACTTTCAAGACCACTAAGCTCTTTAGATATATCGGTTTCAACAACATACCTGATTTTTCTATGGATATACTACCTCTCATAGCCAACCCGGGGGCAGCCAAATCGCAGGCCTACACTGTGCGCATGACACTTACCCCAGAATACAGAGATTCACCAGCTGGACTTCTGCGCATAGCAAGAATTCCATTTGGTATTGCCCTCAATGGTGTATTAATCATTCGTGGAAATAACGATTATTGGAAGATTCACAATCATGCCATCTCAAAAGACATATTGAAAAAGCTGCACCAGAATAAACAACCCACACTGATAGGCTATGCCGCCGATGGCTATCCTATTTACGGTCCATACGGCTACATGCAAGCAGACAATCCAAAATCGGCACTGATAGAGCTAAAGACTAGTTTTAGAATAAAGGAAAGCAACACAACCGAAAACAAAGATGCTAGTGGCAGCCCTAGCGCAGGCACAAGCAATAACACCATTACCACCGCCAGTAGTGCGTCATGTCCAGCCAACGAAACTAGTGCGACAAAACCGCTTCTTAAATACGAATACATAGACAAACTAGGCGACTTGGACGATTACAACGGAAGATTTGGGGTCACTCCCGAGTACCCCGAAGGCACCTACCATTACGTCATTAGTAATTCGTTCCCCTACATTCCAATCTCATTTAGAGGAGTGCCCGATCAAACATTCATACCTCCAGAATGGGGATCGTCAGCGGAATCAACCTCCAATAAATTGAGAAGATTTTTCCCAACATCTTCTCCGCCCTACCACAAACTCTTCAATCCGTCGCCACCTAGTTCTGACTTCTAGATAGGTTTGACAGCCCCTGCCACAACCACAAAAATCAACCCAAATAAGTATTGACTTCGACCGAGGGCTTAGAAAGGCTTAGAAAGGCTTACCAAAGCATTGCCTAAGCCCATCGGCAACTCATTCTATGTGCCGATTTCAGCAGCAATTAACCATGCTAACCTCAAATGACAGAGGAGAATTGCTCTTGAATAGGTTCTGCAGAGTTAAAGCACTGCCGACTGTAATACTGACACTATTGGCACTGTTGTCATCGCTATTTTTTTCGAACTGGCAGCCAGTGCTTGCCCAAGAAAAGCCTGGCCAATACCTAGATATAGAGCCCACCGACGCAGTCGATCGCTGGATAGAATTCTCGAAGAAGTCAGTAGAACTTTCACAGCTCCAGCAAACAAAAACAGCAGAGTTGCTCAAAGCCGCAAATAGCTTCGATGTCGAGAGCTATCGCAAGGCCGATGATGAACTCAGTGATACCTATGAAAAGCTAGACGCAATTTATCTTGATTCAAGCACCATTGCTGAATCACAAGCAGTATCTGAAGCAGAAAAAGCCAATGCTAGACAGCTCAGGCAAACAACATCAGAAAATCTCAAAGCCGCAAAGATGTTCAGCCATAAAAGCTCGGCCATCTTCTATCTCTGCTTCGGCCTACCAGTGCAAGCATCACACAGTGCTCGGCTGGCTATCAGCTTAGCTGACTCTAACTCTGCCGCAAACGAGCAGAAAGCACCACTGCACTTCTATTCAGGTGCCGCTTCTTTCTGGTCTGGGGAATATGCTAGCGCAGAGGAGCAGCTAAAAAAGTCATTAGAACTTAGCCCCGGTCTCCCCTATGCCTCATATTATCTAGGCGATCTATACATTGCAGAGAAACAACCTCTCAAAGCAATCGAATGGTTAAACGCAGTCAGAGCACAAAGTAAAAGTGATGAACAGAAAGGCAATATTGATCGCGCCCTAGCGCTAGCGTACACCCTAAACAACCAACCGAAATTGGCCAAACAACACATTGAAAATGCCAGACGCGAACTATCCTCAACTGCAACAAAAGAATTTCCCTTCATTGCAAAAGAGTCAATCGGTGTAGTTAATGCTCTTGCCAAAAACTACGCAGAAGCCGAGCGCAATCTCTCAGAAGCACTGCCCGGATTACAAGCCTCGCCAATCAAGCTAGGCAATCGCCTGGAGGCAGCGCAAGCGGCCCTCTGGCGCTCTTACTGCCGACATAAGCTAGGCAACAAAGCGGGTGCAGCAGAAGATCGGCAGTACGCTCTTAGCCTCACAAGCGAAGCTACACACTTGCTCACTCTGGCACAAATTCTTGATCCAGTCTTCGGAGTGAAAGAGCCGATAGCAGCAGTAGATCATATTCCAGACAAGTGGGCAGTCCTAGTAGGTGTAGGTAATTTTGCCGATCCAGCGGTGCCGCGCTTGCGCTACCCAGCAAAAGACGCCAAAGACATGCAACAATTTCTCATCAATAGCGCCGGCTTCAAGCAAGATCACGTCAAACTGCTTTTAGACAGTGATGCCACCAGCGCCACCATCATTGATTGCCTAGCAGGAAAATGGCTACCGGCATTAGCTCACCCAAATGACCTAATTGTCCTTTTCATTTCCTCCCATGGCACACCAGCCTATAAAGAAATTGGTGCGCTCAACTCAATTGTCACCTATGACACACAGCTAAAAAATCTTTTCTCAACATCAATGCCTATGCAAAGTATTGCTCGCATGATCCGCAGCAAACTTAAAAAGCAGCATGCATTTGTAGTACTAGACACCTGCTACGCTGGCGGTTTAGGGGCGCCAGGTGATGCAGCAAAATCAGCTTCAAATGCAGATCCCGAACTATTGGTGATTTCAAAGAAACAACTGATGATCAGCTCAAGTGACAGCAGCGAGCGCTCGTGGGAATCAAAGAGATACAAAAATAGTATCTTCACCCGGCAATTCGTGGACACCTTAGAAAAGAACCCTGCTTACGACGACTTTCGCAAACTCTTTGCCCAAATTGTAGAAAAGGTGAATCAAGAGGTTTCAAGTGATTTCAAACACAAGCAAACGCCTAAGCTTTCTGGCTCATGGAGCGGCAAAGGCCTAATAGATACAGCAAAAATAACTAGCACAAAAGAGAAACTAATAAACAAATGAAAAAGTCAGGCTCAATCTTTTTGGCACTATCAGCGATACTAATTTGCCAAGCTTTACCAGCGCTAGCTCAAAGCAGCGCCAAGGGAATGTTCTTCGAACAGCTTGACTCTCCACGCGAGGCTATCAACACTGGCTTGAAATATTGGATTCAAATGCGCCGAGACAAGAAGTTAAGCCTGGTAGATAACAGAATTGATTTTATGGCAGGGGATGAAATTCGCTTTCAGATTGTGCCTAACATAACTGGCTATGCCTATGTTGTGCTGCAAAAAGGCACGACTGGGCAAAAGAAAGTACTCTTTCCCAATAGCTATGAGCCCAACGGCAAGGTCTTGGCCGGGAGACAATACTTGCTGCCGACACGCGGATACCTAGACGTAGACGCCATGCCTGGCACTGAGATAATTCGCATTGTATTATCCCGCCGTCCTCTTTCACAAGCAGCCCTTCTAAAGGAAGAGCCAAGCAATACCATGAAAATAGCAAAAGGTATAAGCGGCGCTGAGCCCATTCAAAACGAAAACTGCCTAGTTGCCTTCAGTCAGGCCGAAAGCAAACAAGTAGACTTTGCAGAGGAAAAAGATAAAAGCGAAGGTAAAGGCGCTCAAGAAGACTTCTCAAAAGACCTAAACTATGTGCCTGGCGCTCCAACGAAAAAGAGATCAAGCAAGAGCCGCGTGCGCAGAGCATTACACAGAAGACCAGTAGCTAGTCACAAGATCACTCCACAGCAGCAAAGGCAACAGCAGCCAGCAGCGAATCGAGCTGGCTCGGTGACAGTAATAAACATTGAACCAAGCGAGAAGCTCGTCGCCGAAATTCAGCTCAATCATATTTAGGTCAAAGCTTTAGCAATCGCTAGAAAATTCGTACTCTAGTTCGCCTCTTGTACTAGATTGGCAAAATTTTATTGGCATTTTGTTGGCATTTAATATTAGTAGTAATTCCACCATTGTTGCGTTTCCGGGCACGACATATCCTCAAATTCGAATCCCCACCAATCAGTAATACCAATCGCTTGAGGCTTATATGTCAGAACAGGCTGCTTTGCTACAGGGTGATACTCAGTCAATAGTCAAACAAGACGAAAAAGAAGCATTAGGAGCCGACCTCGCTCGGCAATCTTGGTCTCTACCGAAATGGGACAATGTCGGAAAAATCGGCGATCAAATGAAAGACGCCGGCATCAACTTCAATAAAGAAGAAGGCAAACTAAAGTTTGACCTCGAAAGCAAAAAAGACACATGGCTTCAGGTAGGAGCTCTAAGCTATCACCAGAACCGCGATGGTAACTATAACGAGCGAAACTATGGCATCGGCATATTGCGCCGCATCGACGACGAGAGCGCATTTGCTGTTGGCTACTACAAAAACAGTATCCACCGCGACACATTCTATGCAACCTATCATTACACTCCCTATGAAATTGGGCCAGTCAAACTAGGCATGCAAGTCGGCCTGGTAACTGGCTACAAAGCTCTAGGCGGAGCCCCTGTGCCATTGCTTCTGCCTCTGGCGACAATTGAGGGCAAACGCACTGCCGTCGATTTAACCTGTATCCCTTCATTTGGCGGCGCGTCTGCTGTATGTGCTGCACAATTTAGATTTAAGTTCGACTAAAAACTGACCAGGGATGCCAGCAGTGACAAGCGGGCGGCAGCAGGTTAAGCTACAGAAGTAGCACCTGAAAGATAATAATGAAGCCAATTATTAAATCAGCCGCACTAAAATCCTACGCAATAATAGCGTTCACGGCTGCATCAGTCGTACAGGCCTATCCGGCAAAAGCTGAAGATGCCGTTGGCGCATGGAAGCTCTATGGCCAGAAACAATATGATGCTTCTGCCAACGCCTTTGAAAAAGTCTTCACCACAGCCAAGCCTGAAGCCAGGCTCTACTATTATGCTGGCCTTGCCAACTCTGCTGCTCGCCGCAACGCTCGAGCCAAGCAACTCTTTGACTATGTAATTGCAAATTTTGCTGGTACCCCAGAAGCTGAGCTTGCTAAAACAGCAAGCGGCTATCTCACCCCGACTGCCACAACGACCAGTACCACAAAAACCGATAGCACAAAAACGGATAGCGCAACAACTGGCAGCACAGCTTCTAGCCCCTCCAGTAAAGCTACATCAGCTTCATCGGCAGTTGCCACCGTTGGCTCCTCTGCAGCCATTGGTGGCGTGACGACCATACGAAAGAAGGGGGCATTTGTTTTCACACCGCAGGATATTGCTCGCGAAGGCGCCAATGGCATCGATCAAACCAACGCGCCCAATTGCTGGTTTGAGTGCTCTATGTCAGCTCTAGCTCAGCTGCCCAAAGGTCAGGTAAAGCTCGCCAAAATGATCACCTACGGCGATGGAGACACCTATATAGTGCGCTTTCCTGGGGACGGCACCGAATACAAAATTACTGAAGCCGATTTAGATAAGGCGGGAGTGAAATGCACGGCCTTGTGGGCATCACTTTTAGATTATGCAGAGCGCAAAAAATTTCCAAACAATATTGGCTCAACCGGTCCTGATGGGGACATGCGCGGCGTGCAAGTCGGATTGAGCTGTATAACCGGTTGCAGAGCGGATCTGATTCACCCGGGTCACTCAAACAACCAAGAACTTTCTTCCTTCATTTTTGGTGCAGTCAGTTCAGGAAATCCCATAACCGCCGGAACCGCTGGTAGAATCGGCCGCCGCTATGTGCCTGTTTTCGAATGTCATGCCTATACCATAACCGGCTTTGACCCAGCTCGAAACATGATCACTATTAGAAATCCGCATGGACACAAGTCTCATCAATTCACATTTGATGAAGATCCTAGGCATTTGCAATTTGAACCACTGGAAGATGGTGTCTTCAAAATGCACTTAGATCTCTTTAGAGAATCTTTTGGTTCAGTCTGCCGATCGTTCATTTAGTCATAGCTAGAAGCCAGAGTCGGATGCACCATCTTTGCGTCCCTCATTTCCACTAGGCTTTCCGTTAGAAACAGCTTCAGTCTTCGTAGAGACATTCTTTGTTGCTGTTGGATAGGCACCAAATGGATCGCCTTGATCATTGCGGTAAACCACCGTCTGTGATGGCACCACTGGCAATGGCACAGACCTTACCTCATAGTATACAGGCTCATGAATTTGCTGTGCCTTTATAACCTCAGCATCCCATTCAGGAAATCTGGGAACAGTAACCAAGATGCGAAGTGCATCAGCGGCCTCCTGCTTCATATTCTGTTTGGCATAAGACTCAACCAAGAGCATGTATAAGGGCGAGTGTTTAATGATACCCGTACCCGCATGAAGATGCTTCAATAATATCTTCGGTACTTGCTTGCCTCGCTGATTCTTCGTTAGCAAATCGCAGTAACTTACAACATTTGCATTATCAGTATAGTCACTGTGTGCAGCAATGCTGAAATAGCGTTCGTAGGCCTTGATCGCCTCGTTGTCTTTACCAGCAGAGCGATAACAATTAGCTAAATTAAGCATTAATGCTTCTAGCTTAGGGCCATGTTTACCGTGCGCTTCTTCCAAAATCGCTAACTGTCTCTCCAAAAGAGGAATGGCTTTAATTTTATTCGGGTCACCAACTAGACAGCTGCTTCTTTTTCGCAGAGCAAGCGCATCTTGAATCGGCCAAGAGAGAGAAGCAGACTCATCACTATCGGCATTGGTAACATAGCCAGCAGCGGCCACAAGGTCTCCATTAAGCAGATCATCGTAAGCAAGGTGCACGTATGTATCTGCTAAAGGCCACATCAAATGCAACTTAGTCAATGCATCATTGAGCGGCTTGAGAGCTGGATTAGCACTAGGATTCTCGCACTTGTCGTAGTACCAGAGCGCCCGGGCCAAATACTTCTTGCCTTGAGCTGGTGGCAGACTCATACCAATCTTCAAATTAGCCTCAGCAGCGTAGATATTATAGCTATCATCGTCAGTTTTGGCGCCATTCTCTTCAGCCAACTTAGCGCAAGCAACATAGTTTTTTTCTTTCATCAACTGACGCAATTGATTAACTGTCTTATCGCAATGGTTAGCCTTCAAATCAGCATCAGGCATTTTTATATAAAGCTGGCTCATATTCTCCAGCAAGCCCAATGCATATGAACGCAGATGCGGGCCGTGATTGAAATACTGAAAAGCCTTCTCATACTCAGCGATTGCATCTTTAGCCAAATTCTCTCGCTGCACGTTCAGCACTGAGTCAAGCGACTGAACACGATAAGAATCAGCCAACTCCCAATGAAGATCGGCCAGTAAACCAGGCGGCTTTCCGATTGCTGTCGCCTGTTTAATAGCGTCTTTGTAGTTCGATTGTGCATGGGGCCAATCAACAAAGCGCGCAACCTGAGCCTCATCAATAAATTTCTGCAATTGAATCTCACCAATATACTTGGTGGCAAAGAGACCGAGAAGCAAATAAGCAGTGAGCGCAGCCGTGATTTTGCGATCGAACTTATCAAGAAAGCGAAAGAGCAATAGCTTCTCAGCTTTGGGCGGAAGCTTCTTGCTCTTTGAGCTAAGAGCATTGTCAAAGCAATCAGACACCAATGCCAGCGCACTCATCAGTTCGCGAGCGCTAGAGAAACGCTTAGAAGGAACTCTATTGAGGCAACGTTTGATAATGCAATCTAAGAGCTTGAGGGCATTATGCTCAGGAGAATCTTTGCTGTACTGATTGGCCAGCTCATGAAGGAAGTCAACAGAGAGATCGCTGGTACCAAGAGACGGTGGGCGTCCGACGAGCGACTCATACATAATGCAGCCAAGCGAGTAGAGGTCAGAACGAGTGTCAACTCTATTTTGGTCAAGACACTGCTCCGGGCTCATGTAAAAAGCGTTTTGAACAGTATCAATGGGCATGCCAAAGTCGCTGACCTTAACAGTGTCAGTAGAAATGTCACTAGTGACAATGCTAATTCTGTCTGGCGAAAGATTGCCGTGATACAAATTGCGTGAGTGAGCGTCGGTTAGCACCTCGCATACTTGGGTGAAAATATTGAGGAAGGACGCAATATCAAGACGTTTTGTGCGCTTGAAGAGACTAGTAAGAGACTCGCCTTCCACCCAGTCCATCACCACATACGGTGTGCCATTGTCAGCAACACCATTCTCGTAGACTGAAACATGATTGGGGTGAGTCAACTCGTTTGCCTTGATGGCAGCCTTCTGAATAGCACGAATCTGCGCACTGTCACTGACGCGCTCGTTAAAGATGCGGACGGCAACAAAGCCTTCAATTGCATCATTTTTCGCTACGTAAGTAGTGCTAAGAGCGTCTTTATGAATTTCCCAAAGTAGATCATATTGAAGAAAACGCTGCGACTCTTTGACGGGAGTAAGTTCTCCGTATTTGAGCAGCTTTTGCAAGTCGCTGACAACAGCAGCGGCAGCTGATGGCGTCGGAGCAGGTGACGGCATCGGAGCAGGTGATGGCGTCGGAGCAGGTGACGACGCGGGTGCGGAATCGGGCGAAGGTTCTGGCACCGACATATCAAGAAGATCGGCTGGCGGCGCCACTATCTCTCGCAGTATCGGTTTCGATTCTTTTACTAAAGGTTCTACAGTAAGTTCAACAGATTGAGGGCGAGCATAATCTAACAGCTGCTCTCTTTTGCGCAGAGAGCGGCTGCCCGTTTGTCTTTTAGGCATTGATGTTTATATTTTTCTGGTAAGGAAAGAACGATGGGATTGAGCGTAACAAATGAAACTACTGGAAAAGTCGCCAATTGTCAAGAGTTATTTTCCTGCATAATTGACGCCCCCTAGGGAGAGCAATAATGGACGATCATCAGCATCCCAAGATGAAAGTAGATGAGGCAGGCAATCTCTGGCTAAACTTTGGCCAATACGGACAAGAAGTTGAGCTTGCTTGTTTCTCGAAAGATGGATCAAGGCTTTTGACCGTCGAAGAAGTTGGCGTAGCAAAAATATTCGACACTGAATCAAGCGAGCTAATCAGTGAAATTCGCCCTACTAGTGCACTGACAGGCAACGCCAAATCACCTACGACAAGCGAATTTGAAGTATACATAGAAGCAGCAGCTCTAAACAGCGATGGCAAGCTTGCCTTACTCGGTCTCAATGATGGCACCGCCGGCGTCTTCGAAGTCTCAACTGGCAAGCGCCTTTCCACTCTCTTTCAAAAAGAGGCCCCACCAGAGCACTGGGAGTTAATTCGAGCAGTCAACTTCTCTAACGATAGCTCAATGGCTCTAGTCGGCTTTTATGACCGCACGGTGGGTGTTTGGGACACTACTGGTGAAAAGTTAATTGCCCTGCTACGTCCTGACAATGCTGAGCTTTACTACTCGAAAGATGCCTGGGGTCGCGAGAGCTTAGTTTCGTCAGTGGCAGCATCTGCGGACAACCGCTATGTATTCGTCGGTTGTATGGATTTTACCTGCAGCATTTGGGATTTAGAAATAAAAGAAACTGTTTTTACAGCCACCGAGTACAAAGAAGAAATTATCTGTGTTTGCGAAGTTAATGATGTCATTTTCTGGGCAACCGCTGGTGGTGCCGTCTGGAAGGAAGACCGAAACAATAGACAAGGCCGAAGCAATGAACCAGAAAAGCTATTGACGACAAACGAAAGCTGGATGGAAGCAAAATTTGCCCCCAGTGGAAACTTTGTATTGGCAAGAACAATGGCAGGAGAAATTCAGAAGAGAAATTTACTGACTGGCGAACTTGAAATACTGGCTTCCGTTAGGCCAACTGACACTCTAGAGAATAGGACGGCATTTGGTTTTATAGACGGCGACAACTATTTTTACACGCCTACAGACGATTCAATTAAGCTAGATGATATTACAATCAAAGTAATTGAACAGCAAGAACCGCAAGACACAATAAAGTCTGTGTTGCTATCACCAGACAAGTCGATCTTGGCCATCAAGACTGATTGGAAAGGAATTGAGCTTTGGGATAGAGCAACAGGAGAGTTTATTCGAAAACTGCCAAGTGACATTCGTCACTATGCATTCTCAAACGATAGTAGCAAAATTGCCTTCTGCACAACAGACACCGAGCGTGGTTTCATCAAAATAGAAGATGTTAGAACAGGCGAATTAGTGCAGCGTTTTATAGTGCATGGCATTAACGATGTAATCTTTGCCTTCGGCCTAACAGACAAGACTATTATCACAGGCTCAGCCAGAGACCAAACAGTGCGCCTCTGGCAACGCGAAGGCAGCATGAACACCAGCAGCACCGGTGTCAGCAGCAGCGAAAGCAATAGTGGCAAATACGTTGAGGTGAAGAAACTCACCTTTGACTATTGCCAAGATCTCATATTTGCGTTCCAACCCAATGGAAATATTGTAATCGGTCACAAAGGTGGCGAAGTCGAAGTATGGTCACCAGATTTGAGGACAAAACTTTGTTATGCACCATTAAAAATGGAATACAATACTCTGTGGTGCATAGCTGAAAATGGAGCAGAACTTGTTTACGCAGAGCGAGGACAAGTATTCGCCAGAATTGATCTGACAACCGGCACCATTAGCAAGTTTCAACCAACTCTAGACAGACCAGAGTTTGTGCCGAATTCTAAGCAAGACCAAGATATTGTTGCCCGCGCTGGTGCGCTAGTCTGGAGACAGTTTGGTGGACCTTATGTGCATATTACTGATGGCCCTCGCGGCTGGGCAACACCAATACATATTTCCAGAGATCAAAAGCTAGCGGTAATTCCTTGCTATACCGAGGTGGTTGTGCTCTCGCTAGAAAAAGAAAAAGAAGAAGAAGAACAAGAGCAGGTCAGAGCCCGCCTTCCATTTGAGGGTCGCTTGCGGGCAGCTTACGTCGACAATGAAAAGGTTATGGCGGTAGACTCTAAAGGCAAGCTGTTTGCAAAGAACTACGGGAAATGATCATTGGCCGGCCTGGGTAATGATCTATCCAATTCAGAAGTACATGCACGAGCCTTTTTGGAAGCGACCATAATAAGGGCCGCTAATAAGTTAAACTATTGAAGCTTATCTGGGGTTTTCAATGGTTTCTCAAAAGGGACGCAGAGTCCACGTACTAATTTCAACATGCATCTCAGCAGCGTGCACAATAGGTTTCAACTTAGCCATCTCTACGACCCTAGCACAGCCAGTTTTAGCTATAGGAAAAGACGTGTCAGAAGCGAAAATGCTCAAACCAGATGGCGGTATGCCACTGTGGTACTACAATTGCGAGAGGCTTTTTCGCTATCCGATACCAACAAATTTTGACTTTGCCTACATCGACACTAGTGGCAAAGTTGTAATAACTGCACCATTCAATTTAGCAAACGATTTTTATCATAGTGTTGCTGTCGTAAATCTTGGACACCAAGGGCTCAAAGACGGCAAGCTCGTTGCCGGGCCAAGGGCAACACATTTGGGGTACTCAGCAATTGTAGCGAGCGATGGCAAAATAACACCGCTGTACAACCTAGACCTAAAAATTCCCTTCTACGACGAGCTGGCCGTGGCCTACTTTAATAGACAGGAGCCCGGAGCAAAAAACTTTCAACCTTCCTACGATCTGATAGACAAGTCTGGTAAGAAAGTCACAAATTTCCAATGGAAAGAAGCAAAAGAATTTAGCGAAGGCCTAGCTGCAGTTAAAGGCGACGAACCAACCCCTGAAGCCTATGACGGACTCTGGGGCTATCATGACAAAGCAAACAAAACTGTAATTGCAGCTAAATTCCATGCGGCCGAGAGATTCAGTGAAGGACTAGCAGCCGTTAGCCCTAAAGAAGTCAGTCTTTTGAACACGAATCCATCAGAGAAGCGCTATCACTCCGACAGCTACTCCTACATTGATCGCACAGGAAAAGTAATCATACCAGGACCATTCCAAGAAGTTCGGCCATTCAAGAACGGTCTTGCTGCTGTGCTTAAGAACAACAAATGGGGCTTTATAGACAAAGCCGGCGCAGTGGTCGTACCCTTCGAATACGACTGGGCTGGTGACTACAGCGGTAAACTGGCGCCGGTTGAGAAAGACATGTTAGTTGGTTACGTCGACAGCACTGGCAATGTCAAAATACCATTCAAGTTCAAAGACGCACGAGAATTCTCAGAAGGTCTGGCACCGGCGACGCTAGACGCTAAGAAGTGGGGATACATTTCTGAATCAGGCGACTTTGTTATTGCACCAATATTCCAGAGGGCATTTCGCTTTGACAGTGGCCGCGCCCTGGTCTATAAAGACGCTGATTCGGAACCAATCACAGCCGCAACAGATCCGGGACAACTTCTAGCAGCGGCAAGAGGAGCACGAGATGCTGGTCAACCGAACGAGGCAAGAACTGCCTGTAATGCCATTATTGCCGCAGCTCCGAATTCAGAGAGCGCAAAGCTAGCTCAACTGCTTTTGAAAGTCGGCCTACCAGACCATGATCTAAAACCAAAAGTTATTGAGATGACCAATAAAGCCGCTTTTCTAATTCAAACGCAGAAGAACAAAGAAGCCGAACCTTTGTTCAAACAGATCTTGATTTCTGATCCTAAGTTTTTCGCTGCTGCTGGTGCATATTGCTATCTATTGTTGAACGAGAAACGCTACGATGAAGGCATTGAGCTAATGAAGAAAACATTAGCCAATCACCCTTCATACGCACGCGGCTACTGGCGCCTGGGGCAGCTATACGCAGGCAAGAGAGTGAAAGACCAAGCATCTGCAAATTTTGCTAAAGCAAAAGAGCTTGACCCTTACGACACTCAATTCATGCAGTAGTAAGTGATGCCGATCTTAATCCCACCAGAAAGACCTGACCTTGGTTTTTCTAAGATTGTCTGCCATCTGGCGCATGCGCGCAGCGTTAGAGTGTTCATCATCTGATAGCTCGATTTCTGGACAAAAGAAAAAGAACTCAGTGCACAGCTCGCTTAGATCGTCCGGTAGATTTTTGAAACTAATTTTCATGCCTTCGAAAGTTGCCTCAATAACAGTGACACCGTATTTCTTGTCCCAATACTTAAGCTTTTCAATAACATGGTCATTGTCTATGCCGTAGTTCATTCCACTGGTGCATTGAGCCTTAACCATTTCAAAGCCAGAGCTATTCTTAGGTACCTTTATTACAGTTGCCGTACGAAGCATTGGTCTGGCAGTGAAGCGCTCAGGTCGATCAATCATCCATTGTCTCTCACCTAGTTTGGTCACAGTAGAGCCGGGCAGCAAACGAAGATCCAGACGCATAGCGTCTTTTGCCGCCGGTGGATTCGTCATCAACAATTTAGCCATCTGCACAATGCCATCGCTGTCGCTGGTTAAGAAAGGATTGGATTGCAATATCAGAGCATTCGCATCCTCTAAGTTAGTGAGATCCTTGGCAATATCGATCGGGTAGATTGCCCTGTACTGGCATTTCATTTGCCGATCAAGACTAAGAGAATCCACAGCCATGCCAGCTTCTTGAAGGTACTTTTCTGCTTCAGCTTCGTTTTCAAACTGAACTCTTCTGGCTGAAATTTCACGTTCATCAGCTATGCGATAACCCAAACTCTCTAACTCAGTTCGCAAATTCCTCATGCGCCGATCTGGGCCAAACATGAAGTCACCAACTCCTTTGTATTTCAGGCCCAACATTAGCTTAGCTTTGTTCTCTGGTCGCAAACTCTTGCCATCGTACTTTGTGTGTAGCAATGCAATGGCATTCTTCAATGCTTCATCGCTATCTAAATACTCAGTTGGCTCTGAATGTAGATAAACCATTCCAGCTTTTGGTCGTCCCTGAGCGTCCAAATGGTCTTGCGCAATCAACGATTGAAATGGTTCGGCTGCAAGGCGGTAAGCCTTCATACGCTCATACTTTTCTGAGCCTATCTCTTCTCTTTGCCGAGCATCCGATTGAATGATAGTTCTCTCTAAACTATCGCTATAGTCTTTCGGCAATTCAAAATCAACTATCTTCTTCAATTCAGGATACTTAGCCGCAATCTCATGGTAATTCTTCAAATCTTTTTCTAGCATTTGAGCAGGTTGATTGTAGACTTCTTTCAAGAAGGACCTATCTTCCATCTCCAAGCCACCAGACTTCACAATTCCCATCTCTGGGTTGAGCCGCTCTTTGATAAGCAAGAGCACTGACTCTTCGAAACCAAGCTCTTTTGCGATTTGCTTTTCGTGATCGGTAAGAGCCATATTTTTTGATTTACTCACAGGTCGTGGGTTAAGGCGGGCGTCAACTGAAGGCATGCTCGTCGCAGAGCGGGTGGCGCCTGTTGGCAATTCGCCACCAAATACCGGCGACAGGAAGCAGTTGCCAAGAAAGAAACCTAAGCTGATATAAAATAAGCCTGGTGTTCTGGGTTGCCCTAGGCGGCGTTGCGTCATGCGAACTTTTCCTTCAAAACAAAGCAATTGCAGGATTGGCAATAGCAGGACCAATAATATCATTGGTAGGAACTAGGCTTTGAGACTTTGGCAATGTTGGTTTCAATTGCCAAGGAATTCCAGCGAAACGCACAAACAATCATCAAACTGTTGCTTTCTCAGCAGCCCAGATAGACAACGTGATTGAATTGACCCACGCTGCCTACAAAAAGCGAGGATTAACAACAAAGCTTTGGAAGCCCGGATGGCAATGAAAAAAGCTTATCGACAAGGAAACAAGTACCGCAAGGCAATGCGAAACATGAGCCTAGCTTGCCTATTTGCATTGCCAACATTATGCGCTTGCACACCCGGACAAAGTAAGCAGCTTCATGACGGCGACATCATCTTCCAAACGTCACAGTCGAGCCAAAGTCAGGCGATTCAAACAGCAACTCACTCTAAGTATTCGCACATGGGCGTACTCTTCAAGCAAAACAATAGTTGGTTTGTTTACGAGGCTGTTGGCCCAGTTAAATCAACTGCACTGAACGAGTGGATTGCTAGAGGGAGCGAAAAGCACTATGCCGTTATGCGACTGAAGACCCCAGAAACCCTTAACCAAAGCCAGCTAAAGAAACTCAAGGACGAGGGTCTTAAATTCAAAGGCAAGCCATACGATCAATACTTTAGCTGGTCGGATGAAAAAATCTATTGCTCAGAGCTAGTCTGGAAAATGTACAAGTCTGCTCTAAATATTGAACTAGGAAAACTCACTACACTTGCAAGCTTTGACCTCAGTGCGCCTGAAGTCAAAGCAAAATTGAAGGAGCGATACGGGAAGAACGTGCCTCTTCAAGAAAAGACAATTTCACCACGTGCCATATACGACTGTAGTTTGTTGTACAGAGTTGAAGCACATTGAGACTACAAACGAAACCACTCAAAAAGCAATCATGCCGACACTACCGGAGGTGCAGACACCATGCTTAATTGTAAGTGTGGCATCGGTATATGAGCCGGTCGAGTAGCTTAGGGTTTCGATGATAGGGTCATAATCTGGATTCAACGCTGTACCCTTACTGTATGCACTTAAACCAGACCAGCCAAATTCTTTCAGTATCTCGGGCACAGTCTTACCGCTAGACCAGCTCACTATATGCTTGGCACGCCAGTTTTGAAAGTGACAATCCTCCTTACCCGTCAAGACACGACTATCAACACATCTATTATTGACGAAGGTAAGATCTGCAGCCTGCTGAAGATAACCTAGACGATAGACCCAATTCTCATCACCGGGCTTAGAAGAACTCCAACAACCGACCTGACCAAGTTCAAGCTCTGGTTTCCCGACCAATTTCTGAATTTCTCTTTTGCTCTTACCTTTGGCTACGACACAGAACCGCGATAGAGCCTCCAGCTCAGCCTTGGCAAAGTATGTACTCAGGTGAGAGCGCATCAAAGAAGCTGGATAGACGCAGCCATTTAACTGACGATACACAGACTCTGGCAAAACAATTCCATCTAAGCCATGACCAGCAACGGACTTGAGGATGGGGTGATAGAACAAGTCGTCGGGGTTTGGTTTGGCATTCATGTAAGGAGCCAAATCTTGTGCGCTTAATTCACCAGGAGAATCAACCAATGCTTGGACCCTCTTTGCCTCCAAAGGTTTGCTCATACCATTGAAAAGCCCGACGTACAAACGCAGATCGCTACGAACCTCGAAGTTATCGCCATACAGATAAGACTCGGCTGCGACAAGGCGTTTCAAATCATTCTCCGCCTCAGCAAATTTACGTTGAGCAATAAGCGCTTCGGCACTGTCATAAAAAATTCCAGATGGGTTACATTTCATACCGCTAGGTAGAGCTACTTCAGCACGGTAATTATTGTGTGTCAGAGACCCCGCCTTCGCCAAAAACGTTTGCGCTCGGTCGTACGCACCTTGCTTACAACAAATTTCAACCAAATTCATATAATTCGCTTGCAGGTCACGGTCAGGGTAATGGTTTCTATCTTGAGACAATCGAATTTGCAAGGCACGTCTGCTAAACGCATCGGCTTGCTCCAGTTCACCGGATGAAACGCAAACTGAAGACAGCCGGTCAAGACACTTTGCTACATTTATATGATTCAAGCCAAAATTCTTCTCTTGCAGTTTCAGGGCTATCAAATAGAGTGCCTTCGCCGGAACATCCTCTTTACTTAACTCAAGCTCAAGTGCTTGCTCATTCAAGCGATCAGCAATAAATTGGCTAGGCCCGGGCAACACGAACAATGCAGCCACTAAAAGAGCTGTGCCAAACCAAAAAATTGTTTTTGTCTTATCCAAACTCACTGCACCGGCGAACCATAAGTGTGCGATTGAGTCTTAACGCAAAAGCCATATAAAAATGTCAATTCAGTAGAATTATCGGGACCAGTCGCATAGGCTACCATTTCATAGTGCAGCGGATTCCTGCAGCCAAACAAGTCTATACCATGGTCTGTCATAATGTATGCTGGCGTTCCTTGCTCTTGCAAAATCATAAACACTGTTTTGCCGATAGCGCTAAGCTCAAGATTCTTTGCCCGCCACACCTTATATCTAGATAAATCATCGGCACCAACAACTTCAGCAGAGCGACAATGCTCACCACCAAAAGCGAGCCTGACAAAAACAGAACTGCCACCAAAACAGTAGACCCAAACATCCTCACCAGAGCTGCCAAAATTCCAACAGTCGACTCGTCCACCACGATAAAGTGGCCGACCACCAAGCCGCTCAACTTGTTTTTTTGTCAGCCCGCTAGCTTGCGCACAAAACGCTGCTACAGCCTCTCTTTCGCTAGCAGCGAAATACTCCATCCATCGTCCTTTGTATGCATTTGAAGGTATGAGATAGCCATTCAACTTTATGAAAGTTGTGTCGTCAATTTTTGCCTCATCTAGTGAATGCCCAGCGCGAGTTTGCAATACGGAATGAACAATGATGTCTTCTTCGCTTGGTGGGCTCAATTTTAGTGCAGAGCATATTTCTGCATTTTGACTTCTAGAAGAAGTAGAGCCGGCACGCTTACAGTTCTCGATGAGCTTAGCTATCTCATCGGCCGCAGCAATTTGCTTATGCCCGTGCAACCATTTAGAGTATAGTTCAAGATCTTGCACCATCTGATTTTTCTCCGGAAGCGACACATCTGCATCAACGGCGATCAGACGCTTGCACAAGCCCTCACCTTCATCGCTATCTAGAGAAGTTCTTGCCTTGTCGGCCAACAGATCAATCTTGCAATAATAATCTACACCCAGCTTGTCATCGGACAAACTCACGGCTTCATAATACGACCGCTGAGCTTCCTCAATAGAGCCTTCTTTTAGTAAACGATCAGCCCGTTTGTAGATAGCAGCTATCTCGCTGCCAGAATCAGAGACACTGCAGCTCGCAGTCGAACCACCCCACGGACTAACAGGACTCATTGCGCACCCGCCAAGGGCAGCAACAAGCGACAAAGAAGCCAGAGTCTGCAATAGCTGCCTGCATGAGTTTATCATCGGCCACTCCCTGTTCCGCCTGCTATCGAACTAGTATCCAGCTTAGCGAAGGGAAAAATTATAAACAGGTGGAAAACACTAGATTACCCCCGGATGCTAGGGCACTTCCGTTGCCTTCATCATAAAGCCTTATAATGTAATAGCCTGTAGCTGGCAATAATTCCAACCTGCCGACCCGATAAACCATGAACCAGCTTGAATCGAATAAATCTTCTGCTAACAAAGTTGTTCGGGTTGCTCGCACCACAGGGCTGTGCACTGCAGCCCTATTAATCAACCTCGCTGGAATTGTGTTTATTGGATATGTAGGGGCTATGAGCGCGGGTCTAGTTAACTTCCCGTTGTATTTGCTTCTAATTGCAATCAAAAGCCTTGTTGCTACAAATACTCTTCCATCTGCTTTAACCATCATTCCGCATTCAATTATGTTTCTTTGTGTATCTGCACTCCCCATATCAGTTGCCGCGCTCAATTTATATGTGCTTTCAAAGGCGGCTGGCAAATACAAGGCATTGTTTGCCCAGTGCCTTGCATTCACAAGTATCACATGGGCGTTGATGGGAATTTCTCTAGCTGTCTATCTAACTAACAAAGGCGAATTCACTAGCATATCAATATTCGCCGTGCCAACATCACTGATTGTAGGCTGCCTGAGCCAATTCTGGTTTGCTTCCAGAATAGCCAAGCGAGCCAAAAGTTAGATGCCAACAGAGGCAGAAATCGTTTCAGGTCGCATGATGCACTTCCTTGAGCAGGAGTAGCAGATTCAGTCAGAGCCAACCGGCAACTCCGCCAACGCCGCCTTTATCTGTCCGTACAGTTCTGGCAGCCAGCTAGGATCTGTATCTTTGCTCTCGGGAGCAGCTGTGGTGCGAAAATCAACAGGGGCAATTATCAGCGGCAAGTTCTTGTCGGCAGTGTCGTAGGCTGCCACGAACAATTCCTCACTAACTGGATCACCCATGGCAATGCAACCAATAGAACACTGATTGCCGTGCACCAAAATATCGCTACCGGGCTGCTCACGACCGTCTTCTTTGGCATGTTCCCAATCGGTGGGGTTAGGATAATTCAAGCGCAGGGCTAGGTGGTAAGGGGTATTAGGTTCAAGTGTCAGGTTATACAACCCCTCCGGCACCTGGCAGTCGCCTTCCTTGAGCTTGGGGCCAAGCACACCGCTGGCGGCAAGAATTGGATAAGTGCAAATGTATTTGAATGAAGAGTCGGCAGCAGCGGCATAGAGCATCAGCTCATTGGTTGACTTAATCACAACCATTGTCAGCCGTTGTGGCGGATAAGCCAAACCTTTAGCTTGAAATTTTGGCATTAGCCGCGCCCGGGCAGCAGCACCATAGGTGGCAATTTGATCTTCGGCAGTATAAGTAACAGGCGGCTCCGCAATAGGCTTGTGCGCAACAATACTCGTCACCACATTTGCCACCATCCACTTTATGCGGCGCAAAACCTTAAATGGATATGGAGTGAAGAAAATACAGAGAAGAGCAAACGTAACGGTGACAATGATGAATCTGCGTCGATTTTTCAAATTTCCACCCCGTTAACAACTCGGCAATGAATGAACTCTATTGTTGCACTCAGGTTCGGCAAGGATAGCAACTTACTATGGCACACGACAATCACAAACACCAAGTAACACAAACAGCATCGGTAGCCAGAGAGCCAAAGAGCATGGTAGTTCCGCAGACAGAGGACGGGAATCACCATATTCAGCTCTATGCCAGTGAGGTACACTCGATGTATGAAGAGCTATCTAGTTTCACTTTGCATAGTCGTTTCAGCTACGTTGGCGTCAGGCCAGCTGGCGGTTGCTCGGGAGGCAACGAGTAAAAACTCACAATCGAGTGCCTTCGATAGCAACAATAAGGCGTCAGTCAAACTGATTGCCAGCGCCAAAGCAAAAAGGGCCAAGAGAGATACCAAAGGCGCCATAGCGGTGTTGAACGAATTGATTCGCCAGCAACCAACAAACGACATAGCCTATTTCTGGCGAGCAATTTATCGTTCCGAAGCAGGCGACCACAAAGGATCGATTGAAGACAACAGTATGACCATTCAGTTAGCTCCAAGTCATTTCGGCGCATATCATAATAGGGCCTTTGAACTAAGCAAAGTAAATAAGGACAAGGCAGCAGTCGCAGACTACACCAGAGCAATTGAATTGAAGCCCAGCAGTCGCGACAGCTATTATGGCCGTGGATTTTCTCGAGAATTAGTCGGAGACAAAGCCGGTGCAATCGCAGACTACACAAAGATCATAGAGCTCGACCCGAAATATCGCTATGCCTACTGGCGCCGGGGTGATCTCTATGTCTGTTTCAATAATCGCGAAAAAGCAGATAACGACTACGATTACATGGTTGCTCGCTACCCCAAGGATAAATGGAGTTATGCTTATCGTGGCTACGGAAAGGCAAAATTCGGGGATGACAAAGCCGCAGTTGCAGACCTAACCAAAGCCATAGAATTAGGCCTGGCAGACTCGATTTGCTACAGTAATAGAGCCAATTCAAGAAAAAGACTCGGAGACCTTAAGGGCGCAGTCGCAGACTACACTCAGGAAATGCTTCTAGAGCCAAGAAACGCCTTGACTTACTGCCGTAGGGGCGAACTGCTTCAAGACCTAGGCGACAAAGCCGGAGCCTTAGCTGATTTCAATTGGGCAATTGTCATTGACCCGCACTGCGCGGAGGCATACGATGGCAAAGGAATGTTGAAATCAGAAGCTGGCGACAGAGGAGGCGCTATAGCAGAATTTAGCAAGGGCATTAGTGTTGACCCTTCATCGATCTATTGCTTTGCTGACCGGGCATTCGAAAAGATGCGATTAAGAGACCACCGTGGTGCACTAGTTGACTTAGAACAGCTTGTTAAACTACAGCCAATGAGGGCAAGCTCATACAATATTCGCGGTTTCTGCAAACGCCGCCTCTGTGATCGAACCGGCGCTCTCAAAGACTACGATCGCAGCATAAATATGGGGCTTGAAGCTGGCGTTGGCTTCTATAATCGTGCGATTTGTCGCTCTGAACTGGGCGACTCCAAAGGTGCAGCCGATGACTTCAAAGTAGCCTGTAGACTAGACCCTGAATATGCGAAGAAGAAACTACCAGGACCAATCGAAACTGGCTTCCCAGCCACGGTTAAAGAAATCAGCAAGTCAATTGAGAAAGCCATCGCTGACATTCGAAACGGCCTAATGCACTCAGTAAGGCACTAAAATTCTGAGTACTGTGCGCCTACTAGACCAATGCATCCAGCCCAATTGCCCCCATGCTTCCAGCCCTACTTCGCACGCTGATTTAGCTCACGCGAAACTCGCTTGAGCTCTTGCCAAAACTTTAGTTCGGCTTCAGTTTTGAGCATACTCTGGCCCCACCAGCCAATTACGGAACAACCATTTGCTTTCGCTAGTCCGACCATGCTCTCTAGTTCACGACTAGAAGGAGTGCGAATAGTGGCGGTGACTTCCCTTGGTAGCGCACTATAAATCGTCTTAAGGGTGGCTTCATCATAATGATTGGCCATTGAAAAGCCCTGAAGCACCACTCCATATTTTTTCGTTGGCAAATTCTCTTTCAGCCATCGGGCATATTGCGGAATCAAATCAGAATACCCAAGCTCTAGACCGCGGGCGTAAGGGCCAGTCAATTTCGCCAGCTCTTTAGGAATGGGATAAATATCGAAAACCACAGTATCAGCCCACTGACTATGTTGCTTAACTCGATTGAGGTAGTTAGTTCGCTCACTTTCCGAGAGCTGCTTCTCGGTATCAGCAAGAATCGGTGCATGAACCATAACCACAGGCAAAGTTGAATCAATCGATTTGACACGTTGATAAAGTGACTGCGATTGGCTCACAGGCAGCCCACGATGGGCCGGTTCATCATATGCATACACGGCATAAATGTTCTCTCTTCCAGCCCACGATATCAATTTTCTCAGTGGGTCATCACTTGGTGCACCAAACTTGCCGTCAGGATACAAAATCTCCGCCGCAACCAAAAGCTTAATGCCGTGTCGCTTCATGGCATTGATGGCGTTATCGTCTTTCTTATATTGTAGAAAAAAATCTGTCTCAAAGCCGAGTGATTTTGGTTCCGGGGTTTCCTGATATTGAGTGAAGGGCAGAAAAACCTTGATGCCACCAGTTTTAAGTTCAGCAAAAATCTCGTCATAATTACGCCTTGCGGCTATTGGCTTAGGCACTCCCGCCGCCAGAACTTCAACTTGAAGGGAGTTAGTATCTGGCTGAGCAGACCGAGAAGGCAAACCAGTTTGTGCAGGAAGAGCAGTCTGGTTAGAGGAACTAGGTCGACAATAGGCCGCAGACTGAAAAGACACCAGGCTCAAAAGAATTGCAGTCACTATCGTTGCGGCCCTGTGGGCGGTCAGCCTCATACTTGAAACCTAAGATTGTCAAACTGGTACAATATGCTCCTTATTCCCACTTCCCCCGGTAGTATTTGCAATTACCAGGTCAGGCTTAGGAGCTGAGGCATGAAAATTATCCAAAAGATGGCGATCGCAATCTCATTAGTAGCAGCAACTGTTGCGCCGACTATCGCGCCATCGATGGCAGAAGTTCCTAGTTTGCCTAACACTGGCACTTATTTTATCGTCAATTTAGCGAACGAACAGGCTCTAGAAGCCGGCCAAGCTAGCGCGGGTCAATACGTTGGCACCCGTGAATTTACCAAAGCGGGTCTGCAAAAATGGGCAATTAAGCGCAAGGTTGATTTGAAGACCAATAAGCCCACAAACCGCTACACAATAAGGCTAGCAGGTGAGACTACAAACTTAAACTTCCAACCACATCCCGTGTCAAGTATGCAGTCTATCATTAGTTTTGATCCCTCAGTATTTGTCCTCGCCCCTGCTGAATCAGGTTTTCAAGTCAAGAGCGTGGCAAGAAATGGTGATGCCTTGCACATCCTCGACAACCCTCCTGCCTATACTGAAACTCGTTTCGGTCCAAGCGATGGCACAGATAAATTCCTCTGGAAATTTATTCCCGCTTCTGAATAAATGAATAAATAAATGATATGGCACCTGGGTCTTGGCGCAATCTAGCCACTAAAGTACTTGTATACAGCACTCTGTGCGCGGCTAACTTCAACGGCTGGCAATGTCACTTGCTGCCACCTGCGTTAGCTCAATCAACAGATGGTGCCACACCTACTCGACTTGAGTCTAATCAGGTTGAAGGTGAAGTAGAAGCCGCTGGGCAGAGCTACTACTACACTTTTACGGCCGGACCGGGCGATCTGACGATTAAACTAGATGGCGAAACCGACTTTTATTCAACCACTGCCAATGTCATTCTTCACGATGAGCGCGGCTTAGAACTAGGCAAAGTCGCACTAAACGCCACCGGCAATAGTGCCAACAAATCAGCAACGATTCACCTGACGAAGTCGCATCTGATAAAAATGCAAATTATGCTTGGTGTCAATGTGGGCATCCATCTCAAATACAAAGTCAGTCTGGCTGGGCCTGTAAATCTTATGGCACAGCCGACTAAACTAGCTAGTGCGGGCTCAAGAGAGGCAACTGTCAAAGACGCGAGCAATGATAACAATGCGCGAGTTGACGACTCTAACTCACACTCTAGTTCTAACTCGATTTCTAACTCTACGTCGGATTCTAACTCTAACTCGGATTCTAGCTCTAACTTTAGCAACGCCCCAATTGAAGACAAATGGGCCTTCATCGTGGGAGTGAGCAAATTTGCGAAGCCCTCTATCAATCTCAAATACCCTGCAAAAGACGCTAAAGATCTCTCTACCTACTTGGTCAATGAAGCCAACTTTGCCCCTGACCACGTCAAGCTCTTGGTCGACGAACAAGCCACAAAAGAACGGGTACTAGCAGAGCTGGGCGATAAGTGGCTACCCCGCCTGGCACATCCAAATGACCTCGTACTGATTTTCATTTCTACTCACGGCAGCCCATCACAGGCCGATCTTGAAGGTCTCAATTATCTGGTAATGCACAATACCGACCCCGACAGTCTATATGCCACGGGCCTACCGCTATCTGATCTGGCCGCGGCAATAAAGCAACGGGTACACTCAAATAGAGTGGTGCTAATCATTGATGCTTGTCACAGTGGTGCGGCCGACACAGCCAAAGGGCTAACGCGAGTAGGCAACATCGATAGCGCTGCCCTGTCGCAAGGCACCGGGCAATTAATCATTTGTAGCAGCCTGCCCAACCAAGTTTCATGGGAATCAAAGCGCTATCAGAACGGCGTTTTCACTCATCAATTGATAGAGGCACTACGAGCAGGAAAGCCCACACTGAGTCAGGCCTTCGAGCGTTTGAAAGAATCAGTTCAAAGCGAAGTTCTGCAAGACCGCTCAGAGCTTCAGACCGCCGTACTAAAAAGCAAATGGAAAGGCAACGACCTGATCATTTCTGCGCCCGCAACCAAGCCGCGACAACTGCCAGCCGACTTCCGATAATTGCGTGAGTAAAATTCGTATCGCTTGCACGCTAAATGCCAAGTCGTCTTGAGTGCAGTACTTCTGGGTGCGAGTAACCATAGATGGAAAATGCCACCAAGGCTGCTCCCAAAAGCATATAAAAAACACGAGCACCATTGCGCCCGAGTATTTTGACCATAAACGCTGCTCTTGGGCTATTCATGAACCAGTTCCATTTTGAATGCTAATCGAGCTTGAGAAAAGAACTCGGATTATACTTCGCTTTAGCCTTTTCGATAATCAAACCAAAGTGCACCAGCTTCTCTTTGCCATCTGTATCGTGCCAACGATTGACGAATTCTTTTGTTGGAATGAAAGTGTAATTGCTCAAAGTAGAAGGATCCATAAAATAGATATTGTCGCTATCATGGCCGATGGCGACCACGTAGTGCCCATCTTCCCAATCGTTGGAATAATCGACTGCCTTATCAGCCCAGGCCTGAATCAGACAAATGACTGGCTTGCCCGCATCAATGGTCTTCTTCAAATCAGCTATCGTCATGGTCTTCAAATCAGCTATCGTCATGGTCTTCAAAACTTTAACAGAATAGCCTTTGGCCTTGGCTAAGCGCATCATTTCTTGATAGTGCGTTCCTGTTTTGGGAACTGCCTTCAACTCTTTTGCTAACTGGTCTTCGCGATATTCATCACCAAAATAGGCAAAGACTGATTGCAGAGCTGCAACTCCACAAGTAAAATCAGTCGACTGACGCACCATGGGAACTTTGATAAGGTTAGGCGGCGCCTTTGGCATAGAGCCTTGAGGTGCAGAAACCTGAGGTCTAGTAGCCGTAGGTCTAGTAACCGTGGCTCTAGAAGCCTGTCGTTTAGCCGTCTCCTCTTCAGCTTGTGCCACCAGAATTGCCGACGCAAATGATAGGCACAGCATCATTCCAACAAACAAGTGTTGATGTCGCAAATAATGAAAAAATCGAGGAAGATGAAACAGCCTAATCAGGCTACTCATACTATTCAGGCTAATCAGGCTATTCACACTATTCAACCGATTCACCTTCGAACCACTTCGACAATATCAAGTCGTGTTTCGCCAACTCTTTCTTGCCGAGCTTCTCATAGGCATGGGAGCGCCAAAAATAAGTATCGCCGCTAGCGCTGTCTATCTTAATTTTCCTGGTAGCATACGTGACTGCATCTTCATGCTTACCCAATTGCTCACTGGCTTCGGCGAGCGGACCTAAGACAAACTCGCTATACCGCGTGCTTGCCTTAAGACCGTTCTGGCATTCATCGAAAGCTTGCTGATAACGCTTAAGTTGGTTTAGACAGTCAGCGTGGTGCCCAATATAGTGATTGTCGTTGGGCCGCAATATCATCGCCCGGGCGTAGTCATGTAACGCTAGGTCAAACTGCTTACGCTCCTCAAAAATAAGCCCTCGAGAATGATAAGCATCAGCGCTTGCCGGTGAGCTTGCGACAATGGCATCTTGCGCTGCAATCTCGCGGGCTCTCAGTTGGCCGACTTTCTTAAGGTCACCCAATTTATCATAAAGTTCAATTTTGCTGCCGATGTCACTAAGGTCTTCGGCTGGCTGGTCTTTCTCTAAATGGTCTTTCTCAAGCGCTTCTTCATCACGCTTTTCTTTTTCGTCCTTGTCGTAAATAGCTAAAGTCTTTCGCCTATCTTCAGCGGCTTTTTTAGCCTCTCCCAACTTGTCGTAATAGTCTGCTCTTTCCTTAAAGTCAGTAGAATACTCGCTAATATGATCTTTTATTTCAGCAGTTGAGAGCTTGACTAGTTGTTGATAGTCATCCAAAGCTTTTTCCTTGAGGCCGAAAACTTCGTTCAATTTTGCACTGCACTTAAAGGCACCTGCTGTTGGTGGCGTCTCCGCTCTCCAGTCAGCCACTTCTTTCTGTGCCTGATCAAAATTCCCTTGACACATCAAGATATTAATCCGCTCCTCATGGGCGTCAGAGTGCCAATAGTCTTCAGAACTCGCTATTACTTTATTCAAGAGCTCTAACGCTGCGGTCTCGTCTCCTCGTTTTGCTAACTCTTTGGCAAGATCTATTGAACATAGACCCTTAGGTTTCTCAATCTTTGCTGCTTGGACATGGTCTTTGAAGGCCTCTTCATTCTTGCCGAGCACCTCATAAATACCAGCCCGCGCGGAATAAAACTGCGGTTCACTGCCATTAACTTGAATCGCTTTATTGATATCTCTGAGAGCTTCATCGTATCGTTCCAAATTTTCCCATACCGAAGACCGTTCAGAATACCAAGTGGCATTCCACGAGAATAAAGAAATTGCCTTATTGTAGTCATCGAGAGCTAACTTATCGTGATCAGACAATTCACTATAGTAATAGGCTCTCCCTCTATTTCTAAAAATTGAAGCATTGCGCGGATTAGCCAAGGCCTTTTTGTTTAGCCGCTCGAAGTCTGCCTTTGTTGGCCTGTAAATATCAACGTCGCCTTTCAATTCATCTTTGTTGATATCAGTAAAAATCCGCAAATATTTTACTATCGTTGTGAAGGGATCAGGCTCGTCTGAATCTGCGCACCCTGAAAGCATCATCGGTGTTGAACACAGAAGCAGTAACACTAAAAGACTATTCTTTCTTAGACCAACCATCGACACACCACCAATCCTCAAGGCCGATAGATCACTGTTCATTGGTTCCTTTCTGCCTTCTTTGCAAAAGATTCCGAAAAAGTTGTTTTTCTTGCTGATCGACAACGCCGTCGTGATTGCGATCCAGTAAGCGCATGAATCTTCCACCTTTAACGGTACTTCCTGGTGCGCTACTACCTTGAGCGGAGGCGCCCTGAGCCGAATCACTCTGTCCGAAGCCACCCCTTCTTCCAGCCAAACCACCGGACTGTCTCAACCCCGGCAATGCCCTCGGTTTATTTGACGCTCCAGCAGAATCAGCGTGACCCAATGTTAGCAGCTGCCAAAATGCGACATCAGAAAATTTGGTATTGCTAGCACCGGGAATTAGCTCCGATTTCACATCGGCTTGCCGCACCACAACTAACTTCATGCTGGGTATGACATAGAGCCTCTGCTTGCCAGCACCAGCTGCCATCACTAAATCGTTGGGCACTCCGGGTGCGCCATAGCGTAGGTCAGAAGCCATTGTCAATGTTCTAATGCTGCTTCTCAGCTGATCGTCCATGGGGCGATTGAGCCACCAAGACAAGCCATACATCGGGTTAGCCGGAGAGCCCATAAATAGATTTTTCAAATTCTCAGACTGAATAATCTGCTTACCATCAGCCATGCCACCATTGAGAACTAACTCACCAACCTTAGCCCATTCTCTTGCCGTGAACGCTGCACCCTGGGGCATCAGTGGCATACCATCTCGGCCTTTGCGCCACAGCCCTACATGAATGCCAGCGGGGTCCAGTACCCTGCGCTTTAGATAGTCGACCATGGTTACTTCTGTATCTTTAATATCGTTGGTTTCCTTAGAATCCTTAGAATCCTTAGAATCTTTAGATCCTTTGGTCAATTTATTTGCCTTGAGCTTGCGCACCATCAGCTCGCCGAAAACTTGAAATGGTGCTGGGCCATATTGAAACTTTTCACCAGGCTTCGCTGTCAACTCAGCCTGCAGAGCTTGTGCGTAGGGTGGCGCCATGCCTGTAGCTGAAGTAATACCAGAAATGAGCGAAAGCAGTTCTCGAATAGTAATATTCTCTCTCTTGGGGTCACCTTGCCATTCAGTGATAGTAGATGAAACTTTCTCGTCAAGAGTCAAAATTCCGTCTTCGCTGGCAGCAAGAGCGCAGAGACCAGTGAAGCTCTTTGTGCCACTGGCTAGCTCATGTGGCTCAGATGCCGAGTGACCATTGGGGTAATCTTCGAAAATTACCTTGCCGTCCTCGATAACCAGCATTGAAAAGCCTCGTGCCTGCGCGCTGTACGCTGCGGCGGCCTGGCAGTTTTTCAGGGTTACGTTAAGCGGCTCGGCCCTAGAGCCAACCTTAGAATCTGCCTTAGAATCTGCCTTAGAGTCAGCCGTAGAGTCAGCCATGGCGAAAGGCGCTGCGGAACATGCAAAAAGGCCCATCAAGGCAGCTGTTGTAAAGGCCCTAAGTGTCATGTCACGTCTCCGCTAACTCACCAGGTAGCATTTTACACGCTCTGATGCGGGCCCCCCTTGAATAGCGATTGAAGCGATTGAAGGGCTTGAAGCTCTTGGCGTCCTGAAAGCTACATGAAAGACAGCGCTGAGAAGCTAGTAATACTGGCAGGAGTGTTCTATCCGGCCAGAGAAACTCAGCCAGATAAACTCAGCCGGAGAGACAAACATGCTAAAGCTCATAAAAGGGCTACACCACTTTCAATCTGAGATTTTTCTCTCGCAAAAGGAACTATTCGAAAGACTTGCCAAAGGTCAAAATCCTGATGCGTTGTTCATCACTTGCGCCGACTCCAGAATTAATCCGAACCTAATTACTCAAACTAACCCTGGCGACCTATTCATTTTGCGCAACGCGGGCAATATCATTCCGCCATATGGTGCCGCCAACGGTGGAGAAGGCGCAACAATTGAATTTGCCGTGTCAGCCCTCGGCGTCAAAGACATTATCGTCTGCGGACATTCACATTGTGGTGCTATGCGCGGGTTGTTGCATCCTGAAAGTCTGAAAGATATGCCGACAGTTGCCGCTTGGCTCGGTCACGCTGAGTCGACACGCCGCACTGTAAGCGAAAACTATAAAGATCTCAATGAAGAGCAGCTACTTAACATCACCATGCAAGAGAACGTCTTGGCACAGCTGGAAAATTTGAGAACGCACCCTGCAGTGGCAGCCCGCTTGGCCGGAGGCCACCTGAATCTGCACGGCTGGAGCTACAAGATTGAGACCGGCGAAGTGTTTAGCTATCAGCTAGACGAAGGCCAGTTCTTAAGACTAACAGACCTACCCGTCGCCAACGAGCGTCGGCGTTCACGGCTTTCTGTGGCTAGTTCGATTTAAATCGCAGTTTGCACGAACTTGAGTGCAGCGACAAAAAGCAAAATTGCAACTAATACAACTAGGACCAGTGCTCCTTCCAAGTTTCCGCCCTTGGCTAGTTTCGCATCACCAACTTTCTCTTTGCTTGGCAGCTTCGGAATCTTATTCTCACTCAAACATTCCAGATCAAGACGCAGTTCGTCAGCCGACTGATAGCGGCGCCCTGGATCTTTCTCCAGGCATTTGAGCACCACAGATTCTATTGCGTGCCTGTATCCAGCAATGTCGAATTTGCTATCAGCAGTTTGGTCTATGATGCGAATCTTGCTGGCGAATCGGGCGGGATCAGACTTAACATGATCCATAATCGTCTTGATCGAATTCTTAGCAGAGAATGGGGGCTGGCCAGTCAAGGTTTCATACATGACGCAACCAAGTGAGTAGATGTCTGATTGCTCGCCGAGGTCTTCGCCCACGCATTGCTCGGGGCTCATGTAGGAAGGGCTTCCAATCAGCATACCGGTACTCGTGAGACCGTGGGTTTCTTGGTCGAATAGCGGAATACTCTTGGCTATGCCAAAATCGACTAGCTTGACCACCGCGCCGCTCGTAGTTATCTGCTGCAGTAAAATATTGGCTGGCTTGAGATCCCGGTGAATCAAACTCTTTGTGTGAGCATGAGAGAGAGCCTGGCAAACCTGTATGAATATGTTTAAGGCCGAATGGACTTCGAGACATCTTTCATTGCTTAAAACATCAGCAAGACTTTGCCCTTCAATATAGTCCATCACCAAGTACGGTGCACCACTCTGATGCCTTCCCTGGCAATACGCACCCACAACATTGACGTGAGTCATCTCTAGCGCCGCTTTGGCTTCCAGCTCAAATCTCTTATCAAGGCTGACATCACCCGCTTTATGTAAATCTTCGCGGAGCATTTTCAAAGCAAATGGTTTCTTCAATATTCTGTCGTTTACCAGATACACGGCACCCATCCCCCCGCTGCCAAGTTGTCTGATAATCTCGAATCGATTATCGATGCAGGTTGGGGCCGAAAGCTGATTGAGAACTTCGGCACTATGAATTGTAGCCGGGTTGCTATTAGCTACCAAGCGGGTAACAGTGCTGGTTGTTCCACAATTTTCACAGCAGACAATATTGGAAGCTCGCTCATAGGACAATGCCCAGAGCTTAGTCTTTAGCTCTGGTATCGAGCTCGACTCAGCCGAAGGGTATTCTTCTTCGTTAACTGTCCTTAGAATCATAGATGTAGCCTGTGGTAATTAGCTTTGCCGAGCAACCGCAAAATCAGATCACTCCAGCATCTATCAAATCAGAAAAGTGTGGCAAATTCGTGGAAGGAGAACCCGCCATCAGCGGAATACACACCCGCAAAGCCAAGGCAACAAAATCATCCCTCGCCCAGCAAACTTCGCGCTACAATTGCAAGCAGAAAGATGGCACCCACTACCTGACAATGTGAAACACTATCGATGACTCAACAAATTAACCTCTACCATGGCAACATCCTAATCGGCACCATCGCGAGTATCGCAACCGAAGATGACGAGGAATATAACGGCATCATTACGTTCACACCGGAAGGCGAGACCTACCGCCACGTGTTTGAATTTCTCGCCAATGACGACCCAAGCAATGCCGGAGCTGAACTGCCGTTTGAAGAAACCTATCTAGACGATTGGTTTATAGAGAAAGAAGAGGGGACGATGCAAGAAATTGCCATTCCGACCATCGATTTTGACGAGTGCGAAGTAGTCTGGCAAGAGTGATGAGAGCTTCAAATTACCTTCGCTAACAACTTCGCCTTTGCCCGATCAGCGTCAGCAAGTTTCTTTTGCTTGAGCGAATCATAAACTTTGGCGCGGCCGTCGTACAAGTTAGCGGCCATTCTCTCCTTCCACTCTGGCATATTGTCCATGGTGTCAACCAACAAATGTTTGGGAGCAAACTGAGCTAGGCATTTCTCAGCCGTTGCATAGTCAGCAAGCGCCTTTTGGTGTTGGCCAAACTGTTCAAACATTGCCGCTCGATTAGTAAATGAGCGCGGATCTTTCGGAGCCTTAAGCAAACAAGTCTCATAATCGGCTAGAGCTTCCTTGAAACGCTCCGCTCTTCTATAGGCGTCACCACGCAGCATGTAAGTTGAAGCATCAGTATAGCCACGGCTAGATTTTATAGACTTATCAAAATCAGAAAGGGCTCGCTCTAAACTGCCCATTTTGCTACAGACCTCAGCTCTGCGATCGTAAGCCGCTGCATAGTCAGGATCATTGGACAAACTGACAGAGAGATCACTAAGGGCCTTCGCATACTCTTTATTCTCGCTGTAAGCGACTGCTCGACGAAGCAGAAGGAAATTGATCGGACTGTAGGCGCGATTAGTTAATTCCTTGCTCTTCTTCTCCTGTTCTCGGAACAGATCTATTGCCTTGCTGTAGTCAGCTATTGCTGAAGGATACTGATGCAAATGGTGCTTGTACATATAGCCACGTTGCGAATAGAGCATCGATAGGTTTGGATCTAAGCTAATGATTTCTGCATACAAAACAATCGCCTCTGGAAATTTGTGAGCCTTCCCTTTAAGCTCGGCCTCTTCAAGCATTATCAAGGGAATGCGACTAGAGTTCATCTCTCCAGCAGGCAAACTCTTAACAAGCACAAGCAGTCTATCGGTGGTCTCGAAGGCTTTATCGTAGACTTGGAATCGCTCATAGAATTCAGAGAGTGATTTCAATGCTTCTTGGACATTCTTCTTGTCCGCAGAAATATCGTGCTTCTCTGCATAGGCCAAATTCTCACTATGAGCCTGTAAGGCCTCCTCGTATTTACCTTGGTTTTCCAAAGCGTGCCTAAGCCGCATCTTGCTATAAGCGATCATTTGCTTGCATTGCTTTGTAGCCGGCAGAGCTTTGATTATTCGGCGCTCTAGCCCTTCGACGATAGGCCACTTTCCAAAGCTACCCTCGGCAACAGATTGAATCGAAATTATCGTGCACGTCAGAGCAGAATTTTCACCAACGGCATCTGACATTTCAGCTACCGCAGTTTCAAAACTGCTATGCATTTTGGTGTAGTTTTTCTTTTCTGCGGCTTGCACCGCATCTATCATTGCAAGCTCCGACTGATACAGGTGCGTCAGTTTTTTCTCATCAAAGGAAATTACCAGCGCGTCCGTTATTGCCATCAAAGGAACTGGGTTATCTGATTCACAGACTTTAGTATAGAGAGTGGCTACTAGAGCGCCTACCACGCATGAAATTACAGTCAACACGCTCAGCGCAATTGTGATTATGCCCTTGGTTGATTTGAAAAAGGACTTCGTCAGTTTCATTTAGTACCATCAGCAAAGGCGAATGAGGTAGCCTATCTCAGCTTTTACTTGCTTGCCGATTTACCAATCCAGCCATTAACAATGCCGTTAGACCAGTTTGCATGCTCTTCATTTTCGTAGATTGGCACACTGCTAGCCGATTCGCTAGTCTTACCTTCGCCTACGGAGACAGTCATGCCAGCCAAAAGACCATTCTTGGTATCAGTGTAAGGTTCAGCTGTGAAGCTGCGCACATCAGTATAAGTATCAGTGCGGGTGGTGCCATCCTTGCGTGTATGAGTCTGGATGACAGTATTGTCTGGGCCGCGTCTCCATTCGTCATCGCCCAGCTTAGCGCTTATTAGCTCTCCTGTTTTAGGATCGTACTCGGCGCTAAATTTATTGCCAGCCTCCACAATCTTCCTATTCTCATCGAGCTTCCAGGTATCTGGATGTGGGTGATCAGGGGTGCTGTTGGCCACGTCTATCGAGCGTTGTTGCTCATCTCGCCAAATTTTTTCAACTGCAGCGGTGTGCTCTGGGCTCTCCCAAATTTTGCTACTTAGCGAATGGCCACCATCCTGGACAATAACACTCTTATAGGGACCTTTATAATCGTTGTCCTCGGTCTTCATCGTAAACAAGGCTACATCTTTATTGACATGAGTATGCATCTGACCATCGTTGCCTTTGTATGTCTCAACGACATCCTTACCTTTGCGCTCAAAAGTAGTCTCGTCTATTTGGACTTTCTGCAAGTTACCCTGTTGGTCGTAACTTGCCTTGACTCTATCGCCAGCCTGCAAAAGATTGCCTTTATCATCATATTTCCAGGTCTCTGGTGATGGATTTTTGGCGTCGCTTACTTGGGCATTATTGGCTTGGTCGCCCACTTGCGAGCGCTCGGCCTGTGACTGAGGTTTATCTCCAGATTTAGCCTCCGAGCCTGCACTCAAGTCGAACTCAGTATCAGGAAACCCCAATCTCGAAAGACCACTGCTAGCCCCTTTCGCATCGCCGACAGGAGTGGGGGTGGTACTTGAGGTATCAGAAAGAGGGCTGCCCGTAGTAATACCGCCACTCTCAGGCTTCTTCCAACAGGAGCTGCTCAGGTCGCCAGCACTGTCTTTGGCATCCGCATTGTTTTTGTCCTGTATAGCATCTTCGTGCTTTTCGCAGGCAGCTTTGTCGACCATGGTAAGTTCTCCAAAATCTATCGCACAATCTTGAGTAGACCCTACTATGTACCCGCTAGAGCCGCCTTCCGAACCCACCACAGATTAAGCCCGCAAACCCTTGCTGGTCAAGACTTAGGCAATATGGCCCACGAATATCAAGGCCCCTTTATATAAGCATCAGCAGCAATGAGAACAGGTATACCGATGGCAAGGCAAGCAAGCTTTGGTAGACAAGCTCAATGCTATCATTGGCAATCGTGAATAAGTGACGTATTGCTAGGTGCGCTTTGACCAGACCGAAAGACAGTTCTCCGATATCTATGTCGAATAAGTTGTACGGCTTGCTTGCCATGAGCGCCGCGTTGGTTTTCTCTTGCTCCTGCGCGAGAAGTGAAGACGTATCTACCCCCACACCAATCGCTTCAGCGCCAGTTGCGCTGACTGCCACAGGAAGACCGGTTGCCTGGAAGTTCCAGAACGAGCAGGAATGGATTGTCGATACTGTCGGCCGCGACATTGCCGAAATTCTCGCCTATGCCAGCGCACACAAGAAGTCTGACAGCAAGTTTTCGACAGATAAGGTCGAGTTCAAAACTGAAACTATCGACCTTCACGCGGGTGTCTACAATTACACCTACAGCCTGCCAAGCGCTAAGGCTAGTGCTGACTACAAATTCACACTCAAAGACTATATCTGGAACCCAGACAGCTACGAACCGCTGGCAGCAAAAATAATCACGCAGCTCGCCTTGGCACCAGATTCGATGTCAAAGCCTCCTCAAGGGTTTCTGCTCAAACTCGCCAATGCCGACATGGGTATTCTCATCGAGGAGAATCAGCGTATTTCTACTGCACTATCAAGTCGCCCTTTAGACGCCGGATTACACGAGCAAGCGGCGCTATTAGTCACCGCTTTTGACCGACAAGATATGGCTGGTCGCTTCTGCGATGTGCGACAAAATCTCAATCGACTGGCGACACACCTGACTCTGGCGAAAGCGTTGAACAAAGGTCAATTGGGCGTTGTGGGCAAGCTTGCCGACATTGCGCTCGAGTGCTCGGCCTGCCGAATGACTGTGGCTATGGACAAAATGGCGGCCATGAAAAAGACTTCTACTGAGGCAGATGTAGCAGCCTGGCTACGTGCGCACGAGATTTTCGCGACAGGCGACTACCGCATCTTTGACTCCAAAAATCATACAGCCATGGAAGAACAGCTCTATGCCTTGTATTCGGCGCTGTATAATCAGGACGGGTCGATTATGGTCTATGTAGAAGAACATTATCCTAAACTGCCTGTTGAATGGCGCAGGCTAGTCGGCAATACCAATTGTTCAGTGCAATCAGGCCATGTAGTTCTTAACGGTATAGTGGGCGCGGAAGTAAATGCTTACTTGGCAGACTACGCGAAGTACATCAAGCCGCGCCCAGATAAAGAAATCACCGAACCTGCAGTAAAGCTCGAGCAGCTAAATCTTCCGCCCGCCCGATGTGCTTCACAGACAGCTGGTGAGGGCTTGCAGGTTCTGGCCTGGAACAATGTAGCGGCTTTCCATGCCCGTCACATACTCAACGCCATCAATATGGAATACAATTTCTATCAGAAGATGTATGGCGATAAAGAGCGGGCTAAAGCGTTTTTAGCTCAAGTGCAAAAGGACTTCTCAAAGCTTGATCAGTATCCGTTTGTCGAAACCAGATTTGCTCTAGAGCCAGCACAGAAGGCAGAGTTCTTCCGGCGCGCGCAGGAGATGGTCGTAAATCATCCCGAACGAGTAACTGCTGAAAGCTGGAATCTTGTCAATGATTGCGTTAAGCATTCAGAGACGAAACCTCCTCTGGTCTCGGAAGGATTATGGTTTGATCCAGTAGTTCCGATGGGTACTGCATTCGATTTTCAATCACGAAAATTGCTCACCAATTACAAAGATGACTTAGTGGAACTAACTCGACTCAAGACCCTTTGCCCTTACACTAAAAGTCTTGTGACAGAGTGGGTCTTAAAAAAATATGGTAAGAATGCCACCGCCGATGATTACTTGAAGGCCTACGGCAACCTTATTGATTATGTTCCCAGCACCAGAGCTGTAGCAGCTGACGCCGCCATAAAAGAACCAGACAAATATATTGCCATTCAAGCAGAAGCTGCCAAGAAACAACCTTTTAGATACTTTGACCTCGGCTCGTATTGTGTTCTGCATAACAGACCGGAGCAAGCAGCAAAATTCTTTGAAGAGGGTGTGAAGACAAGCCGTGATGATGTATTAACCGCTAATAAATGCGACTGGCTGATCAGATACAAGTTTGATCATGGTCAGAAAGAAGAAGCAGAAAAACTTGCCATGTTCGCCGGCGAAGTATACTCTTCAGCTGGCCTAGAATCACAGGCCAGATATTACGAAAGAGTGGGAGAAATCAAAAAGGCAGAGGAAACACTTCGCGCTAATGCTGCGCGCTATGAAGACGGTGGACAGAGTCCACTTGCGGCCTTTCTTATCCGTCACGCAAATAAAGATCTGCGCTATAAGGCTGAAAGTGACAAACTAGTTGCCGAAATATTTCCGGAAGGATTGCAGAAAGTGCAGCTTGGTGATTTTAATACACCGCCAACAGACGGTGTACTCATTACCGCTGGTGACAAGCTCTGGCCAGAATCACTGCTCGTCAAAGACGCGGTGATAGTTGCTGTCAATGGATACAGAGTCCATTCAAAACCGCAGTTCCACGTGGCGCGCAACATGCCAAACAGCGAGTTTTTAACTGCCATCGCTTGGGACGGAAAGCATTACATAGAAATTCACAAACCAATTGTGAACGGCAACTTTTTCGGTGTCTCAATAGCTGATTACAAACACTGAAAGCCGCGTCCGGACGGAAAATCTAGCCTCAACAAGCGCAAAAAAAACTTTTAATCAGAGTGATTCATGCCATCAACAAGATCTTGAGTATATAGGTCCAGATTGCCCTTAACCTTAGAAAAGCTGGAAAGAGACTCATCGAACTGATCCGGATTTACCTGACAACGGCTTGCTTCCTCCAGCTCACAAAGATTGATGGTTTGAACACGAGGAGCTGATGCCGCGACGTTCTTCCCGGATTCACGAATAACCTTATATGACAATCTCACAGGCAAACCATAGCCTTGCGGCGCACTGGCAAAGCAACAGACATCTGCAGCCAACTGCGGATTTGCCTTAATATCTTTGGTTGCCCAATAGTCCCCAGTTACTTTTGTGCTGGGTTCGGTAAGCAGATGTCCGCTCAAAAGATAATGGCGACTCTTAATTCCGCAGATAGTCGCCTCCTCAGCGACCTCTACCTTATCAATTTTAATTGGATTCATCCGGAGAACTTCAGTTGCCCAATCTTTCATCCGAACTTCCACATAAGTCTTGTGTTCTAGATTGCGGCCAATCATGCTACCGAAATGAGGCGAGCCAAAACAATAGGTAACGGTATCGTTTGTGATGGTGGCATGAGTTTCAGTAAATAAGCCGTTATAGGGTTCTTCTCCGCTGCCCCACTTAAGTTTCATGCGACAGCCATCGACTAAAGCAGGAATGGGGCGAGTATTCGCGGCTGCGATGGGCTGGGATTGGGACTGGGGCGCTGCCGGCCTTTGCACTTGCTCAGACCCAGTCTTATCAGAAGCCACATTCGCTTTCGGCAAATTCAGCAGAAGAGTAGCTAAACCGATTAGAGCAAAGAGAAAAACAATAGCGCCAAAAGTGTATTTACTAGCTCCTGGACTCACACTAGACACTTTAGCACCAGATACTTTGGCGCTAGATACGGTGGCACCGACAGATCCTGGTTTAACGGGCACTGTTCCAGGGGCGGCAGGGGCGGCCCTATTTACATAAAACGGCAAGACCTCCGCACCACGCTGCACTTTCTCCAGATCATCGTGCAACTCAGCCATTGTCTGATAGCGCTCAACAGGATTCTTCCACAATAGCTTTGCCATGACGATTTCCATAGAATCAGAAAAAACGCCAGGTCCGACTACACTGGCAAGAGAAGGTGCTGGCGATCCTTGATGACTAATAATAATCGCAGCAGCCCGATTTCCATCAAATGGTGGCTGTCCGGTCAGGCACTCAAACATAGTGCATCCCACAGAATAAATATCCGAGCGATTGTCCACCACCTCTCCCGAACATTGCTCAGGGCTCATATAAAACGGACTGCCAAAGACATCTCCGGCAAGAGTAAGACTTTGCTTCAACCTGCCAGGTTGCGAAAGTTTCGCGAGCCCAAAGTCGAGAATCTTCACTACCACACGATCACTGACATCGGTGGTCAGCATTATGTTGCCCGGCTTGAGGTCGCGGTGAATGACACCACTTTTGTGGGCATATTCCACACCGTTGCAAACCTGAAGAAAGACCTCAATCACGCTCTCCAATTTCATTCTCTTTCGTTCATTCAATATGTCCGCAAGACTCTGACCCGAGACAAATTCCATGGCATAGTAAGGCAAACATTCAGCATGAATACCGAGGTCTGAAACTTGCACGATATTCTGATGATTGAGCTTGGAAATCACCTGAGCTTCCTGCTTAAAGCGCTGCCAGGCCTCCTTTGTCACTTTATCAGGTGGAATCACCTTGAGGGCACAACGTTTGTCTAGCCGCTGATGAAGCGCCAGGTAAACTTCACCCATTCCACCTCGACCAATCGGCCGAAGAATACGATAGTTGCCACCAATAATAGCCCCTGCCTTTAACCCGATCAGGTGGCTTTCGCCATCGGCATTAAGATCAGTTCGCTCAAATACACTAACCGCAGCGTCTTCATTAGAGGCCGTTTGTTTCAAAAGCCTGAATCGTTTTGACATACTATTGTCGTCAAAACCAGCTTCGATATCACATTTGCAACGAATATCTTGAAAGAGAAATTCACTAATCGAACCTCCTTGCCCACCATGGCCAATTGTTAGACCACATTTGCTGCAAAAGTCTTTGCCAGAGGCGACATTGCCTACCTTAGGCGTTCGACCGCTCTTGCACTGGCAATAAAAGCTCTGAAAAAAATATCCAGTTAGCGAACCAATCTTCGACTCGACTGCGACACGCTTACCGCATGTGCTGCAGGTCTTAGATTCACCTTCTGCTGTGTCTGGTCGCTGAGCTGGCATATATTACGCTCATTCGATTAGGGTAGAGGTGGGTGTGAGTGTGGGGTGGTGGTGAGCAAGCAATTGCTACTCCCTCATTCTAGCCTTAATACTTCCCAAGGGTGCTTTCAGGCAACCCAATTCTCGATTCGAATAATCAAGCATTGATAATCTACAAAAGAATGGACGACGTGTCTGCCAACTAAGAAAGCAACGAGTTGCACCTAGCTACTTCACCACCTAGTAGCTCGCGGGAAAATTTAAAGAAAAGAGGGGGCTCTCAAGCCCCCTTAGTTAGCGTCCCCGACAGCGTTAGTCGCAGGAAAGCAGAAGTTTTATTTTTCATTCTCAGACAATACTCCTTTGTCGATTAAGAGTGACATGGCCCGCTGCGACAATGTGCCGGGTTCGAGGCGCCGAGATTCTCTCACCGCGCTGTTGAAGGCAACAACAATGTCGCGGCCAGCCAGATATTCTTCTTCAGTTAGTCTGTTATCTTGACCGAGGGCGCGAAGAGTCGCTGCAAATCCTTCCATTATTGCTTCAAATTTATTGTCTCTAGAGGCAGTGAATTCGAAGGTGCAGACACTCGTCACGATTGGCTTGATCAACAGAAACTTTCTCTCGCTTTCAGCCACCACTTTAGATGTTGGAATGCAACGCCCGCCACACACGACCTTCCAAATAGAGGAAGATATGCGGTCATACAGCGTAGTATCAGGCCCAACGTCACAGACTATGATATCCCTGGGCGCAGCGGCAAAATGGTCCACGACTACGCTGACCGGCTGCCAACCTTCCCAGCTCAGGGCACCGTCATGCAAGGTCAGCACTTCGCCGCTAGCCAGGGGGAGCTGCACTGAATTGAAAATCATGGGCACTGCACAAGAAGCACAGATAGCAGTGCCTAGGCGTGGTGTCTGGCTACAAAGTTGGTGAAATTTCCCACCCTTTTCGCGTCTGAATACTCCTTCTTTTGAGAGAAGAATTTGGGCGTCATGATCGCATGCCAGTGTCCAGAATTTTTCTGGCCACGAAGGATCGGCGGCATTTTCTATCCACTGAGCGAAACGTTTGCCGTTGTAGCAGCCGCTTATTGGCAATCGGTTTCTATAGCGGCTGGCGTGAAGATAATAGTGCTCGAACATTACCGACTTCATTGTGGTTTCAGTGTCAAGTAGACTCTGAAAGTCTAGCTCGACAGCAAGTTCGACCAAACGTCTCACGCTTAATCCGGCGGCAAAAAGTCGCACCGGAATTGCACCACCGCTGACCCCACCAAAAGAGGCGAATGAGCGGAAGCCAAAATAGTCGAGAGCCACGAGCATTCCTGTGGCCGCCAGAATAGCGCGCGCGCCTCCTGGACCGGCAATGAGATGGCCGCCCGATCTTGTCGGCGGCTCGATGATAGTGCTCATTGTTTTTACCTTTGCTTGTTATCTCTGGCGCAAGCATTCTTTTTTATGCTTACTTGTTTTTATGCCTACATGTTTTTCTACTAGCGCCAGAAGATGTTGTACAGATCATTCGAGAGACCATAGGCCATGAGAATGACGAAGAGACCGCCAAACAAATAGGCCAGCTTTTGCTTCAGTTCAAAGCTGATCGGCTTGCCTCGCACTTTCTCGGCCAGAAGATAGACGACTTGACCACCGTCGAGAATTGGCAGTGGCAGTAGATTGAGAAAAATTAGACTGCACGAGATCATGACGTTGAACATAATCAGACTGAAGAGGCCATCGTTCATGGCATCACTGCCCATTTCAATAACTCCAACAAAGCCTCGTAGTTCAAGCTGTGCCGGTGATATTTCAGCGGGTCGCTCAATTACATGAGTGAGCATGCCGATGCTGACAGCGACATCCTTTAATGTCGATGCTGTCACGGCGGTAGCGTCAAACACTGCGCGTCCAGGGCCGACACTGGCAACCTTGGGTTCAATCTCCTGCTGCACAGAGACGCCGATACGGCATTCGCTGTCAGGCAGGAGTGTTGTCAAAAATTTCTCGTTACCTCGCTCGACAGTAACAAGAACAGACTTTCCAGGATTGTGACAAAGTTCGCGCGCTATATCCTGAAAACTAACCACCGTTTGCTCGCCGATGGCAATGAAGCGATCATTTATTTGCAATCCGGCATCACGAGCGACTGAGTTATGGGTGGAAAGCCCAGATATTTTCGTGCTCTTCACTGTGGTGCTCGGCTCGCCGACGAAGATAAAGTAGGCGGCCAAAAGCATCGCAGCAAAAATGAAGTTGAAAGCAACGCCAGCCAGGGCAACGGCAATGCGCTTCCATACAGCAAAATGCTTTCGAGCTTCACCGCCTAAGTCGCTGTCTTCCTCCATCTCCGGGATAGAGACATATCCACCAGCCAATATGGGCGAAAGCCGCACCTCTGTGTCAAAGATGTTGCCAACCACCCAGGACCACTGGCGCTTGCCGAAACCCACCGAAAATACTGGGGTACGAAAGCCCAGGCTATGGGCCACGAGCCAGTGCCCCATCTCATGCACAGCAATAAGGATAGAGACATCCAGCAGCATGAGCATGTAACCGATGGCAGGCCAGAGATCGGAAAAGGCAGTGGAAAGAGCAGAGGGCGAAGCAGCAGTAAGTGCTGCGAAACTTGCTATCTGCATAATGTTGATTCCCTTCTTTCTATAGGGTTGCGTTGATAGAGTTGCGTCGAGTCTGGTTTGGAGGAGGCAAAATGCTTCGCCTCCTCCTATCGCTCAATTCACTAGCCGATGACAGGCTTTGAAACGGGCTTCAACTCCACCCGGGGGAGATTCAAGGCGACATGGTTGTCATCCCAGAGGTAGGGGAAGGCAACGGCCTTTGAGAGGTCGCGACCTTTGTGGAATTCGTCCCAATCAGCCTTGATCTCAGGAAAGCGCATGCGCTCGGCTTTCACCAGGCGCGGTGCCATCCATTTGATAAAGTCGGCTTCTTCAGCAAGATAAGCGTCGGCTTCGTTCTCGGCCTCGTTGAGGAAAAGATCGATGAAAGCGTCAACCTGTGTCGCGCTGAAGTCGCTCATGCCGTACTGGGCGGCATGAGTTGTTTGGCCGCCAAGATACTTAGTGCCGCCCTGCTGATCAACTGAAATGGCCGGAAGTTTCCAGCCTTCGTTGTTGCAGTCAGACATATTGAACTGCAAGAGCATGGCTTTGACGAAGCGCATTGCCTGCTGCAAATCGTTGGAGCAGCCCCCGGTTTTGTCACCAAGGAACATGCGCTCAGAGCGATTACCGGCCAGAGCAATGGTGATGAATGATTTCATCCCCTTGGCAGTTTTGAAGTCGTGGGGCGGCACGGTGCGCACAAAGCCACCAACCCCGGACGGGCCGAGGATGCTGATAGCTGTGATGGCATCGCCATACTGACCATCCCACTTACCTGTGTTTTGCAGATATTTGCGGTAGGCAAGCACAAAGTGACCAAGCTCGTGCACCGCGATCATATTCTTGAGCATTGGATCAAGGCGACGACCTTTGGTCTCGGTGATGGTGCCCATGATCATGTCTTCAAGGGCTTTCCAGATATCAGCATGAATGATCTTATACTGCTCTGGCTTGAAGCTATCCACCGTAACCATGCCAGCAGGCACCGTTGACACCAGGCGTTTCTTGGCAAACTCCGGTGCTCTTTTGGTGATCAAAGTATCGATGTCGGCGCCGGTGAGGCCCGTCATCTCATCGGCAATCGCACCAAGATCGACGTCGTCGGCGGCTGGCACTTTCTTGATTTTCACCGAGAGAATAGCCAGACGACCAGCGCGATCCGGCGCGGTCACTGTGATTTTCTTGTCACCCAGTCGGCCCGAACGCACAAGGGCCGGGTCGAGCACTTCGGGTTTGTTAGTGGCGATAATGACGAGAATGCGAGCATTGTCACCGGCCGATCCCTGCAATTCCACAAGAAGCTGGCCGACGGTCTGGTCGCGTTCATCGTTGCCACCAGAAGCACCACCACTGCGATGCTTACCGACGGCATCAAATTCGTCGATGAAGAGTATCACCCACGAATTGAGTTCGTCCCGCAATTTGCGGCACTGCTCAAAGGCATCTCGAACGCGCGAAGCACCAGTGCCGACAAACTGATCGACAAAGTCGCCGCCGCTGCAGGTGAAGACTGGAAGGCTCTTTTCGCCGTCACCACCTTCGCCAGAAATGGCCTGCACCAGATAGGTTTTACCCGTACCAGGAGGGCCTTCGAGGGTGACACCGGCAGGCACTTTGCCTCCCAGCTTGGTCAAGATCTCCGGATGCTTGATATCGAAGACGAGGGCCTTGATCTGATCAAGCTCATCATCAATGCCAGCGACGTCGGCAAATGTCACTTTCTGCCCCATCTGATCTAGACGAGTCAGAGTGATTTTACCGTGCTTGCCCGGGCCGGCATTGCCCTGCCCGCGTTTGTTCATAAACCAGGCAATGGCTCCGGAGATGACGATCATAACAATGATGCTCACCATCAGCTGACCGATGAATCCGCCACCATCAGCCGCCATATTATGTTCGCTTTCGGCATTGAGAAATTTAGCGTCTTTGCGCACGCCATGGTCGGCCGCCGACTGCGAAAGCAAGTCATAGTCGTGTTTGCCAGGCACGTTTGCCCAGAGCGACTCTTTGCCGTCAGTGAGCACTATAGTGGGTGTCTCCTTACCCAATTGAGTAAGGAAGGTGATACCGGTGACTGCTTTGGGATCTTTTTCCACCAGTTCTTGAATTTTCCAGAACTGTGTGCGGTCGTGAAAGGCCAGCTCGCCGTTGGTGGCGGGCTGCGGCTCAGAAGGCGGGAAGACGAAATGATGTACCGTTCCCGCGAGCATGAGGGCGATTCCGGCATAGAGGAACCAGGTCATTTTGGGTTTGGGAAGTTTAGGAAACATGGTGTTTCACTTTCATTTTTGATGCCCACGAGGGCATTGGGTGAAGCTAGCGCTAGAGTTAGAACTAGCAATAAAGCCAGCATTGGCGGCGGTTTTGACTCCGCATCTCTAAGCGAAGAGCTTGGCGCCGCGAGGTGTTTTACTGTAGGCTTCGATCTTGTCGCCCAACCAGAAATACCAGAGAGCAACGGCAATTGCCGCACCGCCAAAATGTATCCAATAGGCGGTGAGATCCTGAACATTGGTATCACTCGTAAAGAAGCCGTGGAGCTGCATGGCGAGGATGAGCAATGTCATTTGGTAGACCCGAGCAACGATAGCTCGACCAAAGAGGCGAAAGCTAAACAAGGTACAGCGAGGTGCAGCCAGAGTAATGACGGCAAGAAGGCCCATCACTACTCCAGAGAGCCCGACAATACCCAGCACTTCCTCTGGCATGACAGCATATTGCACAAAACCAGCACCAATACCGGTGACAGCGACGAACAGCGCAAAGCTGCGATGTCCGATTGCTTCTTCTAGCGCCGCTCCTAATAGAAGGAAGGGCACGATATTGTACGCCATGTGCGAGAAGCCAGCATGCTGAAACATATAGGTAACGAAAGACAGCATTGCCAGTGGAATGTAGTTCCAGTGCGAGGTAAAGGCGTCAGTGACGAAGGCCGGCACAATCGACAATGGGGCTCTGAACGGCAGAACCAGAATACAGATCCATATTATCGATAGCGACACCCAGGGCACTCTTGCCCTGAGTTTTGTTGATTGAGACATTTGATTTCTCCTTTTCTTCAATCATGAGAGCTAGTCGATTCACCTATCGCACAGGCGATCTCGACTTGGCTGAATAAGCATCAGTATCTGGTGCTTATTTAGCAAAGCCGCTTTAGTTGTTGCGAAGAAGAAGAAGAAGAAGAAGGGTAAGAAAAAAAAGACGGAATGAGGGGAGCGCAAGCTCCCCCCAGTTACTTGAACTTATACATTTATATGGATGAACTGAGCGGCGTCGTTGCCTGAGGCCTGCGTTGAATAAAGGTGAAATCCAGCGCGAGCTGACACATCTTTAGCAATGCAGATGAAGGTCGGTATTCCCAACCATATAAGGTCAAGGAATATCGCACCAACCCAGGGAAGAAGCTTGAGCAACAGTTCTCGGAGGGAAGTAGCGGTGTATGCACAGAGCATTGCCCCTACTATATTTTTGCCGACAAAAATTGCGAAGCAACCCTTGCCGAAGAGTACTTTAAAGACCATGTTGCTGAGAGCATTGGACATTTACATACCCTATGTTCCGCCGAAGCAGCTGATTGCTGCCGGGCTATTGCTTGTCATTAGTCAGAGTTGTGGTTTGGTCTCTTTTTCTACTTGTGTTGGCGGGTTGAAAACAGGTCTATAAAAGTACCGTAGACCAGGGCGACTGACGATTGCAAGCATAGAATTTCGGCAGATACACCAATGAACGGGCAACTTGCCATAGATTGTGACAACCGACGAGGCGAACCATATCTATGCATAGCAGCGCTAGGAATGAGACTATATGTGGTGGCTAACTAAGAAATTGGCAGAGCTAAGCGATGGTAAAATTGACGTCAAATGTCGCATGTAGCTAATGCGAATAGTGCTTGAACTTAGCACTTATACCTAGTACTTACACGTAGTCCTAGCAGAAGTTAGCAATAGGTCAAACCTGCGTCAAATCGCCTGCTAGGTAGGCATACCTGATCATAGCTAAGCACCGTTGATGATACTATAAAATTTGCGTCAAATTGAAGAGTAGCAATGCTAGCTCCTACTCACACAACTAAGCCTCAGACTCACCAGCCTCGCTGGTTGGTGAAGCTGCACTAGCATTTATTTTAGAAGCTGGGTCATCGATAATATACCCAGATCCCAGCACGGTGCGAATCAATTCTTCACGTCCAACTTCTGCCAGTTTGTGCCGCAGGAATCCCATCCATGTGCGCACCGAAGTGGTGCTAGAATCGCTGTCGGCAGGCCATACAGCATCGAGCAATTGCTGCGAACTAAAGACTCGATTAGGATGCCGCATCAAGTATTCCAACAAAGCTTTTTCTTTGGCTCGCAGTCGCACAGTTTGATCGTTGACTGTTATTGAAGAGCCTTCAGGATCAAGCACCAGGTCTTGGATTTTCAATACCGGCACAATAGAATTGCCAGCTCGGCGCAGTAAGGCCTTAATTCTGGCGTTGAGAACCCTGATGTCAAAAGGCTTGACTAGATAATCGTCAGCACCATATCCAAGCGCCAACTCCAGAGACTGAACATCTTCTCTTCCCGTAAGGAAAATAATAGGAGCTTGTCCACCGCTGGCTCTGTATTGTTTGCATACGGCATCTCCGTGAATGCCTGGCAGGGTCCAGTCTAAGGCAATAACATCGTAAGAGTAAGAAGAGAGCAGTTGCAGGGCATCTTCGCCCGTATAACAGCTGTCGACTACATGCCCATGAGATTTCAGATAAGGCTGAACTGTATCAACCAAATTGAAGTCATCATCAACCAGCAATATCCTAGCCATTTGTCAAAACCTTTGAGGCCATTACTCGGCCTTGCCAAGCGCCAGCAGCTGCCGAACAATCATATGTTAACAACAAAACCTCCTTTTGCCGACGACCGAAGACCAGCAAACTCACCCTTCAAAAAAAATTGGAAAACCCGATTTTACTATCAAATATTTTGTGCATATTTTACGTAGCTGCCCTTACGATGCAAATGTCAGGAGGAACCAACTGCAACTGTCTCAGACAGCATCAGGCAAAAGCAACCAGAACGTACTCCCTTTTCCTGGTTCGCTCTCAACACCAATAGTGCCACGATGCGATTCGACAATCAGCTTGCAGATGGCCAAACCTAGTCCGAAAGCAGCACCTTTTTGATGGGAGGATTTGAAAAATTTGTCAAACACCCGGCTGGCAGTCTCGCTGTCTATACCGGAGCCATTGTCTGTTACCGTTAGCTTCAGCACTCCATTTGAAGCTGCCGCAGCTAATGTAATGGTCGAATTATCTGGAGAAAACTTGATGGCATTGCCAATCAAGTTGACTAAAACTTGAACTATTCGACCACTATCTAAACGTGCCTGAATATCAGGACAACGAACCTGTAAGGAAATGCTCTTGCCTTCCAGCAAGCTGGCAACGCTCTCCGCAGCCCTGGCTAAAACATCCTTCAAAGAAACAGATGTCAGATCCAGATCGAGCAGTTCACCGCCAGCCTTCTCCACGGTAAGTAATTCAGTGACTAAAGATAAAACACGGAGGTTATTCGCTTTGGCCAGCTTCAAGCACTTTTGAATTTGCGCACTAGATTGAGACTGAAAACTATGTCTGACAAAGGCATCAAGTTCGTCTAGCGAACCTGCGCTTGCACTAATAGGGTTCTCTATTTCATCAATGATAATGTCAATCAACAAGGCATGCTGTTTGTCTGCAAGGCGCAGATAACTCTCAGCCTGGTGAATGAGATAGTCTAACTCTTGTAGTTCATCTGTACCGTCAAGAAGAGGCGCCAAAGCTCTGCGCTTAGGAAGCCTCGAGGCATTGGAGACTAGCCTATCGAGCCTTCGCTTGGTGCGGTATACGAAGTATGAAAGCAAGACCAGACAACCGCCAATGTTGAACGCAAGCATCAGCAGAAGTGCATTGTCAACAGCCCTAATAACCTGTTCCTGCGCCTCGCGTGCAAGAGCCAATCGCTTCAGTTCTGCTCTGAGCAATGCTCTCAGTTTATTGCTAACGATTTCGCTGCGTTCGGCAAAGGCTGGCAGTGTACCAAGATCGGCAGCAGCCGTAATCGAGCTGCTGCCGTTCAGGAGAGATTCCATCTTGGACGTCTCTGCAAGAGTAAAAGCAATCGTTTCATGCCACAACCCTTCGGTTGTAGAGCCACCACTATCAATACCGAACTTTTGAGGAGGAAGTACTTTGAGTGCATCTATATTTTGCTGCGCAGCCCTTTTGCTACGTTGGTCGCCGCTCACCATGAAAAAGCCCATATTGGCATTGGCCGCCACACCATTGAGCCAGAGATGATTCGCCAGGTCAACCATCCGTGATTGTTCACGGGCGATTGCCTGCAAATTAGCAGCCTTGCTCACTTCACCATTTAACCAGAGGAGGCACGTACATTGAAAACACAGAGGCACCAAGGCCAAAATCAATCCCTGACGAGCTAGGCCCGGGCGAAAAATACTCTTCCAATCTGGCAAAGCCGGAACACTAGATTCATCGGCTCGAACAGCTCTCATGTGGCTGTCTGACTTATTTAGGGGAAGAGTAAACCAGATTGAACAGCCTTGTTCAGAGGAAGAAGAAGAAGAAGAAGAAGAAGACAGGGGATAAGATGAGATAAAGCCGCAGTAGCCCTCATGCTGTTCCAAGATCAATTTGCTCAGGGCTAGTCCCAAAGCACGATCTGATCGTTGACGCTCTAACTTGCCTACAAAGAACTTAGAGAAGAGTTGCTTACTGTCTGATACCGCCGGAGGTTCACCATAATCGCTAAACATTAGAGTAATGTTGCCGCTTTCTTGCTTGGCGTCAATTGTCACTACTGAACCTTCAGGGGCAGCTCTCAGACTACTCGCCAGAAAATGACACAACACTCGCCTAACTTGTGCTGCATCAGCTCTAATCGTGACTTGTGGGCAGTTGTTCTTAATCGTTAGCTCTTTACTGACAGCTGGCTTCCTTAACTGGGCTATGCAATCTTGTAAGCATTGGTCTAAAGACAAATCAGAGTACTCAAGCTCAAGTAGTCCTGACTCAAGCTTCTCTATCAGGAGAAAGTTCGTAACCAGATCTAATACCTGACTTAGTCTTTGCTGGATAGCTTCACAAGCAAGAGCGACTTCTTCAGTGAGCTTGTCATCCAGAAGCTCTTCAAACATCTGAATCGAAACCTGGGCAGCCATAACAGGCGACCGCACATCATGGGCCACCATCTGCATAAGCATATCGTTAGCATCAGCAGCTTTTTGCAATTCCTGGCCAACAGCGCAAAATGTTTTGTCTAGATAGGCCAGCTCATCATCGCCCTGCAATTCTGGCTTCGGACCACCAATCAGGGTCAACCTTGCAGCATTCTTACGCACCACTTCAAAGCGACTAGACACAATAGAGGTATAAAAAATGAGCACAGATCCACAAGTAATGGCAGTAAAGCCCAATGCAAAAACAATGCCAATACCTATTGCACTGCCTATGGTGTCATAGCGTTCCTCTATTTCAGCTTCTTGCTTACCCTGGTACTGAGAGGCCATCTGCAGCTTTGCTGACAACATCAGTCCGTCTTTCATTAAGCGAGAAAAAGCCTTAAAACGTTCGACATTGCTAGAGAAGATTTCTGTAGATAAGCTTTGGCAAATTCGATCGGCATCGTTAATGGTGGCGGCAATATCAGAAGGAAGAGCTTTGCTCTCTGGCGATAGCAATCTCAACTCTGCGCCCTCAGCAGTTGCTAACTTAAGAGCATCAAGCGAATGAGAAAGTTGATCACGGTCGCGCTTAGCTTTATTTTTCTTTTGCTGGTCACCTTGAAAAGTGAAGCTAAGAGCCGATGAGCAATAAGGCACCAGATCGCTAAAAGCCTCAGTCTGCGACAAACAGAGGTTACTAATTTGTTGACTGCGGAGAATCAGGTCATTAGAGGAACGCCACAGGCCGTTTAAAGCCACGAGCGACGCGGTACCAACAAAGCTTGGCAATACAATGAGTATTAATCCGACCCTAAAAATGGCCGGCTTGAATTTGGCTTTCTCTGTGGTTGGCTTGTCGATAAAACTATCTCGATCGCTCAGCTCAATGGCTCAAGCTCTATTTTAACGTGATCTTCTTCATGAGCAGATAAAATCAGACACTCACTATTGAGACACTATTTCTTTCCACAAATAGAATTTAGTGTAACCCTTGGGAAAGTCTTCTAACTTGCCATAGACCTTATAACCCTTGCCTTCATAAAACTCGCGGGCTTGAAAAGTATATGTGTCCAGGAAGACACCGTGGCAATTCCGTTTTCGAGCCTCTGCCTCAGCTGCGTCCAAAAGTTGGGAACCGATTTTTTTGTGGCGATAACCCTCTTCCACTGCCAGAGTTTCCACAGAAAGCCAACCCCAGCGCGTCTCTCCACATAAACCAGCAATGATCTTACCGTCGGCATCGCATATCTTAAGATCTAACCTTTTGTAGTTAGCCTGACCGGCTTGCAGTGTATTGTATCGACGCAAAATAGCAACAATTGCATCTTGATCTTGGCTTGAACTACACTCCTCAATCTCTAATGGCTGCTGGGAAGACTCAATTATTGGCATGTCAGGCGACTCTTTTGCTGTAGTTATTATCCCCTAGCCAAAGCACGATTAGATTCAATGCCAGGGGAAAGTTGACCAATATACTTTATCTGAACCGATCACGCCACGGCCATTTGACGCAGATTTCACCTGCCATTTGTTAACATCGACTAAACCGTATGGGAGTCGACGAATGCGCCACCACAGATCTTCTCATCATCACGACACTCACGAGCAACCAGCAGAAAAGACTCAACAATTCTGCCCGCAGGGCTTATCTGGTGGCACCATGCAATTCAGCCCTCTAAATAGCAGCGAATTAATGGCAGACCCGCTCTACCGAAGCCTCTCAGCAAAAACACTCTCTAGTACTCACTTTGACCAGTTTTCCAAAAACTTTGGCTGTATTGATGTCAATCTAAGAAGTAACCAGAAGACTGAAAGGACAGAACACAATAATTCTTTGCCGCGAATACCCAGCGTTGAGAATATGGTCACTCACTCGCGCGCACTGAACCGTGTTGCCAGCGGAGATCCAAACGCGCCAGATTTCGAAATACGTGAAGGCAGCGAACATGAATTCAAGCAGAATTATGCCAAAGAATTACTAAGCCTAAAGAGCAAAGTAGCACCGAACCTGTCAGATGCTGAAATGGCTCGCTTTACAAAAAATATCTACAAGGTCGAAGATCCAAACGGCACTTATGATACTCAAGCAGGCACCCCGCAAAAATATGCCGACTCTGAAAACCCAGAGGCAAATAAATGGCAGCGGCGCAATAATGCCCATCCGGCTTCAAGCGGTGTAGGCTATTGCCAAATAATCACACCCACTAATTTGCGTTTGATGATAGCCGACAACGGAAATATAGCAGCATCCATGCGCGACGATGCTGAGCATTTACGCAAGGATGAGCATTTACACAAGAATGGTCATGCAGCCTCCGCTGACGAAGCTGACAAACTAGAGAAGAAAACCGAACTCTTCGAGACACTACAGACTAAAATACGCGCAGAAATTCTTGCCTTCGGTGAACAGAACAACAAGACGAGCAAAAAATACTTCGACGGAAAAGGCAATCCAACAGAAGCACTCTACACAGACTTTTCGCACTCAAACACAAAAACAAAACTCGGTGCATCAGGAAGAGAGCTGGCAGTGGGCATGCAGGGGCTTCTTATGGACGCCGACATCGGACCTAAGGTACAGGCAAAACAACTGGCCGAAGACCTGCGCGACGCTACCGGAAAGGCAGCACAGGAATATTTCAAAACTGCCGAACAAGGTTGGCAGAAAGCCACGGAAAAATGGGAGACTTTGAGCGCGCAAGAACAGAAGCGGCTGATCACCAGTTATATAAGCAAGCTTGGTAAGGATAACATCAGTCCAGAAACGCGCGAACTACTAGAAATGCGTGCCAATGATCTGGCCGGCGGCCGGGCCAAAGAGAGCCCGGCGCCAACCGACCCAGATACCTGCGATGCCATCCTAAAAGCGCACAATACAAAGCAGCAAGATGAAAGCGTGCCGCTTGTGCTCAAAGGCTATTTCTGCTCAAGCAAAGACGCTCTAAGCAGGGCTCTGCCAGCCCTTGGACAAATGTTCAACAACTGGGGCAGCGGCACTGGCACAAAGATGTTGGATCAACATGGAGCCAGCACTAAAGCGCTGATCTCACCTGAAGCTCTGAGAGCCAACGGTATTGCCCGCGGCGTAAATTCTGATGGACTGATCGAAAGAATCACAAAAATTCAAGCCCGTCCCGATGATTTTGGCTCACGCGAATTTGAAAGTATTTTCAAAGACATGTCTGGCGTCAACTACTACAGCCGCAAACCGAAGTAACGCTAATACTTATGTGGCAAAACGGGGAATGATGTCCGCGGGGTAAAATATCCTCGTAGCAAATAAGTGGGTTTTACAATGTTCACTAATTCGAAAATGTTATTGGGCGCACTTGCTCTGGCCCTAACTTGTACTGCTGTTACTACTATTTCTACTACTACCACTGAGGCCATGGCGCAGACGCCCCAGGGATTTGGACAGGGGCAGGTGCTCGACAACATGAAGGCGGCATCTACTTCTATGAAAGCCTTTTACAAAGAACATGGAAATATGCCCGCATCTCAAGCTGATTTCGACATCGTTCTACAAGGTATGTATTCGGACGAACTCTCTGGTTCACGCACCCAGCCTACAACAAGTGGAGCGTATCGGGTGCTCGGTGAATACCGCATTACTCTAGATCCAACTGTGGCAAATATAGACCCAGAGATGTGGCGGAAGAAACCTCCAGAGCGCTTCAACGGCATGCCAGGCAATTCAGTGATCATCCTCAGCGACGGTATAAAGACATTTGCAATTTGGGGCGCGGCTCTTTCAGGCAATCCAATTCTCGATTCGAATAATCGGGCATTGATAATCTACAAAAAAATGGAAGACGAGCCTGCGAATTGAGACAGCAGAAGTACCACTCCCAGCGGGTCTCCGCACAAGCCTGCTAATATCTTCCCGTCTGCAATTACAGGATAAACTCCCCTACTTGCTACCGGCCCCGTCCTTCAGTTTTTCCATGACTTGATCAATACTGAAGCTAGCCGATTTCTGGCTCGGTGGAAATTCCTGGAAGGTACCAAGGAACTTCCCGACAGAAACCTGAGCCGGAACCAAGAGATAGGCATGGTCCAGCAGCCAGTCGTAATAGGTGTTTGAAGTAATGTCTGCACGCTCATAAGGGTCAGTGCGTAGATTAAAGATCTTCGGTACGCGCAGGGTCGTAAACGGTTCACTCCAAATCCTAAACGTTCCTGGGGCTCTTTGTTCAGAGAAGACTAGTTTCCAATTGTCATAACGCAAAGAGACAAGATCGGCGTCATCGTTGAAGTAGAAGAACTCCTGGCGCGGACTCTTCTTTTCTTGACCTGTTAGGTAAGGCAGAAGGTTGTAGCCATCGAGATGCACTTTGAAAGTCTTATCTCCAACTTTCATCCCTTTGAGAAGCTGCTCTTTCACATCGGGCACACCAGCAGCTGCAAGTATTGTAGGCATCCAGTCTAGATGGGCAACCATTTCGTTACTAACAGTACCGGGCTTGATGTGTCCTGGCCAACGAATCATTTCTGGCACTCTGTAAGCGCCTTCCCAATTGGAGTTCTTCTCAGATCGAAACGGCGTCATTGCCGCATCTGGCCAAGAGTTCATGTGTGGCCCGTTGTCTGTCGAGTACATCACAATGGTGTTATCGGCGATACCAAGTTTATCGAGTTCTGCCAGCACAGTTCCCACGTTCTTATCGTGGTCAATCATCACATCGTGATATTCGCTCTGCCAGCGTCCTGACTGCCCAAGGCTCTCAGGCTTGGCATGAGTGCGAAAGTGCATGTGGGTGAAATTTACCCACACAAACATCGGCTTGCCAGCCTTGTGCTGTTCTTCAATAAACTTGGCAGAGCGTTCAGCAATATCGTCATCAATGATTTCCATACGCTTCTTGGTCAGAGGGCCGGTATCCTCTATCTTCTGCTTTCCGTCGGGTAGGGCGAAGCTATGAATCACTCCGCGCGGACCAAATTTTTTCAAGAACTCAGGATCTTTCGGATAGTCCCGCAGCTCAGGCTCTTCAGAAGCGTTGAGGTGGTAGAGAGGTCCGTAGAATTCATCAAAGCCATGATTAGTGGGAAGGTGCTCGTCCCGGTCGCCAAGATGGTTCTTACCAAACTGTCCTGTGGCGTACCCCTGAGCTTTCAGCAACTCAGCAATGGTTACATCTCGTCCCTGCAAACCAAGTGCAGCACCAGGCAGACCGACTTTAGTGTTGCCTGTGCGCAAACCGGTTTGTCCAGTTATAAAAGAAGAACGGCCAGCCGTGCAACTTTGCTCTGCATAGGAGTCTGTAAACATAACTCCTTCTTTGGCAATGCGGTCAATATTGGGCGTTTGGTAACCCATCAAACCCTTGGTGTAGGCGCTGACATTAGACTGCCCGACATCGTCTCCCCAGATAACTACTATGTTGGGTTGTTTGTCTGCAGCCAAGGCATAGTGCCAACTTGTCAATGTTAGAGAGAGCAAAAGCGATACGGTAGTTGTGAAGAATTTCAATTAGGAGCTCCGGTTGTGAGCAATAACCCGCAAATTGTAGCAAGATGTCCGCCTTCAATTTCAAGGAAAAGCGGATCAATATACTTAAGCAATCTCAACTTGAAAGCCCCGCTGGACTATCCTCAGCTGTTGACTGGACATTTGAAGGAACAGCTAATCTACCCACAAAACAAAACGGAACAAAACTCGAGGGTTGAAGTCAAACTTAAAGCAAAACAGCGGATACAGAAAACCCAGGAGCTAATGGCACCATGACGATACTTCAAACCAAGAACGGTTATACAGCCAACATCGAAGAGGCTGCTATCGCCAACGAGAACTTCCGCAAAGTCTTGTACACAGCAAAGCACAGTCAACTTGTGCTCATGAGCCTCTTGCCGAAAGAAGATATCGGTGAAGAAGTACATCAGCTTGATCAGTTCATCAGGTGTGAATCTGGCCAGGGCAAGGCAGTCTTGAACGGCATCGAGCACGATTTCAACGACGGATTTGTCGTGCTGGTTCCCGCGGGAACCCGCCACAACATTATAAATACCGCAACAGATAAGGCGATGAAGCTATATACGGTATACTCTCCGCCCAACCATAGAGACGGCGTAATCCACAAAACGAAAGCAGACGCAGAATCAGACAAAGAGCACTTTGGCGGAAAGACGACAGAAGCGTAGGACATAATTGCCTTCTGTCTTCGAAAACCACTCAGAAGGCAACCTGGAACCACAATGCCAAAATCACACAGCGAGACACACAAATTACATAGCATCGGCTGGCTTCGCGCTGCTGTTTTGGGCGCAAATGATGGAATTGTCTCGACGGCAAGTCTTGTGCTTGGTGTAGCTGCTTCTGGTGCAGACCACAGCAACATTTTAGTCGCCGGCTTTGCTGGACTCGCAGCTGGTGCCATGTCGATGGCCACTGGAGAGTACATTTCTGTTTTCTCTCAAAAGGATACTGAGAAGGCAGCTTTGGACAAAGAAATCCGTGAACTTGAGGAGGATTTCTCAAGTGAACACGCCGAACTCGCTGCGATCTATGTTCGCCGTGGTTTGGATCTCACACTGGCGAACGAGGTGGCCGAAAAGCTCATGGCTCATGATGCACTCGGCGCGCACACTTTGGATGAGCTAGGGATTTCAGAGATGACTTCAGCGAGGCCACTGCAAGCAGCGATCGCCTCGGCGTGCAGTTTCGCAGTTGGCGCGTCTCTGCCGCTAGGCATTGTCCTTCTTGCGCCAGCACAAAATCTCATAGCAATAGTTGCAGGTGGTGCCTTGGTCTTGCTTGCATTTCTCGGTGCACTTGCTGCAAAGGTTGGCGGTGCACGAATTTTCCCAGCAGTTGTTAGAGTGACCTTCTGGAGTGCACTAGCGCTGGGAGTAACTTATGGAGTTGGTGCGCTCTTCGGCGTGAAGGGCGGATAAGGATGATAAGGATGATAAGGACGGACTGAGGATGGACTGAGGTGGTCGCTACTGTTTTGAGTACGGCAGCGTTGCCTCTACTGCGGCTAAGATTGCCCTTGATCTCGGTCAAACCGTGCTCATTTCCGACTTGGAGATTGCTGATATTCTGACGCATGCAACTGCCACCACTCCTCCCATGATTGAGTCGACCGTTCAGGGCTTTTGGCATAGTCAGCATTTGTCAGCATCTTCATGCAATTGAGCGCCTCGTTTTTTGCTTCAGCGTCGGCGTTCAATAGACTCGCAAGAAATGGCAGACAATTCTTGCCATCGCGTCTTGCTAAGGCAAACATGTAGGCGTGCAGAAGTGCGCTGCGGTTTTTTATAACAACGTTGTAGATGTTACCTACAGTACCGTTGATTTCAGACTTAATCGCCTCTATCACGTCAGAAGGGACACAAATTTTAGTAGTGCCTTGTGCGGGCAGGACTGGGTTAAGTAGGGCCTCTTCTTGCTCACGCGTGAGCGCAGTGACCTGTAAAGGGATTTCCATAGAAGCTGTAATCAGGCCCAAACCAGGACCAGCGGGAAAAACGATAACTTTCCCTTCACACGCCTCAATAGCAATATAAAGTCCATCACTGAGGCTCATCATCGTCTTACTTTCACAGCCGGAAATCATGCTATCCAGATGACAGGGACCATAGTCACTGCGACCCTCCATCTTGGAGAGTTTCACGACGAGCGCATCTCCTGGGTTCAGATGAACTTTCTGCCGAGGTTGAGGACACAGTTGGTAGTTGAATTGTTTATTGACTCCCTTTGGGGCAAAGGGTGTAATTTTGTCGATGCTGAACCCAGACAGATCAACGACCTGATCATCGGCCAAGGCGGGCATCGTGGCAATCAAGAACACAACGAAAGCAATCGAACCACGACCCATCGCGCCCAAAATTGTTTTTAGCATTACTGCCCACTTAAACGAGACGGAAATATTAGACGCCATCGGTGAGCGGACCCACCGCCTTCAGAATTGTGACCACAGCCGGACCCAGCATCGGCACCAATAAAAATACGGGAAGCCATATCCACCATAAGCCTTTTAGCAGCCCGGGGATTCCCGGAATGACACTGAGTGCGATACCAGCAATTGTCCACACCAGCATCAGCAGCAAACAGGCAATACCGATTGGGTCACTCATGAATGGAGCCATATAGCTGGGCGAAATCAAGTAGGCAATTCCGATAGCAATCCAGGGGACGAAAGCAGATATGAAGCTACTGTATCGTTTCATTGTTAGCAACTCAAAGCCGAAAAGTGACGTAAAAGTGACGTAAATATTCGCGCTAAGTATAGCAGTCACAACGCCGTTATAACAATCCAATAAGTTGGTTGATGTTGGGCATTGCCTTTACCCCCACTTACCATCTGAGGACAAGTTATGAAGAGCGAATTAGTAGAGTCGCAGATCGATGCTTCCAATAGACCAAACGATTCCGCATCTCATTCACTGCTGGCAGAAGCTAATTCCTTTCAACAAAACTATAGAGCTCAAAAATCTATTGCGGCATCCGACTCACACTTGCCAAATTTAAGCTTTTTCGACAGCCAAAAACTTGACTCAAAAAACTCAGCTGGTGCAAATCAATCGGATGTAGTTTTAGCAGCTAGCTTGACCTTCACTCACAACGGACAGCCCGTCGTCTTATCCAACGGCGGTTACCCGATAGTAGTACCAAGAAAATAAAACCAAAAAAGTAACTTTGTTTTCTACCAGGGTATAGTTCCCTCTGCATTGCGATACTCACCGGTCAGTCCCGACTTATCCAAAAGGGCAAGACGTGCTGGTTCTCTCGCACCTTTTTCAGCTGTGTGATTACCTTTTGACCGTCTCCTAGTACAATAGAGATTCAATACTATTATTGGTTTTAATAATGCCATTTCAAATAATTGGTGAATTAGCCTTTGGCAACACAGACAGCGACATAAATTGCCTTTTTGAAAAAATACCTGAAATATTTTCTGACGCAGATTTACTTATCACGCTACAAGAAGCACCATTCAAAGAAAACTACCCAATTGCCTCTTTGCTTGATGTTGGCATCAACTGTAGATTGTTTTGTCAAACCCTGATTGTAGAAGAGGAATCAGTTCCGAAATTCCCGGCAGATTTTTTCTTCGGGTTTGCCGAACTATACATGCTCAAGCCAGGTCAGCAATTGCAACCTTTTGAACTAAACGAATATTTCACGACGGACTGCTGTAATTTTTCAAAGGTAGTACCAAAAGAATTTTTGAATTATTTCGAAAGATTCAATGCGATCAGATTCCTCGCTGATGGTGTTGGCTTGAACTATGTATGTGAACCGGCATTAGCAGCAAAGCTGGAAAGCTTGTTCACAACTTCGGAACAGTAGGCTATAGTCGATGTTTTCAGCCTTGAATATGCTCCCTCAAAAACCTAAATCTATTGTTGTCCCTAATCAAAATTATTTCTTAGAGTTGGTTAAGAGCGCTTAGGGCATTGGTTCACCAACTGTGTATTTGCTTTCGATGAGCGAGTGTTCGGTGTCGAGCATGAGAGGGCCGCCGAGCCTTCGTTGATCGTTTCGTTTTAACAACGAGCAAATTTCGTCGTATATGAGTGCATATATTAGGATAAGCCAGCCGAACCAGGCTGGTGTAGCCGCAAATGTTCTGATCTCCTGGTCAATCTGTTGGTCTTTCAGTTTCCGTACTAGAAGCTCTGATTGGCTAATCCAGATGGTCTTCCTTTCATTGCCGATTCTAAATCTTAATTGATAGCACATCTCGTCGTTGACTGATTCATCGCTCAGCCTTGCCACCTCTTTTATTACGGGAATGCAGCGCTCCCTATACGGTCTACCCAAGGCTTCTTTTTTAGGATCACGTATTTCCTTAACGTTTTGAAGACAAAGCACCTGCATCAATTCAACCACACCAAAGGGATATCCATACATCCAATAACGGAGATACTCTCCGCGAGGGCGTGGAGTTAGGTCCGTGAAATCCATTGTCTCTCTACTAAAGGCCACGCCGGTTGATACCTTGCTTTCCTTAGGTCTAGTTTCTTTCCAAGTCAACCTAAGACTCTCTGGTGCTTCAAATGTCAAACAAAATGGCTGATGCTCGATAAAATCACTACCAACCCACTTGCGCCTACTTGTGACCGTGTAACCAGTGACTGAATACTTCTCCAATTGACGATAGCGCACACAGAGCTTTGCAATTATCTCTTCGCCGGTCAATTCTCTTTCCATGCAGCCAGCTTAGCAGTGGCACCAATACCGATTGGCGGTCGAGCAACAGTTTCCTAGTTGTTGAGCGGGTTGGCGAGATTTGAAGCATCTGCCTATTTCATTTCCCTTAGCGCTGTGGGCATTTCGGTTGCTTACTTGCTCATTCCCGTCATTCGCGCCATCAGGTCCTTGCAATCAGGCTTACATGCAGGTTCTACAAGTCTTTCTATAATCTCAAGTCGCTTCACTGATGAAGACCAGTCGCATTGATCGGAGACTACTGGATCTATTGTGCCAATCTGAAGTGCTCGGTGCATTTCATCCAAAGCGCTCCGATATCGGCCACGAGAAATGTCTCGATCCGCCACTGCCACGACTTGTGCAAATGTCGTAAGGGCTCTGTTGCGCTTGCCTTTGAGCCACTGCCTTTGCTCAGGTGACATCTCCTCTGTATTTGCCATAGCAACGGCGGTACTAAGAAAATAGAACTGTTGTTCATATGGAATTCTGGGTTGCAGTTTATCCATCCGGCTTGCAACTAACGACCAGCGAAACTGCTGCGCTAGGGCGGCATCCAAACTGCGAATGTTGTTCGCATTCCACAAGTGTGTGATTGCAGCGGACCAGTGTTTTTGCTTGCTCTCTTTCTCCGACTGGCCAAGTTCCTCGTCGAATTCCCTGACCCCTAGCAAGCGCACTTTTTCTTGCCACAGCTTTATTTGCGCTGGCTGAACAGGATGTCTCTCAGCCAACTTGATGAGCAATGAGTAGCAAGTACGAGCCTTACCAGCTGGACCATGTTTGGAATATGCAGCTGCAAGGTCTTCAACTGCCTTCAACGAGATCTGGCCGTTATTCAAATCTCGCTGAAAGATATCCATCTGCGGCTTAACCTGTGCCGTGTCCAATTTCCCTGTCCATGGTTCGATTTTGTTAACTAGATTTCTAATCGCACTCGGAGCGGGGCGACCGAGCCAAAGCCCGTGGTCTTCAGGAACAATTTTAACGATGTCAGTCTTGCTGTTCTTGGGCGCCAAGGTCTTGTTAATCACGGCGGGTTTACTCAAAAGCCCGGCTTGGCAGCTTCCGTCTTCGACCGTTTTTGCGAGAGCCGAGAGACTTTCGCTTGGTGGCAGACAGCTCAGGCTGATAGATGCGGCCACAGCGACAGAAAACTTCTTCACGGGAAAAGTTGCAGTCCGTGCCAGAATTCTCCCTGCACTCTCGTGGCTGGGAGCCACTGTTGAGTACAACTCGGTTGACGCCTTAGTTACCGAAGTAATCGGCATGTTTGCCGAAGCTCCGATGGGGGCTCGAAAAGCAACACAAATTTCTTCACCAGCATCAACTTTTTTGAGCAACTGCTCAATTTGCACTGGGGTGTAGTCGCTTATATTCTGGACTTTACAGGCACATTGTGCGCAGTTCCGAACAGACTCATCTCCTGCCATCAATTCCCACTTCTGGGAGCAGGAATATGAAAGTATTAACGGTGCGCTGCGTTCGGAAAAATCCTGCATAGCCATAAGCTCAGTCTGGTAAATTAGGTATTCCACCTTATACCCGATTGAGCCGCAATGACAATGATTGAACTTTTCGTCTGAATCTGCGGCACACTGTTACACTACTGGCAATGCCGAGCATTTACTGCACTTGGCACAATCGACCTACGATAGGAATTGGTCATGGTAGATATAGATAAAGTGTTGAGCACCGCAGGGATCGAACCACAACCTTACAAGGAGGTTGACTGTGCTCTTGCACCTGGCTGTTTTGAATTGGAAATGCTTACCGCCGGCGCTCGAAGCATGTGGCAGAAGTTAGCTCTGGTAGCTGCGCAAACTGGCTACTACCCAGTCTTTCCGGTCAAAGATGATATTGCTGCCTTTATGCCAACTATATTCACTGGCGGCGGGGTTGTGACGCCGGAAATGGTTAGTAAACTGATTGCTGGCAGCCCCTCTTTCGAAACTATCACTGATTTTCAGTCGTACGACCTAGACGCGTGGGTTGCAAGCAAGGCGAAAAACTGCAAAATTGGTGATTTTTCGAAACCACACTTCGGTCATGCGCCACCGCCGATAAGCGGCAAATTATTACTATTGCCAGTGAAATATAGTTGGCAGGTTCCGGCCATATTGCGCCTAGGTGGTTGGAACGGTCACCCGCATCCAGCAGCTCATGTGGCTATGCAGAAACGATGGTTTGATAAGTATGGTGCTCAAATTGTCAGCATTGGAATTGATACAATGTATATGGACGTGCAAAGACCAGTGCGAACAAGAGAAGAAGCCTTAGCTTTAGCTGCGGAGCACTTAGCCTACTGTAGGGCCAACATCATGCAAGGTATGGGTGACTTTACTCTTTCTGGTGCAGCTATCGATCTGATCGATTCGAATTGCTGGGCATTCTGGTGGGACTAGCAGTATTTTACTGTGTTAAAGAATTAACTAAAGGCTTCTGTGGTGCCACATATATGCGTTTTATCCCAGCTTTTTGCCATGCACGAGCAACGAGGCCCACATTTAACCTACGATTTCTCTCCTTAATTCTGGTGCTAAGCTTTTTCAACTTACATGGAGCTTTTGCCTTCTCTGATGGTGGCCCTGGTTTTCTTCCTGCGGAACCTCCTACAAATGAGAGCAAGGTGACTACGTCATCTGCTGCGGAGGCAGACTTAGCAACGCGCAAACGAGTTCTTAAAGATTGGCTTCAATGCTACGAAAACATCAAGACCACCCAACCACTTGTTATGCAGTATGCAACCTTGGTCAAAATTGCAGACGTACAGTATCAACTGGGCAACTTAACCGAGGCAGAAAGGCTCTACAAGGAAGCAAGCGATGGAACAGAGGTAGATCTTTGTTCGCTTGCAGACAAAGCTGTTTCAAATCATGATGTGAGCATCTGCGCATTGAATAGTTATGCTTGCTTCTTAGCCGAAAAAGGACAAATTGCTAGAGCTTCTGAATTAATGCGCTTGATCTACAAGCTGCTAAAACAGCCAACTAGCTATTCGTTTAACGTCGGATTTGGTGGCAGTGATGATTTTGGAACGTTTTTGGCTATAGTCAAAAATAAAGACACAAAGGTCTATCAAGAATTCTATCCTCAGTGGCAAGCATACAAAACAAGTGGCGTTAGAACAGCTCCGCCGAAATTATCAGGCTTCAAAATTGATGTTCCTGACGTAGAGCAGATGTCTGAATTTGTTGATGATAAGGCAGTAGCACGAGATAGGCTGACTTGTCGCTTTGGTTACGTCAACAAGACAGGCAAATGGGTAATCGAGCCAACCTTTATTGAGGCAAATCCGTTCAGTGAGGGAGTCGCTACCGTAAAAATTTCGAGTGGAATATTGCCGATTGAAGTTGAAGGAAATTACGACAAATTTTCTCTAATTGACTCCAGCGGCAAAGAATTGGTGAAATTGCCAGCCTTTCATGTAAGTCCTTTTCTTGGACCGTTCTGCTTTGAAGAACATCACGCGCGTGGGCCTTCATCTTATATTTTTGACCACTCAGGCGACACGCTTTATTCAGGACATTTTCGAGTACGCTCGCAAAGTTCAGATAGCCTGACGATTTTTGAAGTCACTGGTATGACCCGAAGTGGTTGCGAGGTAAGTGAGGTTGGCCACGAAATAATGCTTGAGCTCAAGCCTGATACCACTAGGCCGGGCCACTATAAGCTGATTCCAACTTCCGCGGGTCCCTAGATTCAATCCCATTAGGCGATCAACTTTGTCGATTGCTTGTTTTGCAATGGAAAGAATTGGCAGCAATGCACTATCATTAGAGTCTATTGTGACCGGATAGAATGGGGCCGTTATGACTGACATTGCAGAAAAAAGAAGACGCATGGCGGCTAGCGCCTACAAAGACCTGTTCGGCGATTTTCGCAATAGCGAGGGAACAGACCAGACGCCAACGGTCATGAGTGGCGAGCGACTGGCTGATCTACTCAAAGAAAATTTTGGCAAGATTGATATCAATGGCGATGGTGTCTCACTTCGCGAAATCAAGCGCGCAGAGACCATGCCATTCAATTTCACAGCAGAAGCGCTGCTAATGTTCAAAGTCCTAGAAAAATATTTTGAAACTATTTGCAATTTAGCCGACGACGCACCTGGTCCAGATACAGTTATCAGCGCTGTAGATGTGGAAGTTCTCGCACAGTTTCTCAAATACTCTCATTTGACTATTGAACAGTTGCAAGAGTGGCGCAAACTGAGTGATAATTGAAGCAAGTTCAGGCCCGCAGCAAGCCCACTTGCCAGCCTACTTACTTAACTAAAATCGGCTCGATGGTGCCGAGAATGCCTTTTTGCGAAGTTTCTTCAAAGAGAACAGTGTGGGCCTGTTTGCCCATCCCTCGCGCGGCCAAAGCATCGTTCAAAGACGCAACAAAAGTAGCCCCTTCAGGTGAATAACCAGCCTGTAGGAAAACAATTTTGCTTCGCCGAAGAACCGCTGATTTAGCCAAATTGGCTGCCAGTATCTCTCCATTTTCTTTACTTGAAACAGCTTGGCCGTCGGTCACTAACAATATTAATATAGGTTTAGAAGAGCCGGCCGTAGCTAACCTAAGAGCCTCCGGCAGATTGGTATTACCTGTGGTGACAGCATCAGCAAGCTTGTCATGAACTTGTTTAGCTGATAGCTTGAGCGAGGTTTCGACTTCATCATTAAAGAGATAAAGATCGAATTTAGAAACAGACTGACTCTGCACCTTAGTACAAAACTTATCGAGTTCTTCTTTCACCCAAGTCCAGCGCAGTTTATCGCTGTTTCCCAAATGCCGATACATTGATCCAGAATGGTCCACAATCAATCGAATCTGATAGGTCCGCAATACCGTAGCCAAATTCTTGGTGGCCTCCAGCGAAAAAGGTCTACTCATATCAAGCTTAGCCTTCATAGCAGTTTGATAGACATGACCTTTTCTCTCGATCTTTAACTTCAACATGTCTTTCTCGATAGTTGCTTCTAAAATGCGATCACCAACCAGAAGGCCAGAGTAGAAAGCCTGTGAGCCCTTTTTTACTTCCTCAACCCGAGTTGGCAGCTGAGTACTACGCGGAATGAATCCTGTTGAAACACAAGCCATGCCAAAGGCGTTAATCGTTCCGCTCAATTTGACAGTAGACGGTGCAACAGAACGCGATCCCGAAGTGGAAGGCTGCGCCACAGCAGACGAAGTGGAGATGACTTGAGTCAAGAATATGCAGCCAATTAGATGACGCAAGAGTCGACTACAAGCGAATGAAAATGGGAAATACTTTTCTCGAAACGAGTTAAACGGTGTCATTTACTTACCATCCGGTTTTTTCTTGCTAGCAGCTTTGACCGCTGCGCCTTTCTTTGAAATGCTTCCCAACTTAAGCGCCTTTGCGTGCAGTGGATTCTCATTCGGAATGGTAGCAGCCCGTGAAGGGTCATACGAACGAACGTATTTGTGCACTCCCTTCGATGCATTAGGCAATGAAGGAAGCTCAGGTACAGCAGGTATTGTGTTTCTTCTCAATAAGGCATCCGCACGCTTCTGATAGCGCTCTACTATTGCAGCATGCTCCCGACTCAATTGGTCGAATTCTGCTTGGGTAAGACGATTTAATTGCGGAGGGGAAAAATCCTTCTGATATTGTTCTATCTTTCTGTCAAATCTCTTCTGAGCAGCGTCTAACTCTTTCTCCTGCTCCGCCAAAAGGCGCTGCCGTTCTTGTGTATTTACTGACGAAAGATTAGGTTCGACTTTCGCTTTATCAAGCTCGACGTCATACGGCAGAAGCTCAGTCACAGCTTGATCAGCCAACAAACCCAGCTCAGTACCGCGGCTTAAGCGCTGACACTTAACCAACGCAAGTCGTGCCTCTCCGTTTCTACCTAAGCGCGCGAGCGAACGCCCAAGGTAATAAAGAGCATATTCATCGGCAGGGCGGCGTTTAAGTATGTCTCCAGCCAAACGAGCAGTCACCTTGTAATATTTAGAGTCGTAAGACATTTCGAGCATTCGACGATCAGAATATGTCTGCCCAAAAGCAGGAACGAACAATGTCGCAACGAAAATGACTATAAGACTAATATGAGAACAAACAGTTCTAGGAAACTTAGTCCCAATGGCTACTTTCATAGAAACACTCCAAACCAAACCTCATGATATTATAACGACATTCAATATTTTAGTGTTTTGAACACTAAGATGACAGCCTCTTCCCGCAAGGATAGGAATTAGCGTTGCCAAGTCAAGTCGGACTATTTGCAAAATTTGCACTTAGTTTTGCCCTAATTTGCTGCCTCGGCGCTCCAGGAGCAAAAGCCCAATCTACAACCGTAGATTATGAAAAGTTGGGCCGGAAGCAATATTCTCAGGCTAAGTACAAGGAAGCTGCTGCGAGTTTTCGCACAGCTATTTTCAAAGGGGCAAACTCAGCCGCAATCTGGCTGAGCCTAGCAGAGAGTTACGAACGCACAAATGAAAAGAGTGCTGCCACTCTAACCTATCAAGCAATTTTGAAGAATTTTCCTGGCACACCAGAAAGCGCGAAAGCAACTGAACGTATTGCAAAGGCAAAACCTTCCGCACCAGCCAAAGTAGCATTATCGCCAAAGGTTGCAGCAGCTCCAAAGTTAGCAACAGCTCCAAAGGTTGCAGCAAGCCCTGTGGTCCCGCCCCGCAAAAGTCTGATGGAACGCATATACATAATTCCACCTCGCTTTGGCCACGAGCCGGTTAGCCCTGCCACAATTCGCCTTGTGCGCTCTCTATTAGCCGGGCTGCCAAAAACTATGTACAAAATACTTGATCGTGGAAAGGTGAACATTTATCTCACTCCCAATTTGATTGACAAATTTCCAGAGACTGTTGGTGTAAAAAACGATCACCTCGGCATATATTTTATTCAAGAGCACGGTCGAACCTATGATTACGACATGTACCTCTGTGAACGAACTGGATACGGCAAAGGTACAGATCTAGGACCTATATCAAGCGACGAGACCATAAAAGAATTTTTCTACACTTTGCTCTCTCACCTTCTCAATGGCTGTCTAGAAATGCCGTCAAAAGATCCGCAGTTTTTAGCACTCTATAAATTAGACTACGCCAATCTAAATCCTCTCGATTATATGAACATTCATGCTTACGTTGCCCCCGTAGAAGGTGTCAATGATACTTTTGCTGCGCTTGGCGCAAACATAATGGGCAGCCATGAAGAACCCAGCGAGCTTTGCAGTCGTTGCTTTCCCCGCTGTCGGGCTTGGATTGTCAACCGAATCAAAGTATTGTCAGAGCGAAAATAGTAGGATTGGCTAGTATTCAGCGACTAGAAGGAATTTCAAATAGCCATTCTGGCTGTTCGTCAGTATTAGCGTCCACCATCTTGCTTAAAAGTCCAGCCAAGGCACATCCGGCCCTTAATAGACTTTCGGCCAAGGCTTACGGCGTTCTTCTTTTTGGCAGCCGCATCGTCAAAATCACCTTCGTAGGGCTCCTTAAGGGGAGTTTTGAAAACCATACTAGGAGAAGTGGAAATTCGATAAACAACTCTGCCGATGTAATCAGTTAGCGTGATACTTCTATTGGTGCCACCATTGGAGGCTTCGCTTCGCAGCCTGCCTTTACCATCAGAAAAAGTGCGAATCTCTACAGGTAATTCACCAGTAGTCAGAATATAGCTTGCATCATATCTCTGAGGAAACATTTGTACCGCCATGGCTGATGGTGCAGAAATAGCAATAGCATTCTTATATCATGGTTATTCAAAAAAACATATCATCAGGTTAGGGACAAAGAGAAACCTCAGCCTGCTCTGCCTATCTACTTGATTACGCCCAAACGCATGATGTTGGACATTCGCAAAGCAATTTTAGCCACCAAATATGGTGGCTAACTGCCGCACTCAAGCTACGGCAAGAAAAATGATATAATTCGATTTGCATAAGCGAAAGCATCTAATTTTGGCGTTGCCAGGAGTAAATTTGCCTACAGGTATGAAAGATTCAGAGCAATCTATTGTCATTTTCACCGACGGAGCCTGCTCGGGAAATCCAGGTCCAGGGGGCTGGGGCAGCATTGTCGCTTTTCCAGATGGCACCGTCAAAGAAATTGGCGGCAATAACCACGGCACCACAAACAATCGTATGGAACTTGCGGCTACCATTCACGCATTGCAATTGCTAAAGCCGCCACTGACTTGCAATGTAATTATTTATACAGATTCTGTTTACGTCATACGTGGTATCACCCAGTGGATTTTTGGCTGGAAAGCTCGCGGCTGGAAAAATACCGAAGGCAAAGACGTGGCTAACCGCGAGCATTGGGAAGAACTTTTACGCCAGGTCACCTTAATAAAACCAGCGACAATCAGCTGGAAGTATGTGCGCGGACATTCCGGCTATGCCGGCAACGAAAGATGCGACACTATTGCTGTAGCGCAATCCAAAGGCAAGCAAGAGCCCCTGTATTCCGGACCGCTCGATGGTTACTTTGTCGACTTGACCGATTTGCCAGATGATGAACCTTTACCTGAAGCAAAAAAAGCCGGTTCGTCGTCCTCGTCGTATGGACGTGGAACTGCGCCAGCACAAATTTCTTACTTAAGTTACCAAAACGGCGTTGTGAAGCGCCATTTGACCTGGACAGCCTGCGAAAAACAGGTTAAAGGACAGAGCAACACTAAATTCAAGAAAGCAAAATCGCCGGCAGAAGAATTAGAAATTCTTGCCTCCTGGGGTCTTGCTGCCACGACGCCAATTAGTGACTAAGCTCAATAAAACATTTGTGCGGCCTCGACCGGTGGTGCAGTGGAGATCATCGGGTTAGGGACAAAGAGAAATTTTCCCATCATCCCAGTAATAGAGTTTGTCACTTACGGGCCGACTTCCCTCTCGCGCACGTCGCTCAACTATTTGACGCACGTTCTCCACAACAGTCTTATCAGCATCACCGGTCAGGATCAGCACATCTTTGTTGCTCACCCCAAACACCAACCGGCCTTTTACCCGCTGTTGAATCGTCGCCATAATTTGATCATCCAAAATTAGACTAGACTCAAAATCGCCACCGCAGGTTGGCATAAATATGCCATTGGCGCTATAAACGCTAACATCTACAGGCAGATGCGAGCGAAGGGTACGCAAAGGCCCCTTCTTCATATCGTTTGCGGTGAGGCCGAGTTCGGCTGCTTTAGCCGCGGGTAACATAGCAAGACTGTTTGGTGAGTCTGATGCATACACGCACACAATGCCAGGTGCAATTGGGTACCACGCGAGGTCAAGGGAATTGGCGCCAGGGCTTGCAGCTTTCATCTTGAGAGTTCTTGTCTCTTCGATCAGCTTGTCGCTGCGAACTAGCGGCACAATATCACTTATGGTGCCTATATTTTTGCCCAATCCACTGCGCACTTCTTTGGTGGCAAAGAGAAAACTGCGCAAAGAGCTTTTGCGCTGTCCTGGAATGTCCTTGCAAATGGCCCAGGCATTGTCAGTAAAAGTATCAGCCGTGTTACCATCAGCAAATTTGACTGTAATGGCATGATTTTTGATACCAACAAGCGACTGACCGGGTTCGGATTTGACTATGGCGTCGGCCAGCAACTTGTCAAAACGGTCGCGACCGAGACCGGGCTTCTCGATTTCGTCTGCAAAAAACTTATCCAAGCGCTGATCGCCTGCGGCTGACGGTTCAAGTGTTTTACTCCGATCAATTTTGATCACAAACAACGGCTTGGGCTGCTCCGGCTGCTTTTCAGCTAGCTCCGGCTGCTTTTCAGCTAGCGCCAGCATGTTGCATGATTGCAGCAACAAAGCAATGACTGGAATAGTTGCGATAGAAATAAGTTGTCTTCTGATTTTCAACGGTTATGCCATCTCCGCAATTGTCTGGTTTTACAATGCTACCGCTTCTCTCCGTAAACCTGGAATCTTCGCTGCTAAGCCTGGTCTGAAAGGGAAGAGTTCCAATTGTCGTACCACTGTGAAAACTCTGACTGTGTAATTCTATAGCGTGCGAAATTGCCTTCGTGAAGCGAATAGATCTCTGTTTCCACGAGGCGGACAAATTGTTCTTGATCTTTCTTCTCGACCAAAATGGTCTGAGGTCTCGAAAGCACAAATTTGTGAGTATCTTCCCTTTTTATGGCTTGCTTAACAACGACGGCAACAATCTCCTTTATCGCCTTGGCGTATTTAAATCGGAACGGATCTGGTTCGCCGAGGGATTGAAGCACGGCTGCATATTGTTGCGCGGATCGCTCGTACGCCTCCACAAAAACATCTCTGAGTAATTCAACCCGGTTCAATTCATAAACGCCTAACAATCCTTGCGTATAAATGTCTCTAGGAACACCTTTGAATGCCAGTGGAACAAGGTTGTTTTTCACAAATGGAATGTTGGCCGCTAGACGCGATACTCGTTTATTTACGTCATCGAAAGGTTGCAGATATGGCAAGTGAACCATCACAAAAAATGACTGTTCGAATGGATCTTCGATCCTCTGTGCAGTGGCCAGAACTTGGTCAAAACACTCTTCAATTAATTGAGGTATCGCCAGTGGTAAGTAAACGGAATGGCTAATTCCGACCTCTATTCGTCTCAATCTGCCAGCCGCGTCCGGATTAGATAGAAGGTTTTCTGCCAAGAAACCGTGCAAGTTTTGAATAGTAAATCGATTAAATCCAATTGAATCAGCAGAATCAACCATAAACTCAATCGCACCCTTATGGTTCATTATCATCTGAGTTTCAGTCTGATCTTTTCCTTCTGCTGCCTGACCGAGTTCTATCAGGTTTTTCGTGTCGAGGACGGAATAGGTATTTCCTTCAAGGCGACTAGAGTTCCAAGAAAGGTCAATTAATAGTCGGCTTAGAATTTTTCTCGCATATGTGCCTGCTGGTTGTGCTCCTGGTTCAACTGTTCCAATCTTTTGAAGGGATATTCTTTGTGCCTTTGAAAGGTAGTAAGTCTCATTGGGTTTATATGAGTCGAGAAATTCGCGATTGTAGCTTACGGGTCTTCGATCTTCTTCTGGACGCGATATGAGCTGCTGCACTTCTTGTGCATCTTTTGATAGTAGCAACGTTCGTTCAGGTAAGCTGCCTGCTGCGGACTTTTTTATAGCGAAGTACCTTGCGCCTTTCTTCTCGCCAGCAAGAACCAGGCGGCCTTGCTCGACAAGGTCTTTCAGCCACTTTTGTAAAGTACGTCGCGCAGCCCTTGGTCCGAACTGTTCGGCAATTACTTTAAGGCTTGCACCCTCTGGATGTCGTGTGACAATCTCTACTATTTCATCGAGCTGTTTTTTGGGTTCAGGTTTCGCCATAATCTTGGTTCTTCGAAGTTTTACTCCAACGCGCATTTTATATCAGTTTATGCGCCCTTATTCCATAACAATACGCATTAATTGAGAATTATGCGCACTTATGCGCGTGTTATATGCATTTATCAACAGCACTGCGCCGTTATCGACGATATATACGCACTTGCAGCGCCTATATGTGCATTTAATAAGCGGTTATAAACACTTATAGCCCCAGTTATGCGCATTTATTAAAAATGCACCACCAGTTATCGGTTTGCACAACCTTAGATTTCAGAAGGGTATACAGTACTGCCTCCCTGTATACATACTTGGTTGCGGTGATACAGCCACATCTGGCAACGGGATTCCTTTGTGCAAGGGCCTGCCAGTTGGCCAGGCGGTGAATGTCGACAAATCGATCAAGCGCCCTTTAGGTCGCGTAGCTGTGCTACTTGAGATTATTGACAGCGAATTTGATTGATTGCAGAAGTCCGCGAAGATTATAGACAAAAGACACTGTACGAACCAGATGAAACCATCTTGAACCTGACACCGAATATGGTGCTTCACCAACAATCCAAGAAATCCAAAGGCCCGCAATAAATCCAGGAAATTACCAGTTAGCTTCGCCTATTTCCATACCATTAAGGTTGTAGACATCCCCAGCGTCAAGGTTCCATTTTAGATTGAGGTTCAGACCCTCATGCTTATTGTCGAAATCATCAACCGCTAAAGCAAAATCCTGAACGGCTTTCAAGTCTTGCAAGAGCGCTGGGTTACCCAGGCCGCACTCGTCTAGTAATCTTTGGGCTTCTGGAAGGTTGTTCTCATCGAGGGCAGCAGCAGCATCAAGGGCGAAGATTACACTGCATGGATCAAGGTTCTCTCTTATCTTGGCCCTAATATCAGCCTTGCTCTGCGACTCCGATCTGTCGGCATTAGATGGCGCTATCTGAGCTGGCGCAATCTGAGCTGGCACATCGCGGCGGGTTGGTAACGGAGCCTTAATTGATGGCGCTTCCACAGAGCCTGAGACAACTCGCTCTTGCCCTAACATGAAGGTCGGGATTGAACCCTGGCGCTCTGAGCTAGCTCCAGAATGAGCGCCATCGGCAGCGGCAACGGTAGAGCTTGGAGGACGCATTGGTCGAACTTCTTGAGCATACTCCTCAAATAGCCGTGAGGAGGAGTGGCCAGACTGATTAGAAGTAGCGCTTGATCCATCGTTGATTTCAAACCGTCCTAGCATTGGTTAACCCTCAAAAGAAACTGCCTGCGCCCCATGCAATTACAATAATGCCAAGTTCGAACCGACCGGTGACGGATGCGTGACCAAGCCGTGACTGCGACGGAATAGGAGATTAAATTGATTAGTTCAAGACCCAAGGACGCTCGCCATTGCTAGACTTCCGAACCAGACAAAAAAAACAACTAAAATGGTGACAGCCTATCGTGCAAAACTTTCAAAATGGGCGAAACCAAAAGAGTGCTAAATTATGAAGCTAGTCAAAGTTGTGTAGGCTTATTAGAATGTCTGAAAAGTCGTTTTTGTCGATTGTATTAATTATTTTGGCTAATAGCCTAGCAGCTCCCACAAAAGCTCTAGCCGATGCGACATTTGATTATCAGCGGTTGGCTGTTGAAGAAAAACCAGCCGTACAGCATGAAGATTTAGGGGCACAGCGACTTTCTACAATAGCAGCGGCAGACGCGGTAAGAAAACATCTACCGGCCCAAGATATCAAAAGCTTAGTGAACTTAGGGCGAATCAATCGACGTGCTGACAAGTACAAGATTTCAATAAAATACTACAAACAAGCATTGACTCTGGCTCGTCGTGAAAGATCGCTGAGAATGGAAGATGTTGCCGATGTTTATAATCAAATGGCAGAAAGTTATATTGGACTTGGAAAATTATCTCAAGCTCAAAAGACACTCAAAGAAGCAGTCGGACGGCTCAATAAAAACCGATCAAAAGACTGTACCATCAACCTAGAGATTACAAATCTCGCGATGTTTTACGAAAACACAGGGCAATACACAGCTTCAGAGCCTATCTACAGAACCTGGCTGACTAATGAAGAAAGGAAATATGGTCCCAATCACAGATACTTGTTATCTCCACTAGAACGTTTATCCTCAAACTTAGCCAGGCAAGGTCGGTTTAAAGAAGCTGAGAAAGTGTGCTCAAGAGCCGTTGAACTATGTAGCAAAAGTACTTTTAAAGACACACTCATGGATGTAGATGTTTTAGATATATGCGCAAACGTATACACCGAAAGCGGGAACTATGAAACAGCCGAGCGGATGTACAAACAGGCTATTTCAATTATAGAAAAGAGCGGTGAAGCTCAAGGAATTAGCGATCTAATTACTCATTATTCAAAAGTAGCCGGCGAGTTAGACTGGCGCATCGAGAACAAAAATAACTGCACGCATAATTTCGACAGAATCACCGAATGGACCTTTCATCCTGAAACGAGGATATTAAACGATTTGGCAATTCTTTACCAAAAGCAGCGAAAATATAAGCAAGCACAACTTACTTATGAACTTGCCCTTAGATGTGCCACAGAACAAGATAGAACTCAAATTGAAACTAGAGCGCGTGAGACGGCCAAAATTCAAAACAACCTGGCCTCTGTGCTAGCAGATCAAGGTGATTTCTTGAATGCGGAGAAACTGTACCTAAATTCGTTGGCTGTCAAGGAAAAATGTTGGCCAGCAAATTTTTCTTATGTGTTGAACGGTCAAATAAACTACCTGAATTTGCTTCTGGATACTGATCGATTCGCAGAAGCAAGGAAGCTTCGAATGCTGGTACGCAGAAATGATACCTATAAATGTCTTACTAAGAATATTTAGCCGATTCCGCATAGCTCCCTGAATGCTGTCAATAATTGTATAAAATTAGCTCAGCTAAACGTTTCATAGGCAGAGCTGTGCTAGTTTCTCTTAGTAGAAAAGCGCTTCAATGGTGTTATTGCGGCAGTTTATGATAATTTCTGATAGAGCAGCTTGAGAAGCACTATCTATGGTGGCTCTCTAGACAAAGGAGAGTTCCTCAAACGAGCCCAAGCACTGACTGCCTGCAAAGCAAGTTACTTGGCCTCCAGCAGCGACCATAAAATCCAGAAGACAAAGCAGATGCACCGTTCATTTGATATGGGACAATAGAATGAATGAATAGCATTAACTAGGCTTTCTATAAATGAAATCGCGCCGCAATTTACTGTACCTTCTGCCACTTATGCTGGCGACAATTGTTCTTGCACAGATACCAAGTCACGCACTCAGTGCCGATCAGCAACTAATCGAACAGGCACGCGAGTGCATTGAAAAACAAGACCTTAAAACAGCCCTGTACTATATCGACTCTGCTCAAAAGCTGAATCCTAGAAATCGAACGATTTACTATAATCGCGGACGCATCTTTAACAAACAAGAAAAATATAAAGAAGCCTTCGAACAGTTTACCAAAGCGATCGGCCTTGATCCAAAATATACCTCCGCAATTAAACGGCGAGGTGTGGTGTCTATTGAGTTAAGACAATACAAAGAAGCCTTGGCAGATTTTGACTACGCCAACTCAATTGATCCGGCCGATCCGGAGCCGTATGCGGGAAGGACCAGAGCCTACTGTGATTTAGGTGAAAACAAGCTCGCATTGAAAAACGTCGACGAGCTTATCAAGCTGGCTCCCGACCGAGCGAACTATGTCATTCGTGCGCGAATTAAAATGAAGTTAGGCGATCATAAAGGTGCTATCGCCGATTGCACTCGCGCTGCCGCCTCTAATAAGAGAGATGATGAAGCCTATTTGCTTAGAGCCCAGTGTCACGAAGCTCTCGGGAACTACAAATCAGCATTGGCGGACTACAGTCACATGCTTGATTTTAACAAAAAGGACGAGATGGCTTATCTGAAACGTGGCGATGTTTATTTAAAACTTGGTGAGTCGGACAAAGCAGTGGCTGACTATACAAATGCGATCAAATATTCACCGGAAGCGAATGCATCTATGTATCTGGCAAGAGCAAGCGCTTATCGCAAAGCAAATAGAATAGATCTTGCAAAGATTGACGAGACCGTGGCTGGAAAAATTGCTGGCGGCAAGTGAGGACTAGCACCTAGACCGGGTTCACTTAGGTTTGACCGGCGTGGTTAAAATTCCAAAGTCGCAAAGGTTTCAAAAAATGTTGCTTTTATGTCAAGTTGCAAAACTATTGTAGTTGCACGTCCCAATAAGTCCGGCCTTGCCAATAATGGCAAAGACCCTTCTCTCAAGAGGCAAAAATATGCAATCAACACGGCAAGAAATCGCAGAAAAAAGCAACAGTGATATAACGGCACAGTACTTGACGGCAAGTGAGTATCAGACCAGTGCAAATCCAACGGCAGGAACCAACAACAGACCGGCTGCGCGGATAGATGCAACCTTACCAACCCTAACCTTAACTGGCTGCCAGGACCTCGGCCGCCAGAGTGAGCTATTAGCGTCTCGTAAAAAGATTGAAGTCCCTAGCGTTTTATATGATGGGGTCAACTTTGCCATCGTCGGCGGCAAAGAAGTATTGGAGACCCTGGGCCGTAACCGATATATTGCCAGGCCCAATGAATATGTTGTAGCCACAAGCGGAGCAAATATAACGGCTCTGGCCGGCTCACATGTACAGGCTCGGCACGGAGCCAATGTAATAGCCGAATGCGGCGCAGTAGTCGATGCAGCGCCAGGCTCGATCGTTGAAGCTCATGATGGCTCGACGATCCTACAAACGAATGCAGCCGGCAGTGATAACAATCGCTCAACAGCCCGGGACAAAGCAGTGCCCCATCTAGAAATTGTCAGGGCAGTTCGCCCCACAGAAAGCTTTAGAAGCATCGGTATAATGTCTGATTGGTTTATACCAGTATCAGGTCACTCCTGGGCTCTATTCAGGCCGAACGATAACGCAGGCACCGACAACCAATCAGCGATCACGGCAGAAGATGAAGTTGCCGTAGTTGCACAACCACTCTCGACTGTCACGGCTCACAATCGAGCTAAAGTAATAGCACTTCGTGGCTCTACTGTAGATGCCTTTAATTCAGAAGTGCGGGCCTATGACGGCTCAATAGTACGAGCCTTCGGCACAGGTACGGCAGTTGGAGCGCACCGTGGATCCAGAGTGGAAGCCGGATACGGCAGCCTTGTCGTGGCCGGAGCCGGCTCCGGAGTTACAGCAGGTGAAAACTCTAATGTCGGCGCCTTAAATGGATCTGCCGTAATTGCAGATTTTAAATCGCGTGTGCGTGGCGAAAGTGGCTCCCACATTTATGGCGACGGATATTCAATCATGGCCGATAAAGGTGCAAACAGAGTAGACGGACGCACCATTCGCATTTACAATCCGGCATTTGAGTCAAGCTGGAGCGCATTGCGCTTATATTTGAACGGCACTAAACAGATGACTGCCAACCAGTGGTTTGACAGCGTCCTATCCCAAAAAAAATAGGACATCGCTTCGACAAAACTATTGCAGCTCATTAAAGAGGTCCTACCATGTCAATTGATTCTCCGCCAAATATACAAGACAACAAAAGCCCAGGCTCTGGCGAGTCACCACTGCAAGCGGAAGCATTAGCCTATACTCCCCGCGCCGTTACCAAGGCCTGGTGGAGATTTGATGAACCCATCGCGCCAGATTTGCCAAAACTGGAATGGTGCCATGATCTGAATGAACAAAGTGAGTATTTAAAAGCAAAAAAAAATGAAGGGGTTCGGCCCGAAGCTTTAACGTTCAATAACTTTGACATTTCGATAGTCCGGTCCGACAGGCGTTACAGCATGTGGCCTGTACAAAATGATGACCGGACTCAGGCACCAAAAGGCACTGCTCTTGATCCAGAAAACGTCTTTCTAGAAAATCCTCTCTACAGGCCGGCCCGCGATTATATTGCCTGGCCAAACGAGAATATTTTGGCCTTAAAAGGAGCAAAAGTAATCGCCCTGGCCGGCTCTCATGTTAGAGCTGAAAATGGGTCAGATGTTGTAGCGTTTTGCGGGGCTGAGGTTGATGCCGGACCGGGTGCTTCAGTAAATGCCCATCCTGGAGCAAGCATCATTTCTAACGGGGCAAAAGTCAATGCAGAAGTGGCACGGTTTGACCCAAAACACATACCGCCGCACTTCGAAATCGTCGGAGCGGCAAATAGCCTTGATGCTGGAGCCAGTCGCCAGTTCGCAAGCGCCACTGATGCCGATGTCTATAACTCACTACTCTGGGCCGCGGCCGATCCCGATGCGCCTGCTTCCAGAGGAATTACAGCTGGAAATGATGACCAATTTGCGGTAGTTGCAGCGGAAGGCGATCAAGTTGTAGCCCGCAATGGAGCCAAAGTCCTGGCGGGAAGCGGCTCTACTGTAGTGGCATATGATAAATCTCAAGTCAGAGCCCTCGCCGGCTCTAAAGTACAGGCATATAAGAATTCCACTGTTGGAGCATACGCCGGCTCGCTGGTGGAAGCCGAGGAAAGCTTTGTTTGGGCTTACGACAACTCAGCTGTGAGAGCAAGAGGTAGTTCGTCGGTCTTCGCGGGCAAGGGTGCGGCTGTAGCTGCCTATTTCGACACAACAGTCCATGCCGGGAGAGGCTCTAACGTTTACGGGGGTACTGACTCAAACATAATTGCTGGGGCTGGTTCAAGTATCATAGCCGTATCAACTGCAATCGTTCGTGGAGCCGATTCGGCAAATATATCTCAAGCTTCGAGCAATGCAGAACGCTTTTGGGGAAATAGGAACGGTATACAGCGAAGACACTTGGATGTTGAAAACAATTGGTTTGACATTGTATTGCCACAGGGCTCTGCAAAAAAACCAAAATGAATTTTTCAACCAGAATCACGTCTGCCCACCGGCCGCGCACAACTCCCTCCGAAGTCTTGCGGTCTTTTAAAGCCAGATCATGCCTGCCAATTTTGTCATAGCAATCAGCACGCAATTGGTACAGTTTGGTGGCATCCATATCTGACTTGAGTGTCAGAGATTTCTTTTGGCACTCACTGTTCGTGGCAACCTTTATTCAGCGATCGATCCGCTCAAGTACTGAGGAATTGGGAGAGCTGCCGAAAATCTGCTATCATCCGATAAATTGGCTTCAGCTGACCTATTCGATAATGCTATCTAATTCAGAGCCTGCGATCTTACATGCTATATCCAATATTCGGTACCAGGTCGTGCCATGGCTTAGACACCAGAGTATAGACTCAAAAGACTATGATGAGGTAGCTTCCCAAACCGTTTCACTCTGCACAGCTAATGGTTTACAACTCAGGCGCAGCGATCTCATAGAGCCTCAATGCAGAAAGTTTTTTGAAGAGCATAGGTACTTCCACTTCGTTTTTCTCACGCAGGTGGAAGCGAGAACTGTGCCGCTGGTAACCCCCGAAATACTTTTGGAGATGAGATTTCTTGGTGAGGATTTGACCAAAAAATTAGGGGATTCACCAGAAGTTGAGGCTATGAGAATTAATGCCAGGAGTGTTCTCTTAAGCGCAGACAAAGGTGCTTCGGTGATGCTTATAGCCAGGCTGATACCATTTGGCAGCCTACCAGGGGAAACCAGACCAGAGGCCGTTTTTTGCATCGATGCATGTCTAACGAACTTCGGAAAGATTTGGGGACCGAATACGTTCTCCATAGATAATTAACAGGAGGAGACGGGCATGAAGGTCTATGGCAATAAGCTCTCAATGTGAATTGCACTGGCGATTTATTCAATTGGTGACCTTCATTGGCACATCGTCTGGATCTGGACATCAGAAGTATGAAGGAAACAGCGGTGACATCGGCAACCAGTGAGGGAACCGGATATGAAACCAGAATCGAATCACTTTCTCAATCGATGGCGAACACAGTATTCTCAAGCTCGAACGGAAAACACGCCCTGTCAAAATTTAGACCCTCTTTTAATGTTGTTGCAAATCCATTCTGTTAAGCTCTGCCAAATTTTAAAGAACCGCATCCCCCTTTTTGTTTTTTTGTAGCGAATCTAATAGGTCTAAAATTTGAATATTCCAATCACAGAATTTGCCTCCACTGAAAATAAACTTACCTGGAAATACGAAGGCAAACATCATGAAATTAATGCATTTAACAAGATTTCGAACTCAATTGTTCTTACTAACGTTTATGGCATTGCTGTGATTGCAACTGGAGCAGACAATGAGGAAGGAGCTTATATATTTAATCCTGATGGTTCATTGCGTTGCAAAATAGAGAATCCATATAGTCAGTTATATCCATATAGTCAGGAATCAAGTCTAGGCCCCTACTATTTTATTTATGAAGCCAATGAACTGGTTCTAGTGTTTGCCGGAGGCTACAGTCGAGACTGGGCTCATAAAGTTAACGAAGCAAATGGAACGCTAATAAGCTCTCACGAAACTCGTTGAATTGCGTAGCTAGAAACAAAGAAGCAAGAGCTGGTAGCGACTGCATTCTTCGACTGCTATGGATTAGCCCAGGGATGCATAGAATGTTCTGGCAATGGCCTGGGACCAAATCAACTTTGACCTTGAAACCTGGACAATACCAAAGACTAAAAATGGTGACTCGCATTCAGTGCCTCTTACCCCAAGTGCCATGGAAATACTGAAGCGACGCTACAGCGACGAGAAGAGAAATGATGTCTGGGTCTTCTACTCAGATCGCCGCTCTCGCAAGACCGGCGAATTTTCGCACATGGGAAATCCAAAGGAAGCATGGAAAAGATTGCTCAAGCGAGCGGAAATAACTGACCTTCGAATTCACGATCTCAGGCGCACCGCTGGCAGTTACATGGCCATTCAAGGCGTTAGCCCAACTATCATTGGTAAAGCCTTAGGCCATAAGTCTCAAGCAGCTACAGCAATGTACGCTCGTCTTACACAAGATCCAGTTAGGCAAGCAATGATAAATGCTCAAGCGGCCTTGGCCACACACCATCAAAAATCTTTCCAAGCGAAGGCAAGATAGAAGTACTGAAACATCAATGAAACAGTTGACTTGACGCTGGGCTTGCGTCCGCTAGGCTTGTCGCCGGGCAGCCAGGGAAGCGCCGCTTGATTGGCATTGCTCTCGCGCAGTACCAAAGTTTAGGCGCGCGCACCGCTGCGGCGGCTGCCGAGAAAGCGGGCGCAAAGGGGCCCAGGGTCAAGTCGAGGCCTGTGTGTAACAAGCATCGAAATTCAAGAACACGCTTGCTGGTTATGGCTTGTGACTAGAGGTGTTGCCGCTTGCTGCATTCTCTGCAGCAATACAAGAAGGCGCGATAGCCTGAGCGCTGCGTATAGCAGTACCATGGCTGGAGCGCTCGGTAGCTGCAAAAGGCCTATTATAATCAATGCTTATCCGAGACTTAGCTTTCCCAGTAATTAGCCTCTAGTAGGCGGAGAACGACAATGATTGAGCTTGATTTCACATTTACTGAAGAAGGCGATTACTCACACAAGTCGGATAAGTATGAGACCGCCAGTTACCTAGATGCAGCTCACGGGCTCATTGTGTACGGCCGTATTGACTGCTACATCAATGATATTGGATTTGGTCCAGGAGAAGGAGCGATTTTAGGTTTTGCGACTGAGATGAAGTATACGGTTGATCGACTCTCTAAAACCAAGGCAGGTTGCGCAAGGTGGTCTGACTTTGACTCGACCTCTTATTTCACAATGAAAAGAGAGGACGAAATCGTTACTGTTTTCACTGATGACGGCAGCCAAACAAGTGTTTCGTGGCAGGAGTTTTATGAGGCGTTCACTAATTTTTTCGAAGTGGTAAAGCAAAGAATTTTCTTTGAACAGTGCCCCGAGTTGGCCCAAAATGAGGAGGTCTTTGAGTGGTATTCTAAAACATGGGCGCGCATCGTGTGACTCACCAGTGCACGACCTAGATCATCGGAACCTTGAATTGGAATCATCACCACATCTGGTGACGTCGGGGTAATGAGGAGCAAATTTGCTAATCAACGACATTCGAATATATGGCTTAGATCAATTGGTTGATCGCGTTACTTCCGTCAACCCGTCACTGCTAACTCTCAAACCACAGCGGTTTCATGATATTGCAACGCGCTTTACTCTATCACTTCTCTCGCAAAAATTCGATTGCGGGCCGGGTCCTGTCTGCCATTTGGAGTTGGCGTTCAAAGGCCAGCATGGCGTGATTGAACCTCAGTGGATTGGCCCCTGCAGAAAATACACTTGCGGAGTAGATCGAATCCAATTTGCAAACAGCGATGAAACTACAAGGGATACTTTTTTCATCGACGCGATTTTCGCCATGTTAATGTCGATTTCTGCATACGACAAGCTTGAAGACTCTGTGATAAAGCAAACTCGGGATCAACTAGCAATGCAGGGTGAGGCTCTGGAAATAGTAAAGCGACAGCAAGAAAATCAAAAATACAATGTCGCCGTATTATATACCGTTGGGCAGCCTTCAAAATTTATTCTATCGGGCACACAAAAGGACTCACTAATCACGTCAAAATTAACCGTGTTAGAGCTGGATCGTGTGGACGACATTTTCATGTTAGCTGCACGACTAAATCTTAAGAGTAAAGCGATAGCAATTTATCCGAGAACAAATGTTATTGCTCACCAGACCATGCAGCGCTATTTGCCTAGATTAAGAGCTAATGGTTATTGCCTAGAACGTGACGATTTCATAGAAGTCTCGTTGAAAAGGCTATTTGAAAACGCTGACTTTGATTCGTAACGACTCCAACAGAAACGCCAACATGACTCCTGAAACGTGTGCAGTGTCTCTATTGTGTGAGTTCCTGTAGGTAAGCCTCGAATAGCTTTCAGTGGACTCCTATATCGTGAAACTCAGAAATTCGCTTACCTGCTGAGTAATCTATAACAACTAGACTAGCGGCAACATCAGCTAAGCCTTGGTCGGTCCAGAGGAACACATCGATATCCCATCTATCCGGTTCAATCTCGTAAATATAAATCACTGGAAATTTCCAGCCCTCCGGCAAGTTCACATAGTCACCTTCCTTAGACCTAAAGTCTATTGCCAAAAAAGCTTCATCTGGGTGCTGGACTATGCGACGAGGGTAAGCTCGCATATACTCCATAATAGTCGGCCCGTACTCTTGCCAATTTGGAACAATAGATGCCAACGTATGTTTATCCCGTCGTGCAAGAGCCGTAACACACATTCTTATTGGCTCTACTATTTCGAGTATCTTTTGCGGTATTGACATCCCCACCTCTGACGGTCCTCTGGGACACTTAAAACGGTACCACGAGTAAAGCGATGATCGCCCATAAACTCCAATCACAGAAGAGCTGATGAACGTCAAATTCCGGACGACCCCTCAATTTAATTTGACGTCCATCACACCCTGTTCTATACACCTGGAACTAGGAGATTAGCCCTATGAACTGCGGCAGATGCTCAACTGAAATTGAAGCTACCGGCGCCTGCCCAAAATGCAGTACTTTTGGCCGCGATCAAACAGAAGAAGATCGCCGAGAAAGAGTTCTATATTCAATTATCAGAGCTGCTCAAGAAACAGATCTGCCATGGACAGAAATAGAAGGAGCGTTAGCCTTTGCCGAGAAGTTCAATATACTCTCTGAAGAAATCGATGAAGTTGTCACCTATCGCAAATTCAGATGGTATACACCACTCCTTGAACTCTCGGAAGAACAAAACAAACTAGTGCAAGAGACGATTGACCTTGGACTCTACTTAGCTCGACAAGAAACAGGACCGTTTCGCCATGGCTATATTGTCTGCAAACCTGATACCACAAAAGGAAATACACGCCCTGATTCAAAGTGTGGATTCGGTGACATAGACAACCGATCAGAGACAGATGCCCCAGTTAGCTGGATATATCCAGACCCAGATGGCACTTGGAACTTCCAAGTCAGCGTTTATGTGCCGGGCCCAGGACCAGGCGACTTCATCAATAATCACCTAACCATGGAAGACGCCATCACCAACCTAAGAGATTACTACTTTGGTGATCCCGGGCGAATGAATCCGCCGGAAATCAAGAATATGAAAACTAAGCAACTCGACTAGTGCCAAATTCCCAAAACTTTGGCATTGGTGCACCTTTGATTCTCAATCGTTAAAATAGCAACAGTGCTCAGGCCAGTTTCATAACTCATCGAGTGCGGTTTGCTGTCTATTGGTGACACTGAAATCTTAGGATCATGATGAAATGATTCGGGTTTACCCTCATGGGCAAGAATCTGTTTGACCGTCTTGCCTTCAGCAAAGCGGCAAATTTGCTTGGCTCGCCAGTTCTGATATACGAGGTCGTCGGTATAGCTGTACTCAGTCGCCTGCTGGCATAAGCCATTTTTGAAAACTAGTTTTATAGGAATCTGATTTTGGCCAAAAGTATAGAGCCAAATGTCCTCACCTGGGGCGGAGTTTGACCAACATACTAATCTGCCACCACGATACCTGGGGCGACCAGCGATGCTTTCAATGTATTCCTTTGATCTAAATCTAACAAGCTCACAAAACTGCCAAGCGGCCTCACTTTCTGCCTTTCGGTAGTACCGTTCTACGTAATACAAGCGGTGAGTTGACACCTTTTGAGTATTCAACTTCCTGAATGTAATTGCCTCAAGTTTCTTGCCGTTCAGTCCCTGCTCTGGAGCCGTCAAAAGAATCGGATGAAATAACAAGCTTCGTCGATCATTTCCGGCCAGATTCGATGCCGTATCTGGCGAATTTGCACGTACTGGAACAAGACCGAAGGTACTTACAATCGATGCGATAGCTATAGCGAATAAAATTTTCTGACGAATGACAGAGCACCTTCCGGTTCCTATGCCTGGAGTATAAGCTCAAAGCACAACCATGTCACGTGAGCACCTGAGACTTAGCTACCGACTTGGCTCCTATGGCCTAGGTGTTACTCATAATATTGCACCTGCCATCAAGAGCAGGAAAACTAAGTAGCGAGACTAATGCAGAACCAGCAATTACGCAGTTTGCCCACACTCGAATCTACTAGGTTTTTAAAACAATGATGAAAAGTAGAGAAATTATTGTCACAGCAGCAATTTGACGCCCCACAATCAACGGCCAGCGCCGATGACTCCAAGGCTCGTCAGCATAACCTCTAACGTCATGATGGTTGACACCTACCAATTGAAGTAAATTCTCACTGTGCCTTAAAGCTCCAGAGTAGTTGCCTCTATAGAGATCAAGATCAATTAGTCGATTCAAAGCCGCCATAGATGTCGGCAAGTCTGTAGATCTTACCAATCCTCTTTTTGAGCGACGATAAAGAACAATCACAAAAAGTTCAATTAATAGCGGTGTGATGAAACCCAGACGTGAACAAACTAGCGGGAGAATTGCCGAAGCCGTTAAAATTGCGACGCTGGTGGCGTCGAGAAAACCCTTGTGCGGCTTAATTGGTATGGCTACTTCTCTAAAGTTCTTCGCCAATTCTACATCGCCAATTTCACGGGCTATCGATGAAAACAGACAGCGACTATTTCCACTCATGGCCAGATACGATTCGGGAAAACGAGAAATTAGCTTAGCTGCTTGAACCAGATACGACCGGCAATTTGAGGGCTTCTTACTGTCAAATTTTATCACTGCCATTTGGCACAGATCGTCTAAGGCTACACCATTATAATCATGAGCCTGAGCAACTACATACGATTTCTCAAACCACGAGAATGCGGCATCGTTGTATCCTCTCTGACCTGGGGTACTCATCTCAATGTTAAAGCCGACGAAGTAATATCGACGCGCCATCTCAAGGCTATTGTCTCCATAGATTCTTGCTACTGCGATGTTCCGGCAGCGCTGCTCGTGTTCTGTCTCTGGCACAGACGAGGACTTCTTAATTCCCATAGACTGGCCGGATTTGCGCTGCGGATTTTCTTTATACCACCGTTCTGAAAACTCATAGTCGCCAGCGTTATCGGCGCAAAAGGAAATTGCCGAAGTGAATTGGCAGCAGCTTCCAAAAAAGAAGAAAAATGAGAGAACAACGAGACAAAGACTGCTAAAGCATAAGAACGCATCTCTACCAATTCTGATCATCAAGTACTTCCGAACCACGCCAAGCCAAATCGACCGCCAAAGGGCGGCTTGTTTCTTTGTCTTGGCGATCCTTAGACAGCCCCAGGCAAAAGCAATAATGAATAATGCGAGCAATTTGACAGCAAGACCGGCCGGTAACACGGAGCACTCGCTCATGTGATTGTATCCGCACATCCCATTGGCCAGACAAGTCGTCCAAAAGACGCCCACTAGGAAAATAAAAAAGCTGAAGAGAAAGGAATGAATTCGGCCAAGCATGATGAGTCACCTAGCTACACTTTCATCGATGATAGCTTAGTTCACGCAGCCGCGTTGGATAGGAGTGATGAAACTACGCAGTTATGGATATGACTAAAGGCAGGTGGACCAAACTAATTTGGCTTTCTATTTATGCAGTTCTGAGTGAATGAAGTCAGCAACTCTTACGAGCAAACTCAAATAGCCTTACTTAACAACCCAAGACCTTGGTTGACAGCCGAGCAACGCCACAGAGTGATAACTACAGACAAACGCAGCACCTAATATGGTGCTTCCAAGTACCAGCAAAGGCTATTAGCTTGCTTCAGAGGGCGTCGATACACGCGCCATACAGGGCTACATGGGCACAAAAACATTCAGCATACAGTTTTGTACACCCAGTTAAATCCAAAGCGTTTTAAGGGCCGCGGGAAGGATGTGAGGTTCTAAATCGTGTGAGCCGAAAGAAGACAAGAGAGCGCCGAAACTAATCAGTGCTGAGCTATATCATCGTGATACGCGGCCGAACATAGAACATGTTAGGCTAAAGCTACTAAAAATGAAATGAATGTTTGGAATTTCCCCCTGAGAGTAGAGGGTTGACATGGATTCGCCTTAAGCAGGTCGCGATTGCAATGCTTGGATACAGTCAGATTTGACAGTCAAAATAGGTTTCTTTTTTGCTATGAAATGCCCTGCTAAGCCGGTAATACAAAATTTCCATCGAGGTGACTAGTATGTCTGTTCAAAATAAGCCTGTGCCGTTCGGTTATAAGATAGCGTGGCTACTTTTTCGTTCCAATGATACTGATCTAGTTGTTGACGCACTCCATTTGCGAGATACGCAGCCCGTAGATTGGCAAACTGGAATTAGTGCTGCATATGCCGGTCAGGTCGTTTATGTCAGTCCTCCCTTGAGAGGCTGGGTCTTCGCTGTCGGCATGCCTCTATTTGGGGCTAGCATGGACGCCGATAGAAGTATGGAACCGTTTAAAGAATCTCTGCGTAAATTAAGCGCGACCTTTGAAGAAATTCAAGCATTCGCCTCTCATAGAGTCACTGAATATCACCACTGGGTGATTGTCCGAAACGGCAATATTTCACGTTCATTTGCCTTTTGTGGGGAAGTTGGCGAGCTATGGGATGACGAGGGCACTAAAATTGCAGATGAATCGAGTTTTGTAATGGACCCAGAAAGTGAGGAATATAATCCGCCAGATGAAACATCAGTGATGCAGGTTGCTGGCGCTTACGGTATAGATCCGCAAAGCCTTGAATTCGAGCCCCCCAGTAACAGACTTGGCGTGTTGGGTTCTGTAGAGATGATTGGATCGTCTTTGTGCATTTAAATAAAGATTCTGTACACCCCATTTACAAGCACATAGTCAGGTTCCTAGACTCACTTATAGTGCTTATCCTCTGCCACTTTAATCCTGTTCTGAATTTACGGAGTGTATTTGGCTTGAAGAGTTTCGATGAAGCGGCAAAATTAGTTTATGAGTCCAGCTATCCACTAAAGGAGGAGTTGCTCAATTCACTGATGCCAGCGATCCGCTTATCTACTAGCCGAATTGAATCTGCAGAACTTGCTTTTGGGAGTTCCAGAATGGGCGGTCATCCAGATATGCCGCTTAGCCTGGATTGGCCCGTATACTCCCCAGCTAAAGACAATCAGGGCTCGTGTGAACTTCTTACTAAACCACTGGATTTCATTGCTCAGATCAATCTTCAAGAAATAACCGGTTTTGTAGGTTCGGAAGTACTTCCTGCTACCGGGTTTCTCTACTTCTTCTTCGCCAGAAGTGCTGGAGCTAACGGCGATAGTGCCAAAGAACTTGGTCTAAGTAAGATCTACTTTTATGATGGTCCCAAAGAATTACTAAAACCAAGAACAGATTGGCAGGAACTTCTGAATCAGTCGAACCTTTGCTCGGTAAAATTTCAATCGACTTGGACTGTCAATGAGGATTCCAAAATTGAGCAGTCTAATGTTAATGACTTTGTTGAACTTTTGGAGAGTTTTAACGATGGAGAGCAAGGCCATCAAATACTTGGTTATCCATACCCTGTTCAAGTGGGATATGACATGCGTGAAATATGTCAGCAATTCTATAGCTATGGAGAACATGAAATCCCGGAAGATAGGGATTCCTTGTCAGAACTTCTAGATGATTGGCAGCTCTTGTTGCAGGTTGATTCCGATTTGGCCGGTCCTGATTGGATGTGGGGAGATAATGGTTGCCTCTATTTCTGGATAAAAAAAACAGACTTAAAGCGTCGCAACTTCAACAGGCATTGGCACTTTCTACAGAGCTATTAATCTACTTAGCTATTCATCCTGATGCAAGTGTGAGTAACCCAGGTCTACCAAGGCGAGGACTAGCCGTGCCAACTAGATAAAACTTACTTGAGGCAAGCAAGAAACCAAAGTGAACAATTAGTTCACTTTGGTTTCTTGGTATTACCAGCAGTGCTATGCCTGGTTGACCTAAACTCAAGTCCTTTCAGATCATTGAACTATTGTTAGGACAACAACCTTAAAGTCTTTAACTACAACCAACTACGCACTCTGTACGTTCCGAGCAATAAATGCATCGAGGTCGCTTTTCTTGTACTTAACCAGTTTCCCAATTTTCACGTATGGAAGGTCATACCTCTTAGTGCACTTCCAAATAGCAAGAGTCTGTTCTGCTACCCCAAGGTAAACAGCTGCTTCCTTGCGACTGAGCAATTCAGAGCGCATGAATGCTGCTCCTAAAGGAATTTCATTTGACATTATATAGTCCTTGTTAGGGATGGATTTGATTCTCTACGATTATTAAATCGACTTTCCAGGCAACCGCTAACGAAACGCTGAACAAAAAGAAAATTGCAAAATGCTGTAACTACAACTGACAGCAGAAGAAAAATAGCAAGAAAGGCTGAATGGTTTCGGAGATTTTGTTGGCTCATGCATCTGCCGCAAGCTCAACCTTTACTCGTAGAAGATCTCAATTTACCAATGTTCCCGACCGAAGTAAACTAGGGAAAAGGATAGCCACGACCATCAAAAACTGAACATTGGCAGCCTCGCCCTGAGGCATTTTCCGGCCAGCTGGTCGCTATAATACTAGTGCCCTTTCAAGTGGCCTTGGTCGACCTGTAAACACTGTTCAATTCGCCTGGAACACGGAGATTAGCCCTATGAACTGCGGCAGATGCTCTACTGAAATTGAAGCTACCGGTGCTTGCCCAAAATGCAGTACTTTCGGCAGAGATCAAACAGAAGAAGATCGCCGAGAAAGAGTTCTATATTCAATTATCAGAGCTGCTCAAGAAACAGATCTGCCATGGACAGAAATAGAAGGAGCATTAGCCTTTGCCGAGAAGTTCAATATACTCTCTGAAGAAATCGATGAAGTTGTCACCTATCGCAAATTCAGATGGTATACACCACTGCTTGAACTTTCAGACGAACAAAACAAACTAGTGCAAGAAACGATTGAACTTGGACTCTACTTAGCTCGACAAGAAACAGGACCTTTTCGTCACGGCTATATTGTCTGCAAACCTGATACCACAAAAGGAAATACACGCCCTGATTCAAAGTGTGGATTTGGTGACTTAGACAACAGATCAGAGACCGATGCCCCAGTTAGCTGGATATATCCAGATCCAGATGGCACGTGGAACTTCCAAGTCAGCGTGTATGTGCCGGGCCCAGGACCAGGCGACTTCATCAATAATCACCTAACCATGGAAGACGCCATCACCGACCTAAGAGATTACTACTTTGGTGATCCCGGGCGAATGAATCCGCCGGAAATCAAGAATATGAAAACTAAGCAACTCGACTAGTGCAAAATTCCCAAAACTTTGGCCTTGGTGCACCTTTGATTCTCAATCGTTAAAATAGCGACAGTGTTCAGGCCAGTTTCATAACTCATCGAGTGCGGTTTGGTGTCTATTGGTGGCACTGAAATCTTAGGATCATGATGAAATGATTCTGGTTTACCCTCATGAGCAAGAATCTGTTTGACCGTCTTGCCTTTGGCAAAGCGACAAATTTGCTTAGCTCGCCAGTCCTGATATGCGAGGTCGTCTGTATAGCTGTATTCAGTCGCCTGCTGGCATAAGCCCTTTTTGAAAACTAGTTTTATAGGAATCTGACTTTGGCCAAAGGTATAAAGCCAAATGTCCTCACCTGGTGCGGAGTTTGACCAACAGACTAATCTGCCACCACGGTACCTGGGGCGACCAGCGATGCTTTCAATAAATTGCTTTGATCTAAACCTAACGAGCTCACAAAACTGCCAAGCGGCCTCACTTTCGGCCTTTCGGTAGTACCGCTCTGCGTCATACAAGCGGAGAGTTAAAACCTTTTGATTGCTCAATTGTCTGAATGTACTCGGCTCAAGTTTCTTGCCATTCAGTCCCTGCTCTGGAGCCGTCAAAAGAATGGGATGAAATAACAAGGTTCCGCGGTCGTTACCTGCCAGATTCGATGCCGGAGCTGGCGAATCTGCACGTACTGGAACAAGACCGAAGTTACTTACAATCGATGCAATAGCTATAGCGAATAGAATTTTCTGACGAATGACAGAGCACCTTTCAGTTCCTATGGCTGGAGTATAAGCTCAAAGCGCAGACATGTCACGTGAGCACCTGGAATTTAGCTACCTACTTGGTTGAGGCTGTCTTTGAAGCTACATCAGGAACTGCAGTTGAACTTCCGCTAACCGATCCTCGAGGGTTCAGATTGAACCCATTAGATTGGCTTTTCCCACCTGATTATGGTTCCGACGGACCAGAGCCACCGATAAATGCTGGACCAGATTGGACCCCAAGCGACTTATCGCCGCCAGGCGGGAAGGGTGAACTCAAAAACTATGACTGGGGTGGTGGATTTAGGCTAGCCTAAGTCTGACCTGAAATAGAAAGACGGAGAAGTGGTCACTTCTCCGTCCACTGGGCAGTCTATTCAAAACTCTATTGATTTGCCATGAAGAAAACAAGTCTTATATAACTTAGAGTGTAGCCGAAACTTATAAGAAACCCCACTCCACTCCAGTAATATACGAGTTTTGCCCATATGGATTCTTCTTTGCGAAAACCTGTCTTATAGAATGACCAAGCGAAAAGCACAGAGCAAAGTATGAAGTCGCATAATTCTAATAGAGGTGTCACACACGTAACAAACATCTCGAGTGTGGCAAAAGTAGCGGCAACAGTCGGCAATAATTCTTTTTTCATACCCACCCTATAAGCAAGATGGCGACGGTTGCTTGGGTCACAGATCAGAGAAGCCAAGTCTAACCTTATTCTATTCGAACAATGCAAACAGCGTATCACGGGGTCACCGACACTGGTGGCCTGCAGTTGATGAAATGTAAATTGCCCGCACCACATCATGCAGCGCATGCCGTAAATCGCCAGACGTGAGTCCCCCTGTCAATACCTCACGTACCAGCCTCATGGGAATAGAGAGTACTTTGCTTAACGCTCTGGCAATTGCCTGTAAATTTCGAAACTCCCATGTTGAAGGCGTGGAGGACATGCGAGATGTATTCGTCAAAATCAGCTCGACCCGATTCTTGGCTCATTGTGCTTGTCTTACGGCGACCTGGCGACTGTGGGCCGTGCTAGCGGGGGTTGCGTGCCTTCCAGGACTTGAGGAAATCATCAATTACTTGTACTAGGGAACTGGTCACGTCCTGTTCAAATTCAAGGTTGCATTCCATTTCACGGCTGTTCCACTTGTTGCAGACCACTGGAATGTTGTTCTTGTCCGGCTCTATGGGCACGGCAAGGTCGATCCAGATGGAACAGACCTGCCCGCCATCATTGTCCATGTGTAAATGGACAGTCAGGGTGGGCGAGTCGGATTTAGACTGAACGATCTTAAGGCCGGCGGCTTTGCAGCGAGACTCGATTGTGGTGCTCAAGCTTGCTTCTGAAGGTGTCTTCAGCCTAGGGTCCTGTTGGCGGTGGAGCTCCAGACAGACCTCTTTAATGCCCTGTAACCCATCACCCATAGCCCACCAGAAGTCGACAGTTTCCACCTTTCGGGTTTTGGCTGGCGCCTCGCCCTGGTGTACAGCGGGCTTGGCGGCCGTATCTGCGGCAGGGCTATCCTGCGCCTGCGCTGTAGGCATGGCACAGACCAACTGGGCAGCGGATAAAAGTGTAAGCAGGTATTTTATGACTACACCCCATGACGAGAACCAGGGGGTAGTATCTCACGTGTCCCCTCAATTTGACGTCAATCACTCTGCCTGCCTTAGATAGCCAGGAAGCACCTTTCTGACATCAGCCAACGGCGGTCGAACATAGCTTTTCGAGCGCCACTGAAACAAGGAGCATTCGATGCTCGGAGCAGGCATTTTTCACAATTGATAAGAGCTTCCTTATAACGCCCAATTCTCGCAGAGTAGAGATGCACCTAATATGGTGCTTTCTCAGCACATAGTGGCGGCCTGATGTTCGTGAGAAAATACTAGCCATACAAGAAAGGAATATAAGAGTCTATTGGCAACACCGTCACAGTGCGGATTGAGCGATCTCTAAATCACTTACTTTCTTCTTCGGAAAAAGCGACTCAAGGGCCAATTGATGTTCACCATGGTTACTCTCAATTTTTCTAACTTCCTCTGCTGAATAGAAGATGTATAGAAGATCACCCATTTTGCCTACCCCAAAAGCAAGAGCGGTTTTCTTTCGAAAACCGCTCTCCATAAGTCTTGGGCGATGAGAGACTCGAACTCCCAACCCCCTCGGTGTAAATGAGTGGGTTAATGGTTTTATGGGCCTTTCGGGACTTTTACCATTTTTCGCCAACTTTCCCCAAAATACCTGCCTAGACTACATTTTGGGTATATTTTTGTTCCTAATCATTCCTCTAAATTCCCCTCCAAAGTTGGGATATTGTTGGGATGGAAATGGCACTAAAACCAGGCAATATCTTGAAAAAAGTTGAAAATTTCACCTGCATTGTTGGGATAGAATCGATATAATCGACTTAGAGGTGAACGATGAAGACCAAAATCAAGTTCATAATTGACTCTCTAAACAAGGCAGAGTGCCCAGTAGACAAGAAATGGCTACTGATTCCAGACCCTAAGACCCAGGGCCTGAAGCTTCGGCTTATGAAATCTGGCCCTAAGGCCTTCATTTTCCAAAGGCGGTTACCTGCCAACAATGAAAACCCAGGAACTCTAGTAGAAATTGTTCTTGGTCGATTCGGTGATCTCTCAATCGAGCAGGCACGTCATAAAGCCGACGAACTCAATCGCATTATTGGCCAAGGCAAAAACCCGATAGCGATAGAACTTGGCGAACTTACTTATGATCGGCTCTTCCGAACTTACATAGAGCAGTATGCCAAGCATGAAACTTCGACCTGGGAAGAAGCTGTTGAAAATCACAGACGTTATTTTGGCCGCTGGGCCAACAAACCAATCACTAAAATAAAGAGAAGTGATATTCAAGCCTGGGTCTATGACCTAGCTGGTGAAGGCCGCAAGAAAAAGCACACAGCAAACCGCTCTTTCGATCAACTCAAAGCTGTCATTAACTTCGGCAAACGCAAAGACCTAGTTTACTGCGATAACCCATGTATCGGCGTAGATAAGATACCGACTAAATCAAGAGAGCGCTTTATACAACCTGGTGACGAATTTGCGCGCTTCGCTCAGGCGCTAGCAGCGGAACCAAATGAAACATGGAGAGATTTCTTTTGGCTCTCACTGTTCGTCGCGGCAAGAAGATCAAATGTTCTAGCTATGGCCTGGGACCAAATCAACTTTGACCTTGAAACCTGGACAATACCAAAGACTAAAAATGGTGACTCACATTCAGTGCCTCTTACTCCAAGCGCAATGGAAATACTGAAGCGCCGTTATCACGACGTAAAAAGAAATGATATCTGGGTCTTCTACTCAGATCGCCGCTCTCGCAAGACCGGCGAATTTTCGCACATGGGAAATCCAAAGGAAGCATGGAAAAGACTGCTCAAGCGAGCGGAAATAACAGACCTTCGAATTCACGATCTCAGACGCACCGCTGGCAGTTACATGGCCATTCAAGGCGTCAGCCCAACTATCATTGGTAAAGCCTTAGGTCATAAGTCTCAAGCAGCTACAGCAATGTATGCACGCCTTACGCAAGATCCAGTTAGGCAAGCAATGATAAATGCTCAAGCGGCCTTGGCCACACCATCAAAAATCTTTCCAAGCGAGGGCAAGATAGAAGTACTGAAACATAAGTGACACAGTTGACTTGATGCTGATAGATTACAGACTGCGCTCAAAACTCGTCTTCTCAGTCAAACCGACTATAATAGAAGAATTGCAACCAGCGGTCAGTCACCCAGGCGCGAGTGAAAAACAAATTCATCCACACTTTTGAACAGGACATAAGCGCGACGGTAAGAAAAGTTGCCCTCCTACTAATTCTGGCAGCTTCAATTGGATGCACGACATTAGACTCAGCGTGCGCTCAGGAAGCAGAAGACAAGCCATCCAACAAACCGGCGATGACTCCTTCGCTGAAAAAGCATCCAGTCTTGAAGGTTAGGCCATTCGAACCAGCACTAATCAAACCAAACTCTTCAGTCTTTAAAAAGTTGAACGGCATGCTCAAAATGCCCAGTGTGTATAAAGCAATCGATTTTTCTTATGAGAACGCTGAATTTACTGTTGTGCAAGAGTTTTGCGACCAAGCACGAGGGCAAACAACACTTGCGGTAGAAAAACTAGGCAACGAGCCGTTTCTAAAAGGCGGGGAGAGTCCATGCCAACCGACCAGGATAGCTGGCAACGAAGACTGGCTGTACATTTTCGGTACCACGCCTATATTTGCTCGACTAGTATTCAAGAATGGGATTTGCACAGAGTCATGGGCGAATTTCTATTACAACGATCCTTGGTATACACGCTGGTATTTGAACTGGAGAGGGAGCCAGATCAATCAATTCGCTGTAGGCAAGACAATTGCAGAAATAGTTGATAGAGAAGGCACGCCAGATGATTCAAGTCCCTACGTAATTGCAACAGGGAGTACGCCCGCAGAAGTGACTGACTTCTGGAAAAATCTGAAAATCAAACAAGGCACACTTGTCTACGAGACCGGGTCAAGCATCTGTACAGTCCTAAGATTTAGAGATAGCGTTTGTGTCGAAGTCGGCGGGTCATTGCGCACGGGACGGCACGAACATAGCCGGTTGTCATTTAGAATGCCACCACGTGAATAACCAATCCCGCTTCTCTCTGTACTCAATCTATGCGAAGAGACTAAGAGTAATCGCGGTTCAGCTAAAGCTCCAAGTAGTCAACATGTCGATACCAGTCACCCAGGCGCAAGTGAAAAACAAATTCTTCCCCACTTTTGAGCAGGACATAAGCGCGACGGTAAAGCTATGCGTGTTGACGGTTGCATTTGTAGTTCTTGCAACCTGGGCTGTGCACGCAGCTCAGAAAGCCATAACTAAGATCTACCGAAAAATGGAAGCCGAAGATATGGAGTTTTACAGACGGGCCCAAGAAAGTGAAACCCGCCAGAGAAACCGAAGGAAGTACGCGAGCACCGAGCCAACACTGCAATCCGTCCCCCCAAAACTCAAGCAGATGACCGTCCCGCCTGTTTCCCTTTGCTGGGAAATACTAGTTAACGTTGAAGAAACGCTAGTAACATCGCTGGTGGTGCCTGCCTCAAGTTAGGCATTTTCAATTACATGTCGAAAAAGCAACCGCGCCGTGAGCGCACAGCTTTGCTGGTGCGAACGGGGTGGAACCAGCGAAGCTGTATGCTTCACCTGCGGTATTATGCTCAGATGGCCAACTGTGGGCATATCCACAGTTGGTAAGCAAACCTTGGTTTTCTGGCCCTGGCGGCAATCTCTCTATTCAAGGAACCGAATATACTCACTTCCAACAAAAGCCCAACCATCATGAAAAGACTGTGCATAAGGAAAGGTTTTACCTGCGAAACATTCCCGTCCCGACGGGTCAATATATTTGTAATATCTAGAATGAGCATCCGTGGTTACTACAGCAAAGCCCTCGGAGAATGGCAATGCTTCAAGATACTGGCACGGAATCACTAAGCTTCCCAACCGATCGATATAACCAAAACGATCTTTGCCAGCAAATTTCTGACAAACGAGCGCTCTTCCTTCAGAAAAAGGCCAGCAATAATCGAACGTCGGCGGAATAATCGGTTTGCCAGAAAGATCAGCAAAGCCAAATTTGTGATCTTTCTCACAGACAACGAGGCCCTCAGAAACATCGACGTTTTTGAGGGAACCAATTTCAGAATGTCTTTCCAACGAGAATTGAACAATACCATCTCGATTTAAATAAACGATTCGAGAAGGCTCTCCTGCCAATTCAACAGCGGCCAAACCTTCATGAAAAGGGTGTATTTGTGACGAATAGCTCGGCGGTAGCACCTGCTTTCCAGTTCGATCTATCAGACCCCATTTACCGTTAACTAGTATTCCAGCCCGGTCTTCAGAGAATGATGTCACTTGCTCAAATTTCCCAGAAATGACACATCTGCCCTCTTTGTCAATAAACTTCCAGAATGGCTCACCATCAACCCTTACGCCCGCAAGGCCCTGCGCATAAGCCTGAACTTTACCAAAAGGGCCCGCCTTTGTTTTGCCATGAACATCTATAAAAGTCCACCGATAGCTGGGGGGGGAGGCACCCGGCAATTGCGAAATCCCAACACGTGGAAGCCGATCGGCATTGTAAGAAGTATCAACAACGGCAGCTCGCCCGTCAGAAAAATCGGAAGCGAAAATATAGCAATTGTCGGTTCTAAGAAAGTTGCCAGCCTTATCCACATAGTTAGCAGATGGAGTACCGTCACTGGCTGAATTGCTATCACCGTAAATTACACACATTTGATCGGAAAACTTTTTTTGATTTAAAAACTCTTTCGGTGACCCACTCCTATAGTTACGTCGATGATATTGCAAGTCTAGTACCACGCTACCAGTCTTATCAATAAATCCATAGGGATCAGAAAATTGTCGAAGTGCCGGGAACTCAGATGTAAAAAAAACGCACCAATAACCGCCCAGGCAAATCAAAGCCGTCATGACGATTACTGTCAGTATTGATAGCACCAACTTACGAATCATAGAAACGTTCATATTACAATCCTAATCTCAAATAGCAACAAAACAAGTTGACAGACAATTTTAGTTACACGAACCCACTTTGCTTACCACCAATTGTGTGCTTTCACTATATAGCTTCAGCCGACTGAACAGGAAGCACTACTAATAAATGCAGGCTGTATAAACACCGTAGCGTTGGGAAAGGCAGACAAAAGTGCCGAGCATTGGAAATCACTTGTCTCTTGCGTTATCGCATGTGGTATTACGTTCAACGGCCGTATATTCAGGAAAACTTGAATTTTCATACCGCAAAAGTGCTTCAGTATTACTTTCAATGCCCGCTAGCAAAGTATTTGCAGACCTTTTCTGAATCCCTTTATCCTGCTATCACCACTTTTAAATTTGTCTGTTCCCGCCCCGCTTGTTCGTTGGTGGTAATGTCGCAACCTCTTCGAGGTTTCGATGGAATTGCAATCTCTCTATACTGGCTCTTTCTATATTCGCAAATATCTAGCGCCCCAGTGGCTGGAAGATTGCAGGTCGTCCCACCTAACAATCAATTCCGAGATCTAGAAACTGCTTTGACTGATTTTGGTCTTTTAATTATGTGTTCGAAGCCAGATAACATTGTTAATGGTTCCTGAAAGAGACAACACACTCCATTTGGTGCAACACTTACAGATGCTCCACTTTTAGGTCTCGCAAGTGAATTGCGAGCCAATCTAAAGACCACTTGCCAGCCATGTTTGTCCTTACTATAGGCATAGGCAGCGCCCTCAAATGAATTAAAACTGCGGTCCCTGATTTGCTGGTAACTAATGCCTGTATTCAGCACTTCCAATAATTCTGAAGGAGTCAACAGTCGAAAACGGGTCCAACGGGTTTGAGCATAACCACTCTCTTTCATAAAGGCCTCGGCACATGCTATAGCTTGTTCATCTGTTGTTATTTTGTTTTTTTGTTCACTTACAAAATGAACTCCAACAAACACAATTAATCCAGCCAACCCTATGACAATCAGACTTAATACAACAACCAAAGTACTGCTTGATCTCGCCTTTGCTGAAAGTACCAATGCTTTTTTCGTCATTTAATATTCGAGCCTTGGAGTATTCACACTTTTCATGATACCAAATCTTATAACGCCACCAAAAGAGTTGGACACTCTGAGTGGCGCCAGAAACAAGCTCCTGAATCTCAGTTTCTAACTGGTAATAAAACACTTCGAATTGTGCGCTTCAGCTGCGGTATCACTTTCAGGCGTCAATTGGTGGGCATCTTCGCAATCGGTAAACTCAATAATTCAATTGGTATCACTTTCAAGGCTCACCTAGGTGCAGTCTCGGGAAACGGTAAAACTCCTTTATCCTGCCATCACCACTTCCCTCCCTCTCTTGTCCTTCCGCCACTAATTTTCTGGGGTGGTAATGTCGTAACCTCTCGGAGGTTTCGACTGATGAATAATCTCACCTAACCGGCAGCTTCGCCGCCTCTGAACACTGCAAAATCTATCTATTCGCTAAACTTCGGGCTTTCCGATCTCTTTGCCTATGCTCTATCTACCATGGCTTTATGTTCCCTCGAACCTTTAACTATGCACTGGGTTCAATCCACAGTCTTGAATTCGGGGCTTTATCTTACTAAGTTCACTGTCTACTGGTTCTTTGTTCTGGTTCTGTTCTTTGTCTTTCCCTGGTTTTATTTTCTGTTCTTGTTCTAGTCTACCGGGGTAGTCATCAGTAAGCACTTCTTCTAACCGACGGCTATGACTGCTGTTTATCTTTAGGTGGTTACTGAAATCTAAATCGCTCATAGAGTCATTGTTAAGGCACTTGAAATATAGATCGGCACCACTATAGTCACCAACTTGTTGATTGAAATTAATAGCTAGGTTGATCGCTACAGGTACTTCACTTCGCGCTTCTAGATATTGCAGTGATCGAAAGAAAATTTTGGTTAGCCAGCGGCAACTTTTCAGGAGTCTCGCCAAGAGAAGTTCAGACAATATGCAAGCTATGTTGAAATTTAAAATTTCCTTGTCCTACTTTTTTGGAGCCTTTGCCATCAACAGACAGGAAACTGTTAGTTCCTTCGAATAGTCCATAAGATTGGTTTAGTGCAGCAAGGACTGCCACCCTGAGCGCACACAATATGGAAAGTGTTTGAGCTACAGAAAACCTAACGTTCGGTGGGCTAGATTTAGATAGGTGACCTCCAGAGATCAGCCTATGGACAAGAACACTGAATTTGGTGAGCCCCTGCAATGAGCGCGTCTGAGAAAACCTGCCTACTTCTATTCGGTGGTTACGCCAGCTCTTGCATAGGAGAATGGTTCAGGACTGGCTGCGACCTAAAATTTGTTTTTGAGTCGTGGCAATTCCGAGCCTTTGATCTGTTAGTGCTGGCCGTTTCTTACAAGCTCTATTTCGCATGTCTTGCGGTAGCTGCGCTGGTGTATCTTTCGACCGACGTGCCCAAAAGATACTTCATGGTCGTAAGTGCGTACTTCTTGGCGGTGCCCTATCTTTCAAGCACAGCCTGGTGCACCGGCGGAGAGGCTTGGAGGTACGCTTTGGCAGACCAGATAGTGTGGGCTGGGGTCGTAGTTCTTGGTATATTTCTAATGTGCCCGGCTATTCGGCCCAGCTCCCTGGAGTGGAAGCTATAAAATGCTTACGCTGCAGACCTTCGTGTTTGCGAAAGTCCTCGTTCAAACACAAGTGACATAAAATGGGGGGCTCACTATTTAAGGCACTGAAACACGGATGTCTTTACTGCAAGAGATAGCGTTGATGAGTTGTTTTAGGCTAAGGCCAAACCTATATAGTAGAAATTCTCAAGAAGTAAAAAAATGCCGCCATTGGCGGTGTCACCCTGAAGGCTTACGGCCCGAACGTTGGTAACAACAACAACAACAACAACAACAATTGAGGCCGCAACAACTACCAAGGCAAATCATAATCTTTGAGTGCTTTATTAATCAAAGAAACATCAGACAGGAAGGAAACGGCTCCATTGTTAATTGCGAGAGTTTGTGACAACGACACTAAAATTTTTGAAGGCAACTGCGGATTTTTCCGGACCCATTCCTTAGAACCTACAATTTCTAGAACATCACCGTTTATTGATACTTTTCCGAGAAGTGCCTTAATATCCCAGTAGGAGCAATATTCAAACATCACAGCGGAATAGATTTTAGCGGACTCATCGCACTGTAGAATTGCAGCTATCATCTCTCCACCAGATGGGTACAACCCGCACGGTCTGATAGATAGACTTACTTCAAAAGCTCGGTTTCTAACCACCTTTCTAACAATCTGAAAACTCTCACCAGATGCCTGCAACTTGTCGTGAGTTCTAGTAAGAATTTCCAAATCTTTTGAATCTTGTCTGCAAACCAACCATAAACAGGCGTAGATACAATCATTTATGAACCTCAAAATTTCGTCCGGTGAGCCAGGTATCGATCTGACTTGACAATGAACTTCTCGCTGCATGGAGCTTGACTCTCCTGAGGCAACTTGCGGAAATATATCAGCTGGTGCAACAGGAGTATGAATTATCAAAAAGTCCAAATGATCAAAGCCTGGAAGCGCAAAGCCTAGTTCACGCAGCATAAAGAGCCATCTAAATGCTGCCTGATTAAGAAGAGCACGCTCATCCCAAAGACCTGCCGGAGGCTTGATTGGTCTAATGTCATGAATAAGTTTCGGTAGCATAATTACTTGTGTCTCGGAAAAGTCAATTGTAATCGATTTAGATTCGGGCTCCGGCTTATGAAACAATAGCCGTATGCAAAAGTTCGAACCTTTCTACAGGTTCATGAACAAACCACCAGAGTGGTTTGCTCTTCTTTTCTGGTTCTATCCCATTTCTCTCACGTTTGCGAGCTACCCCCGTTACCGGAATATCTAACAAGAGGTCCGAGATATAGCATATGCTGTTTGAGGTTTTAAGGAGTATCAAGTATGACCGAAGAAGACTTTTGGAGAATAATTCACGACAGCAGAGAAGAAGCAGGCGGAACCCAAACTGGTCAAATTGAAAAGCTAGTTGAGAAACTAGAACTGTTAAACGAAGACGAGCTGACTTCTTTTACCTGCCACTCATTTTTAGTTTCTACCAAATTGAACATATGGAAGGTCGTTGGCGCATTTCATATTATTTATCGTGATTTCGCCTTCTCGGAGGATTTATTTAGAGACTTCATTTCGGCGATAATAATGCAAGGGGAGAGTGCTGTGAAGAGCGCTATCTTGGAGCCGGATCTAATCAAAGCGGATCAACTTGAGGCTTGCGAAGCATTTCTTTCTTGTCCAAGCAAAGCATGGGCAAAACAAAATCCATCAAGGAAGTTCGACTTTCTTCCAGACTTACCTAGCTTAACAGGACAAAGATGGAATTCTGAGCCAGCAGGACCAAAGCTAGCTACACTTGACAGAAAAGAACTCGAAAAGATTTATCCTAGGCTTTGGGACCAGTTCGGTATCAACCCGAAACGGCCACCGAATTTATAGTCCCGGTATAAGCCATTAGGATTACCAATGACACCAACAATGAGAAAAGTGATTTTAGTTGGAGCCCTCGGAGCGCTAGTTTTGCCACTTGAAGTATGGCTGGCGATTGCTAGCTATGCTAATGAATATTCAAACGGTGGAGAAGTAAAACAATCTAAAAAATCACAGCCGAGAACCAACGACCTGACATTTGAGAATACTGTCACTTCAACTGACTCGTCTAACGATCTCAAAAAAACTTTGGATACCTGGCATAGCCACCTTGCACTAGAAATAATCACTAGATTTGACAAAGCTAGCCAATCATTAGCAGCTGGCGAAGGTCAACGGTGTTCACAGATAAACTACACCGTTGAAAATGGTGAGTTAGTTAGTGCCGTAATTAAGAAAGCTAGTGGTTATGCAGCCTTTGATATAAACCTTTTGAACGCGCTGAGATCTCTAAATAAAAGCTCTTTTTTAAAACTTCCAAAGGGATTGTGTTCAATTAGAGAAACTATAACGTTCACCCGCGATCTAGGATTAGCACGCAAAGAATCTTGCATACGAACCCCTACTAAGTTTCCCAGCTGTTTTCCAAAAACTAATTAAAATCCACGGCATAAAAGAATTACTATGATATTTGTTTGCTCTATTTTCCCTTGTATTTTAATTGAGCTATGGACGGCTGTAGAAATTAGTAGCAAATTGGTATCAGGGCTCGACACGAAATCGTAAGATCTGTCACGCACGAGGGGAGAATTTCACAGTCCCGCCACTGACCAGGGAATTCTTACGTATTTTGATCAAAATCGACGAAACCAAATCAAACTTAGTCACAATCAAAGCTGCATCAACAGAGGTGGGGCAAAGGTTATGTGGAAGCGACGGGCGAGAAAGAAAACAAGCAAGAAGGCAGTCAAGAAGTCGAAAAATCCCTTCGCGAATGCAAGATTCTACGTTGATAATTTGCCAAAAATTGACTTACCTAGAACCCAACGGCTGAGACTGATGGCTCAAGCTGGAAAAAACGCCGAAGAGAAATTTCAATCAGGTCTGCTGACGATTCATGAGGAAATTCAGCGAGTAAACCCTCTTCAACTCCTGTGCTCTCTTTCCTTCTACTTCTTACATTCTTTTGATCCAGCTCCCAACGAATGGAACAGACAAGAGAAGCTTTTCCAACATCACTTAGAGGTCATCCAGGCTTGTGCGCTAAAGCACAAATGGGATGAGTTTGGAATGGAGCGCACGGACCCACAAAAACTAATCGACTCGATTAATGATGTAAGCCAACTGTTCATTTTCAAACGCGCTCAGACCGTGAATGAGTCAATGTCTGAGGCTGAAATTGAGACCTTTATGACACGCGAGGCCGTCCGAACACATACCCAAGCGGTAAGGAACTGGGGCTATCCGCAACATATGCATAGCCTTGTCCGAAAACTGATGGCAAAAATGGATGACGTATGCAAGAAAGAACACGGAATAAAAGCAAGTACTTGCGCGGATCTCTTGTTCGCGCTCGTCAAACAGAGCGAGGCACGAATGAACCGCCACTTGGAGGAGAGAATGAATTGCCTATCCAAGCCTACCAAACACGCTATGTTCGATACATACAAGTCAGCTTTTCCAGTTTGCCAATACCTTGAGCTGAGCGAACGTCTCGTACACGATAAATCTGTTTCTCTCACGCAATTCAGAAATCATCTCTTCTGCTGTAGTGACTTCACTTTACCGTATGAAGTGTTCGTTATACGCCCAGACTATGTACAAAGCTTGACCGATGAAGATATTTCAGAGGAAGCGATCAAGTGTTTGCTCGACTCGTGGAGTTTGCAATTCGGCGACATCACCGAGCAGGACGAATTTCTTTTCATGGGTAATCCTATAAGATATCGCCCATTTATAAAGACTATGGATGACTTCTATGTCTTGCCCTTACCCGGGCTCTTAATCAGTTTTTGTCTGCAAATGCTAGAGATGCTTTTCCAGTCAACTGGTAGCAAAAAAGTTTACGAAAAGGCTCGCGCCAAATTCCTAGAAGACCAAGTTGGTGAAATCCTTTCTAGCAGCTTCCCTCGAGGAAAGTTATACCGTAACAGTGAATGGACCTATGACATTGACGGCAAAACTTATGAAAATGATGCTCTCCTAGTGGTAGATCAAATTGCCATAATTTGCGAGTCAAAGTCAGGTCGTGTCGACGAGTCAGCTCGCCGGGGAGGGGCGCGACTAGATAACGAAATCAAAGAATTGCTAATTGAACCTGCCGAACAAGCTACAAGATTTGCGGACTTCTTGTCGCGTCATCCAAAAGTTCATGAGTTTGCAACTCGAAGCGGTGAAAAAAACGTAGTTGACGTTTCGCAAGTAAAAACGTTTATACCTATCCCTGTCACGCTAGATGATCTAAATCTGCGGTGGGACACAGACGCACTGCCAATGGTAACAAACGACTTAGTTAAGCGTTCTTGCCCGTTTTTGTTGTCCGATTTCTTGATTGCCATGGATGTTCTTCAAAGTGAGACATTACGTTTGCATTATCTGAAACGCCGGTTTGATTTTCAGTACAGAGACAAATTTATCGGAGATGAAATCGATCTATTGTCCGTTTACATGAAAACAAGATTGGTGCATGAAATGCCTAATGAAGTGTTATATCTTGGTTCAGGAGAAGCGCATCCGATAGACGAGTACTATCTGAAAACATTCGAAGGCCAAGAGTGCCGTAAACCAGAGTTTCCACTCAACACCAGGTGGCAGGCGCTCATTTCCAAATTCGATGCCATCGATGCTAATCAAGGATGGTCATTGGTATCGCAGCCTTTCATCGATGTAAGCTTCGAAGATCAGCAGAAGATTGAAAGGCAAATTAAAGAACTTGCTCGCAGAGTCAAATCAGGTAAAGAAGAATGGATGACTTTGACGTTTTGCAATGGCTTCAAAAATCATATTCCAATTGTTTTCTTTGTTCATCGTGGTCCTAGCGATGATTTGGCACAAACGATGATGAATGCTTTTCAAAAGGCGAGTAAACAATTGGAAGGAGAGCTGGCTATCGGCGTAGGTATTGATGCAACGAACTTGCTCGTACCATTTACTGCGATGGGCTTAATCACAGGCAGAGAACTTGTGACGAGCGGTCCGTAATAACTAAGACTAGGCTCGAATTCTAACCTTCACTGCCAGAAGTGGATACCGGTCAGGAGTTGCACCAAGCTTAGTGCCTCTCCCACTAACTCAAAAACAAAAGGCCCGCAATAAAAGCAGGCCTTTCTTGATTCATTTATTAAACGCTTGATCGCTCTATAGAGCATTACTAACGTTTTCTTATCATGCCAATCTTTTCCGGGGAAAAGTTGGGATATTGTTGGGATGGGTTTTTCCAAAGTCCCGAAAGTCTTGGGCGATGAGAGACTCGAACTCCCAACCCCCTCGGTGTAAACGAACCGGCAGGACGACTTTACTAGGGTTTCCGGACTTTTTGTCAAGCATTCATTTTCTTTTCTCTGGTTTCCCAAGAAGAGGGTATAATCATAGTTATAGACTTTTCGATTCCTTTCTTTTGATAACTTTCGGTTTCCGAACTGAATAGAAGATGAATAGAAGCTACCTACCCCCTTGTATTCATATACGGGGTACGAGGAGCGATTGAAAAAAGATCAAACATCGGTTGAAGCTACCGGTTCGTGTGCCGAAAACACTAACGAAGCGGTATAGAAGCGAATAGAAGATGGCTCCAGTCCTAGGAAACCAAAGAATTTTGATTATATTGACGAGGTGAAACGAAGTGCCCCGAATCGCAAAAAATCAGGTGAGGTTCACCAAGCAGGAGATCGCAAATCTTCCTTTTCCTACAAAAGGCAGTGTCGTGTATCACGACACTGTCATGAAGGGACTGGTCGTCATCGTCTATACCAGCAGTAAGACGTTCCATGTCTACAAATTCGTTGGGGGGAAACCAATCAAGCCAAAGTTAGGCAGCTTCCCAGACATGACAGTGGAGCAGGCGCGCAAAGACGCGGCACAGATGCTCGGCTCCATTGCTAAAGGCGATCCTGTTGTGTCTAAGCGTGTGTCTAAGCCTACAGGGCTGGATCTAAGAGAGTTGATTGAGCACTACATTAATGAATATGCTCAGCACCACTGCACAACGTGGGAAGAAATGCGCAAGAATCTGCACAGATGTTTTGATATATGGCTATCAACGCCAGCGGCTACTATCACTCGCACGGACGTGCAGCAGCAAATGAACGTACTCGGGAAAGAACGCGGTCAGCAGACAGCGAATAGAGCCTATGATGATCTGCGTGCAGTGTATTCATGGGGCATAAAGTACGGTTACCACACAGGGGAAAATCCCTGCACTGGCATTACAAAGTTCAAAACAAGATCTCGCGAGCGTTTCATTCGACCGGATGAATTCGAGAAGTTCCTTGAAGGGCTAAAGACCGAGAAAAATATTCCGTTTCGAGACTACATTTATTTGAGCCTGTTCACTGGCGCACGGCAAGGCAATGTTCTGGCGATGAGATGGGATCAGATCAACTTCGACTTGGGACTCTGGCACATTCCAATCACAAAGAACAAAGAATCTCAGACGGTGCCGCTAACAGAACTTGCAATGCAGGTGCTTGAGGATCGATATGAACACCGAAAATCTGCTGAATGGGTATTCCCCAGTGACGGCATCACCGGACACCTCGTCGAACCAAAAAGCGCCTGGGCGAAATTCTTGCAACGTACACAGTTGGAAAATCTATGGATGCACGATCTGCGGCGCACCCTTGGAAGCTACATGGCAATGAATAATCAATCATTGCAAATTATAGGAAAGGTGCTCGGGCACAAGTCGCCGACGGCAACCCAGATCTATTCTCGGTTGGCTTCAGATCCTTTGAAACATGCTATGGAAGCAGCGCAAGCTTCAATGGCCAACAGCAGTGACATTCTGCCACCAGGCTTATTCCAAAAGGAGAGGAAAAAGAAGCTTAAGGGAGCAAGACAAACTCAATTAACGTGAGTGTCTTGCACCCTTTCTCTCAATGAGTAGTTTTGAGCCTTACCGCAGTCGACTGATCAACGAACCATGAGGTAGGCAGTGATAGACTCTCAACACTCAATTTGACGTTCATCATTTAAGAGACAGAGGCCTCACATGTAATCCGCCAGCGCTATTTCGGCGGAGCATTTTTCACTTAATCTCCCTCAAGTATTACTCTAAGGGCAAGACGACTCAAGCGAATTAGATTGATCAGTACTTGCAGTACAATGCTCGCTTGACCATCTTTTGCCGTGCTGAAAATACGATTCCGTGAACCTGATGACTCCGATACCATAATCGCCGGCAATGTTGTTTAGATACGCGAACGAGGTAAGTGTGGCGAAAATTACCTTGGCATAACGTTCTATCCTTCAAACTAAAAACCAAATCAGAAGCAAAGAATCCGACGGATCCTGCATAAATAAGCTCAGCCAACTAAGAGGCTCAACAGCTACAGTCATTCAAACAACGATTCGAGTGATTCCTTGAGTAGCTTTAGATGAGGAAAATCGCTTGCCACAAGGTGCTCAGTCACTGCTGAAACCATTCCAACAGGAGTCGGACAACCAGCCCTATTGGCCAAAATTCTCAAGGGCTCTTTGGCCTCGAAGAAACGAAGCATTTGCTCAACGTCCCTGGATCCAATAGCCTCCTTACACAGTTTGGCCTCCTCTTCTATAATAGTTTCAAGAGAACTCTTGGTGAAAGTACCGGCAGCAAATGATGCGTTGCTTTCCGCAGCAGCGATTAATGGCTCCAACAGAAGCTCAGGAGATTTAATTGCAGATAATACAGACCTTTCCAAAGACAGTGTGTGATTAATCTTGTAGCGTGAAAAAACCCTCTGTGCAACGACAAAAGTCAATCTCTTTCGAGCTTGCTCAACCAGAATCTCTACAACGTCTTCCTCACTAACTGGCGGTCCATTCTTCAATTTTTTATTTAGCGCAACTACAAGTTCCGGTTGGCAAAGATATGATTCAATTTCGTGAAAGTCCAAGACATGAACGTTCGATACTGAACATCCCAGTCCTGCCTGGAAATCGCGATCAATGACCCCAGCTACTTTCATTGATGGAGCAATATTGTGCCAAATGCCACTACGAGAAGCAGCAGCCAAGACCTCCTTTGAGCCGGGAACAGGTAGGATTGAAAGATCCGGAAAGCCAGTAATCCACTTATATAAAGGACTGTCCAACGACTTATCATTTCCTTCTACAAAAAGGCACTTAGTACGTCCAACGATCCCTGGAATAGACCCTAAAAATGGTCCCACGTCCAACCTATTCTGAAGAAGGTCATCTCGTGCAATCTGCCCTAAACCAATAAAGAAGACAGCATCTACTTCCTCTCTAAGTGCGAAGGATAAGCTATGACTCGCATAGATGAAGACCGATTCTGGATAATTGTTCTCAAGTAAAGACCACAGCTTCTCTGCCAGCTGCGGATGAAGGTTCAGTTCTGGTTCATCGACCAAGAAAATTGACTGCTCTTTATGCAAGACTACTAGATCCGCCAACATAACGAGAACTTGCTTTTCACCATCCGACAATGAAGAAGCGGGATACTCTGATTCACCAGCGGAAATATACAACTGCCCATTGCTATGGGTGTATAACTTGAGATTTGGGAACATTTCGCCAAAAAGCCTCACAAGCCTAGGGAACCTGAACTCACTAGCCTTAGGAGAAGGCCCTGATTCACCTTGCGCCTGCCAGCTAGCAATTTCATCAGCGAAAAAACCTTTATCGCGAATATCTAGCGCCGTAATGAGAACAAAAGTTTGCCGAAGGCGTTCACTGAAACTATAAGTCTGCGCATGCTGGATTCGAGAATTATGCGGCTCAGCAAAAACTCTAAGGTTAGACGACGATAGAGTAAGGTTCACATCTATGTTTAAGGCACGACCACCTTCAACGTAAACGAAGGAACTTATTGAAGGAAACACTTGGGAGCGAAGTGATATTAGAGCCTGTAAGAACTTAGATTTCCCAGAACCATTTGCACCGAGAACAACATTGATACGACCTAAGGTGCCGGAAAGGGCCGGTATACCTGAGCAAGCCTCGCTCGGGCAATTGAAGTCAAAAGTAAAGTTATCTTTCATAGCACCATTATTGTTGAAATAATAGACTCAAACAAAAACTAAATCGTTGCATACAAAGATTTTATAGCTAATAGTCGAAAGCAGGCAATGTTCGACCTACCTTAATTATATCGAAGTAAACACCCATTTCATAGCGATTTATGTTGGAACAGCACGTTGCGTTGTACCACTTCTATAAGTGCATTCGGTGCTGGAACTTCCAATCCATCGAGAACCAACCTAACTGATGTTACTCAGGCTAGCCTATTTTCAACGAAGGTACCATTGCCTCGGCCAAACGGGGGAGTATCAGAGGAGAAAAGCTCAGAAACTACTGTGTTCCGATTGAGTAACACCATTAATAGTGCCAACTCAGGAAAAACGAAATTATAGCCGGGTGAACACCTGAGGCCAAAATATCGTGCAAGCAAATGAAAAGTACAGCACAAAGAATCATTCAGAGGACCAGCCAAGAAATATTTGGCCACGGGAGGATTGTTTCATTATTACGTCGGAATTGACCAGGCACATCGAATTAGAGATATAATAAGCATACTAAGTAATCACTGTTTCAGATTCGTGGCTTGTTGAGCTTGGGGGCAATTAATTTGGCCGATAAAGCAAATGCCTTTTACACAGATCCAACTGGTCGCGTTGACAACCTTGAATTTAAACCACTCAGACATCGTTACTGGCCACTTTTTGAAGCGATTTCCAATTCTCTAGACGCTATTGCGGACAGGAAAATCGAAAACGGCAAAATTATTATCGAGTTCATTCGCGACATTCCTACCATAGAAGGTTTAGAAGCGGATCAAGACCGTAGTAATTATCCGCTTCTCGACATTATTGTGACTGACAATGGTGTTGGGTTCAACGCTGAAAATTATGATTCATTTCAAACGCTAGATTCAAGGCGGAAACGCGAGTGGGGAGGCAAAGGCATCGGTCGCTTATATTGGCTCAAAACATTCGACTATGTCGAAGTTGATAGCCTGTTTGAAGAAAATGGAAGGCGACTAGCACGTAAATTTAGGTTTGATCTCAAAAACCTTTTCACGCCCTTAGAGGGAGATAGTGCGTTGAAAGAGGTCGGCAGTCAAATTCGACTAATTGGTTACAAGAAAAAATTTGAGCATTATGTTGGTCGAAAAAAACTAGCAACAATAAAATCGGATATTCAAAAACATTTCTTTGCCACATTGCTCATCAGTCCTTGGGAGCGAATAGTTCTTCGAGATGGAAATGAAGAAGAAACGATAGTAAAGAGTGATCTGCCTAAACCCATTAAAGCCAGTTTTTCGATTAATGACCAAACTTTTGATATACACCACTTGAAAGTTTCGTCGGTTCCCGAACCGGGACATTACATGCATTTCTGCGCAGACAAGCGCATGGTGGAAGATGAATGTATAGACCGCAAAATTGGATTGACAAAAAAAATTAGATCGAGTGTTCCGGATGAAGAGCCATTTTATTACGTTGGATATCTTACATCCAAGGTCTTGGATGAGGGCGTTAACAGCCATCGTACAGGATTTCAGATAGACGAAAAAAAACACGAAATCGATGGATTGGCCATTTCGATGGAAGAGATTCGAGATGAAGTTTATAAGGCCGTAAAGGATTTTCTAGAGGAAGATTACAAGGCTCTCCACGATGCAAAAAACGAACGACTTGACTATATATTCAATGATGGCCTAGCAGCATTCTCTTACATAAAGGAGCAGAACAAAGAAGAACTAGAAAAAATCCCAGTTGATGCGTCTGAAGATCAAATGAGAGAAACAATTGAGTTGATCCATTCAAAAAATCATGTGCGAAGTGCTCGAACAGCTGAACAAATAATAAGTTCCATTGATGCCTCAAATCTAGATATGCACCAGTTACAAGAGGTCGTGAACGAACAAATTCCAGATTTGATGGCCGTTAATCAAGCCGATCTTGCGCGTTACGTACTATCTCGGGCCTTTGTTTTGCGCTTAATGGCAAAACTTTTAGAACGGGCCAAAGATGGCGATTATGCGTTAGAGGCAGCTTTACACAGTCTAATATTCCCGCTTCGAGAGGATAGTTATGGTGGTTCATATTTCTGCGATGTAAATCACAACCTATGGCTCATGGATGAAAGGTATGCGTTTTACGATTACCTTGCTTCAGACAAACAACTCAAAAGTCATGAAGTTTCAACTTCCTCAATCTCGAAGGAGCGGCCAGATATTTGCGGTTATTTCTTCTCACAAGATTCCTCACGAACAACAGCAGAGGCTATTGTAATAGTAGAACTAAAACGACCATGGAGAGAAGATTTTGGGAGCGAAAAACGAAATCCTGTACAACAAGTTTTAGATTATATTCGAGAAATTAAGACCAATAAGTCGCTAGATTACAAAGGCCAGCAGATTGTGGTTGGTGAGATGACTCGCTTCTATTGTCATATTATTTGCAATACAAACGCGAACTACATAAAAGAGATGGCGGAAGTTGCAAATATGTCGATGACAATCGATGGTCATGGATGGTTCACGTATTATCCACAACATAAGGCTTATGTAGAAGTTTCTCCATTCAAAAAAATACTTGAAAATGCATACCAGCGCAACAACTCTTTCTTTAGAAAACTCGGCATTCGCGATCGTTTCATTTAGACCTTTGGGCCAAAACTCTGCGATCGCGTCGCTGAGAATGCTCCCACTAACAAAGTCAGTGGGAGTATTTTCCGAATAGCCCAAAGACGTTAGCTTAAAACAGCACCACTAAGAGCGAAATAGGTATTACTAGTTAAGGTTACTGAATTACCTGTAAGAGAATTGGAAGACTAAAGAACTTATATCAGCCTTATTGATAAAACACTGCCGGTGTTTTGAGAACGTGAAGAACTTACCAAGCACAGCTTGTTGTCCAACTTTGACGAACGTGTATTCTCGCTGAAGAGACTAGCAACCATGCTCAGCTTTTAGCTTAGCCAACAAGCTTGGCCAAGCTTGATCAGTTTTCAAATGTTCCTCAATTGCCTCAACTATTCGATCAACCGGCTCAATCGCAGCTAGTCCGGAATTCTCCTCCGAAACTTGCCGTAGACGATTCGTCTGCAAACTTATAGCTACATCCTGGTACGGTACGTACGATTTCACAAGCCCTAAAAGAGAACTAACCTTCACGTGAGGAGTGTCTCCAACAGGAAATGCCTCAGGGCACAAAATTAGTGGTCCACCACTATTACCTGGATACACGTGAAGGTCTGCGAGAAAATCAAGGCGCTCTCCGTCATAAGACTCCTGAATACTTGCAATGGCTCCAGTCCTTACAATTGGCCTTAGACGATTGGTGCCCGCAAGTCCTAGAGGAAACCCCAAAGCAAAAACTTGGTTCCCTTCAAAGACCCCTGCATTTCTAGCTTCTGCGAGTGATAAAGTTTCAATAGAAGTATGAAAACCGCTAGCTTTGATATCTAGAGCAGCAAGATTTTGCATATCAATACCTACTACGCATACGTCAACATCAGGGTTGGGATGATACACGACACGATGGCTAGTTGCGCTGGTCGAACCATCGAGATCAAGAGTAACCTCTTGTGCGGTTCCAGCTCCAGGAGGGTTTAGCCGCAGTTTAACCATCGACTTCCCGGTAAGAACGTGCCTGGCTGTAACTAAATAGGTTCTTGATACAATCTGTCCATGACTCTTTGCAGCCATGATTGTGTGAGCATAGAAGAATCCTGTCGCAATCCACTTCGTAACACTTGAATTCTGGGGATCTGGCACTCCAATGGCAGCTACCTTGTCTAAAAATAAATGATGAAGTTGAGCCATACCTTCGAAGCCTCAAGAAGCAATCGGGAAAAGTTTTCAGATTGAAATAATAGCGGATAAGATGAGCGAACACCAATTATCACTACGATTCTCAAATGAGGCAATACGAAAGTGTGGTGAGCGGCAATATCACCAGCATGAGCATCTATTTCTTTTAATATAACAGCCACCAGCCTAGCCTATGTGCAGAATAGTTACCCTAATTTCTTGCAATATTTGTAAGGACAAATCGACTGCACTGACTGATAAGTGCTTCAATTTAATTATTCAGATAAAACGATGAGTAAACAGGAATAGGATTTCAGCTCAAGAACCCTAATCATGATCAAACAAGCTAGAATTCAGCATAAAGAAATATTCCAAGTAGATCATTTGCAAAACGCCTTAGGCAGAGAGCAGATCAAATACACGTCTAGCCGCGCGGAAGAGAAGATAAGGTCGCAGAATGAATAATACAAAATACTGTCAAAACATCTTGGCCGAAATAAAGATCAAGGCTTTAAGCCAAGGCATAGAAGTTTTCGATATTGCAAGAGTGGATGCGAAGCTTGACGAAAAGAGAAGTGTCGAAGCTGGGCTAAGATTAGTTTATGAAGGTCGTGGCTTTGATGTTTTTCCGATGGTGGCAGCCTACCAAACGGATCTCTGGTACAACGGAGAATTTGAAGCCACAGTTATGTCTGATGCAACATCCACCGCAAACGATATATGCGGCCAGATAAAGACACGCGCAGCATCAAAGACACCAAACATCTAGAAATAAATGCTAACGTCTGTAGGTCGGTTTTATAGAAATCACTGCCTAAATTCAGAGGGAATCAAGGTGCGAACACAGAACAAATTGATTTTCCTTTGTAGTGACAACTTAAACTGAGTACATTGGTCCATTGGTCCATTGGTCGATTGCAAACGGCAAGCAAGCTAGAACTAGACTTTGGATGACAGCCAGCAGAATGTCTAACCGCTCACAATGATGGACCTTAAGTAGTTCATGATGAGAAGTCACTATAGAGCTTCCGCTGGCGTTTCATCTTCAATTATTTGTTGAGCTGTTTTATACATTATGATGTGTCCAACATCACTCAAGACGGCAACCGTCTGAGTAAGCCGAGCTATGGAAAGTAGAAAAGAAAGAGTTGCGGCTAGTTCAAGCGGAAACGACAATCTTGTCGAAACGTTTTGATCTAGGAACATCCCGACAACACTTGCAACCAGTGCAATCCCGGCATATTTAATTGCTACCACGAAAGTATCAAATAAAGGCCCTAAGAATCCAGCCTTTGCAAATCGGCGCAAATACTTTTCATGTGCAACAGTCATGTAGATAGTAGCTGCCGTAATTTCGAAGCCTAAAAGCGAAGCGGCGATACCGGCTAGAGAGCCATAGATTTGTGCCTTGTTGTTCAAAAAGCACGGGGTCATAATATCAAAGAGATTGAGGTAGTGAAGGGCTAGTGCGATGCACCCTAGTGACATTAAAAAGTTCGGCCATTCATGATATGGCGCATATCTTTTTATCGACTGCTTCTTTTGCTCAGTATTAGCTTCATTAGCCTGGCACTGAAGAATTTCTCGCGCTTCAGTTTGCGCTTGCACCAAAGTAAGCCGGTCATCGCGGTCTAAAATTCCGAAGGACTCGTCGTACTCTGGCATTTAGACTCCAACTACTTCTTGTAAGCTTCGTCAAAAGTGACAGAGTTATTCAGCTCTGCAATTTTAAAATTGTAGGAAGCAATTATTGCTTCAAAAGCCTTGCCTGGGTCAACCTGATGCTCTTTAAAAGGTGCCTTGTAATCTATGATTCTTAAGTCCGTGATGTGCTTAGTAAATAGGTTGACTGCTTTCCTACTAACAGACTGCTTGTTGGGACCACCAAAACGAACAAAATTTTTCATTGAGTCCATTATGTCCTTTACAAGCTCTGTACCATCTTTACCACTGCGCTTGGCTAGAACGTCAATTATTCGCTCTGCATCGATTGCAAGATTTTGATATCTTTTAGCCCTCGTTGTAACTACCACGCTACCGTAACTAGTATCGCCCATTTCTTCTTTCCGGACCAACTCATATCCATCGATGAGCTCGTTAAAAAGGGGCATGGTAGTTGGATTTACAGTGTAATTAATTTCTGTAATGCGAGAATCCTTGAGGTTTTGTTTGTGATCTACACTCAAGCACTTTCTGATTTTAAGAATACCGGCTTGCTTTAAGTTGGTTTCAATGTAGTACTCGAGAATACCAGCTTTGGCTCCGAGCTGATTGTATTCAAAAGCTGCAATACCGTCCTCAAAAATTACAAAGTGGCTTTTATAGCCGGATTCGCCGCTCAAGGGAACGCCTTGAAATTCAACTTTTCCGGTGTTATTGTCGGTGACTATTTGTCCCATTCCGGTTGGTTCGCGGGTTATAGCTAGCTCAAAAGCATATGCTTTCTGCTTGGAGGCCGGATTTGCAAGCTCCCCTTTATACCAAACGTGTAAAACCTCATCTTGTTGTTTTAAGACTAACCTAGGTAATTCGAAGTTATAGGAATCTACAATAGCTATAAAGCTCTTTATGTCGTATTTTGATTCAATTTTTCCAATCGCGTCGATTCTACGAATCTTATAGAACTCAATGGTTCTATTTGCCTGTGCAGCCTTTAAGGACTTCTTTTTCTTGCTTTTTTTTGATTTATTATCTTGCTCAGTAGTGTCAGAACTATTTATGTCGCCTAATTCTTGAATTGCCAAGCTATCACGTTCAGCTTGCTCTGCAGCTTCTAGTTCCTCTTGTTCGATAAGAAGATCTTTTACTCGTCCCATTTCAGGCGAACTCCAGAAGCGCGCTAAATACCTGCCGGGATTCCTTGAAGAGCTAATTCAGCGTTAACATAAACAACTCAGCTTGCTGAATGAGCATATATTGCAAGCGAGTTCTAAGTGCAGAAAAATCATTGTCAAGCAAAGCATACTGAGCATCAAAATGAAAGAGCGCCCTAGAAGCATATGAGTGTCTACTCATCCGCGCTCCATCGGGGAATATTTGGGTAAATTGCTGCAATAGTCTTACTTTACAAAGTGGACACTATACATAGTATTAGCACTCGCAAGAGTTCATCATGCTGAACAATGATCAATATTTAGTGTAGAGATCCTCCTTGCGAGAAATCGACGATGTTCTGAGGTCAGCCGCAAAAAAGACCGAACAGAACAACGATGTCATTAGTGACGAGCCACGGGCGGAATTTGATTCTGGCAGACGTATTGCCTCAGCTAAAACTCTTAGCATAGCAAAAGCCTTTGCCTCACTCAGGGTCGTACCGAATCACTGAGAATTGGAACACCATAAGCGATGGCATAGTTCGAATAATTCCTTATTAGCTATTTGTACTTCCCCCGAAGATTTGACCAGAAATCGCCTTCCTCTCCCTCTTCCCCGTCGCGATCCTCAGGACCTCCAGCAGTGCCGCCTGGACCTTCCCTCTTGTTCTCGATAGGCGACGCCCCCTCAGGGCTCTCGGTGGCAAGGCTAGGCTCTTCTCCTGAAGGAATTGGCTCGACTCCACTAACTTCTTCTTCCAGAACATCCGAGTAACCGCCATTTGCTTTGGCTTCTTCTGTATCAACGCCAACATCTTTGAAGCTACGCTCTCGAGGAGTTCCCTCGGGCTTCCTGGGCCTATCACTTTGTGGAGAATCGCCCTCTTGGCAATCACCAACTTTCAATTCCGCAATCAACGGCACAGGCAATCTCGTTGTACTGGGATAGTCCTCCCAACTCTTCATCCTTGAGACTTTGACCGGATTGGTATTGGAGACGACCAAATACTTGCCTTCTTTCTCTAACTTCAATAACTCTGCTGCATCAATTAGCGGCCTTGGGAATTGCCTATTCGACAAATGACCACTAGCAGAAACAATCTCCTGCTGAGTCTCTGTTCCAAGCATCTTAGAAATCCTCTCCGCCATACGATCATCTGCAGGCGGAAACAAGACCTTTGTCCGGGGCTGACTCCAGATTATTTGAGCTAACTTGTCCTTGTAGACATACTCAAGCTGCGCCAGGTCTTGGACGCCTAGAACAGCTCCTACACCAGCATTTCTGATTACAGTCAAATACCTCGCTATACCAGGAATGGCTCCATAGTTCGTGAACTCATCCAAGTACAAATTCAACGGATACTTCAACTCTTCAAGCTTGCTCATGGCAAATGTAAAAATGAAGTTGAAAGCCAGAGCCGACAGCGGCAGGTAATCTGAGCGGTGAACCGGCACTGCTAGATACATTGTGAATCTCTGATTCACTAGTTCATCTAAAGAGAAGTCAGTGACTTCTGTCGCTGCTGCAATCTTGGGATTGGCAAAGAGAGCGAGCCTTGCTAGTAAGCCAGAGACAACACCGAACCTAAAGTTCGGAGAGCTGTTATTCAAAAAGGCCTCATACTCGCTTTTGGCTATGGCCGACCTAGTTACCGCAAACTCCGCCTCCATACCCTTTGGCCCCTTGCGAAGCAATCTCCGAATCGCCCCTAAGTTTGCTCCATCACCCTTTACTGACGGCTTGTCTATTGCAGCCCTCATTCCAGCGGCATGCATCAAGAGCGCTTGCAGCAAGTGGGTCTCCGCTTGTCCCCACACCTGGTCCCCCATGTGGCTATCAGCTGTGGTGTTAGTGACAATCAAACCAGCGATCATCTGAGCATCGTCATATGTTTTGACCAGATCTACTGGATTTATTCGCATCGTTCGAGGATCATCAGGATTGAAATAGAGCACTTTCTGCCCACACTTAGCTCGCCAACCTGCGGTTGCTCCATACAAGACCGGCATCTTACTTCCAGGCGAAGCCTCAGTAACAATCGCTGATGACTCTACCCGCTCAATTAAGTTGGGAATGAAAATCGCAGTCGACTTACCGCATCCTGTTGGACCGCATACAAGCACATGCCGGTCTTTCATACTCTTTGTCAGCCAAAGCTTCTTCTCTTCGAACTTTCCCACCAGCAGACTCTGCGATAGCTCGTTTGCCGAAGCCCCAGGCTCTACTACAAACCCGCTATCAAGCAGCTCTGCTTCACTTGCGAACTTCGCCCTCCAGGGCACCTCAAGTTCTTTCTTGTCTCTAGCACGCTGCGCTGTTCGCACTATTTCTTCAACTATTCGCTGGGCTCTCTCAACACAGCTGTCAATATGGGTATCTCCGTAGTTTTTTTCTTTGACTTTTACTTCAAGCTCCACTCGCCCATCGAGCTCTTTCCAACTCAGAGTAGCTTGGTACTTGCAGCGCCAACTCTCTGAGCCATACGACTCAACAGTGTCGTCTCCAAAGACTAGCCTGCCGAAGGCCTCATCAAACAACTCGCTTCTGTACTGAAGTGAAACCATGGCGTTGACTGCCACCTGCGGAAATTCCTCAGGTGGCAGTTCAATCACTTCATTTGCTCTGGCCGATAGACTCATTGGCTGTCACCATCGTCCATAACTGATACTTTAACTTTCGACCGCTTTGGTGCTTGTTGAAAGTTACCGGGCTGCTGGCGACTCATCAACCTGGCCATGATAAGAAGCTCAGTTGCTTCCACCAGACCTTTGAAGATTGCCGCTAGTACAACTGTTAGTCCCCGTATCAGCACCACCAGAATATCGGTGAAGAGCTTAACGATGATATCGGGCTTAACACCAAGGATGCTGCAGAATACCAGCACCATGAAAAATGGCAATAGAATTACACTGACTGTTTCTGTCATATCGAACACCTATTATTTATTGATTGAATTATTTTGTGGCTGCCGAGGCCGACATGCTAGCCAATTCGCTTTGGAGTACCTGATTGGTCACTCGCTGGATTAGCCTGACGCGCCCTCTAAAGAAAAGTGCATATATAGTCCAGACGAACTGGACCTTGGTTTGTTTCGTCTCCCTATCTAAAGAGATAAAGACATCGAGCAAGATTTGGTTTAACTTGTAGCCTTGAGGATTGAGAAATAGCAGGTCTCTGCTCTCCCTATCCCTCCATTCCATAACGGCCCGCAGGGTAAGTTTAGTTGGATCTGCCATAACTATTCGGTAGTGATGTTCTCCCATATGAAAACCTGCCAAAACTCTCTTAATCGCCGCATAAACCTTTGGCGGCGGCTCATTAAAGTAAACAGGCTGCGGGTTGTCTTCTATCCGGTGCATTAGCCTCATGCCAATTAAAACCGGCACCGATAGGAGCGCTACCGCCGCTATTGGTACTAACTCATTCATATCTGTTCTTATCCTTCTAAGTTTTTCATTTTAAATTCTGCCTTTCGCTGTGATGCGCATTCCGTCGTCATCGTCGCGGTCTGAGTGTTCTTGGTCTTGCTCTTTAGCATCATGTCCAAACGGCACAGACGCTGGCTCAGTAACTACAGTATTCTGCTGCTGCAACCAGCCCCCTGGCTGAGTCTCACCTGGGTTCTGACCACCAGAGTTCTTGCCACCCAAGCCCTCATCGTCAACCTTCTCGGCTAAGCCTTGCTCCGGTTCAATACTTTCTCTCTCGTCACCTTGAGCAATTTCATCTGCCCTATCCACTTTCTCTCGGTCATTCTCTTGCGAGTCTTTTGTTTCCGGTCCGAAGTCTGCTCCGAAGACTTGACTGAGGTCTGGACCTGCCCTTCCGTCTCTTAGCTGTTCCGATTTCTCCAGCTCCACTTGCTCTTTAGACACCTGCCTAATACCTTCAAACGGCCGACCTAGTTCATAGATTTTTCGAAGACCTAAGGCCTCCCACTCTTTGCGGTAGTCATCGTCGGTCTTTAGCCCCAGGTCCAATATCTGCTGCAACTGCTCTGGCCTGCCAATTCCTATATCAATCAGCTTGTCGACCATATCGAAACGCCTCATCATCTGATTGGTCTGGATGTCAGCAATGCGATCAAGCTCTCTATCAAATTCTCGATCTCGACAAAGATACCGGTCTGATATTTCTCTACACTCAGCCAGCATTTCTCTGTCTAACTCAACGTCTCTATCTTTCGAATCCTTACCAGCAACAACTACATGGGAGTGATAGTGGTCGGTGTTGTAGTGATTGACGGCCCACCAGCTAAACTCGCGACCAACTGATTTCTGCCATTGCTCCATTACCTCTCTGGTGTAGTCAGTCAAATTCACACTGTTATCACCCGGCGAAAGAATTATCTTGTGATACCCAGCGCGATTACCTAACTTGTCTTTCGCTTCTTCAAACACCCTCACTCCACTAATCTCGCTTCTATCTCTTGTATAGAAAAGCCGGTCTTTGGACTTCTCAAACTCAGCCCTTGGTCTAAACTCCAAATAGGAGAGATGCTTCATCAGCTTGTCTTTCGCAATACCCCATCTATTCGATTGATAGCGCGACTTAACCACCGATTGAATCCTGGCACCATCAGTGGAGACTCTGGCCCCCGGCCTCTGCCCCCAACTAGTACCTCTCCTAAAGCCCTTGTAGTAGCGAGCGAGAATGCGAACACCACTTCGAGTATTCACAACACTTATCCGACTAACTCCCCGGCCAGAATATGCAGAAGCATTTTTACTTGAGCTGAGCTGCGGTGCTTTGCCGAGGGCACCGGTTCCTGGCTCTGATTTTTCCCCTTTCTCGTTATTTAAATCGAAGTACCCAACAGTAGTTCCTTTGGTCTCAATCGGTTTTCGCGGAACATCTTTATCAGTAAGTCGATGCTCCATATGCTGAAGCACAGACTCATTTCTATCAACCTTGAGGTAGACGTATCTCTTTACTGCCTCCACAAACCGATCCTCTCTCCGCTTAGCATCGGCATCCAACTGGCTTTGCGGAACTGGCAGCCTCTTGCCGCGAAGCTTCACTGGCTACCGCCTTTGGAATCTAGCTCCTCATCATCGGCATCGACAACCTCACCTTCTTGAGCAATTACTTCAGCTTCTGGTTGCGCTTTCTTTAACCACTCTCCTGCAAACTGACGACTTTGCCCCCAAAGGGCTCTTACTGCTCCTTGCGGAAGAGGCTCCTTTGGCAGCCCTCCATGCATATAAGGCAGGGTGGTGAAGTACAGAGTTTGCGCGGCCGCCCTGGTCAACTTTGCTAGCAGTGCCGCCATGCGATCCTCCATCTTGCGCACCCGATACGCCAACTCAGTCTGTTCAACTGTCATTTCATTGCTGGGCTCCTCCAGCTTCGATATCAACTCCCTAACCGCAACTCGTGCCAGCTCAGACGGCGTCACACCAATAGAGCTTGCATACTTTTGCATTTTTACTTTCTCTTCCGGCAATAGCGCAAATGCCATGCGCACCAACTGCTGGCCACTCACTTTTTTATTCATTCTTTTGACCTATTCAAATAGAATTGATTCCACTCTTGGTATCACTGTATGGGTGCACTGTGCGACCCATACGATGATTGGTAAACCTATAATTTTTCAAAGAATATTGCCGAATTTCAGCTGTCGGCTCAACTTAATAGCTGCTGACGCTTGATGAAATTACCTGGCACAAATTTGCTCTGCGGTATCACTTTCAGCGCGGACCCTGTGTTCGTTTCCGCTACCGGTAAACCTATTCAAAAGACAGTTCCAACTGCCATAGCGACTTAACGAAGCAACTAAAATTGGCGTCGGAGATAGGCTCCTGAATCTCACCTTTTGCTGGCTGTAAATGACTTCAAACTGTTCGCTTCACCTGCGGTATCACGCTCAGGTGGCAAGCGGTGGGCGTCTCCGCAATTGGTAAACTCAAGTGTTCAATTGGTATCACTCTCAAGGCTCACGGGTTGGGGGTCTCAGGAAACGGTAAAACCCCTTTATCCTGCCATCACCACTTCCCTCCCATCTTTTCCATTCTGCCCGCTCTTTTCCCTGGTGGTAATGTCGTAACCTCTTGGAGGTTTCGACTGATGAACAATCTCTCTTAACCGGCAGCTTCGCTGCCTCTGAACACTGCGAAATCTATCTATTCGCTACACTTCGAGCTCTCCGCTCTCTCCGTCTCCGATCTATCTGCCCTGGTTTTATGTTCCCTCGATCCGTTCACTATGCGTTTGGTTCAACCCACAGTCTTGAATTCGGGGCTTTATCTTGCTCAGTAGATCTTCGCCATCACTCTCTAAACTCTGGATCTCAGATCCCTTCGTCTGTTGTTGGTTCTGGCTTTGGCTCTCTCCCTTCCCTGGTTTTATTTTCTGCTCCTTTTGTGTTTCCCGGGGGTAATCTTCAGTAAACACCTCTTCCAACCGACGGCTGTAACAGCTGTTGATCTTGTTGTGTTTACTGGAATCTAAATCTGTCATAGATCCACCTTGCTGATGCATTCAAAAAATATGTATCGGAACCACTATGGTCACCGAATGATTGATCGAAAATTTATTGAAAATATTGAACGCTACAGTTACTTCACTTCGCGCTTCTAGAATTTACAATGATCGAAAGAAAATTTTTGTCAGCCCACGGCAACCTTTCTTGGAATCGCCTGAGCAACTTCAGCCAATATACCACCAACTTTCAAATTTGCAAATTTCGATTTTCTATTTTTCGAGCCTCTTTGCTTTTTTGATCTTTCCCCATCATTTCTCCAAATTTCGCTGCCTACCTTTTCCTTGTTCTTTCCCATGTGATTTTTAATTTTTCTACCCTTCCGCTCCCTTGGTTTACCCTGACCGATTTTCCTCTGCTTCCCTCAATCTCTCCGCCTGTTCACGCATCGCGCGCGGGCAGCGAGCGAAACCATGAGCAGCACCGCTGCGTGCCTAAACACAGGGTGGTGGTAGCGCACGCCGTCAGCAGCAACGCTGCGTGTTCGACAGGGCTTTTAGCCCTTGGAGCTCTGTACGCGAAATCGGAGCCGAGGCTTACGCCCCGACTCCGTATTCGTTAGCTCTCTCTTACTCGTAGTCTTCGAGTTCGAGTTCTAGCATTCTCTCTAGGCACTCCTCGTCTGTTTCGAGTTTGAGGCACCGCTCTAGGACCTCTCGGAAGTCCTCGTCGGGTCCGAAGAACTCCTCGGCGTAGGCTCTCTCGGCGGCTTCCATAAGCTCCTCGTCGTTCTCGTATATCTCCATGGCTCTCTCCTCGAATCGAACTGCTGACGCAAGCCGGTGGACCGGCTGGGGAGATGCTGTCAAGGCCGAAGAGCGCAGCGCGCCTTGACAGTGTCGGGCCCCCAGGCGGTTCAATGCGAGCACCAGCAGAAGAGACGCTTGCTAACTTCAGTGCGCAGGCAGCGCACGTTGCGTCAGCTGCGACGGCGATCTTGCGCAGGAGCTGCGCGCTAAATACAAAAGCCAAGCGCTAGCACCATAGTGTCCGTAAAGGCAACGGATAACATCAATGGTGCAAACCAAAACTCGACCCAGAAAACGTGGGGTTGCTCTTCCCCGTTTGCTCTTGTTCTCTCGATGCGCTTGATTAAGCAACCGCAAAAGACTTTAGACGCAGTCAATTACGACTGCGCCTAATCTCTAGTCCCTCTTATCTAACTGGATGTATCGTGGGCAGAATCTTTGTGCCGTGAGCCTTGTTGTACTGCGACACTTGGAAGAACACGTTCATGTAATCTGCCCAGGTGGAGTCTTCTTCGGCTTCATTGCCACGGTTAACCGCTGCATGGAATTCGGCTCTGGCTTGATCGAGTTTCTTTGTTACGGTAGGGATGGTGATTACTCACCACCCCCCGCACAGATCCCTGCGTGCGGAATTATCGCACAGGGCTCCTACCTTGGATTCTGACACCAAAGCGTTCTGATGGATATGGATGACAGATGCGTGGCTTTGGTAGCCACCGGTCGATTATGGTCTGCATCTTTTCCCATGTAACGTAACCTTTTTGACTCCGACGCATTAGCGCACGACGCCAACTTCGATAGACGTTATATCGGAATAATGCCAATGAAGCGTAATTTCCGGGTACACCAAAATATTGATTGTGTCCGGCTATTACCTTACTCAACCACTTTCCGACCTCTCGGATGGGTTCATGCATGCGCCTTTTCAGCTCATCTTTCAGCGCCTTTATTTTCGCTTGCATTTTCTTTCTGATTGTTTGCCTCATAACCGCAAACTTTCCACTCCTGGTCTTTCCGCAGATATGCGTAAAACCCAGGAAGTTAAAGGTTTCCGGCTTGCCCTTACCACGCTCTTCTCGATTTTCGGCGGCGAACCGTCCAAATTCGATGAGGCGTGTCTTTTCAGGGTGCAGTTCTAATCCAAACTTTAGGAGTCTTTCCTTCAGTTCTTTTACGAACTGCTCAGCATCAGATTTGTATTGAAATCCAACAACGGTATCATCAGCAAAACGCACCACCATTATTTCGCCATGCGCCTGTTTTTGCCTCCACTGCTGGACCCAGAGATCGTAGACGTAGTGCAAGTATACGTTCGAAAGTAGCGGCGATGCGCTCCCTCCTTGCGGTGCTCCAACTTCGTCATACGTTATCTTCCCATCTTCTAGCACGCCAGCGGCCAACCACTTCTGGATGAGCCGCACGACGCGCTTATCTGCAATTCGGTGCTCGATGAATTTGACTAGCCACTCGTGACTAATTGAACCAAAATAGTCTCGAATGTCTGCATCGAGCACCCAGCGCACTTTCTTCGCTGTAATTCCTACGTAAAGAGCATCCAACGCTTTGTGTTGGCTGCGCCCTGGTCGGAACCCATACGAGAAACCTATGAAATCAGCTTCGTAAACGGCATTCAATACCTCGACCGTTGCTCTTTGAACAATTTTGTCTTCCAGAGCGGTCACTCCTAGTGGCCTTTGTTGGCCGTTTGGTTTTGGTATGTACACCCTCCTTACCGGTTTCGCTCGGTACGCCCCTTGCTTGAGTCTTTTGGATAAATTCTGGAGATTTTGCTCTAGATTTTCTCCGTAACTCTGCCACGTTTCTTTATCTACTCCTGGAGCGGCATTTTTCTTTATTTTGAAATACGCCGCCTTCAGTGTGTCGATATTGTAGATGTGGTGCAATAACGTCGTGAACTGTGCCTTCTTATCCTTCTTCGCCCTTTGATGTACGAGCTGTAGCTTACTTTGCACACTTTCCCAGCCCTGAGTCTGGTGCGTGTTTTGCTGCGTCTCGTTCTCCTTGGTCAACGTGCTTGGCTCCATCTGCTCCGCGAATGTCGAATTTATTTGTTCATTTTTGTTCACAGACTTCTTAGCTACTACCACGTTGTCCGACTGCCCATGTTCGTTCATCATTGTTTTGCTCCTTATTCGGATTTCCAACGCGGACCTAGTTGTTCATCTAGGCCAAACATGGGCTATCCCGATTCCCGCTCAAAGAGTTTCCACACATGCTTGGGGTCTTAGACCACGCAGAGCCTACTTACATCTCGCATTTATCGATGCTCGTAGTGTTGCCTTCCATCGAATACAAACGTGTCGGCGCTCTGGAATAGGAAGTTTTCGAGGCTCAATAGCCCAGCCTGTGTGTGCCCCTGTCAACGCTTCGCGTACATCATTACTGACATCCGCGCATGACTCGGGGTCATTGTGGTTTGCTAGACCTTTCAACGTAGAGCGCTTTCATCTCCTACTCTTTGCCGGTTTTAATCGGCGCTTTCTGCATTTCTTCCATTTGCCTGCCCTCTTCTGGTGCTAACGCCGAGGTCACAGGGCATAGCGAGCACGCAAAAAGGGGTCCATCGGACCGAGCGCAGCAAGGCTCGCCCCTTGGAGCGCGCGCAGATCTGCCCTAGTTTCGGCAGTTAGCTCCAGGGGGCAGCAAGCAACGAAATCGCAATTGAACCGATTTGCCAGCCAGCAGATCACAGCAAGTTTGTTGGCAAACAAGAACCGATACACCAGCGCTATCAGATACTTGGTTCACCAAGTGCTTGCTAGAAACACTCAGGCACTGCAGCATTCACTTGCGACAACTAGGTAGCTCCGGGGCAGAGAGAAGGTGTGGCACTGACTACGTCAATGGTCACCACAAGTGGGAAGCTGCGGTTGGTCGTCGACAGCAAAAACTTTGGCAGCGGAACAGATTGTCGCTGGCCCTGGGGTTCCGGGGGTTACCTCGACTCCGAAGTCTGATAGAAGCTCCCTGCCCATTTATGTTCAGCGTAACTTGATACTCGGAGAGTGTTTCCCGGGGGACTCTGTCAGAATCACCGGCGACGATATGTCACCAATGCTCATCAGCCGACAAAACAAGAATGATTTCTACTAGATACCAAACCAGGGCAATGAGAAGTTAGTAGTGACAGTAATAGATCAAGCGCTTGCCTCATAGCAAACTAGACAGACCACTAGCTAATGCCTTGCTTTGGGCTACTTGCTGCCATGCATTGAAGAGACAGCGCGAGTACTATATCTTTGAGTAAATCGAGAAATCGGCGGTTTTACTATAGAATACAGTGTCTATTGAACTGGCCCAGGCCCTCATTCCATGCGAAGCAGCCGTTTACCAAAGTAAACCTAGCTAAAAGCCTGTTCAGCATATGGTCAAGAAGTGAGTCCGACTTAGCACAGCGAAAATATGGGGATGCTTGCGCACCCCCATATTTAGGTAATCAGTTATTTTGCAGCAGCCGCTTTCTTGGTCTTTGGTTTAGCACCACAGAGATGGAATCCACTGAGCTTCAGCACGGGCAAGGACACATCGAACTTCTCTTGGCCAACTTGTTTGGCGAAGGTGTTGATTGCAAGTCGCCCACTAGCACTGATCTCCCGTCCCTTAGTGACCTGCTCTAAGACCCTCTCACCAACTTTATTCCAGGACTCGACCGTAACCCACATGGTGACATCTTCAGCCTTGTTGGCATTGTCACGACTACTGAAATCCTTCACGCCCAATGAGAATTTCACTAACTTGTTGCCGGTCTCGAAAGTTCTAACTTCTGGCTCGTTTCCTACGTGTCCGATTAGGTTTAGGTTGTTGTTCATGGCGTCCCTCCTTGGGGTTGTCGGTTGATGTGCCACCAAGAGCACGAGCCTCGCCGCATAGCGCCGGAAGAGTTGGCAATGGGTGGCGCAGCCACCACAGGCTTGCCCATTGCCTACTCCTCCGGTCGTGCTAATGTGAGCCATCAATTAGACAGAACCCCGAGAGGCGAGCGAACAATTACTAGTCCGCTCGGACACCAGGACGTGTAGAAGTTGAAGTCGCAGCCATACAAGATTGCAAATACATTCACAAGAGGCAATGGATAAAAGCGTTCCATGCAAAGGCCATGCACCACTGGCCAAGACCAAGTCCTTGAATGGTTGAGTAGGCAAGAAATAACTAAGATATGCAGAACAGCAACTAAGCGCTAGCATTCATCGCCATTCACAAACAACACAGGCCAACAATCAAGTAACTCCGAGCCATTAAGAGCGTGATACCACATCAATGCATAACAAAGAGAGAACGAGCATGCAGATAGAGAATAGAAGGGAAGCATCTACCATCGGCACCCCAGGCCGCCATTAACAAGTCCTCTCACAATTCAATATAGAAGAAAGAAGTGAACAACTAGCCTCGTTTTACCATTCTCTATTTGAAGTAGATCCTTAGACCTCACAGCGCCACTATCTAAACATTTGGCACTCGTAACTCTTTGGCGCAGTTATCAGCATAGCTCCTAGGAGTATTTCAATTACTTGAAATCAGATGAGAAGAGCCGTTGATTGCTCATCGGCTCTTTGCTCTATTGCCGCTATCGACTAGATCCTCAGCTGGGGGAATAAATCCCGGATGAGCTGTGCGTCTTCGTCTTCTTCGTAAAACCCTTGGAAGCCGAGGCAATTGAAGGTTTGTTGCTTGACTTGGTCTGGAACCTGGTCATTGAATTCGGGAGAAAGATAGAATCCACCATGGCTTGCTGTGGACAGAACGGAAATACCAGGGGCTACTGTTCTCACTTCTTGAACTTGACCCCATGGGGTTGTGGTTGGTTGTCTGTCTTGCATTTCTAGACCCTCCATTGGGCTTCTGGGATACGCCAAAAAGAACCACGAGACGCAACTGACAAGAAATTCGCGCAGCGCCTCGCAGAGGTTGATTTCGCAGGCAGCAAGTCTCGTGGTTAATTGAAGTGTTCCAAAGCCCTTGGAAGGGGCGGAGCAAGCAGCACATACCCACGGCAAGGGATGAACAACAAGTGAACTAGTGCGCCCCAGTGCGACCGTCTGACACAACAACAATGAAGCAATCAACTATCAACAAAGAAAGACCAAGCCCAGAGCAACTAAAGCAGACCAACAAGTGCCTCAGAACCAGGAATTAAGAAGTTCATGAGCCAGTACATCAGGAGAGAACACAAAGTACAGATAAATTGCGGCAAAGAAAAAAACGAGATAAATTGCTCAAAGACTCTACTCTCAGTTTCAACTATGACTGAAAGCGACAAGAAATTGGAACTAGCAAAAATTATGGTGGCTCAAGCTCCTCCTAAAGCACCTCAGAGTAGCGGCATCATTGGCAGTGCAATTTACATAAAAAAGCAAAAAGAAAAAGGGAGGAATTACCCTCCCTTTGCAATTTTCTATTTCCAATCAATCAGTAGCTTTCGCAACTTGCGCTTGCTGTAATGGATTCTAGACCTCACCGTGCCAATGTCCACACAAGTAAGTAGTGCAATCGTCTCATAGCTAAGATCTTGCATGTGCAGCTGCATCGTTAGCTGCTGAGATCTGTTAAGACAGCCAAAGCTATCCACAATCTTCCACATCAGATCCACCTCCGCAACTTCTTTCTCAGGTGCTGGCAGGTAATACTCCTGGCCCTCCTGGACAGACAGAACCATATCGTCGACGATCGGCAATACATGGCCATGCTCTCGGTACTTATTTGTCCGGCGATGGAAATCGCAAGCAGCACTTCGTGCAATCGTCGAGAGCCAGCCACGACTGTATATGCCAGCCAATTTTAAGCCTTGATCTCTTCTTCCGTACTTAGCTTCCTGTTTAAGCACCCTTAGACAGACATCTTGGACAAGATCTTCGAGATCTCTGTAAGGCACTCCATTTCGAGTCAACGCACCACGAACAAAGTCTAATGTCTCAGCCCACAACTGATTTGAAGTCTTCGTTTCACAAGCCTTATTTTGAGAATATGTATTCATCGCTTTTCCCTCCAATTGCAGCCCATTGCTGCGCGAAGGAAAAAGCGATCCGCACCTCCGGCGGTCAAACCCATTGAGTCAGCAAACACGGTTTGACGGCCGTTCACCGCGGATCGAAAATACGAAGACGCAGGAGAACGGCCCCACCAAAAGCCGTCACTTCCTGCGCTGAGTCAACACAACTACCTGATACCAAAACAAAAACAGCTAGCCCAATAAATCTATACCGCACACAGCTTTATGCGCAGTCTTCTGCACAAGCCCTTCAAACCTAAACACTCTTACACTGCTACTTCACCATATCCAAGCGACGCACCCCTGCGACTACTGCCTGCATAGCGTAGCAATGGGCCCCGAAGTCAAGGCCTTCAACGAAGCAATAGTAAGAAACGCTGCTTGCACGACAAGCAGCGCCGCCTTGACTTAGGGTTTGCCAGCTAGGCTATTTGCCAGGCAGGAGTAAGGAGCGCCTGAGTCAGAGCCGCAAGCCATACAAGACTGATGACATAGCTGGAAATTTTAAAAGCAAATGTTTCAGTCGATAAGCTCATCACACTAGCAATTTTATCCACGAATTTTTCAATTAATTTAGGACTTACGCTCAATCAATCTCACTATCACTCACTCTCTATATCAGCAATGGCCAATCAAAAAGAGCATCCTCTCTCAATGCAACCATAGCCCTATGCAAGAGTTAGTACCTATCCTCGCGGCATAACACCTCAAGTTGGAGAACAAGCCGCCCCTCTGCTTCGCTCTCCGTTTCTGGTTCTATCCCTACGTTCCGGACCCTTCAAGACGCCCAGTACAGGCAATTCTTAAACCACTGCAAATGTTCTGAGTGGTAAGATTGGCTTATGATGACTCGCTCTAAAATAATTCTCGTTATCGTTTGTGCCCTCGGCTTGGGCAGCTATTGTATTTGGAAATCAAATCTCGATACAAAACAAATAGACGAAGAGAAAGTCATCGAAAGGATGAAAGTGAAAGGAACCGTTGTATATGCCCTTCGTGACATTGAGGTGGGTTCCCTAGTGACTTCTGACTCCGTAGAGCAAAGACCGATTGAGCAATGCCAAATTCCAGGCTCTGCCGTTTGTAAGGCCTCCACTGTCATTGGACGTAAGACTGTCTACGGGATAGGAAAAGGGCAAATCCTTAGTAACTATGACTTCCTGCTACCAGAACAGAGGGAAGAGTACATGGGTACATTCGAACTTCCTGCTATCTCACCAGCTAGTGAGTCCATAGAGCCAACGAAGTGACCATTGATTGGCGTCTCGAATGGAACAGGACAGGCAAAAATAACTAATCGGTCGCCCTCTGCCACTGCTATTCCTACCATTCACAAAAAGCTGGTGCCGAATTCGTATCTAACTCATGGTGTTCTGCTGGACTATGGTGCCGACCATCTTTCTTGGTTTGACCCAAGGCGCTACCGCAACCTTAATGGCCAGACTCTTCAGTGCAGTAGCCGCTGGACCAGGCTAATGAAAATAATACTAGTCGATATGTTATCGACGAATCTAAAAAAACTTCCGCGGTATTAAGATGAAGACCTTTGGCTTTTGAAACGAAAGATAAAAGTGAATGGACTATGTTTGACGAGATTGATAAATTATCGCGCTTAGATATTTAGAACTGAGCTAGCAGATCACAAATAACTGCTGTGTTTATCGTCTTCACCACGTTGTTGGATGTTGTCAATTTATAACACAATTCTAATGTCCGTTATTTGAGAAAATAAAATGGGAAAGTGAAATCTAAGGCAAATTTGCTCTTTGGCACTGCTGACGGTTAGCATTCCCTCAAAGCTGAAAATCCTTGGTGTCCCGGTCATAGAAAATCGTTGTGGGATATTTGGTCAGCGGACTAGGGACAAGGACAACCTTTTGAAAACTTAGCTCTATCTGAAATAGTAATTTAATGTGCGCATTCCAGGCTGCTGTGTCGCCAAGGTTTGACGCTGATTTGAGGTGCCTTGTTTTGCCGAAGACAGCCATATATTGTTTATCAAGACTGCAATTTTCTGGTGTGGCAGCTGCTTGCTCTACGTGGACGAAGGGTCCGCTATTACTCGGCCTGTCAGTCTTTGCCTCAGTATGCATGCAACCAGCCTACGCGACCTCGCCCCCTGTCATTTCACCGGCATCAGGGGTCTACTCAACGGTCCAATCGACAGTGTCGATCACCGCAGATCCAGGCGCGACAATAAATCTGACCACTGACGGAACAGACCCTACGATTGCCAGTCCGGTCTATTCAGCCCCCATCAGCATCGGAGAGACTGCTGTTATAAAGGCCATTGCCACTATCAGCGGTGTTACAAGCTCTGTTACAACTGCCAACATCCAGTCGGATGAAACCACTTTAGGCGTTCCTAGGTCGGGTGTTAAACTCTGGGTAAAAGGTGACTTCGGCCCGATACTGAGTGGCTCAAATATCACTCAATGGAATGACTTATCTGGAGCTGCCCCAGCCAACAACGCAACTCAAGCAACCGGTTCAAAGCAGGCCACTCTTGTTTCACCAGCCATCAATGGCTACCCCTCGGCTTCTTTCAACGGCTCATCAAGAAACTATGTGCTGGCGAACCAACTAACTGATTTAACTGCAGGATTTTCTGTTTTTGCGGTAATAAAGCCGGTAGGCACTGCGACTAAAACATTAATAGCTTTTTCAAACGCAGGGCCATCGAACTTAGTTAGTTTGGAAACTGTCAACACGCAAGTTCGGCTCAATGCATACAATGCAACAACTGCTAGCAATGTCATCACACCAACTAGCAGCATTACCGTCGGCAAGTTCCAGCTCGTTGACGCGGTTCACAATGGTGCGGCCAGTGCAAGTATTTCAGTCAATGGCGAAAGCAAGATATCTGGCACAGTACAGAACTTGGCGAACGTCGCTAGAACGCAGAATATTCTAGGTGCAAATAACACAATTACTACTTATTGGAATGGCGAATTGGCTGAGCTTCTTTGTTATAGCCGCGCAGTTACTGAGACTGAGAGAAAAAACATACAGGCTTATTTCAGCAACCGTTATCAGCTGACGACAGCGACAGCAACAGCGGCACCAGTTTTTAGCGTTGGCACAAGCACACTAACCGAACCTACAGAAGTAGTCATAGCAGTACCTTACAACGGAACAGCATATTTCACCTTGACGGGAGTAAATCCCACCACAAGCTCGCCTGTGTACACCAAGCCAGTGAGAATAGCTTACACACAAACCCTGAAGTGCCTAATTGTAGCCAATGGTATCAGCAGCACTATCACAACCGCGACCTACACCTTGGCTGCTGCAAAGTGGCCTGCGCCGGACGTTTCCGACAATAGACCCCTCCAGATAAATTTGCAACTACCAACTACAGCCATACCACAGTAGGCACATCCGCGATGACATTCAACGAGAATCAATAGAATGAAACCAGGGCTCAGATTGACTTTTAAACTCAAAGTAGATCATAGTTTTGACGTGAACCATAGAATTGGTTCTAGAAACTCAAGGTTTATCACACGGCTTCTGGCTGTCGCTCTGACCCTGCTAATGATAATGACGACAACTCCACTCGCTGCCTTAGCGATGCCGGAGATACCTCATCATCCAGATACACCAGCACCACCACCTGCAAACGTTCAAGTGAAGACTGGGCCACGCTCAGTAACTATCGTCAAACCAGAGCTGAAGTTTTCTGCTGCTCCTACAGATCTTGAACTAACAACAGCGCGTGTGTTTCAAGAACCGCTCGTGCCAATGTCGACCAGTGCAGTGCCTGGTGAGAACCTAGCCCTAGCATCAGCCATCAAAGTCTTCAAGAATGCAAGTTCTTCGACTGGTGACAAAGGCGCCAAAGCCGATACAAGCGGTACAGAAAAACTGAATCTCGGACCATTTGAGAAATTTCTTGCTGACTATCCAAGCTCTCGCTGGGTGCCATCAGTTCAGGTAAATCTAGCCGAGATCAAGTTTAAGTCTGGCTACCTTTCAGAAGCACTATCGCTATTTCAAGCAGCCTGGGAAGGGGCAAAAGGTGAAACTGATAGAGACAAAGCCGTTGTTGCAGACCAAGCAATTTCTAGCCTTTTAATAATTGACGCCCGCGTTGGCAGAAAAGACGAGTTGAGAAAGTATCTAGCGTTAGTTAAAGAACGAGCTTTCTTCGGCTCGGCCGAGCAAAAAGTTAGGGGAGCCAAGGAAGGTCTTTGGAGCATGGAAAATGCACCAGGACGATCTTTTAAGTGTGGCCCGTATGCTCTCAATAGTATTTTGAATATCTCAAAGACTAGTCATGAAATGAATCCTATTTTAGAGAAGGCTCAGTCAACAGATAAAGGCACCAATTTAGGACAGGTGAAAGAATGGTCAGATCAGGTTGGTCTAAAGTATCAAGCTGCGAAGCGCTCTAAGGGAGCTGCTTTCGTCTTTCCATGCGTGATGCATTGGTCTGTAGATCACTTTGCAGCTATAGTTGGTCAGGACAATGGTTTCTATCATATTAAGGACCCAACGTTTGATAGCGATGGACAGCTGTGGGTGACAGCAGAAGCTCTAGAACAAGAGACTGATGGTTACTTCTTAGTTCCAACCAACAAGCCTCTGCCGCCAGGTTGGAGTCCTGTATCAGATGAAGAAGCAAAGACAGTTTTCGGTAAAGGTAACGCTAGCGGCAGAAGCGGCAATGACACCACTCCCAATGCTCCGGAGAATGACCCGCCCTCTTGCGGCACCGGCGGTGGTGGGGGAGGCGGAGGCACAGGGATGGCAAGTGCTAATGCTTACAGTATGCTGGCTTCTCTTCATATCAAAGACACTCCAATGGGATATTCACCGCCCATAGGGCCAGATATTAACTACCGCTTTGACTATGCCCACAGGCAAACGAACCAGCCTGGTACCTTCGTTTTCACGAATTTGGGTCAAAACTGGAATTTCAACTGGCTCTCATACCTGACAGTAGACCCAAGCACCAGTGTCGCTTCAGTTAGGGTCAGGCAAGGCGGCACAGAAGTGTATGCCCTGAGCGGTGGTGTTTATACTCCAAACTTCTTATCACAGGCCCTGCTCGTCAATATGGGCGGTGGTGTCTACGAAAGAAGAATGAAAGACGGCAGCGTAGAAGTCTACAATCAACCAGATTCAAGCTCGCCAGCCAGAATATTTCTCACTCAGGTCAAAGACCCGCAGGGTAACACGGTTTTTGTGCAATATGATGTCAATTTCCGTATAAGCACCATAACCGACTCGATCGGCCAGGTAAGCACGATAAATTATCTTTCAAACACGGTCGGCAATGTTGGCTTCTACAAAATGTCGAGCATACTCGATCCGTTCGGCCGCTCATGCTCGTTTGCTTATGATTCTACTACTACCAATCTGCTTTCAATAACCGATGTAATCTCATTGAAGTCATCATTTCAATATGACACCACATCTAGTTTCATCAGCCAACTCACTACTCCGTATGGCACCACCCGTTTCTATGATTATGTACCGGGCATAGATGTCTATCCAGCCGTTGGACTGAGATTTACGTACCCAGATGGCACTTCTTCAGTGATTGAGAACTGGATCGACGAAAGAAAGTCAACCTACTACTGGGATCGCCATGCTTTGGCGATGTACCCTAATGACCCAGTCAATCAAATCTATACTCACTGTGAGTTAATGAAGTGGACTTTTGATACCAATACCGGGCTCGAAGCTTCTTCCACCCAATGGGTGACTCATCCGCTTGAATCTACCAGCCCGATTTATATGCGATATCCTGGCAGTATCGGCCTTAACTATGCTGGCCCCACCAATCTTCCTTCCTCGGTTTCTCGCAATCTCGGCAATCTCACAGTTAATCTGACTGTGGGAGGCACGGTGACGCCCGGAGATGTCCTTGGTATCAGGAATGACTATAACGATGTTTTCTATACAGTTCAGGCAGGCGATACTCTAGAAAAAGTGGCTGCTGGTTTACAAAACGCTGTCAACACGAATGCCGCCTATCAGGCCAATGGAGTATCGGCTGGTCTCATAGGGACCACAATCAGCCTTCGTTCGGAACGAGATCTAAGTAGAACGTACACTAAATACGTGAGCGTTGGAGCCACCGAGACGCTCACTCTTCTATCTCAAGTTAGACAGTCAGCTATTGCCACGCTCACAGGTCCGATAGCCGTTGGAGACCGCTATGAACTGATTGCAGAGTACCCCACCCGCATTACAGTATTCTACAACGCTCAGGCTGGGGACACCGCGACTGTGATATGTGCCAATTTGGCGGCTTTGCTGAATGCAAATACCACCTGGCAAAACTATGGCGGGGTAGCCACTGCCAACGGCAACAATATAGATCTTGTCTGTTACTCTCCCGAAGATCAGCTTTACACTCCTGGCACCACTGGATTCGCGTATTTTTATGCGCATTCCTATCGCAGCGGCACCTCTCAGCTAACAGAAAATCAATACAATTCCACTGGAAATCTGACTCAAACAATTGACCCGATGCGCCGCACATTCTCTTATACCTATGCGGCCAATGGCATTGATTTATTAGAGAAAAGAGAAACCCAAGGAACTGATAATTATCTTCTAGGCCATTGGGAATACAACACAAAGCACCAGCCAATTGTTTATATCGATGGCTCGGCCCAGAGAACAGAAATTACTTACAATAGTTCAGGTCAGGTCCTTACAGTAAAAGACCCGAACAACAATATCACTACAAACACGTACACAGGCACCAGTAAAGCCACAGTTGGCGGCACAGTAACGGCCGGTAATGTTCTAACAATAACTGTATTTGATGCTGGCTTAGCCGGTGGCCAGAAGGCTATCAATTACACAGTCTTGGCCGGAGCCACCCTGACAACAATCGCCACTGGCATCAAGAATGCCATCAATGCTGATAGTGCACTGGCAGCAGTTGGCGTAACTGCAACTTCGGCTGCGGCCGTGGTCACTCTGCTTTCAACTTCAGTCAATGTCACTTCTTATACTTCTAGCGTTAGCGGCGGTGCCACCGAAACTCTAACTCTTGGTGCCAATACCTGGGGCTACCTAACTAAAGTCGACGGCCCTCTGGCAGGCAACAAAGACATCACAACTATGACTTACGATACTTTCGGAAGAGTCGCCAGTCAAACCAGCTCAACAGGCTACACCTTAACTTTTCTCTACGATGCTATGAACCGGCCCTTGCGCACGACCTACCCCGATACCACTTATGAGCAGAATATTTATGACAAGCTAGACGTGGTCTTAAGCAGAGATAGAAACGGCCGCTGGACTCAAAGAGCTTACGATTCCCTAGACCAAATGAGCTATGAAGTTGACCCGCTCGGTCGCAAGACTCAATATACCTGGTGCTCTTGTGGCTCAGTAGCAGTTCTTACTGACCCTCTAGGTCGGCAGACTTCCTGGAGTCATGATATTCAAGGGCGCTTAACTACCAAAACCTACCCAGATAGCTCTACCTATAATTATGTCTACGAAGAGAAGACGAGCAAACTCAAGCAGAGAACTGACGCTCTGGCTCAGAAAACAATTTATCTCTACAACCCTGATGGCAGCCAGTTCATCGCCATGTACCCCAATGCTATAAACGCAACAGCGAATGCCGCTAAGTATTGGGATTACAATTTCAAGCGCCAAACCAAAGCAGCCAAGAACGACTGGGGCACAATTGACTACACCTACAATAATTATGTAACCAGCTCAGGAGCAACCCCTATAACCGGCGGTGGCAGGCTGCAACTAGTTCACAACGACAGAATGGCCAACTCTGATATAACCTTCGTTTATGATGCTTTAGGCAGAACCACAAATCAATCGGTCAATGGTGCTGCTAATTCAGACACTCTAACTTTTGATGCCATTAGCAGAGTCACGGCAGAAACAAATGCACTAGGCAACTTCACCTATGCCTACGTGGACGATATGGCTGGGTCTTCTAAAGGCAGCTCACGCTTAGCCTCTGTAACCTATCCAAACAGCCAGGTAACAAAATACAGCTGGTACCCCAATACGGGTGATGAGCGCCTTCAGCAAATTGCAAACTTGAAAACTAGCAGCGGGCCAACAATTTCTCAATTTGGCTATCGCTACAACCCTGCTGGCGAAATCACCCAATGGCAACAGCTACAAGGCAATAGCAGCGTTAATCTGAATCTCGGCTATGACCAGGCTGGTCAGCTAACTAGCTCACAAACAGGTTCTGGTGGGCCATCAAATGCATACCTCAATCAGAACTATTTTGCCTATGATGCTGCCTCAAACCGAACAGCTGTGCAACAAAATAGCGTCAATCGCGTAAAACTTGGCGGCACAGTCACAACAGGTGACACCCTCACTATCACTGTCAAAGACACAAGCCTTGCTGGCGGGCAAGAAGCTGTCAATTACACAGTTGTCGGTGGAGACACGCTTTCAACCATTGCTACCAAGTTTGCTGCGGCAGTCACTGCCAACACGAATTTACAGGCACTTGGGGTCAATGCTTCAGCTAATGGCTCTGCAATGAGCCTCAAATCGGCATCACCAAACATCACGACCTATGCTCAATCAACCAGTGGAGGCGCTACAGAAACAATCAGTCTCGGTGTGACCAATAACTTTGTTGAAAATGCCGTAATTGGTGGCACTAAAACCACCGGCAACATTCTCACTATTACTGTCTTAGACCCAGCCCTCAGCGGCGGGCTAACAGCAATTAACTACACAGTATTGGCTGGCGATACCCTGACCACAATGACCACAGGCCTTAAGAATGCCATCAATGCCAATGCCGGTTTGACGGCAGCAGGAATTACTGCGACTTCAGCTGGGACTGCGATCACGATCAAGTCAACTTCAGCCAATGCCACCACATACTCACAATCGACCAGTGTTGGAGCAACTGCAACAATTGCCCTTTCAATTAATCAGAACGGGCCACAAACAATTGCCATTGGCGGAAGCAAGACCACGGGCGACACAATCACCATAACTGTCTACGACGCTGGCTTAGCTGGTGGCCTCAAGGCTATCACTTACACAGTTTTAGCAGGAGATACTCTAACCACGATTGCTACCGGCTTGGCGGCGGCCTTGACCGCAGACACAAACTTACAGGGAGCAGGCATCAGCGCCACTTCGGCAGGCCAGGTGGTAACCCTGCAATCAAATTCGATAAATCAAACTACCCTTAGAGAAACAACAAGCGCTACCGCAACCGAACAGATTGCTCTCAACGTGCCAGCTAATGGCGTTCAAACTGCTTCAATTGGCGGCACTAAAACCACCGGCGACGCGCTGACAGTAACTACTTTCGATGCTGGGCTACCGGGGGGCTCTCAAGCAATCGTCTACACGGTTCTTGCAGGAGACACTCTTTCATCGATAGCTACCGGCTTGGCCTCTGCAATTAATGCAAATGGCAATCTCTCAGCAATTGGAGTGACAGCCTCTGCCTCTTCTACCGTTCTCAATATCAAATCAACCTCAATAAACAACACAACGTATACAAAATCGCTTAGTGGAGGAGCTACAGAAACATTCACTCTTGCTCCAGCGACCAGTGTTTCTCAATGCTCTTACAACAATCTCAACGAACTCACTGCCATTGCCGCCGGAGGAGCCACTAAGTTTGAAGCCACAACCAACAAAGCCCTAAAGTCAGCAACAGTAAACAGCAACCCAGCCACTCTAAACTGGACAAAGAACTTTACTGGAAATGCAACTCTGAGCAATGGCACTAACACCGTACCTGTCGGTGCTACCGATGGTGCTAACAATACGGTCACCAATAACTACCAAGTTGCCGCTACCGGCCCAAGCGGCTCAACTCAAACTCATGATGCCAACGGCAATATGATCAGCGATGGCACTAATTCATATACTTGGGATGCAGAGAATAGACTCATCAAAATTACCTACCCTGGTAGCGGAAACTTCAGTGAAATTTTGTACGATGCAAAGGGAAGACACGCACAAATTCTTGAGACGAGAGCTAGTACACTAATAAGTACGAAGCAGCTTTTACACTCCGGTTCCCAAATCTGTGAAGAGCGAGATGCTACTAGTAATACGGTCGCGAAATACTTTATTTGGGGTGAAATTACTGGCGGTTCGTCCTTCTTCTTCACCATTGAGAAACGTGGTTCTGTCGAAGAACTCACGGATAGCTTGGGAGCAATCCAGGCACAATATTTCTACGATTCATACGGAATAGAGACGAAACTTCAAGGTGTTGGAGACAGCGTCTTTGGTTATGCTAATTACTATAACCATCGACCCAGTGGTCTCCTTTTTACGGAGACACGGCCATATAGCGCAAAATTAGGAAGATTTATTAATCGTGATCCCATTGCAGAGGCTGGAGGCACAAATCTTTATTGCTACGTTAGGAACAACCCTCAGCGGTATGTTGACCCTTCCGGCTTAGACGTCAATGTGTACACGTCACCGGGCTTTGGTGGACTAGCGGGCGCTCAGCATGTATTTGCCTACGGCACCGATGCAAAAAGCGGCGTTGGTAGATCTGGGGCGTTTGGGAACGACTTTGGCAAAGCAGGCTATCCAAAAGATTTTAATCCCACGGATCCTCGATATGTCAATTGGCCGTACAACCCTGTGGAAAAAGACCCTGATGGTACATACAATGGAATGACTGAGGAAGAATTTCTAGACTACCTTAGAAATGAAGGAGATCTGAATGGAGGAATGTTCTGCCCTGGCATAAACGATTGCCATAACGCTCTAAAAAGAGGTTTTAAGCGTGCTGGTGTAAGATATCCGGGTTCTCCATTAGGCCGGTTTGGAAAACTACCACCGCAGGGCGAAAAGCCATTTTCTCCTGAGTCATTTCTACCATGCGATTGAGGCTGAGTATTTATGTATCGAATCGTAATTTCAAGGTTTATAGCAATCCTGACACTCGTTTTTGCACCAACTCACCCCACATATGGGCGCACCCCTGATTTCACTGACTCAATTGCTGATTCAAAAAAACAGCATGTATTTCGCAAGTCAGTACGAGTTGTCCCAGATCACTTCGAGTGGGAGGGACATAAGGTTTTAGTTGTTGAAAGCTGGATGGAAGGGTTTTGGCTTCGGTTTAAATTTGAAGTCGATGGCAATTGCCTAAATCAAAATAGGATTCAACGTAAGGAGCGCCAATTTCTTAGCTTAGATCAAGAAATCCCAGAACGCGGATATGCCCCATCAAGTTATACCGTAAGACGTGGCCTTGATCATATTTTGGGAGGAACAAATGGGGAGGTCATCTACTACATGAGCGTCAAACAGCCTGAACCAGATCAAATCAAACTTAGGGTACGTACAACAAAAATCGACAGAACTGCCAAGCCAATGATAAAGAATGTTCCGAGCGATACTATTTTGACCTTTTACCTAGATGAGCCAGAAAAGGTCAATCAAGCTGATAATCAAAGATAGCTAACACATAGCAATGCTATTCGCTTTCTCTTACCTAGGAGCTACTCACCGAAACCAAGAGTCAGCTAAGTTAGCGTATATGGGCGCTCGGATCTAGGTCTGGCAGCACCCGTCTTGCTAAAACTGCTAAGAATGAAATAGCTATGTGACCAATTTGGTGCACACGTTCCGACTATCTGCTGGACCACTCTAATAAAAACAAAGCGAATCGAGCAACTAACCAAGCCTTTGGATAGTCATGATTTCTTCCAGCATACTGAGAACTTCTTCGATGCTCATAAAGCCTCGACTCTGCCAATCCATGTAACAGAGCGCCTCGTAATCTATCATCAGCCCTGCTGTGAGCACTAAGGCTGCTGCCAATCCTTTGCTGCCATAGATAAAATCAAGGCAGATGCTGCGAGTACTTAACGCCGGTGCCAAGAGTTCCAAGAGTATCTTGTTAAAGTCCTCAAAATCTCGCTCATAACATTCAACATAGTCGGCCTGACTTGCAAACCTGACTGTTGTAGATAAGTTCTCACCCGAACCAATCACACCACTTTTCAAAAGAGTGGCTGGTAAGCCAAGCTTATCCACACTCTGCTGCCAGCTTTCATAGGCTAGCGGCAATGACGTTGGAAAAACAATTAGGTGAGCACTCATGCCTATTAATTAAACCAAATGGGCTTGAAATAGTACCATAAGAATTACATGACGCATCCCTGGCGCACAGATTAGTCAAAGAGCCTAGTGATGTGTATCGAATACGAGAGGGTTTTTATAGTGATACAAACATGTGGTGCTGTCGAAAAAACAAATAGAACAAAAAAAGCTAAAAGCCGCTTTTCATTTCTTAGGATGCCTTTTAGCCTATCGAGTAAAGGGTCTATCGCCAGAAACTATCGCGTCCTCTTTGTAGTTTTCAGTGCAACCGTTCTTTCAATAAGCTCTTCGCTTGCTGTCGACGGCGCAGAAAGGGAAAAATTGGGAGCAGTTGTAATTGCTGTAAAGTTTTTGCCAGCTGGCAAACTTGTTTGCTGTTCAGACGTTAAGCGTCGAGAAGTTGAGACTAAGAAAATACCAGGCAAGGTTATAGGAAGTGCTTTGGAGATTGTCGGATACAAAACAAAAACTTCAATTTTAAAAGACCAAATGATTCCAAGCTATTCGATTGATTTGAGAGCAAAGTTAAATAGGCTAGAAGCAAAGCGCAGCAAAGTAGAATTCGAAAAAGCCGCCCGCTTGTGGAAGCATCCGTATGATTTGATTTTTTTGAAGGTGCGACGGGCGGAAAACTTATCGAATAGTCCCAAATAGTCGCGCAGTTCTTTGTTTGAACAGCTAAGTCCAGTGAGCGACCAATGATCTGGAACTAGTTCAACTTTGCACTGCAAATGCTCCCTTTCTCGCAACGATTTTTGACTCAGCTTGCCATCAGCAAATGGTTCTCAGAGTAATAGACATAAGTTCAGACACCTTAGCCTGTCCGGTTTCTATACCAACACTTTCATAGCCCCTCGACCCAAGCCAACAACATTCCGAAAAGCTGAAAAGCATAGAATTCAAGTCGATAAACCCAGCCCAGTAAAAATTCTAAACCCCAGTTACTTCAACAACATTAGCACTTAGCTCAAACCTGTTCATCTACCAATGAACCTTCCAACTAGAAGCATCAAACAGAGCATCCCTTGCCCATGCAACAATAGACCTATGCAAAAGGTTGAACCTCTCTTAAAGTTCTTGAACAAACCACCCCGCTGGTTTGCTCTTCTTTTCTGGTTTTATCCCATTTCGTTCGCCTTTGCGAGCTTCCCGGTTACCGGAATATCTAACAAAGAGGTCCGAGACATAGCAGCAGCATACTGCATAATTGTCGGCTTCCCGCTGCCGCTTCTAATTCTATTGTTTGTAAGCAGCTGGCTCCGCAATCGCATATTGATCATGCTGCCTTTCTGGTTGATTCTGCTGAACCTTACATGTGACATGACCCAAGGAGCACTCACTGCTAGTGTTACCAAAGCCTTTAGCATAGTAACTTCAGGACCACACGAAACCCATAGATAGCAAATACCTCTTTCAAACAGCTAATTCTCTAGTACAAAGGTAAAACACATGGAAACCGTTCGCGCCTGGACTGACGCAAGGAAGGAAAAGGTGCAGCAGCTAATTCAGAAGCTGTATGAGATCGTCCATGAATTAGAGAAAGAGTTCGAAGAACACAAACGACACTTCACTCCTGATGGACATTTGCTCGGCAGCCTAGGCGAAGTAATTGCCGCTTTTACCTACAACCTAGATCTACGGCCATCATCAACAAAGAAGCATGACGCAAAGAGCAGCGATGGCCGCAATATACAAATCAAGCTCACTGGTGGAAAAAGAGGAATTAGTCTATCCAGCGAACCAGACTACCCAATGGTTTTACAACTCGAAAAAACCATAGGAATTCAAGAAATTTACAATGGCTCAGGAGCATCAGTCTGGGACAAATGCAAGCCAGGCAGCAAGAACGGCCAAAGACCGATTTCGCTGAAAGTTCTGCAAGACCTTAACAAGCAGTTATCAGACTCCGATAGGATTAAACAATTCAACGCCTTTCCAGTGCATCGTCAAGAATGGACACGCTAACGATAGTCTTATTCCTAGCTAAATGACTAGAAAATCCTCTTCTGCAGCAGTGTCGGTAATTGCAATAGTGTGATCCGGGAGAACTAAATGCGTTCGTATCCCGGACGCTGGACTACCAACTGTTACAACATTATTTGGACGATTAGGCGTCAGGCCATGGTCTATGTACAGATCACCTGACTGAAATAAGTAGTGTTCAGTCATTTTGAAAACGCGCCCATTAACATTCAGTGCATTGTATGCATAGCTCGTAAAAACTTTGCCAATCGGTACGCATAACTTTCCTCGGTATGAAGTCAGTGAAAATTTGCTCGAATTAATGGGGCAGATGTGGTGCAGAATTTCAGTATTGGCATAAGGATCTGTTGAGCTATCGCGAATTGGTGCCGATTGATATAGCCAAAGACCATTCAAATGAAATGGTAAGTCGCCATCTGTCATTCGTTGCCGTGCATACTCCACCATACGAGGAAAATTGGCAGTAGCGTGAAGTCGAATAAATGCAACGCGTGGAATAACTTGCTCGGTAGAACCAGCAATTTTGCTAAATTTGAGACTGGCCTCTTCAATTTTATCTACAAATCCCTTTTGTTCATTAGGCGAGTACTTGCCGGACACAATCAGAATATCGGAAATGAACTCCGACGAAAGCCCCTGGTTTATAGCATCACTGTGCAGCGGCATTACATCTACACATACATTGTTTTCCAACACGAAATGGGAATTTACATTAAAGGACTCACTGACAAAACACTGTTCAATTCGCCTCCAATCTGACGAAAGCAAGTAATGATCGTTTGCAGTGATAAATGTTTGGAAAGAGCACCCCAGCTTTGTTGCTACAGTTCGGTGAAGTGTCCGCAACGCCCGACACTCAGTGCGAAAATCTTTTTCCTTTGATGATAAATCATGATTCTTTATAGACAAAAGGAAGGTCGGATGTTGACCACGAACAGTAATTTTCGCATCAAAACCTGGTTCGTTTGCAGAGGCAGGGGAAACTATGGTCCCATTTCCACTCTCGAACATCGATAAACAAATTGCCTCGAACAACTTACCTCTATCACCACACTTAGCCTCTTTAACAACCCCTGCCAGCCAGGTACTGTGTTTCCTTCGGAGGTTAACTAAAGCATGACCGAGCGTCAATATCTCAACAGAAGCCAGATGGTCAGAACGTTGCCATAACTGTTGCACGACATTTAGGCCCGCTGGAGCACTAAGCCATTCAGCACCAAACGCTTTCATGACAGCCACACGGTATTGCTTCTGTAGTTTCGCCGATGGCATCGATGCTCGTGTCATAAAATACTCCTAGCAATATTCAACCAGTCCCAAGATAATAGTAGCTAAATCGCAAACAGTGCGCGAAAAAAGCAATCCAATGCACTCGAATTTACGGCAATAAATTTGGCACAGGAGCCAATTTAAGCAATTGACATTCGCTAAAGTTAGCGACTAAACCCAAAATAAAACTTTTGAAAAGATATAGTTGTGGTCGTGCAACAGACAGCCTTATATACTCTGCAAATCTAAATAGATTGTCCGTAACCGAACCATTGCAGGTCAGGACCACAATAGAATAATCGGCCGAAAACGTATTCTCAAAGCACACGCAACTGGCCAAGAGTCAGATCACCCTACAGACAAAGTAGGCAGGAAGTGTAGAGCTGTTATGATTTAAGGCTAGTTTAGCTTGGGAGAAACAGTAGTGCATTCTCGAAAATAAACCATCTTTAGTTCCAACACCAGCAGCCGCCTCTTGTTAAGCATGGATGGGTTATGTTAACGTCGGAAGCATTGCCTACATAACCAGCTATAGGCTCAGATAGCCTGCCAACGCCAGATACGGCGCTTTATCTAGAATTCAATCGACAATACCCAACTCAAATGAAGTGCAATTTGTATGATTTCAATCAGTGCCAATATTGGCTCCAATGATGACGACGGAAGAGAACCAGAAAACGTTTTAGAGATTGCAAATACAGAGTCCCTCGATGGCGTGCCAAGACAACATAGAGAACGCGAACTAGATCTTCTCATCGACAGACTAGAAGAAGATCAAATCGGCCACGTCAAGCCTACCGTCGAACACATAAAGAAGGTTGTGGAGAAGCTTAAGCATAACAAGCGCCTTCCTCACACCTTTGGAATTTTTGGTGGCTGGGGCACAGGCAAGACATTCATTCTGACAAGCCTGGCTAAAACACTTCGAGAAGAAAACTGCAAAGTAATTTATTTCAACGCCTTTACTTATGCGTCTTTTACCGACCTGACAACAAGTCTTGTATACCGAATTCTCAGAGCAGCAAATGCCGACGACGGAGCACTTAAGCTTTTGCATCAGGTCAACGGCATTTCTAGAAGTCATTTCAAAGGTTTTTACAAAAGTCTTGTGATGCCCGCAAAGGCAATTCGCGCAACACGAGAAATTATCCCTAATGTGCATTCAGACAGGCAACTAAAAATCGCTGGCAAATACTTAGGAAAGGTGGAGAGAATTCACCAAGAGTTGGTGAAAAGTCTAGAGAGTAACGGCGATGATCCAATTTACGTGCTGATAGATGAACTCGACAGATGCGACCCAGAAGAAGCTTTTGGCGTCATCAAGCAACTTCGCGTATTGCTCAATGTGCCCAAACTGCCCTTATTTTTTATTCTGGGAATAAATCCAGAGCCGATAGGTCGAGCCTTGCAAAAGAAATACGGCCTAGACGGGCATGACTCGTATGACTCTCTTTCGATTCTAGAAAAGTTTGTTGACAGCTCTATGCAATTGCCGCCACAGAGAAATATCGGGAAATTAATTGAATTCCGCCTCCAAGAGCTCAACATTACTCCAGCGAAATTTTATCCCTCAGTTTTAAAGCTACAAAGTCGAAATGGTCAAAGGCCTTACTTACCTCCAGGGATAGCCAATTTGCCAGTATTTTCAAACTTAAGACAAATCACAAAAACCTTAGAGATGATGTCATACAATCCACCGCCCAATAATCAATACAGCCATTGGGTATGGGAATTATTGCAAGTTGCAAATCCCCATCTCGCTAGTAGTGCGCGAAAACTTGCGGACGAATTAGAGGAAATCACAGACAAAACCCTGGGACATTTAGCTGTACAGATACGCTTGGAAACGAGCCGATACCACACGCAATACGGAAGTAGTAGCTCTAATTTGTTCGACTTTTATTATGAGCTTTTCAAAGATCAAATGACCAACATGGCTCACAAGAGATTGAAAGCGGAGCAAGGCGGACAAGCCGGAATTGGCAATCTGTTATCAGAATTGGTGTCGAGCACAGTTAATGTCTACAGCCTTGCACACTTGTGCTGCATTAACGTGGGCGACTTGGAAACGAAGAATTTTCAAAGTCAAGGTAGCGATCTAAGATATTCGGAAATGGTGCCAACGCAGAAGGCTCCATTTTTGGAGCTCGAACGAATGCTGCTCCCGTCGGGCAACTTATGATTGGTGATTGCCCCTCGCTCCGTAACCACACCAAACACAAGCAATAAGACAGGTCGAGTGACCTTGCCCCCTTTGTGCCACTTATAAGAAACAACTGCCGGTCTTACATGCCCAACTGGATAACTCTTTTCTCCTAATTTTCGATTTTCTTGGTCTGCTTCGAACCAGTTTCGATTTGCCGCCCCTTTGTCATTGGAGCGTTAACCTCAAGGAAGTTCGCAAAACTTCGACAATAACTCCAACCCATTCTTTTCTCTCCATTCCCCATCCTTTCTGTCTAAATACCTCTCTTTCCAACCCATTAGCCAACCAGAATAACCACCAACCACTCTTAAGGTTTCCCCCTATTGCCTACATCAAATTCATTTGCTACAGTGTACTCATGTCCCAAGGGACAAATTTTTCTTCTAATTATCTGCTCTAATTCATTTGGATGTTCGCAAGCTGCTGAACGCCTGAGAATACTCGGCACACGGCTTAGGCAAACGCACTAAATAATTACACAGAAGAAAGCCAAATACTGCCACCAAAGGCAGTGCTTAGCTGTGGAGCAGCAAAAGCTTTATTATAACGAGGTCCATAACATGGACAATATTCAAACCTTCTCATTCGCCGACCCAATGTTGGATCTCGAAGAAAATGTTCGCCAGTGCCATTCCGAGGCAATCAACGAACTGTTCGATCGAGAAACCGATACCGATAGCTACTTCGATCCTCTACCCAACTACCCACAAATTCAATTGCTGGGGAACATAGACAACTGCCATCTCACCTTAGAAATCAACAACTCAGCCCTCAGCTACCGCCTCGTTGGGGAAACTCTCCAAATCTACCTCTACAACAAAAACAATTGGAAGAACAAAATCCTAGTAGCAGAATACCTTCACACGAGAGCCTTCGAGACCAATATCTGGGCACCAGTATCAACCCACACAATACCACTCAAAGATGAGCACGAGTCGACAATAGCTTCAACTCCGATGCCTAAACCAATGACTACCGCCATATTGGTGCAGCACTGGTACAAGGAACTCATCAACCACGCAATTCAAATATACCTAGAAGAAATTGACCAGTGGTATCAAACCCTGGACAAGTACAAACGAAGAGCAATACCCGACACGTTAGCGTCATAAAGCAATCAAGAGGCAGAGGGCACGCTTGCTGCGTGCCCTCTGCCTCTTCAACCAATCTTACTCACTAAGCCAATCCACTAAGCCAATCCACAAAGGATCAAATCATGAACGAGCAAATAAACTGCTTCGAAGCACGCCGCCAATTCGAGAAAGTAATCGATCAAATCTACATTCTCGCAACTAGAGCAAGAATAACTAGCTGGAACCACACCCCAGGCACTAGCGCCACAGTGGTACTAAAACACTCAATCATGGCTCTCACATTCAATGGCACTCACATTGAAGTGCAAATATGCGAAGCAAAAAACTACAAGCCCAATACACCACCGGTCCTAGCGTACAAACTAGAATCAGAAAACTATTCATACATCTGGCTTCTCTGCAACACAGAGACCGGCCAAGAACAAACCCATGACGCAATCGACTGGCCACCCAAACGCAACACAGCAAAGAACCTAGCACGGTTCCTCCACGCACAACTCCAAGACCACATCATGGAAAATAGACGCCGCTCCCCAGACTACTGGCTATTCGAAAATGAAGACATCGAAGCACTCGAAAGCGCTAGGTACAACAACCTCATCAACTACCCGGACGAATTAGCTTCATAGCTCACCACTACAAGACCACACAACACCAAAGGCAAGAAGGGCAGGGAACACCTGCCCTTCTTGCTGTCGCCATTCTCAGTTCAACACCGGCCCAACATCAGCCAAGAAGCAATAAATTCATTGAGCTAGCCTCTAGCCACCGCTCTGTTAACCTTCCAGAAACCTCCACCCATCCCCACCCTTTTTGACATCCCGGCTCTCCCTATCCATCTGCTGATAGCGAGCAATAGCAACAACAATTGCTTTCTTCCTACAAGCAAAGCACCTCCTATGCGGCCGCGCATGACGCTCCCGCTTCAAATCACACGTATATAGTCCCTTTAGATCATTGAGCAAACTGCGCTCAATTGGATTAATCTGACTTTTTTGCTGATTCATGCTGCCTCCATTGCCTTCCCATATGGCAGAATATGCATTCTCAAACCAACCGGCAATGTGCAATTGCACAGTGCAGCCACACTAACTAACGAATAACCTACTAGCCAATAACCGCTAACTACCAACCACCTTCCTAACCACGGAGAAGAACATGAATAAATTTCTGACTCTCGCCCTTGCAGCAATGGTTCTGTTCATAAACGCCGCCTATGCCAAAGAAGTTCAAGTCAAAGGCTATACCAAGAAAGACGGCACAAAAGTAGAAGGCTACACCAAAACAGTAAAAGACCCAGACACCATCAAAGTCAAAAGCTACACAAAGAAAGACGGCACAGTGGTTAAAGGCTATACCCGTAAGAAAACAGACAAGTAAGTAGCCCGGCTGAACTTCCTTGTGCCGATTTTGCGGGCCGGAGCGATTGCCATTCAATCAGGCAAGCATCACCAAAAATCACTCGAACAAAAGGAGTAAACAGGTTTCTATGGGTTACTTTTTGGCCATTACGGCATTTCAGGCTGATTCACCAAACATGGTCATTAATGCTTGTGTCGACTATTTAAAAGCTTACGGAATCGGAGCAGAAGTATTACCAGCAACCGTGCCCTTCAACGAGGAAACCGATGCAAAGGTTTTCGTTCCAAAAAGCGGTTGGTGTGTAATTCTATGGCCTTCCTATTTCAATACGAATGACTTCCCGTTGGTTAGAACTGTCTGCTCAAAGGCAGGCCTAACTGCATCCACTGTGCATGTCTATGACAGCGACTATTGGGAGCATCTTTTCTGCATCGGACCAGACGAATTGCATCAGTATTGCTCCCGACCACATTATTGGGCAGGAGAGGCAGATTCAGAAGTCGAACTCAGACTTGCTTACAATTCAAACCCAAGTCAGCTTTGCAAGTCTTTAGGTATCGACGTGTCAAACATTCAACCCTACCTAATAGATACCGATGATCGTGAGACATGGGGCAAGGCTTTTGAGGATGATGAGTTTGAACTCTATGACTTTTGGGTTTTCGTAGATTTTTGGCGGAGAATGGGCATTACTTTCCCTCCGCAATTTGATAAAGACATTGCAAGTGTGATTCGAATAACTGGTGATTTCATGACAACACTTCCAGCGACATAGCGCACTTGTCGTTATTAACCTGCTTGACCGGCTCAACAAATGGGGCAAGGTCAAAATCAAAAACAAATCAATTCATGTCGTAAACCTTGACACAGTAAGCAAGCTAAATTCGTGAGATCAGAGCAGGCTATAGATTTACCTTTCGCTGTAGTCAAATCGATATTAACCAATTAAATCGAAAAGCAAGAGAATATAAGAACCCAATCCTAAACCAACACATCAACCCATTCCCTAAATCCTATCCCAACATGCCTTAGCAAGTTCTTGATCACAGCCACCGGAACATAGCTATTGCGCTTGTGGTGCCCTAGCCTAAAATGGTGCCCACCCTCTCTATAAACAACTATCTCACTTCCTTTTCCCTGCCTCACTTCGCAGTTCAACTTGTCTTGCAGTATTGCCATTAATCGCTGAACTCGGACAGCCTTCATTCCAACAGAAGCAGGAATCTCAGAAGAACCAGCGATACCCGAACCTACCGAACTCTCATCTCCAGGCTCTGCAATGACCTGGCAAATGGCTGCAAACTCTTCATCAGTAGGCTCACTCTCTTCGCCCTCACCAGACGACTGCTGCAAACGCTTTCTAATACGCGCTCGAACAGCCTCAATATCAACCTTTTCAAACATTGCAAACAATCGAGCGTGAATAGCTTCTAGTATCCGCAGATTGCACGCTAAAGCAACGGGACAATTATCTAAAACGCTGTCCACATCTATCCACGGCGTAGCGAAATTACAAAGCAAGCCGTCAAATCCAATCATCAAAGACAACCGACTAGTATCTTCTCTCAGATGAACAAGCATGTCAGTGATACTAGGAGCAACAGGAACAAACCCTATCCCCCTCCCAACGGCCCACTGAAAGCTAATCACACACCCTGGCATCAACTCAATCACTGCCTTCTCAGGCTTGTAATTGTGCCTAAGAAACGGCCTCATCTCCTGAATATCATCAACTAAAAACTCTAACCGCCGCCTTATCTGCTCCGAACTTAGTGAACACGACCAACTCTCATCCTTCTCAAGCACCTCAGCCACACCAACCAGATCATCCATCTGCTGCCACTTATACAAATCCAGCAACTTCAAAAGATACTCACTCACACTGGGCTCAGTGCTTAATATCCTGAACATGGAAAGCATTTCAGTACTATCAAACTGGAAGGAATAAAGAGGTCTAATGGTCTTCAAATACAGCTGCGTAGGAAAATAATCTGCTAACTCAGACAAGAACCACCGATTAGCTGATCCTCTTCGAAAAGCAATTAGATCTAAATGTGGCAAGAACTCCCTGTACAAATACTCAAATTGCTCAACCACACCAAGCCGCTTGTGTGCAATCCTAACCAGCCGCCTCTCGATATAAGCATCAGCCCAAAGCCTCAACTCTCTGTTAAACCCAGCTATCCTCTCATCCCCAGACAAAACAGCACCAGCTCGACTGACTCGCATGCCAACCACCTGGTTGTGAACAGAGCAAATCTCTTCAACAATCCTGTTCCACCTAGTAACTAATTCATCTCCTAAATAGCTTTTAGCAGCCACTGGCAGTGCATAAGACCCAACGGATTGAGCCTCTACCACCCAATCATCCTGCGCTAAGTCCTTCGCCACCCACTCATTCCAATCACTAAGCTTCTCTCTCCCCTCAAGCTTAGCTACAGTCTCCGCATTAGCCCGCGCAAGACTCTTCCCCTCAATATCCAACCAAGCATCAGACTCATCTTTCATTCAGCTGGCCTTGGACACCCCCTAACTCATTAAGCCTAAGACAATTGATCCCGCACCTGCATCAAGGCAAAACCTAATAAATTCTGCCCTTTCCACTGAGCTGGATCTAGAGCCTTAGGGTTAGACTGAGCCATACCAATGCCCCAGATTCTGCCCCAAAGGCTAGCCTCAACCAATACTTTAGGTGCTGTGGCAACTAACCACTGAGCAAATGCTGGGTTCTGACTAAACTTGGCCTGATTGGCCTTAACCACTATCTGAGAACAGTGACTCTTCCATACATCATCTTCGAAGTTGCGCACCTTACGACCTAAGGCCTTCGCCTCTTTGGGAGTTTGACAGGCAAGTATATTCTCAAGTATCTCAGTATCCTTAAACAGCCGAGCCTTTTCCGCCATCATGTAGTGCTCTGCTGTTAGATACTCAACACCGTCTATCTTAAAAGTTGCTGGAAACCACTGACTACAACAACTAGCGGTGACACTACCATCGGTGCTTGGCTTATGGCCATAGAATAGCAAGTACTCAAATACTTGACCATTTTCAATCTCTTCCAAAAGAGCAGCTCTGCTATACACGCTCATGGCCTTGCCTCTTGATTATCAATTACAGAACTTCGCGCTACAATTCCAAACAGAATGATGACACGAACCACCGGCCAATGTGAAGTAGCAAATATGACTGAAGAAATCAAGCTCTACCATGGAAATACTCTAATCGGTATCGTCACAGACGTAGTGCCAGAAGATAGCTTCCTGTGGAATGGCACAATTGCAATCACAGCGGAAGGCGAGAGCTACAGACACGTTTTTGCCTACCTCGAAGATGAAGGCTTCATGAGCAACGAACCAGACCTACCATTCGAAGAAACCTACCTGGATAATTGGTTTATAGAAAAGGAGCCTGGAGTACTTAAGGAAATAACAATTCCAGCTATCTATCTCGACGACAAAGAAATCATCTGGCACGACTAAAATGCTCAACCTCTATCACAACTCCACACTAAATAGAATAATCAATTGACGCCTGCGCCAATGTCTCAATTGATAAAATGCTTATTCTGTCAAGCTCTAAGTTGTTATCAAATATCTTGGCGGAACAATTTGTAGCTACGTGAGCATTAAGCGGAAAAGCCACACATGTCCGTCACCTTAGACTTTTGGAGATACTGATAAGTATGACGATGGTCATTGTCATGGTCCGTACAAGAGAGGATATCGGCATCTGGCTGAGCGAACTTCGCAATAGTTGGCTGTTGCTCTGGTTCTGACGCAGCTGCAACGATAGCGCGATGCAAGAGCACTTGCGCCTTTAAGGCTATCCACAATACCGGTCTATTTTCTGGAGTGAAGGACTTTAGCAACTGCAATGCCTCAGAAAGGTTATCCTGCAATCCCGACCACTTGGTGCTGAATTCATAGAAAGTCATGCATCTTGGGAGCTTGTCGTTCTCGACAACGATTAAAGTTTCTACGATGCAGTCAAGTTTGCCACGGAAAAGGCCTTGAGGAGTGTAGCGCTTTGGTTCCTTTATACGATTTATAGCATCAAGTTCTCTAATCGGTTGATAATCTAGATTGGCTATTGCGGCTATTTCTCGGTCATCGCCAAAAGTACGAAAGAGAGCTCGAAGTAATTTATAGACTCCATGTAATTGCTTATCCAAACTAAGATCGACATGCGTGAGGCGGCTTTGCATTAATCTATACAATGCCAAAGGAATGAATATGCGATAAATAGTAGACTTCAAGTAGTAGTTATCACCCTCGTTGTTAAGGTCTCGAACAAACTGTTCTCGATTATTTTTGTCGTTGTATCGTTTTGCAAAATTGGTTATTCTGCTGGCCGCGGAGTCACTTGCTTCTGTGATTTCAAACAGTATTGGATAGAGCTCTTCGTAGAGTCTTTTCTTAGCCTCGAAAACATACTCACGTCTAGCCTTCTTTTCATCAAGTTCATCATTTGATTTTGCTTCAATATCATGCTGTTGGATACTCAAATTATGTTGGTGAGACTGCAAGCGCTCATTTAGCTTGGCTTGAAGTTCTGCAATATCCTTCGCGGCCTGATTGTTTTGCGCTTGAAGGTTCGCCAAGGCCTGATTGCCTTGCACCTGAAAACGCTTACTATGATTATTAGTTATTCCTATCACAATTATGGACCCAATGGCGGTTATTATTGCAGCTACTACGGCAGCCACACCCTGATTGAGGGTGCCGTGATCGAAGGAAGTGACTACTGTAGGGTCCATTATGATTCTCCAATACAATGTAGCGGCTTAAGTGTCTAACCAGGTAAGACCATTCACCTGTAAGTTTACTAACTCTTATGGAAAAGTCTAGAAATTGCAGATCTTTTCAAAATCAATTTATTATGCTTGAGCGGGATCTCTCGAATTGATTATTTGGAGCCAATCGTCTGGTAGCTTCTCGTAAAAGAGTTTTTTAATTCCGCATTGGTAACTCTGGGGAATTACCAGCGTTACCGGCTCTTGTTAACGCCATCAGAAACACCAACAACCTTACCGGTTAACTCACCAGCCAAAGCGCTATTCAAACTCGACAGGACAAGAGCTAGTATCAGAGCGTCTCCGATGTTACTCAATCTCACTGTTTCTCCTAAGTACTCAGCCTCTGTAAAACCATTCTAGGGCGCCAAATCTTTTGGAATTCACGCACGTTGCAATATGCAATTTCCTGCACCCTAGCTTTGGCGAAAAGCTTCTAACTCTTGTTCGCTAACGCCAACAAACAAGCCCATCAGGATAGATATTAGGAATAGAAATCTCTTCAGTCTTTCCCGACTCCAATTCAATAGACCAGTTGTACAAAACATCATCTAAAAAAGGCGGCTCCTCAATATCACTTTTCTCTTCATCAGCAAAGAACTCAAAGACCTCTTCAAATCTATCAGCAGCAGCTGTCAATTCAATCTGTCCAGTCATAGCAAGACCATCTGACAACTCTTCAGTAATGGTGCCAATAAGCTCATCGCTGTGAAATAGCTTTAGCATGTAACTTTGACACCTCAATGAACCGCTTAGGTAGTGTACCCTTGACTATAATCTCATGATCACGAATGACATTCTTCAGTTGTTTAGCCTTAGCAAAAGACGGCAAAGCAGGACTCTCAATAAACGACTTAACTAACGCTGAGTGTTCAACAATACCTAGACCAGGCACTTCACCAGCAGCAATGGCTGCTCTAAGAGCTTTCAGTTCAAGGTCATTCCAGGCAACCGGTTACTTTTCGGAGAATTCGTATAAGTCCGTTGAGAGAATTAGACTATCGGCACGTTATTGCGAAACCTCCTCGAGCGTTATGATTACTACTCCATTATTTTGGCTTCCACTGGAAGAATCGTGCTCCAAGAACTGAGGAATGTTGTGATTCCATTCTTGGTCTGGTCCATCGTTCGAATAGAGGTATTGAGACAACTGCACCTTCTATTTGAACTTTAAATTCTTATCTCTAGCAAACCTGACTGATGCACTAGTCCGCGTGTAATTCATGAACCATTGGTTGAAATGAACTTGGCGTCAAGGCTGATAGCATAAATTCAATGAGCCCTGCACATACCTCGCGCATTACCATCTGTGCTTCATTCCATGGTGGTTGAAATTCCGTTCCGCATTCAATTGTGAATCCGAGAATTCGGTCTTGTCCTCCATTCTTGAATCCGAGGCTGTAAGCAAAATCATCACTGGCGCCAGAGGTTGAATAAAGATCAAAAGCCTGGCTAACGGAATAGTCATTATGGTTAACGGCTTGAATTGCATCAGCCATTGCCTTGCTGAGTCTTTTGCATTCATCCAGATCAGTCGCCGGAATATACTCTTTGTAATTAGGATCTCCAGCTCTTCCCCTTACCCCATTGAAAGCGGCATTTTGAAAATTCATCGTTGAATCTGTGGTCTGATTCTCATCAATTCCCCAGCTGTGGAAGATGGCAGGAATAGCGCTGTGCACATCTATAAACCAGCCCACTTTTGGCTGTTGAATTAGCCACGCAACATTCTTCGTTTCTGGCTCAGAAGCTGCACTGCCTCCGATAAAAATGTCTTCGCACGAATTTAGAGATGCAGAAACAGAATTGGGTGCAAAAAACTGTGGAAAATCCCAGAGAATATCAAAGTTTCTATTGATGTCAACACCCTTGCAGGGTGCTCCTGGATTTGAATTTCTATTCTTGCGCCATTGCGGATCTACACTTTGACTATATTGTCGTCCATCAGGATTAGCACAGGGATAAAGAACAATTCTGAGGTTGGCAAAAATACTTTGGATGGCTGTTTTGGAAAAATACTTTCCCTCATAGCGCAAACCTGTAGAACCACTGAAAGACTCAAGCAGATCGGCAGCTAAGTAAATCAAGGCATCTGGTGGCACCCATTCGCGGGCATGCACCCCCCCCACGATCAAAACTGTTTTGGTTGTGTTGGCGCTGGAATTGCCGATGCTAATTGCATGTGTTGCTCGTCCTTCAATTGTTTTATGCGGAAGTTCAATCAACTTCGATTCATTGGGATACGAATCTGCAAGATTGGCAAGGGCTGATTCGATTTCATCAACGTTTAGATATGCCATTAACCTTACTCCTTAATTCCTAAACCCGAAGGGGTTGATCTCTGCGCGAATCTATTGCTTTTACTTACTTCAGCTTGTCTTGCTTTTCCGGTTTCTGATGCGTTCTCCAAAAACTTGACTGATATTAGCAATTCCGAGCGCACGGCATTTTGAGCTCTTTCGATCTGTTTCTTGGTAGCAAAGCCAATCGCCCAATATCCATCCTTGTCCCTTTGAGCTGTCGGTCGGCAACCAAGATCCAACGAATTTGAACTTACAAACTCCCGAAGTTCCTCTAACGAAGTTGCATGAATTTCTATCTTGTACAAATCGTCGTCGCTCATTGATTCATCCCCACAATTTTGATCCTTTACATTATGCTTTGCGCCCGGAAAGACCTTCTATAAAGCCGGGTTCTGCATAGAGCACTTGTGAATTCGACATAAGCCGCAGACATAAGGCAACAACGTCATCACTTTTCTCTTTATCCATTGCCACCACGAAAAGATTTGGTGCGAATTTCAGCTGTCTCTTTATAGAAAGTCCGTAGTCCGATAAGAAGCTCCTAGATTCAACATCGGACAGATTTGCATCTAATCTCACATTCAGATTTGGGCCGGCAATTACAATTTGACCGTCACTCCTGCGGTAAACCGAATTGCCAACCTCACTTCTGTTGCTAGACTCTTTCACAAACGACCATCCTGCTTTCAAGAATGGACTTAAATCGTCATCCGATCCCTGGTGCCAAACATTCTCTAGCTTCGCTGAATAGTCGCTCGAACTCATCTCTTCTTTTGAAGAGGAAGGAGGCAAAGCCATCAAACCATCTATTTTTTTGACCTTGGCTAACTCGGCCTCAATTTTTTCTCGACTATCCATTGTTTCTCTCAAATTGTTGGTGCAGGAAGCATTTGAACTGCTTTGTCCACCGCAGCTTTTGCATTTATTCGTCCATTACCGAATTTGTCATTTCGTCCTCCAGCATAAGGTAAGGTTCCCACTGGACTGCAAGAATCTTTCATGACTTCTACTACTTTGTCTCTGGTTAAATCCGGATTCGCAGACAACACTAGAGCACCAACTCCGGCTGCACAAGGACAAGCAAAACTAGTTCCAGTTTTTTTCGCGTAGACTCCTCCGGAAACAGGAATGTAGACTCCAACTCCTGGTGCAAGAAACGCAAGTTCAGGTCCGTAACCACTGCCATCGTCACTGTCTGAATTGGTTGAGCGACCAACTGCAATTACTTGAGGATGTGAGCAAACTTTGTCTCCACTAATTGGATAATTCCCATTTGTGCAAGCCCAAAAAATTGGACACCCTTTACCATTACGACCGCTTGTTGATGCAAATTCAATTGCATCAGACAAAACCTGACTTAGCGGCCAGTTCGGAGTGTTAGGGCCCAGCGAACATGCAATCACATGCGCTCCATCATTGGCTGACAATGTGCCATCTTCACTGCTTGGGTCCGCTGCGTAGGCTAGTGCTCGAGCCAACGTGCTCTGTGTTCCCACTTGATCGCCCAAACAAGCAATTGCCATAAGTTCGGAGTGGAATGCTACTCCACATCCTCCTGAGTTATTTCCTTCAACTGCTGTAGACATTCCCGCACAAGACGTTCCATGCGATTCATCCGGCATGTTGACAGTGCCATGAACGAAATCTGCATCATCCAAGCCGGGATTATCCCTAAACCATGCGCTCATCGAGCCAAACCTCAGGTCTGGATGATTGATATCAAAACCGTTATCAATGACGGCTAATCTGACACCCTCTCCTTTTGTGATATCCCAGACCAACTCCGCGCCAATATCTGCGCCTGCATGAGTCGAATTTCTCAAATGCCATTGGCTAGCAAAACCAGGATCTGAAGGCGTGTAGCGAGCTCCGATATATTCAATAAAATCCGGTTCTGCATAATCGACACGAGGATTGGATAGGAGTTGCAGGCACGTTTCCACAGCGCTGGACGCAGTGGTTGCTACCTTTACCAAACCGTTTCGAAATCTCAATTTTTCAAGAAGAATCAAGCCATGCTGATTCAAAAACGTCTGCAAATCTGCCTCGGCAAGAACCTCTCTGAACTGAACAACAAGCCTCTTGGTTTCCAATAGAAGATGATCATCTTCCATAAGTACTTTCGTAACCGTATCACTGCCTCCCAAAGCAGCTCTTGTCTCAAGTGGTCTGTCGACATAGCTTTGCGTTGCGTTAAAGAATCCAATTCCAGCCGAAGCAAAAGCGGCAACTTGCTCCCTAAGACTCTTTGACTGAGAAAGGCGATCCAAGGCATTAGTCTCAACAGCATCATTGGAGATATTTGCCATAAATGCATCATCCATCCCAGCAGCTGCTGCTGCGTGATTTTCATCCAAGATATTTCTAGCTAAGGAAATCCTCACGTCTGGTGAAATTGTTGTCATCCTGCCTGTAGGCAGCACACGATCTACAGTCGTCAGATTGAGCAGTCGCTGTTCTACACGTTCTTTTCTTGGCATTTTTTAGATCTCCTCATCCGATTTTGCCTGCTGTTAGTCATTGGGATTCCGCTCTTTTTTGAAGTTGTATAACAAAAAGTTATGATTCTGCTTGTAATGCTTGTTCCAGCAACCAGGCCAAATTCATTTTCGTAATTTCTCTATGTAACTCAAAGTCGAGTTTGTCGATAGTATCTCTATCAGTGTGTTCATGCGCATAAGCAGTATCATTGCCTTCAATCGTTAGCACGCATGGAAGCCCTTTGTTGATGAAAGGAACATGATCGCTTGCATAAGGATCAAAAGAAAATTTTGTCTTCAATTGCGTGTATGTCGCAGCTGCTTGGGCAAGATTCTCCATAACACTTCGAGAAACTTCCGAGCCCTCCAAGAGAACCGAGGGTTCTGGACTATTATTGCTTCCTGCCATGTCGATATTGATGACACCTAACAGTCGAGCTTTATCCTCATCTGACAACTCGTTAACATAAGCCTCACTGCCAAACAGATTTTGTTCTTCACCTCCGAAAAGCACAAATCTAACATCATGCAAAAGATTCACATCAGCAATAGCTTCAGCCATGGCGACAACAGTTGCAGAACCAGTTGCGTTGTCGTCAGCACCTGGAGCACGACCATTCGGTTCATCATCGTGATTCACTGAATCTAAGTGAGCGCAAATAATAAACAGACTTCTGCTTTCTCCGGTACCAGCTTTCGTGCCTATTAAGTTAGCCGTCACGCCGCCATCCACCGGTACTGATTGCCTGCTAAGTGAAACACCGGTTTTTGAAAGCCATGATTCTGCAAGAGTTAGAGCTTCTTCGAAATTCGGTAAAAGTGAAAAGCGTGAATGAATGGCAGAAAGGTCTTTCACTTTACTCTCAAGATTCTCTGCCGTGATTCGCTGCAACACTTCGACAACTGCTGCATTCCGTTCTCTTGGTGCGTTTAATTGAACTCTGTATCCAACCTCTGGAGTTCCGGCCGGAACAAGTCCATAACAACTTCGATGCTCTTTAACTTGTTTGTCATCTGGCAGATCAACGACCAAAAAGCGCCCCCGATCAACAATGACTGGAATGCTGGGATTTAGTCGCTGAAAACTTCGCCCCTTTTGAACGACGATTCGCAGATTGCCAGTATCTTTCACGTGAATGACGCCATTACTTTTGCTATCTGACGAGACTGAATTAATGCTTCCACGCGTGCAAATCACTTTGGAATCCCCAAAGCAAGCAATTTCTCTTTCCATAGATTTGATGTCCATCGTTATACCTCTGGTGAGGTCTAATCCTTGCCGATTTTCAGGCGGTAGCTCTCTTGAACTCACCCGAACGGAAATTAAACTTGTACTGCCACTTTTTAAAGCATGTTCAAGGCATTTGCTCAAAGAGTCTCTATCCTCGACGCGTTGTGCAAAATTAACACCGAAAGCTTCAGCTAATTTCGGATAGTCCCATCGATTTAGACTTACATATGGAAGCTCAGGATATTGCGGATCTGTGAATGGTTTCGTGTCGATCAAATACTGTTCGATTGCATACGTCCCGTTATCGATCACAATGACAAGTGCGTGTTTGTTGTATTTTGCAAGAGTTGAAACGGCGTGCGAGGTCATCTGAAATCCACCATCACCGCAGATAACCATCACCGGCTTTGAACTTGCAGCCGCTGCTCCGACTGCTGCTCCGACCGAGTGTCCGATCGATAACCACACGGGGCTGGCTATATACGAATTTGCTCCTACCACGTTCAAATCTGCAGCAGGATAACTTCCGAGACACGTGTCTGCTATTACTAACCATCCTGACTTAAGATGACTATCGATTTCTTCGAAGAGGTCTTCATATGAAATGTTAGCAGAGCGTCGTTCTTCAGCTTTAACCCATCTTCTGCGCACGGAATACGGCTTGCTTACCGACTTCTTTTCGCGTGCTCTGTTATTACTCGCAACGCCTGTCCTTTTCAAAAGCGCGTCAATAATTGGACTCAACTCTCCGCGCTGAACGACATCTTCCTTAATTCGAACGGCTCCATCTAAAACATGGATGATTTGACCATATGACTGCTTTAGCAAAAACGTATGGTCTACACCGAACTTGCAACCAAGCGCGAGCAGACAATCCGAATTCTCAATGACAGCTCGAACATCTTTCGGTGCTAAATCGGAATCATACACACCGATAAATCCTGGTGTGTCTTCTGGTAAACACGATTTCCCCAGAAGAGTGGTTGCCCACGGTAGGTTCAAAGAATGAAGCAATTCCAGAGCAGCACCTTGAAGACCATATCGGGAGATTTCTTCACCTAGCAAAACTGCCGCATTGGCGGCTCCACTAATAGTTTGTAGAAATTTCTCCGCTAACTCATCTTCTCTGCCCGTTGCACCTCTTGTGGCAACGATTTTCCCAGTCGGTTCCGGGCAAGGAAGACGCCACAAATCTCTAGGCACTTCGATGTATACTGGTCTCTGCTCACGCAGAGCAATGGTAATTGCTGCATCTACAGTCGATGGCACTTCATCTATGCTTTCGATCCGCTTAGCAAAAGCAGTGACAGATTTAAAAATCACCAGATCGCTCAGTGGTCGTCCCGTTGAGTGGGAAAAAAGCACATCGCGATGCTGTTCAAGCCAAAGATCTTCTGCGCTCGGTCCTCCATTCAGAAGAACGACTGGGCTACGTTCAACCAATGCACCGGCGATCCCATTCACCAGGCTGAGCGTTCCAACTCCATATGAAACACTGACTGCAGAAAGACCTTTTAAGCGTCCATATGCATCGGCAGCGTAGGCAGCTTCAAGCTCGGAACTTGTGACTAGTAGATCTACATTTTCACCAGGGGCCTCATCGAATAGGGCATTGCATGATGTACCGGGTATCCCAAACAAAACCTGTGCCCCGTTTTGCGCGAGACGACGAAGTACATATTTAGCTACGTTCACGACCCCGAACCTCCTGCCCCTTCCACCAGTGAAGCTGTTACTGAAGGTTGAGAACTAACGGTTTCTGCGATGTAATTCGCAGCTCTCAAACCAGAGAAAATTGCACCCTGAATCCAAGAATGAACATATGAACAATGTTCGCCCGCCAACAGGACACGCCCTTCAGGTTCGACCAGTGCTTCGAATAATTCAGAGTGTTCACCCGGTTGGAAAAAGGCATAGGCTCCTCGACTCCATTCATTGTCTTCCCAAGACCAGTGCACATAATCTTCCACAAGACTTCTGTCTTTGTGCAAAGAATCATGCAATTCTGCCAATTCTGAAACTAAGATATTCGAGGCCGTCTGTTTAGACATACGCCTTGCTGTCTGCCCCCAGCAATAGGAAGCCAGAAACATCGACTGTGAATTTGAAACTTCTGGATTTTTTTCCTCTGCATTGTCCGACGGATACCATGTAGAGCCAAGCGACCCATCGCTTACGGAGCCACCGCCAAAAATTCCGTCATCCAATTCCCAAAATCTCTTTTTTGCAATCGCATGCACTTTCGTAGAGCTATCGTAGTTGACTCTTCTTATGGCATCCATCTTTTTTGCAGTCAACGGCGGTGAAAACTCTATCCTACGCACGACGCCTAGGGGGGGAGTGCAAATAATCCAATCAGCATCAATGTTTTGCACTTTCCCATTTTCAACATAAAACGCTATCGCTTTCTCATTGTTCTGTTCTATTTTGATAACAGGACATCCGGATTTGATGCGTAGTGACTTTGAAAGAGTATGAGGAAGAGCGTCTAATCCTCCAACCACTTCATCGAATGTTTCCATCCAAACGCCTTCGACTTCCTCACGCATATGCTCCATCAAACTGATATGCATCGAAGTCTCAAGATTCCAGGTACTCGCCAAAAGTTGGATCGCAGCGTTGCTAAACCCGCTCTCGGCCCAGAGTGAATACAGGGACTTGCGGTCTAGATTACGCATCTTTTCTGTCTTTGGGCTGTCCCTCCACAGATCAGCCATTTCCTCTGTGGTCAGTCCATTTACCAAATTGGTCATCGTATTCGTCCAAAGACGCACATCTCCGGCTATTCTTTCCTCGGGCGTCAAGTCGAACTCATCAAGAATTAGAGGGGCATCGGCCATCTTCACTTTTCGGCCGCGAGCCTTTAGAAATGCATTTCCATTTACCTGCACGAATGAGCGAAGCGACAGTCCCATCTCCTTCACATAGAACCGTGTCAGATCGTGATCCGCCGGTATTCGCATCGCACCTTGTTCGCCATGCATGTTGCCATGGCGAAGTGTTCGAATTCTGCCGCCAATGTGTGATTGCTCGGCTTCCAACAAGGTAACATCATAGCCCAATGTTTTCAGCTCGTAAGCAGCACAAAGGCCAGACATACCGGCACCAATCACAACTACTGAAATTTCTCGCTCAATTTTCGGACGACTACGAAGATTGACCACTGACTGTGGAATCTCTGCTTGTGCTTCTCTTGCTTGAGCTCTCGATGCAGATTTCGCCAAGCGTTCTGCTGATCTATCGAAACCACGTCGAATCATCATTCATCTCCCGGTGAAGCAGGCACCCACGAAACTCCGTCAAAGACCATCTGTGCAGCATTCGCTGCACCTACCGATGCAAATTCTCTCATCAAAAGTTGAGGAGAATTCAATGCGTCTCTCTGAGCATCAGGTTCCTGGAGACCCATCGAGACAAGTAGGCTGGCTCGCGCTCCAATTAAGCTTGCGTGCATCCGTTCTACCTGTCCTTTCGAAAACATGCACATCGCGGAATCATTGACATAATCCATGTAACTCATGAACATGTCGCCATTGGGAGCATTGTTGCAACTAATATTCGGAAAAGTTGGAGTGCCGTAATTCTCGCTCCCTTGATTTGGAGTGTCGCCAACATTATCCGAATGCGTGCAATGTCCGTCATCATCACCCCAAATATGAAGAAGATTCAGCCAGTGGCCCACCTCATGGGTCGCAGTTCTACCGAGATCATAGGGACTTTCCGCCGTACCACCAACTCCGAAGCATTTGTAGTCAATAACAACGCCGTCTTCCCAGGCATTAGAACCTGGAAACGCAGCGTACCCCAGCGGGTCTTTATTCATGTCACAAACCCAGAGATTTAGATACTGGTCCCGAGGCCAAGCTACGGAGCCAGTTTCAGCCACCTTAAGTTCGCGATTTATGTATGCAGTGAGCAACCCTCGTGTTGGAGGTTGTGCCTCTGGAAAGTTTTGAATTCTTGTTCTTCGCCTAAGAATACCATTAGTCATTCTCCCTAGCGCATCTCGTTTAGCCAACTGAAATCGAATTTTAGATTTGCCAGCTACTGGTTGAAAAACATTTGGAACATTGCCGACATCGTCATTTACACCAGCATAATCTTTGTTCAAAACATCAATCTGAGTAACTACTTGCTCATCGCTAATATTCTGACTGTCGGAGTTGTATACGATATGAACCACTACAGGGATAATGACATCATGATCCAGCGAAGCGCTTCTAGCTCCTACACTGCTAAATTCTGCTTGCCTGCGAGCTTCCGGATATCCAAAAACATTTGACACGTTGTAATAGTGCTGTTCCATGGAACCACAACTTCTTTTTCTCAATCTATACCTCCAAAACAATCGATCTGTCACATAAATTGAATTTTTGCAAGAACCATCTAGATTCAGTTTTTACTCAAGATAATTACTTTGGCTCTAAAACATGATCTTGGCGTACTAAAGCCTACTGCCGAATCTGTTTGGTGTACTTGCACACATACAAACTAAGGAGTAGTCGACACGCATGCGCGTCATAGCTACGCGCTTCGCCCACCCACAAGCAAAGGCAGTATATTTACTTTGAGCCAAACTTGGATACCTCAAATTATCGTACATGAGTGTCGTGCTATGGCAACATCCATTTGCATTAATTGTGTTTCTTCGACTGCAAAGTGATAGATAGAACACAAAAAAAACTAAATTCAAACTACTGGGTGATTGTTTTTGATGTAAATTCGTTTCACAGAATTGCATCCGTCACCACATCTGCTTGCGCATCGTTACTAGCTAAAGCTTGCCCCTCCATACAGCCGACCACCAATCTGAATAAATCTGGAATCCACAGTACCCTCAAGCTGGGGCAATACAGACAAGTCGCTGGCCGCCGTATTCAACCTAGGCACATCAACTTGAGATGCTCGCTCAATATCAGAAGAATCAATATCCCGACTCTCCGGGCTACTCTGAATATCGCAGACCCACTTGCATTGCGAGCTTCTAACGCAACAGCTGGCCTTAGGGTTTGCTGATCCGGAACCAAGCGTTTTTCTTGAGAGTCATTGCCGTCCTTTGTAGAGAATGTTCAGCACTATACTTGTAAGTTCTCAATATCCTCAAAACAGCCAGAAATGGAATTATCAGATCCAAACCAGACCGAACTACAAATGCAAATCCGAGACCGCCATCAAAACCAAACCCCTTTACTTTGATTCAAAACTACCCCTGACTCACCCTAACTGAACAGTTTGTAGGGCCTGATCTAATAAGCTTTCAACTCTTTGCCCAAGCTTTAGTCACTAGAGACAACTCCTCATTAGGAATTTCAGCCTGGTTCAAGCCACGCAATGACACAGATAAGCAAATCTAACTTAGGAAACGGATAGCAAACCGACACAACTAAAGACACTTTGCCTAAGAGTTGGCTAAATAAACAACAGATGAGAAGAGCTTCAATCGCCCATTTCGGGGATCGCTAGCTTGCAGAGGTCGATGCTCAGGCTCATTAGATTAATTCGATCAACAACAGATATTTTTTCACCGCTCGAAGTGCAACTGTGTATATAATCTTTCAATCGAATTGGAAACCCTTCAAAAAACCTATTAACTCCGCCCAAACTCCGACCTGTTTGAGTGGATTATTTATTTGCGCGCATACAGCAATGAACGAGTAATTTCGGCATCAAATGCGGGTCTATATCTGCACGCCTCAAGATTGAAACGCGTTAGGAGAAATACCAGAAGTGTCTTATCGATTGGCTGCATATCGGTACGCAACCATTGAACTTTCAGTGGTTCCATAACCAGTTGTTGACCAGAAGATTGAAAAATATAGTGGTAAACAACTCCAGAACTACTTCCTCGAACACAAACCAGGTTTACATTTTCGGTGACAACAAAGAAACCTACAACCGTACAAAAACGCACAAGAATAAATAGCTTCACGAAATTTTGTTTCTTTGTTTTGGTGGCCACCTGCCTATGTAATCCTCGTGCAAACGCAGTCGAGCCAAGCTCAAACCCTACGCCTTTGCGAGTAATGGCGGCGAATCTGACGACTGGAAAACAATCATATGATCCGGGCGAAGGCATTCGAATATTCAAAGGTTTAAAGCCCGATATTGTTCTAATTCAAGAATTCAACTATGGCGACAATAGTGACAGCGACATAGGAAGCTTTGTGTCATCTACTTTCGGCTCCGACTATCACTACTTCAAAGAACCAAAGGATAGTAAAGACATAACTATTCCAAATGGCGTGATAAGCCGTTGGCCGATCCTCAAAGCAGGCAAATGGAATGATCCAAGAACGAAAGATCGAGAGTTTGTCTTCGCTCAAATAGATATCCCAGGACCAAAAGACCTATGGGCAATAAGCGTGCATCTCTTAAACAAAGGCACTGCTAAGACAAGAAACGCGCAAGCAGAAGACCTATTACAAAATATTAGTAAAGTCATTCCAGAAAACGACTTTCTTGTTCTTGGTGGCGACTTCAACACAACTACAGGAAGTGAATTAGCTCTGCAAACGTTAGGCTCGGTATTTGACTTAACTGCGGTCCCGGCCGATCAGAGTGGCAACACAAACACCAACCACAACAGAGACAAGCATTACGACTGGGTGCTACCTGACAAAGACCTGTTCCAATACCACATGCCTGTAAGAATTGGCGCTAACACATTTCCCTCAGGATTGGTATTTGACAGCAGAAGCTACACTCACCTAGCCGATGTAACCCCCATACTTGAATCTGATTGTGTGCCAAAGCAGATGCAGCACATGGCTGTGGTAAAGGATTTCTTAGTGCCAACGCATTAGAGACCCGTCAAACGCAACATTTATCAATCGCAGTAAATCGTTGACTGATCAAACCGGAAGGAGATAGAGGTGACAATATATAGAGTAGTCCAAAAAGCTCATCTTGTATTGGTTGCTCTCTGTGTCAGCAGCTTTCCCGCACACGCCTGGAACGATGCAGGACATATGGAAGTGGGTTACCTTGCCTACAAGGCTTTAACGCCCAAAGAACAAGATCGAGCAGTTGAGCTAATCAAACTTAATCCTTGCTACAAGACAGCACCGAAAAACAATAAACCTTATGCTTCTTGGGAAACGCGTGTAGCTGGATTGCCCAAAGAGAAACAGGATGCAGCTCTATTCATGTATGCGGCCACCTGGCCAGATGTAATAAAAGACAGCAAAAGATTTCCCAAAAACAAACCAAATAATTCCAATGATCAAGGCGATCCAAGTCTTGAATTCCGTGACAAATCACAGCATCGTGACTGGCACTACAAGGATCTTCCCTATTCTGGCGATGGAACTGAGACTATGCCACCAAAAGAACCAAACGCAGCAACTCAGATCAAAAGATTGCGCGCTGTCCTGTCAGCACCATCATCAGAATCAACTGAATTACAGAAATCATATGCTCTCTGTTGGCTTATGCATCTAGTAGGCGATGTTCACCAGCCACTCCATGCTGCAAGTAGATTCGACAAGTTTCATACAGAAGGTGATGGTGGTGGCAACGTAGTGAGTTTCAAGCACCTCACAAACTTGCATTCTTTTTGGGACGGATCGTTTGAAAGAAAGGACAATCCATCTCCGACACTGATTGAGCAGCTATCAGCTTCCATACAAGAACCAGATAAAACAAAGGCTTCAATCATAGACGAAGATATCTGGTTAGAAGAAAGCTTTCAGATTGCCAAAGATGTTGTTTACACCATTCCGGTGGTCAAATCTGAAACGGATCTTCCACCCGGGTATGAGGATACTGCTCACAAAGTAGCAAAGGAGCAAATTGCACTTGCTGGCGCACGACTAGCTGGCTTGCTAAAAGGCTCACTCAAATAACCAGAGTGTTTAGGTTAACGGACGAGGAATCGCAGTGCGCAAATTTGGCATCTCAATTCGAATTCTGATAGCGATGATGTGCACTTTTGGTGCAAACACAATCGGAGTACTTGCTGCATATGGTCTTGCTGAAGCACCTCCTAGCGAAAAGGATCACTATTTCTTCGGAGAACCAAAGACAATCGATGATCGTCATAAGTTCAAGCCTGATGGAGCTGACGTTGAGGTTAATGGACTTACAAAGCTTGTAAGACCTGGATTTGTTGTTACGCATTACGACCGATACAAAGAACCCGCATGGGTCTGCATGCGCTGGACCCGTGCCAACCTAGCTGAGTCCAAACGGGCCCCAGATTATAAGCGTAACTATTCGTCTGATCCTGACCTTCCAGCGTATGCGCGAGCAGCAACTGACTACGAGTTTAGCAAGACTCAAATGACTAAGGGTCATGTGGCCAGAGCAGAAGACAATACAGCCTTCGGCAAACTCAACTTTAGCCTAGGTAACAGAATGTCCAATCTATGCCCACAACACGTGGATCTAAATGGACTAGAGTGGCTTCAATTGGAAGAAAAGCATCATAAAGTAGTAGCTTCTGGAGCGATTGACAAGGTTTGGATAATTGCAGGCCCTATATTCGATGACAATCCACCGGTTATCAGTAAAAACAATAAAGTTGCCATTCCCAAGTCATTTTTCAAAATCGTTGCCTGGAATGACACCACGCAAAAGCCACATGCAACTGGATACATATTCCCGAATGTAATCGAAAAAGGCAATCTAGATAATTACAAGACTCCTATTAGCAAAATCGAGGAGCTTACAGGTTTCGAGTTCTTCCCAGAGTTGGAACCAACGGAATCAGGTTCACTCAAAAGCATAGCCAACGCTGGCTTGTGGAGACATTCGGCGAGGCAGCCTCTAAAGAAGATTTAAGTTCTGATTTACGTTCGAACATCGAGATTGAAAAACGCGACTTAAGGAAATGAAATGCTTCTAAAATATTTTGATCCACCCGCGCATATGAATGATTTTGACTCTATTCCAGAAATGCGAGGAGCTTGGCATGAATTTGTTTCTACTAATTGCGACTACTGCGTAGCCATCGAAAGACAGCCATTTTTGAAGCCAGATGGCAGCTCTGGAACGCTGCAACTCCACAATCCAGCAAATTTTGCCAGTAATTTCTTGTGAAGGTATTTGTCAATAAAAGTTCTAGATTTGCCTAAGTACTAACAACGCAAACGGTACAAACAAGAGGTTTCCGAATGGTTACATTTAAGTATGGTGGAAAAAACGGCAAGGAGTATTCGTTACTGGATAGTTCCGGAATCGTTGTTCGAACAATGCAAGGCTCTAAATTAAATGAGACACCGCTTTCATCGCACTCACGAAAAATTCTTTCTGATTTCCAAGATTCATTTGCGTTCAGATGCCCGGGAGTGGAAGTTATGTTGCCAGCAGGACTAGATGTGTCGCTGAGAGACGTAGCTAGAGCTTCACTCAAGAAGGAAGAAACTATCCGGTTTGCAGGAAGGTTACTTCAAGATCCAGATTCAGGCTCCCCAGTTGTATACACGGAAAATCTATTCCTGAAATTTCATGACCAAGAAAAACTAGCAACTTGTCGACAATTGATTGCAGAGACAAAGCTTACAATCAAAAGAAAGTTAGGATACGCCAAGAATGCTTTCTTCTTGGGAGCACCGCAAGGAACTGGTCAAGCAATTTTCGATATTGCTAATGACTTACTCAACAATAATTTCGTAGAATTCTGCCATCCAGAACTTATTAGGGAAAAGTCATACAAAACCGCATATCAAGCTCAATGGCACCTAAAGAAAACCACAATTGATGGCAATGTAATCGATGAGCATGCGTCGGTTGTTGACTGCTGGAAGAAAACGCGTGGTGAAGGGATTACGATAGCGATTATCGACAATGGTATCGATACTAAGCACGAGGAGTTCGCTTCGAAGGGCAAGATCGTTGCACCCTTCGACATTACTTCTAAGGATAAAGATCCACGTCCTGTCGGAAACGCTCATCACGGAACAGCATGTGCTGGCGTAGCCTGTGGAAATGGCAATTTTAGCGCTTCGGGAGTTGCTCCTGCGGCTAGCTTGATGCCAATTCGTCTTGAATCCGACTTAGGGTCACAAGATGAAGCGGATGCATTCTACTATGCGGCAAATAATGGGGCCGATGTAATCTCATGCAGCTGGGGTCCAACCGACGGGAATTGGTGGGATCCAGAGGATCCAGTTCATAGACAGCGTGTGGCACTTAGCGATTCGACAAAACTTTCGATTGACTATGCTTTAAAAAATGGTCGGAGTGGCATTGGCTCGGTAGTGGTGTTTGCCGCTGGAAATGGAAATGAAAGTATCGAAAACGATGGCTATGCAAGTTATGATCCTGTAATAGCAGTAGCTGCGTGTAACGATCTTGGTAAGAAAAGTGCATACAGCGATTTTGGAAGGTCCGTTTGGTGCGCGTTTCCTAGTAGCAACGGTGAACCTTCCCTTACTCCAGGAATTTGGACAACAGATCGTTCTGGTCGCTCCGGATACAATCCAGGCGACAAGCGAAAGGGGGATCTTGTCGGAAACTACACGAATTCTTTTGGTGGCACATCTAGTTCTGCGCCAGGAGTCGCTGGTGTTGTCGCACTAATTTTGTCTGTAAACAAAGCGCTATCGCCAGAAGAAGTGAAAGAAGTTATAAAGAACACCAGCGACAAAATTGATTCAACGGGTGGTAGGTACAATCAATCAGGTCATAGTACCTGGTATGGATACGGCCGAGTAAATGCTAAGTCAGCCGTCACACTAGCTGCTGACATGTTAAAGAGCAAAGCGGTTGCGAAGGGTGGGAAACGCGTGAAAGCAAAGAAAAAGAAGAACAATTAGAAAGGAGAGTGATTGTAAGAAAACATTGACAGATTCAGTTCTTTTCAAGACGGCTTGCCATCAATACCAGTGTCACAGCAGTCGCGCGAATGCTGAATGACAAGTCTGATCATTAGTGCGTTGGTCTCTTCTAACAACATTGAAATTTTGGGCGAACAAGATGACTACAAAATGAAAAAGAAAAATGGCACCTCTTATCAAAAAAAAGAATACCTGCCGCCAAGAACCAAGTAGCGGCAATTGCAGAACCAATCGTGCATAAGACTCCAGTGGTCGCGAATATGATATTCTGATTCGTTAAGAATACAAGCACTGCTTGTGGTGGCATTCTTTAAGAGTTTCTGGTGATACTTGTTAGAGATGACAAATATCGAATCGACGATAATTAAGCTACAACGCTCAATAAAGTTAAGTTAGGAGACTTCCATGCACAAAGACGAAACAACCACGGCAGTACATGCAAATCGCTCACTTTTTGACCAAGAATTTTGGGGAATATCGCGACACGAGCTGATCGCTGGCGCAGCAGAAAGAATGTTGCCACAAGCCTCACTCGACAAGGCAAACGAAATACTTCTTCCAATAGGAGCAAATAGTCTGTCGGGTACTGCCGGATGGGCGGATAGAATAAAATCAGGCACCTTTATACCTGACGAAGAGACACAAGACTTCATCAACGACGCACGAAATAGTAACAATAGGGAGTGGCACTTTGTTGATTTACCTTTAGATGCCACAGCCTATGACAACGTAAAATATAGGGAATTCACTTCTGCACATGACGTAGTTCAAATACTGACCGAAACCATAAAAGTACTTCAGGGAAGATCCGAAAGATTTAGTAAAGTAAATGCTTTGCGTTTAATGATTCACCTAGTAGGGGATGTTCACCAACCAGTACACGTGGCCTGTGGTTTCATCGATGAATCAACAAATTTACCGACCATAGAAAAGGATCCCGTTAAGATCGTCGAAAAGAACCTAAAAAGTGATCGCGGAGGCAACCTACTTAAGCTGCCCCTTGCCGGAAAAGTTAGCCTTCATTCCTATTGGGACTCCACCCTGGCCGGAGAGAATCCGGTAGATCAATTCTTGGATCGACCAATCCTCGCCAAAACCGATTTGATTGACAAGCTAGTAACTGCGTCCGTTTCGAACGGACCAAGGAATACTGAGCTGTTTGCAGCCGACGATGTAGCTAATTGGCCAGTTCGCTGGGCTACGGACTCAATAATTGCAGCAAAAGCAGCCTACAGCGACCTAACTATTACAAAAAAAATCGGTCAAAACTTTGAAGTTAGCTGGGTCTCGCAGTCGGACTACGATCGAAAATGCAGACCAATTCTAATTAATCAGATGCGAGCAGCGGCCCAAAATTTAGCAAAACTGCTCACCGAAGTCCTAGCTTAGTCAAACTAAATAACTTAGAAGGAGATGTGCAATGAAAATAGAATCGAAGTTTCCAGAGTTGCTCTACGCTGAAGCCTCGGTGAGCTCACTCGGCGGCAGCTCGCTGTTTACAACAAAGAATCTACCTACAATCCAAAACATTGACGAATACAGATCCAGCAAAGAGAAGATTGACGAAGCATTAGGTAGACTACAAAATGCGAATTTCAAAATCCTGGATGTTAGCGACACCACAATTAGCATAGCTGGAACAAGAGAACAATTTGAATCAGTCTTCAAAACTCCCATCCACGCACAGGATAGGCAAGTAATTAGAGAAGGAGCAAGAATCTCCACTTCTACCTTCTATGAGACACTGAACACAGAACAGCCGGGCCTGATAGAAACAACGAATACTGATTTCGTAAGTTGTATCGAAGGTGTAGCAATCAATGAACCAGTCTATTATTTTGCAGAAAGCGCTGCGCCACCAACCGTTGCATATCATCATCTAAATCTCGGTGACATTCCCAAGCTTCTAAATCTGCCAGCTACAAATACTCTAACTGGGCAAGGGGTCAAAGTAGCAATGGTAGATTCTGGCTGGTACAATCACGCCTTCTTTAAGTCAAAGAACTGGAAAGGAACAGTTCATCCGGGACTTCCCGGACTTGACTTGCTTGACAGAGACGAGAACGGTCATGGTACAGGGGAATCGGCAAACATATTTGCGCTTGCGCCGAATATTGATTTTCATATGATAAAGATGACGTCAGTAACGTCGGCTGTTGCACTCAAAAAAGCGATTAAACTAAATCCTGATATCATCACATGCAGCTGGGGCTCGAACAAGCCCATGCCACCGCTAACACCAGCAGATCAAGTTTTAGCAGCCATCGTAGCTGACGCGATAAGCAAGAATATTATCATCATATTTTCTGCTGGCAATGGTCACTATGGATTCCCGGGTCAACATCCAGATGTAATCTCTGCGGGTGGTGTGTACATAGATTCTACAAAGACTCGTAAAGCATCGAACTATGCTAGCGGTTTTATGAGCACAGTGTACCCTGATCGCTCAGTTCCAGACGTCTGCGGTCTCGTGGGCATGCAGCCAAAAGGTGCATACATAATGTTGCCAGTAGAACCAGGGTGCGAAATAGATGCCAAATTGTCTGGCAGTTCGCACCCGAATGGGGATGAGACCGGCTCCAGCGACGGGTGGGCGGCCTTTAGTGGGACTTCTGCAGCAGCTCCACAAATAGCCGGAATTTGTGCACTATTGAAGCAAGCCGTTCCGGACCTAACACCACAAGAAGCAAAGGAAGTATTGACGAAAACAGCATCAGACATAATTCAAGGAGAATGCTCACAAGGCTATAAAGCAAAAGCTGGACAGGATCTAGCTACCGGCTATGGCCTGGTAGATGCAGAGCAGGCAATAAGCAGGGCAAAGACGTTAAGACCAAATGCAGTTGCTGCAATTTGATACAGTATCTGCCAGTCGCCAATGAGGTCTATCTTTGTTATCAGCTGAAGTAATTCTTAAGACAGATAAAGGTAAATCGCTAGCGCAAGAAAACGCACTAGTTACAGCTGATTCTATTGCATCCTTCCATCCAAGCCGCGAAAATCTTGCCATTGTTAGCAAAAAATTCCAAGAACTTGGATTTTCAACCGTAGACGATGGCCCGACGATAACCATCTATGGGACAGAGAAACTTTTTGAACAAAAACTCGGCATTGCAGACGGAATACTGCTTGTGGTGCCGAGCGACCTACTGGGCATAGTTGACAAAATCGTACTGTCAACTCCCGTTGACTATTATCAATAGAGGATTAGTTAGTGAATTTTACTTTCAGACCAGGCGACACACTTGTCGTACCCGACGGTACGGGTCTACAAGAGATACTTGGACCAAGAACGATGCACAATATGCACAAACCGATTGTAAGGGAAGTCAGCACGGCGCTTGGCACTCTACCTCCTGGTGTCAAATCAGACATTCATGTGCATCCTATTGTCTTACATCTCACTTATGTAATTTGTGGTCAATTGACTGTTGCGATGAAAGACCCTGAGAGCAAAGAGCACTACACCATAGATTTATTGCCTGGCGAAACAGTATTAACTAGACCCTGTACTCTTTTCCAGTTGATTAACAAGAGCGCCGCATTTTGCCAAGCTCTCTATATTGTTGCACCATCATTTGTCTTTGAAACCGATGCTAACGGTCAAATTCTCTACAATGATCAAATCGTTCTATCTAACAAGACATGGGAAGAATTGAAAGAGGTAAATTATTCTGTTCCTGAGTTATCGAACCTAGCAGAAATCGCCAAAAGAAGAGAAGATTCCTTGGAGCGTTTGAGCAGACAAACTTAGAAAACCTAGTATCAATACAAATTTGTTGTCTCAGAAGAAACTTAATCCTTTCGGAGACTCTCTCAGTGTAAAGAGTCTCTGATATTCAGGCTCATAAATATCGGAAACTATAAATGTTCCTGACGTTTGCCATATAACCGACTGCGAGATCTCCTTATCCTTATTGTTTGCATTCTCTATCTTAGAAATCGTTTGACTCTGAATGAAAACATGACCCCAAAAGAGCCATTTATTATTGATGTTATGTACCAAATAGACACGAACTGGTTCGAGTTGAAATATTCGCGCACCAGATTTGCCAGAAAACAGGAACAACTTATTCGCCACGTCACTATTTACTATGGGGTTTGACAAATGTTTCTGCAAATCGAGTATGTCACTGGGAAATCCTTGGTCTGTTGTAATTTGAAGAGTGTCATTGATTTCAATTCCGCTACCCATTTCTACCTCATTTCGCTATCGACTAAATCTTAGGTAGTACTATTAATATCACTATGCCCAAATCCCAAATATTACTAAATTGAACGAACATGCAAAATAATCAAACTAAATCAACAAATACATCGATCTTGCCAAGTCTTGATCTAGAGACCCTCGAAGAACTATGGCAGATATTCGTTCAAATAGGAAGGTTTTGGCGCACCATCGATGATTCAGAACACCTGAAGACACGATTTCTTTCGTTTATTGCAAATCGAATTGAATTTGCACCAACCTATCAATATCACTATAAGGTGGCAGCAAGAACGATAAGTCGACTACGAGCAGAAAAAGGCGATGAAGAAGCCTATACTTTTCTATTTACAGATTCAACGATAAGAGATGAAGCTCCGGCAGTTTCAGAACTCGCAATTACTCGACAGTTGGTATCAAATGAGTTTGTAAATCTACATATGGCTCTAGGAGGATTTAAAACCTACGGAGCCAAGAATTATCCAGGGTACTTCGGGGGAGCTTTTGTACCCGGTGAGGCCGCACCATATAGGACCAGAGAAGACAAATGACAAGCACAGACACTTTAATTATTGGCTCCGGCGTGGCGGCAACGGCTGTGTCACATAGACTGCTTGAGAAAGATCCAAAAGCAGAAATCCTGATTCTAGAAGCAGGAACAAAAGTAACCCTCAAAGACTACGGCATCTGGGAAAACTATGTGGTAACCGGCAGATTGCCATATGATCCTTTCAAGGATCAACTCTACCCAGACAGAGATCATCCTGGGGAGAATATGAGTGCTGGTGGCATGGAAATACCACTGAGAGACTCGCGTGTATTTACCTTTGGTGGTTCAACTATCCACTGGGGTGGGTGGTCCTTTCGATTGAAACCAGAAGACTTCAAACTACATTCCAGAACTAAAACACTTTCAGAACCTGGCAAATCTATCGACTGGCAGATAGAGTACCGAGACATTGAAAAACACTACTGCGAAGCAGAGCACTATCTAGGTGTTTCAGGTGACTCCCATGACAATCTTTTGGAAAGGACTAGAGCTTATCCTTACCCAGCATTTCCTTACACACTGGAAGACAAGCCGATCGCCGATGCGCTAGATATTCTAGAATTCAGCTACGGAAATCTACCGATAGCACGCCACGGCATAACAGACACAACCTCACGACATGCTCCATGCCAGACTACAGGCACCTGCAAGTACTGCCCATTTGGGGCACGGTATGCTGCGACAAACTATCTAGAAGACATGCTCAAATGGAGCGACTTTCCAAATTTCCGAGTCATCACCAATGCTATAGTCCAAGAGATTGTGATGAATACTAAGGCAGTAGCGACAGGTGTTGAGTACCTAGACAAAAGTAGTGGCAACATAGAGTTCGTAAGCGCAAACACTATTATTGTGGCAGCAGGCGCTATAGAGTCAGCCAAGCTCTTGCAGCGATCAAAATCTCGTAATTGGATCGATGGAATTGGAAATGACACTGGCAACGTGGGACGTAATTTAATTACTCACCCATATTTCATGATTACGGGCAAAACAAAAAGTAATCCACTGAAACTGCAACCTGAAATGAACTTTCCGACATTGTGCTCTAGACATTTTGATAGCGAAGTTGAACAAAACAAAGGCAAATATATTTTGGTGAATCCAGCCGAATCCACCAAGGTCGCGATAGCCAAGCAAATGGTTGCCGGAATGACAAGAGACGACATTGATTCCAATTTACTCAAAGATCAAAAAATTCAGATCGATGGAATGGTAGAAATTTTTTCCAACTCTGAAAACTATGTGGAAAACTCCAACAAATTAAATAAACTTGGCCTTTACGAAACTAACGTGAGGTACACAGCGGATGATGGCTTCGACAAAAGAATGGATGATATTGTCGGAAGTGTTACCAAGATCTTTGAGAAGATGAAGGCCAGCTACGTTGGACGTTCAATCTCATGGCGCGCAGACCATGCCTCGTGTACGTGCCGCATGAGCGCAGATGAGCAACATGGTGTGGTAGACAAAAATCTCAAAATACACGGAACAGAAAATCTGTTCGTATGCTCAAATGCCGTTTTCGCATCATCTGGGGCCGTAAACCCAACACTTACTCTCACAGCTCTCGCCCTTCGGCTGGGAGACCACCTTAGCGACTTGCGAAAGACGATTGATTCAGACAAGGAAATATCAGTTACCAGCTAGGCTGGTGATTTAAGCACTTGAACACGTTAAGGAAAGTCATGCCACAAAATCCACCGCAAGCACTCTCGCTTAAAGATGAAAAAAGGAACTTGCTAAAAATGCTGCATACAGCTTTCCAGCTTGAGCTAGGGACAATTCCACCATACATGATGGCACTAGTAAGCATTAAGCCCAGAACAAATCGGGCTGCTGCCAACATCATTCGAAGCGTGATGTTAGAGGAAATGCTGCATATTCTTCTCATGGGTAATCTAATTTCAGCTATCGGAGAAAAGGTAGTAATTGACTCATCTGTTGTTCCTCAATTCCCTCTAACTTTGAAGTTCAATAAGGAGCGATTTAAGGACCGTCAATTTGACATTGATCTTGATCGATTTAGCGAATCTACTATTTCAACATTTTCAAAAGTTGAGCTTCCAACGGACTGGGCAAAAGAAGAGCTCGCCCTGCTAGGCTTCCAGCTAGATGTTCCAGGTATAGCAATTGGAGACTTTTATCAAATTATTAAAACTGAACTTGGAAGAATATGCAAAGAGCATGGGGAAGAGAATGTATTTAGCGGCACTCCAACTCATCAAATCGATCAGGACTACTATTGGTCGGGAAAGGGTAAGCCGATTGTTATTACAGGTTTGTCAACGGCCCTAGAAGCCCTAGATTTAATAATCAATCAAGGTGAGGGAACTAGTGTCGATCCGATTGAGAAGGTAGGTAACGGCTTAACAGACACGGAGAACTTGCCCCACTTTTATCGGTTTCGTCAGATTCAGTTCAAGAAATACTATAAGAGTGGAGACGATCCACGGCAGCCACCAACAGGTGAAGAATTTGAAGTTGATTACTCTGAAGTATTTCCGATGAAAAAAAATGCTAAGTCATCGGACTATGCATCAGGATCTAAGTTAGCAGCATTGAACAATGAATTTAATCGTAATTATACTTTGATGTTGATACAGATGGCCGAGGCATTTAACGGTTCACCGAAGACCATGTACACAGCTATTATGAATGGAATGCACGGCCTAACACCCATTGCGACGGAGATGGTCTCAACACCGATTGAAGGAGATCCAGACGGGCTTCACGGTGCTCCGTCGTTTGAGTGGGTAAAATTCGCTTGCTAAACCTATTTAGATGCAATCTTCAAATAGTTTGTTCAGTAATAAGTAAATACTTAACACGACTACCTGAGTATGAGAGTGAGGAAGAATGCACTTCAATTGACCAGTATAAGATTCTAAGCACGATTACTGAGGAATAGGAAACCATATGAACCTGCCAGCAAGCAAAGGAAATCAGTACTTTGAACAATCTGACGTCCCGAGCCTTGATGGGCCGGGCACTAGGGCGCTAGAGGCCTGGTTTCTAGGACCTAAAGCTGAAAATGCAGCTGAGTTAGAAGAGCTGATCGTCGAATCACTTAGAGATCATGTCTTCTGGCGGCGAAACTTTCATCCTGGCGATCCGAGTCATATTACAGATGAGATGAAACGGAGTCCTCAATACCTAGAGGCAAGCGATCGCTTAAAGCAAAACTTACGCAGCCTACTCGCGATGCTTAAGAAGTCAGTTCCTTTCTTCAGTATGCGTTACCAGGGACACATGAACTGGGATCTTACAATCCCTGGCATTGTCGGCTATTTCGCAGCTATGTTGTACAACCCTAATAATGTTGCCTTTGAAGGCTCAACCGCTACCACCTTACTTGAAATGCGCGTTGCAGATGATCTCTGCCAAATGCTCGGCTACAACATTCCGGACGAGCAACAGATCATAAATGGGGCAACTAGACCCTGGGGTCACATTACTTGCGATGGCACGGTTGCAAACATTGAGGCGCTATGGGCTGCCAGAAATGTAAAATTTTATCCCTTTGCTATTAAGGCTGCTATAGAGTCAATCAGTACTAAAGCACTAGCCATTAAGATTGCGTTGCCAGACGGCAAAGAAAAATCGTTATCTGAATTGGACGATTGGGAGTTATTGAACATTCCGGCAGACAGGGTGTTGGAAATGCCTTCAAGGCTGCAAAACGAGTTCGAAATTCCCTTAGTCCTTCTAAATTCAGAAATTTCGAAGGTCTCGCTGCAAAGCCTCGGTCTAAACGAGTTCTACACTCGCTTCCTTCCCACTCAGCCAAGCCCGATAATTCTTGTCTCTGGCACAAAACATTATTCTCATCCTAAAGCAGCCGCTTTGCTAGGTCTAGGTTCTGCCAACTTAGTAGATGTACCAGTTGATCTCGATGCACGAATGGATATTTCAAAACTCGAAAAAATATTGTGTCAAGCCTTGAAAGAGAGACGTCCCGTACTCGCAGTCGTTGGAGTGATGGGCAGCACAGAGGAAAGCGCCATAGATCCTCTTGTGGAGATTCTCACCATTCGAGAAGAATTTCGAAAAAAGGGTCTGGACTACATAGTCCACGCTGATGCGGCTTGGGGGGGATACCATGCCTCGACACTAAGAGATGACTACGATATGCCCTCAATGCCTAGATTAATGGCTGCACCACCGCCAGCAGTACCACTTAGTCGCTACACACAGCAGCAATTAATGGCACTTAGTGAAACTGATTCAATAACAGTTGATCCTCACAAGTCTGGTTATATACCTTATCCAGCCGGGGCACTCTGTTATCGTAATTCGTCAATGCGCAACCTAGTTACTTTCAGCGCGCCAGTCGTTTTTCATGGCGAAACAGAACCAACTGTAGGAATCTACGGAATTGAGGGGTCGAAACCTGGAGCAGCTGCGGCATCTGTATTTTTAAGCCATAGCGTCATAAGACCAACCAAGTCAGGATACGGCAAGATAATCGGGGCTGCCCTTTTCAGCTGCAAGAAACTCTATGCCAAGCTGCTTACAATGGCTAAGCCAGAAGATCTCTTTGTCTGTGTACCACTCCCTCGCCTGCCAATTGTGCGCAATGCGAAGAACGGAGAGTCACCATCATTAACAAAAATAGAATTGCAATACGAGGAAATTAGGAAAACCATTGCCGGTAAAAGTAATGAAGAGCTTACACAAGACGAAAAAGCAATGGCGCTCTTTTCAGAGATCGGCCCAGACCAAAATATTCTTAGTTATGCATTCAATTTCAAGTCTCCTGACGGAGTAGTCAATACAAACCTTCAACTTATGAATCGCTTTAACTCAGCCATTTACAACGCTCTTCGAATTGAGCCTGGAAAGGACATCTATGATCGAAACCTAATTGTTAGCACCACCGATCTGTCGCTGAGCAACTACGGCAGTGCGTTCATGAATGATTACAAGAACCGACTCCAGATCACTGACAATGCTTGTGACACCATCACTGTATTACGCTCAGTGGTAATGGATCCATGGATCACGGAGACGACTGCTGGGTCTTTTCTAGATGTGATTGAAAGCGAATTCAGAAGCGTCATTGGCCGTGTATTGCCAGAATTAATGAAAGGAGAAAGCCTTGGAAAATAGGCGTTTTGTTCTTTACTTTGCTTGGGATCGAGCGAAAGAGACAACCAAAAACTTGGGAATTCTCGACAACCGTTACCCAACACTTTTCGAACTACGTCGGTTCGCATGGCCCGCACTTGAAGCTCTCTCAGAACCATCGATTTACAACCAGGAGATTGACGGCTTTCTAGACAACATTGTCCTCTCAGATTTTGCAATGTTCTGCGACGACGTCAAAACATACACTGGCACAGATGCGAAGGTCGTTCAAAGGAGCTACGGTGGCAAACATACCGCGCTTACCAGTGAGTTGCTTGGTGAGTGCGACACACTTATAGTGATTAGCCTAGATCATGATGTGACTAACCAAAGCCCAGAACCAACGGAAATAGAGTCAGTTAAAGAATTCCTAAAACGACCTGAGGCATGCTTAATTGTATGCCCACACCACGCAGTTGGAAAATCCGACGACTTTAAACTGGCTCAAGTTGAACATAACCATCATAACGACATTCTGGTGCCAAGTAGGCAGTGCATTGGAAATTTTGGCAAGGAAATATTGCACGCTCTAAATTTAAGAATTGAAAATAAGTACGGATTAAGACCTGCCTCTGACTTGGACACTGAATCTCCAGCTGGGTTGCAAAAAATTGATGAAATTGACGACCTCGATCTACTAGAGGGTGTCGATACATTCAATCTTCATCCACACTTACCTCACTTTGAGATAGCAGCAGACGATGCCAACTTGAGAGTACTCGCCCGTCAAAAGATTGACACGAGAGCTTCAATTCATCCATTTGTCGAAGCGGGAAACCAATACTTCAATGCCTTCGTTTGGTGCCCCCCAACGACCGATCGAGCAGGCAACATTCTAGTCTGCGATGCTACTCTCTGGAGTAAAGCTTTTGGTGGTCTGCAAAGCCTAAAGCGTCTATGGAAGAACATAATCCACCTTTAGCTCCCAACAATCACTTTCGCAAGTCAGTGATCGCGCTAATTTGATAAAATTGCATCTTAATTCTAGTTGAGCTTCGCAGACCACACGGACCAATGGAAGACGTGATGAATTTTTCAAAGATAGAAATAGCTTCTGCATCGGATTTGTTGAATCAGAAGAACTTCAAATACACCATCTTTCTTAGTGAGTTTCCAGAGGAGCATTGGATACGCACGGAAAGCTGGGGAGTGGCGTTTGCCCTACGAACATTCGCCATAGCCACTCTAATCCTATTGATTGGACATTTCTGCAAAGCGAATGCACTATTTGTAGAGATCTTCCCTGTACTAAACCCGACCAGTGAAATCCTAAATCCATCTATTATGTGGCGTGGTTATCTGGCCGAACTCAATCACGGATTTTGCTATCTATTTGTTGCGCCCCTGTGTTTTATACTTTTGTACGAATTCCTTAAACGTGCCGATATTGCATTTTTCACTCTGCTCAAATCCAAGAATATTGGAATAGAAGTCCTAGAATCCATTGCAAGCAAAAACAAACGCATTTTCGCGCCTTTCGGATTCCAACTAGTATTCGTATTAATAGCGACAATGGTTGTCTGGAATACTTTCAATGAGCTTTGGTGGAATCAAGATATTGCAAAAGAGAGCCCAGACAGTACTGTTTGCATTGGCTATTCGCAGAGACCTTTCTTTAACAATTGGAATTGCGACTACCAGCAAGCGGTCGGGAGTGACAGATATGCAAAATTGTCAAATATGCAGATTGCAAAACAGCTAGAGTGCACCATTTATGAGCGCGTATTGAGTCCGCAAAGTAGAGCAGCCAAATTGTGGGCAGAAAAAGGTGCGGTTAAACTACACCACGAGACTGTCAATAAAGATGATGTGATGTATCACATAGGTATGAAAGATCCACTGGAACTAGATATCCCACGTGCAGCAGATAAACAACTGGTTACTTTTCAGATGCAATGTAATGCAGTATCTCTAAATGATAGACAGAAGAAATTGCATCAATTATTTCTGCTCGTGATTGTTATTTTGGAAGGTACTGTTCACGGCTTCGGTCTCTGGCTTTTATTTAAGTGTTGTTTTTGGTTCTATCAAATTCAGCATATATTGCCTAAGGATTTGAATTGTGATTGTAAAACGTACAAGGCCCTGAAAATTACTTTCGACGATCCAGCAAACAGCTACGGCCTAAGACCGCTGCATTCGGTCTACAACGTAAGTGCTTACTTGACTTTATGTATAGCTTTTATTTTTACAGCTCAATACCTAAATGAATCAGGTAATGGTCTCATAAGCTTAGCCAAGTATAGCTGGCAAACGGCTTCGGCTGTGCTCTTAGGACTAAGCTCGTTCATAGCGCTGCTGGCCATAGCACTCAGCATTATCGCCTCAACAGCGAAGATTAAGCTCCTAGAAAAGGAGAAGCAAACTCAGATGTATCAAAAAGTATCGTTAGGCACGTCTATAGAAGAAACCAGAAATGCTTTAAAGCAAATGGAAGATCAATATTCATGGCCTAGCAACGATAAGAGATTTTTGTCATCAGTATCGTTGGCGCTGTCTCTCATTTTGATTCCTGTTGTTATCAACACTTTCGGAAATTTAGACACGGCCTGGTCGAGTGAGCTGAGGGGGGCCAATGTTATGCACAATCAAATCAAGTCATCGGTAGATTCGCTCTGTACTTTTTACTGCAAAACATTTTGCGACAATAGAATTGGAAGTGAATAACGAAATAGTTACTCTAGCGCCAAGGTCAAACGCTCTCGTGTGAGTTCCATCTGCCGATATCTCAAAAGCTAAAATTGACAAACCAGCAAGTTTCAGCTCAGCCGGTTGTCAATTTTTTCGGTTTAAACGCTTTGGGCTTGGTTATGACTGACCTCGGCCAATATCAATAATTTTACGAATGCGACAACTTTCGGCACTAAATCACCAATCTCACAGTCAGACGTACCGTCGTGCACCAATTTACTTCTAATTCCATACCAATAATCGAAATCCTTGGCTTGATCGGCTCCAAGCAATTCAGTAACGTATTTTTTGTAGGCTTGGCGCATTGACTTCTTCTTAAGCCCAAGCAGCCGCTGGATCAGAGGGTCCATCTCATGGCGAAACAAGTAACATTCTTTTACTTTCTTTACTAGGTGATCAACAACAATCCTAACTCCATCAGGACTATCCTGCTCGTCAGCCAGACACTCAACAACTGTGATTAGGGAAAGAAAACGAGATTTCGGAAAGACCTCAAAAAATGATGCATTGTAAATCTCAATGGCCAGAAGCTGCTTCTGTGTCAAGGAACGCGCTAAAGAAAACGAACCACCTAGTGATGTTCTAAAATTCTCCACGTCACGCCCTACAAGCGCATCGAACTGACCCGATACAAATAGCGGAGCAACTGAACTCTCCTTGTAAACCAAAATTCCGTGCCGATCATTGAGAACCATTCGGCCTTGCTCTTCACTTAAAACCCTGAGCCCATATTCAGTAAATGTAGTAGCGGGACGGTCCTTACCTAAGTCAAACCCAAAACCGCTATGCACACCCGCTAAACTTATCGCATTCGCAAGCAAGCCCCCAAATTTCTGGGCCTCTTCTTCTGAGCCAAAACCTTGCGCCAACAGAGTTAGACGATTTGATTGATTTAGTGGCTTCTTATCAATTGATTTGAGGACAACGATTTGATCTGCGAGCAGAAATTCCATTTTTGTTTCTACACTGTTAATCACGTCACCGCTCGTGTGAACTCGCAGTCGCACTGAATAACTCTCGTTAGGAGAGTTATTCTCACAGGGCGGATGCTCACCTAACGGAGAAAGAGACTTCTCTTGGGTAGCCTTATCTATCTCAACGGAGTGCTCTTCATTTAAAAGTTCTGAGGGATCATCATTCACTTAGTCAACTCCTCCAACACTGCTAAGATACGACTAGACTTGACATGCAGAAACATCATAAATCTGAATGAGCGCACTTACATCAATTACACCAGTCAATTGCATTCCAAGGCAATTACGCTACGGACACGTTTCAGACCCTCATCTGGGTTAGCATATACTCCTTCTCTGCGAACTATCCTCCCTTCGCAGTCCAGAACAACCCACAATGCAAGCTCAAGAGGATTGTCTTCTGGCACAAGGGACGCATGAAGAGGAGCAGAGCTAACTCCAACCACAGGGACGAAGTGCGTATCGACTAGTCTCTTGGTCGTCTCATAGTCCATGAAGTTACCGAGTGAATAGTCAAGCCTGCTATTTTTTGGGTGTAAAGAATCATAGATAACAAGAAATACTAGAAGTTTACGCACCTTTGCTTCAGCTAAAGCGTCTTCAAGCCGTGTATGCGGCTGGCGAAGGAAAAATCGGTTAAGAGCTCTCTGCGGATCCGCACTTGACTTAACAATCACCGCCCGCGAATTCTGTATCCAAGCATTAAAAGACGTCGGAAAATACCGAGCCGCCAGCTTGCGGAAGTCTGGTCTGTCCAAAAGCTTAGGCTCAATTTGGGCTGGACCGTATGTAAGAACCTCATATCGAGACTTTAGCGCCTTTAAATTGGCAGCAAGACCACTACTTGGCACGGCGGAATAGAAGGCAATGAAACCAGTGCATTTATGCATATCGATGCGATCACGAATATTGGACTCGTCACTCGGAGTAACAGAACCACCACCATGCGCTTTGTGTTTGCAACTCACAAGCCAACGGATGACACTGTCCCCGCCCGGGCCAGTTCGAATCTCTTCTACAATAAGATCACGCCCATTGTCAGCGCCCCTATCGACTCCTTCAATGATCCTAAAACCCTCTTGCAAGAGGAACTCTTCCGCGAACAACTCGAACTCATCTCTAGAGGGGCCACATTGCGCTGTTGGGATTTCTTTGAAATCTATTGCTCCCAATTTGCCCCTCTCCAAGAAAACACAAGAAGATTATAACGGCAGTAAGGCTACATAGGTATTGTCAATTACAATGGGGCAATGCCAAGTCATACCGAGACCACTTCTTAAGGGGCAGGAGGTTCAGTCAGCAACAGAGCAAACACTCTGGACTGCTGGTTATAGGTGTTCATCATTTTACTATCAGAAAAAAGGCACCTGTTTAAATATGGGAAACGTAAAACCGAGGCAAACTGTTAGCTTGCTTCGGTTTTACGGTATTACCAGCAGTACTATGATTCACTGACCTAAAGTCAAGTAATTTCTACAAGTGAATTATTGCTTGGTCTGTTAATCCCTTAGACCTTTAACGATACTCAACTACGCACTCTGAACGTTTCGAGCAATGAATGCATCAAGGTCGCTCTTCTTGTACTTAACCAGTTTGCCGATTTTCACGTATGGAAGGTCATACCTCTTGGTGCACTTCCAAATAGCAAGAGTTTGTTCTGCTACCCCAAGGTAAGCGGCTGCCTCCTTGCGACTGAGCAATTCGGAGCGCATGAATGCTACTCCAGAAGGAATTTCATTTGACATTATATAGTCCTTGTTAGGGATGGATTTGATTCTCTACGATTACTAAACGATGCCTTCCAGGCAACCGTTAACGAAACGCTGAACAAAAAGAAAATTGCAAAAATGCTGTAACTACAACTGACAGCAGAAGGAAAATAGTAAGAAAGGTTGAAAGTGCTCAGAGAATACGTTGGCTCATGCATCTGCCGCAAGCTCAACCTTTACTCGTAGACGATCTCAATCTACCAATGTTCCCGACCAAAGTAAACTAGGGAAAAGGATAGCCACGACCATCAAGAACTGACTATTGGCAGCCTCGCCGTAAGGCATTTTACGGCTAGCTGGTCGGTATAATACTAGAGCCCTTTCAAGTGGCCTTGGTCGACCTGTAAACACTGTTCTATTCGCCTGGAACCAGGAGATTAGCCCCATGAACTGCGGCAGATGCTCTACTGAAATTGAAGCTACCGGCGCTTGCCCAAAATGCAGTACTTTTGGCCGAGATCAAACAGAAGAAGATCGCCGAGAAAGAGTTCTATATTCAATCATCAGAGCTGCTCAAGAAACAGATCTGCCATGGACAGAAATAGAAGGAGCGTTGGCCTTTGCCGAGAAGTTCAATATACTCTCTGAAGAGATCGATGAAGTTGTCACCTATCGCAAATTCAGATGGTATACACCACTTCTTGAACTTTCAGAAGAACAAAACAAACTAGTCCAAGAAACGATTGACCTTGGACTCTACTTAGCTCGACAAGAAACAGGACCGTTTCGTCACGGCTATATTGTCTGCAAACCTGATACCACAAAAGGAAATACACGCCCTGATTCAAAGTGTGGATTCGGCGACATAGACAACCGATCAGAGACCGATGCCCCAGTTAGCTGGATATATCCAGACCCAGATGGCACTTGGAACTTCCAAGTCAGCGTTTATGTGCCGGGTCCAGGACCAGGCGACTTCATCAATAATCACCCAACCATGGAATACGCCATCACCGACCTAAGAGATTACTACTTTGGTGATCCCATACGAATGAATCCGCCGGAGATCAAGAGCAGGAAAACTAAGTAGCGAGACTAATGCAGAACCAGCAATTACGCAGTTTGCCCACACTCGAATCTACTAGGTTTTTAAAACAATGATGAAAAGTAGGGAAATTATTGTCACAGCAGCAATTTGACGCCCCACAATCAACGGCCAGCGCCGATGACTCCAAGGCTTGTCAGCATAACCTCTAACGTCATGATGGTTGACCCCTACCAATTGAAGTAAATTCTCACTGTGCCTTAAAGCTCCAGAGTAGTTTCCTCTATAGAGATCAAGATCAATTAGTCGATTCAAAGCGGCCATAGATGTCGGCAAATCTCTAGATCTGACTAATCTGCTTCTTGAGCGACGATAAAGAACAATCACCAAAAGTTCAATTAATAGCGGTGTGATGAAACCCAGACGTGAACAAACTAGCGGGAGAATTGCCGAAGCCGTGAGAATTGCGACGCTGGTGGCATCGAGAAAACCCTTGCGTGGCTTCATTGGTATGGCTACTTCTCTAAATTTCTTCGCCAATTCTACATCGCCTATTTTAGTGGCCATGAATGGAAACAAACAGCGACTATTTCCACTCATGGCTAAATACGATTCGGGAAAACGAGAAATCAACTTAGCTGCATTAACTAGATAAGGCCGGCAGTTAGAGGGCTTCTTACTGTCAAAATTGATCAATACCATTTGGCAAAGATCGTCCAAGGCTACACCATTATAATTGTGCGCCAGAGCAACTACATACGATTTTTCGAACCAAGAGAGTGCACAATCGTTGTATCCTCGTTGGTCTGGAGTGCTCATCTCGATGTTCATTCCGACGAAAAATAGGCGACGCGCCATCTCAAGGCTATTGTCTCCATAGATTCTTGCTACTGCGATGTTCCGGCAGCGCCGCTCGTGTTCTGTCTCGGGCACAGACGAGTACTTCTTAATTCCCATAGACTGGCCGGATTTGCGCTGCGGATTATCTCTATACCACCTTTCTGCAAGCTCATAGTCGCCAGCGTTATCGGCGCAAAAGGAAATCGCTGAAGTGAATTGGCAGAAGCTTGAAAACACGAAGAAAAATGACATTATGGCGAGGCAAAGGCTGCTAAAGCATAAGAACGCATCTCTACCAATTCTGACAACCAAGTACTTCCGAACCACGCCAAGCCAAATCGGCCGCCAAAGGGCAGCTTGTTTCCTAGTCTTGGCGAGCCTTAGACAGCCCCAGGCAACAGCAATACTGAATAACGCGAGCAATTTGACAACAAGACCGGCTGGTAACACGGAGCACTCGCTGAGGTGATTGTATCCACACATCGCATTGGCCAGACAAGTCGTCCAAAAGACGCCCACTAGGAAAATAAAAAAGCTGAAGAGAAAGGAATGAATTCGGCCAAGCATGATGAGTCACCTAGCTACACTTTCATCGATGATAGCTTAGTTCACGCAGCCGCGTTGGAAAGGAGTGATGAAACTACGCAGTTCCGGATATGACTAAAGGCAGGTGGGCTAAACTAATTTGGCTTTCTACTTATGCAGCTCTGAGCGCATAAAGTCAGCAACTCTTACGAGCAGACTCAAATAGCCTTACTTAAAAACTCAAGACATTGGTTGACAGCCGAGCAACGCTACAGAGTGATAACTACAGACAAAAGCAGCACCTAATATGGTGCTTCCTAAGTGAATAGTCGTTATCTTCGATTCGCAGAAAGAAACTAGCTGTGTACAACAAGAGGGAAACGGTCACTCGACAACACAGTCATTAGGCGGTTTGAGCTGTTCCTAAATCGATTGTTTTCTTCAACGGAAAAAGCAGACAAAGAGCTAATTGATTTTCACCTTGGTTACTATCAATTTCTCTACCTTGCTTTCTTGAATAGAAGATGTATAGAAGATCACCCTTTTTGCCTACCCCAAAAGCAAGAGCGGTTTTCTTTCGAAAACCGCTCTCCATAAGTCTTGGGCGATGAGAGACTCGAACTCCCAACCCCCTCGGTGTAAA
>CALROJ020000005.1:0-191381 GCA_943369735.1 bacterium Ga0077546
GATTAGCTATACTGGGTTTCTGTAAACATTTGAGCAAGATTTTACCGGCAATTATCAACCAAGCCAGGTTTTGATAAAGTAAAGCAAGTAATCAAGAAGACTCTTGAGCCTTTAGCGGTATCTTTTCAAGCTCTAGGAATCACTTTAAGCTCTAGAAATAATTCTCCAGGAATCATTGGTAGCCATCCATTAATTTTCAGGAAAGGCGGTATCGGTGCAGGTGGTGTCGGCAGTCGGCAAATCAGACGATCAGGAGCGACTTGTGGGTCCAAGCGGATTTTTGGAGCTTGGCGGCAATGTTTTGGTTGTCGATTTCGGTAAAGTCTTTCTTGAAGATACTGTGGTGGGCTTTCTTTACGAAGATGGCCTGCTCAAGAACGGTAGTTCGCCAGATAGTGACGATGCTCAGTGGCGTTTAATAGACGATTTGGATGGCTGTATCTTTCGTGGTATCGACTCAGCTGGTCTAGAGCTTGTCATTCCCTCTTCTGAATATGGTGGGCCGACTGGCAAACTTGTCTATAACGGCCTTGCTTATAATGTTCTCAACGGTCGAATTGCTACGGAAGAGCACATGTTGGTCGGTGAGTTTCACGATACAGGCCTAGTCACGGTGCGCGACCGCTACACTAAGGTGGCTCGGCGAGAACTCGATGAGACGGCCATTCTTAATCTCACTTTTGATGGTGTTCGCTCTGATGGTTCGGCCTGGAAATATGAATATAGCCGTCCGCTGGCGCGCAAAGATAAGCCTTACGCTGAGAATGAGATTATTCGCTATTTCCAAGATTTCGATCGCTTGAGCGTTCTGCAAAAGAAATATGTGATTGATAGCTTGAATATTTGGTCGGCGAGCGGGATTCTTCAAGTCGTGCGCAAGTCTGAAGGCAACGCTGCTTTGGGTAATGTCAAACACGGAGCGGCTGGGGTCACTAGAGTGCGCTCAGGCATGGTTGATCTCGATTTGGAAGAATTTGACCGCGATATAGATTTGTTCAAACGTTTTGGTGCACTGGCTGTGGTATCAACTCGAGTGCAGCCCTATGTCGAGGTGCGTATAAACTTAGTCGTTTCCCATGAGTTCGGTCACCAGCTCCAGTTCTGCCTTTCGCAAGCTCTGCAAGATCGAGTTGCCGAACTTTATGCTGCTCGTCTCAAACGATCTTTGAAGATGTGTCCGACCCCAGCCGGTTATGAAGGTGGCTCTGAAATTCTCCGTCCTGAATATGTGCCCAACCGCATGTTTGTCTCTGGTTATGCCAAAGCTAGCAAGTTTGAGTATTGGGCCGAGAGCGTTGCCGCCTTCTCTGTTCCGGAAGGGCGCAGGCTATTAAGAGAGCTAGACCCGGCTATTCATAAAATGTTGACTGAGATAGTGAAGCACCCAGAAACTGCTTTCACTCCAATTTTGACCGAGCCATTGCTCGACTTGCAGTCTAGTCTAAGGTTGGGAGGAGAGTTGAGAGAGGATTTGCTCAATTGCTAACTCTTCGGGCATCTGTGACTAAAAGAACCCTAACTTCCATCGTAGCCGTTTCCTTCGGCCTTACTTTCTCATTGACATTAGCGACAATAGGTACATTAGCGATCAGCGATCCGGCCAGGGCTGCTTCTGAAGGCGCCCAGCCTGTGCTCAAAGCGATTGATCCATCGGCGGCTAAACTGGATGCACCACCACCACCTGAGGCTACTGTTGACCCTGGTCGAAAATTCAATCAGAGTAATCCTTTTAATAGTGGCATTCAGGGACGTCCCCTTGGTTCTCCGCCAGCAGCCCCTCTAGGGGGATTTCCTGCCTCTGGTGCGACCGGAATGTTGAGTCCTCAATTCGATCAGACTCAGAGCCAAGCTGGTTCTAGCCCTGTTAACCCAGTAGATGAACAGCGGGTGACACGCTTAGAGAAACAAGCTTTCGGTAATACCTATCCGGAGCATGAAGTCGACGATCGCCTCGAACACCTTGAGAAGGAGGTGCTTGGCGGTAAGCGTGATGGGCAGACCGTTGAGCGTATTGCTCGCCTTGAGCAAAAATTACTTGGTGGTACTGCTTTTGGTGGCGCCTTCGGCGGTACTGCGTTAGGTCAAGCCGCTATGCCACCTAATAATCAAGCCAGTAATTTCACACCTGTGAATATGTCGGGCAATAATTATATTCCCGTGCCTGCTTCTGCTTATCCTCCGCCAGTGGCGCAGTACTCCAGCAATCAGCCCCAGTACTCCGGCAATCAGTCCCAGTACTCCGGCAATCAGTCCCAGTACTCCGGCAACCAGCCCCAGTACTCGAATAATGCGCCTCAATATTCCAGTAACCAGTCTCAGTATAGTGGGTCCCCTAACTCTTCATTGCCAACTCAGGCTTCGCCAAGTCAGCTCCAAGCTCAGCGTCCGCAAATTCCTGGCAATCACTTGCCACCAGGGCAGGTGGCATTGCCTCCGGCCTGGAACACCCAGCCTAATTTCTCTCCTCGGGCCTATGGTTTGGGACCGGCACCTAGTCCTGTTCCTAAAGCTTTACCAGGCTCTACACAGGGCTCTAGACCTAGTGCGACCAATTCTGGCAACAGCAGCAACGCTGGAAGCAGCACTAAGCCTCTAGCCACCGTTCGGGGGCCGGCTACTACGGCTCATTCAAGCACTAATTCTAATCAGAGTGCAAATCCTGTTCGCATTGCCCAAAACTCGGGATCTCCCAATTATTCGCCGCCCGCGCCAGTCGCTAGTTCTCTCACTATCGATGCTGCGGTGGTAGCTAACTCGCTTAACTATGACGGCCAGGCCGGCGACTACTTAGGGGCAATTCGTCGTTTAAGCACTGGCATCAACGGCAGCTCAGTCTATGCTCATTGGCGCCAGTTTCCTGTGAGAGTGCGCTTGCCGATTGGCTCTCCTGAGTCGTGGCAGCGCAACCTAGAGGCAGTTGTTGCCCGCTGGGATCAATACGTTCCTGTCAAGATAGCGCTGCCCCATGAGCAGTCAAACGTAGATGTACTTTGGGTTAATCAGTTGCCGCCTAAAGCCCTTGGCGTTTGCCGTCTCAATATTGTCAACGGCCAAATGCAGGTTTGGGTGTATCTTTTGCGTCCTAGCTTCTATGCGGCTGATGTGCCAGAGCGCACACTGGCAGGTGTTTTTACTCGTGAAATGGGTCATGCTCTTGGTCTTTTTGGCAAATCAGAGAAGTCTTCTGATTTGATGTATGCCGCTGAAAATGGCAGCTCTAATATCAGTGTCCCTTCTACTAGCGCCTCGGCTGCTGGAGCCAAAAAGAAAGCACCAATTAAGTTCCCTGGCATTGGTGCGCGCGATATCAATACCCTCAAGCGTGTCTATGAGGCGCCAGCTACTCCTGCTGGTCTTAGTCTCGAACAACCTTTGGAATGGGCCACTAGCTACTGATTGACTATCTTTATTCTTGTTAGCAAGTATGAGGTTTACTCATGAACGATAACTTCCAACCTGTAGAAGCTGCTGACAGCCTTTCCGCGCTGGATATTGAGTTGCTATCGCACCTAGATCGGCTGGTATTCTCAAACAGGGAATCGCATGATCAGTTAACCGCAGCTTACAAGGAAGCTGAGTTGGTATTGAATGATATTCAAAATACTTTGCCTTATTCCTGCCAGGAAGTAAACATCGCAGACTTCAAGAAGCACCTTCCTGAGCACCTTCGGGAGCATGTCAATCTCTGTCGAGTATTTCTTCTTAAGCAAGGCTATCGCCTATCGGTACCGGAAGTACATCGAAACAGTGTTCAGCGCTTGGTTTCTTTCAAAAACAACGGAGCTATCCATATCGCAAAAACAGACAGTGCTGACATGACCTTTCGTAAGTTTGAACTTGCCAGCACTGGTGATGATGGCAGTCGTGAACTTCGGCATCGTTGGAATATCGTTCCAGCAAACACCTGGCATTTCCCCGAAGCGTCATCTCTGGGAGATTGGTGCACCGTAACTTTTCATAGTGCAAGTTCGGCAGAAATAATTGATGAAGATTGGATAGAAGAACTGTAAGGCAGAAGCCAGAAGCGAAAAGCGAAATACTTGAGTACTCAAGTATTTCGCTTTTTCTATAAACGCAACGCCACTAGTTAATTGACATCACTTTGTAACCACTTGGGATCACAAACAATTCTGCCGCAGGTGCAGCGGTGCTGACTTTGGTCAATTGCATGCTGGTAGTTGTGCCGCTTGCTTTAGTTGTGCTTTTAACCAAGATTTGGGCGCTGTTGTCGACCCAGACTTCTGATTCCGCGCCATTTTCTTTGTAGCTCCAGCCATGACAACTGCGGCCATCAATATTTTTGACACCAAGGTCTTTGGCGTTTTTCTTTTTGGCGGTCTCAGCGTCCATATTGCCTTCGTAGCCTTGCTTAAGAGGCATTTTCGTGATCATCTTCTGGGCATCCATGATCGAATAGCAGATCTTGCCAGGGTAGTCGCTGATTGAGACCACCTTGAAAGAGGGCCCCTTGCTCTCTGAGCGCAGTTTGCCTTTGCCGTCGGAGGTCAAGCGCATTTCGGTTTTGCCGGCAGCGGAAACGCATTCATAATTGGCGTCGTACACTTTGGGATACAATTCAATTTTTTTGTCGGTCGCTTGGGCGGCACTGGCGCTGGTCAGTGATATCACGGCAAAAGCCAGTGATGCTAAGACTTTCATGCTTATCTCCTGTAGAGTTTCTAGTTATTGCTATGGAGGCGGATGAGAATACCATAGCTCTTATTCAAGCCTTCCTTTGAAATTGCTCATACCATTTTGTCGATAAAAGGTGCAAAATTCATATTGTAGGAAGCCTATGAAAGAGCAACTAAGGCGCCACATTAATTAGGGGGGCAGTTGAGATGGCCACAGAAACGAAGATTCAAGAGTTGACCATTGCCCATAGCCCCGATACCGATGATGCTTTTATGTTCTATGGCTTACACCAGGACAAAGTTGAAACCGGCGGCATCAAAGTTAAGCAAGTGATGAACGACATTCAATCACTCAACTTAGAAGCCCTCACCGGGCGTTATGAAGTTTCTGCTATTTCTTTTGCTGCTTATCCCAGTGTGCGCCATATCTACAAACTGATGTGCTGTGGCTCTAGCATGGGTGAAAATTATGGTCCAATGGTGGTGGCACTTCCGGGCACCACTATTGATGATTTGAAAAATATGACGGTGGCCATACCGGGCAAGGAAACTTCGGCCTATCTAACAATGCGGCTCTGGCAGCGCAGCTTAGGACTTCCTGATCTAAGCGTAGTGGCTGTGCCTTTTGATCAGATTGTCGAACAAGTTTTAAGTGGAAAAGTTGGGGCTGGTTTGATTATTCATGAAAGCCAACTGACCTATGCTCAAGAAGGTTTGACAAAACTTGTAGATCTCGGTGTTTGGTGGCAAAGCGAAACCGGCTTGCCCCTGCCATTGGGCGGAAATGCTGTGCGCAAAGATTTGGGCGAAGAAATGATGCATGAGGCTGCCAGAATATTTAAGAGCTCGGTGCAATATGCCTTGGCCAATCGTTCTGAAGCTCTGCATTATGCTATGTCGTTCGCTCGCGATATGGATGAAGCGACAGCAGATAAGTTCGTCACCATGTACGTCAACGATCTCACTGTTGATTGCGGAGAAAGGGGTCGTGAGGCCGTTCGTCTCTTCTTCCAAAGAGCTTATGATACTGGCATATACGATGAGCTAATTGTGCCTGAATTTGTGATCTAGATTCCGGTATCAGTTTATTCGCCAATTGATTCAGCACATAGTTTTTCTATGGTTGATTGACAAACTGTTTGACAGCGCCCATATAACCCGCTGTATTGATCAGACCAATATCGTTGTGACCTTCACCATGGCAGGTATACATTTGCTTGGGTGGCAGAGCTTTGCTGTACATCGTTTCGCAGTAGCTGAACGGTAAAATTGTGTCTTTGTCACCATGCATAAATAATATGGGCGGATGGGCTTCTTGCACGGCGCTTAGGTTATCGAAGTTCGGTTCCGGCACCAAGTTTGGCGGTAAGACCCAGAGGAAGAATAGCTTGTCGCGAGCTGCTTGAAGCAAGGAAGGAAAACCCGATTGCAAAATTACCTTGCCGACTTTGCGATTTTTCATGATATTAGTGGTGACACCGCAGCCCACTGATTCGCCATAGACAATGATGTTCTCTGGCTTGTAATGCAAGGTGTTGACGACATAGTCATAGGCTGTCAGGCCATCGCTCAGGGCGTGAGCACAAGTGGCACTGCCACCACTTTCGCCGAAACCTTGATAGTCATATAGAAAAACTGAAGCGCCGCTATTGACGAGCAGTGAAGCTAAACCAACGCGGTGGCCGATGTTTCCAGCATTGCCATGTGACACCAGTATGACTTTTTCGCTTGGTTTTTCTACCAACAAGGCTGCTAGTGTTTCCTGCTTCTCAAAGCCTTTGTCTTTGGATAGTTTTGGCAAGGAGATCTTTAGCTCTTTGCTCTTGGTTTTGAAAAGCTGGTCTAGTTTGCTTAATTGAGGCTTCCAGCTGACGTCGTAGAGCGGGTGCAACACCGCTGCGTCTTTGAAGACAAAGAGCAAAAGCAGACTTAAGGCCACGTACAAGACATAGAGTTGAACAACAGCCTTGATTATCTCTTTCCAGTGAAATTTATTGGGCTTTGTTTTCTTTGGTTTTGGCTTTTCCTGGATTTGAACTTGCTCTGCTCTATGTTCTAGAGCTGGAGCTGCCCCATGAGCTGATTCCTGATTTAGTTCTTGATCTTGACTGGCCGATTCAGTTGATGTTTGAGGCGTCAATGGTTTTCCTCACAAAGATTGTTTGCTCACAAGGCTTATTACTCACAAGGCTTATTACCCAAAAGGTTTTTTCAGCCAGGTTTTCTCTCCCAAGAAATTGCTGGGATATTCCCATCTTATAGTCGGTTATTCCCCATGGGGGGCCGAGCAGACAATTTGTAAAGTGTTGGGGCTTAACTGAATAGAGTTATGCGTTAGCGGCCGCCGGGTGAGGGCATGATGCTAAAATCTTGGAGCAACTGTACAGAGCTAAAGACTACGGTTCAACTTATGGACGCGATGCAGGAAACGATCGGTTGGGAAACCTATTTAACGGCTGGCACCAAGGCTCTTGGTCTTAGTCGTTATGACGATGCTGAAAAGCTCTTTCAGAAAGCCTTGATGGAAGCTCGCAAAGAGCTGCAAGACGGTGCTAAACCGGCTGAAGTTGTGGCTGCATCCATTGCGGACACTGAGACTACTGATTCTTTGAATGCCGTGCCTTCTGCTGCCGTGTCTTCGTCTGCCGCAGCTAATTCACTGGTGGGAGATAGCGCGCAACTGGCTGAAATTGGCGTGGCTCGTATCTCGGCCAAGATGGGCGAACTTTATTTGGTGCAAGGGAAATTCAAAGAGTCCGAGGGCTTTCTCAAGCAGGCACTAGATTTATTCGAGCGCACCCACGGCAAAGACAGCAAGCCAGTGGCCGATTGCTTGACTGAGATGGGGGCGGTGTACCGCGCCCAAGGCAAGTATTCGTCGGTGGAAGCTCTCCTGCGAAGAGCCTTAACTATTTATGAGAGTGAAGATTCAGATCAGCAAGATCCCCTTGAAGTGGCCACTATGCTTGGTAATTTGGCTGATTTCTTGCGCGCCCACGGTAAGTATAATGCTGCCGAACCGCTTTTCCAGCGGGCTCTAGCTAAGCGTGAGTCGGTGCTTGGCCCGGACCACCCTTCTATTGGTCCTTACTTACATAATTTAGCCTTGCTCTATCATGCTGAAGGTAAGTACGATCAGGCCGAGCCGCTCTACGCCAGAGCTGTACGTATGTTTGAAGAGACTTGGGGGCCAGACCACCCGAGTGTTGCCACGGTGCTCAACTACCAAGCTGAGCTTTATCGCATGCTTGGTGATTTTGCCCGCTCCGAGAAGATTCACTGGCGTGCTCTTAAGATACGGCAGACAGTGCTGGGCTTGCAGCACCCTAGCACGGCGCAGACTCTCAGTAATCTAGCTCTGCTCTTCCATATTCAATGTAAGTACGATCAGGCTGAGCCGCTCTATCAATCACTGCTTGAAATTCGCACCAAAGACTGGGGCCCCAAGCACATGCACGTAGCTGAGGTGCTCAATTCACTGGCTGAGGTTTATCACGACCAAGAGAAGTATTCTGATGCCGAGCCGCTCTATTGGCGCGCCGTAGAAATTATTCAAGAGAATATGGGCCATGACCATCCTACTGTGGCCAAGGCCCTGCGCCGTTTGGCTCATCTTTATGAAGAGCAAGAAAACTTCAGCGAAGCAGACCGCCTCTACCGTTGGGGCCTCGGTGTCAGCGAAAAGGCACTGGGAGCCGAGCATCCGGAGGTGGCCGAATTAGTGGCGCGCTATGCGGCACTGCAACGCAAGCTCATTCTTGATGACGATAACGACGACACCACCGAGATTTTGTGGCGCGATTAGCGCTTTAAATGACACTTTTGCAGTAGTCTTCACCGCAAATGGTACGCTTAACTAGTTTTTGACCTAGCTTACTGGCACTAGCTTAGAAGCCCCAGGCATTCCCACTTTGAGCTTCTGGCGAACACCTTCACCGGCTAGAATGCCGCTGGTTGCTGCCTGGCCAACACCCCTGGTCCACGAGCTAGAATCGCCAATAATGAACAGGTTCGGAACATTGGTTTCCATATTTTTGTTCACTGAAATTGAGTCAGGATAGCTCTTGCACTCAGGTGCATAGAGAAGAGTTGACTCACCGGCCACACCGGGGCAAATCTTGTCGAAGGCATCGAGATACTCGATGATGCTCTCTAAAATGCGGTGAGGATAAGCCAGAGAGATGTCTCCGCACTCGGCTTCGAGGGTTGGCTTAATCAAATTGTTGGTCAAAGACTTCGTGCGTCTGCCAGCTTTGAGATCGCCTAAACGCTGCACTAGTGGGCCACCGCCAGCCAGCATGTTGGCGATTTTGGCAATGGTCTGCGAATACATTTGCGGGTTTTTGAAGGGTCTAGTGAATGTTTTCGAGACCAGCACAGCAAAGTTGTTGTTTTCCGACTTTTCGTACATCTTCGAGTGGCCGTTAACCAGCACATAGTCGCGGTGGTTTTCTGGTGTGACAAAACCTTTTGGGTTCGAACAGAAGTTGCGCACCACGTCTCCCGAATGGCGACTTCGGTAGTAGAGCTTGGGCTCGTAGAAGCGCTTGTCTACTTCTTCGGTGAAGAAAGCACTGGTTTCAACACGAATACCAATATCGACTTGGCCAGGATTGATATCGAGGGCTTTATAAAACTCTTGTTGGGTGAGCCAAGCTGCTCCGCCGCGGCCAACTGAGACGATGCACATGTCGAAGGTGTCTTCGACTTCTTCTTCGGGCTTTCTGTAGCGGTCTGAGCGCACAGCAAACTTTTCGTTGCGACGAGCTACTGAGACCACTTTCTTGTCGAAGTGAAAGACGATGTTCGAGCCTTTGGCTTTGATTTCGTTGAGTATGCTGGTGTTAATTGCCGGAGCATTGTCTGAGCCGCAGTGCAAAAGCTCTTGGTAGTGATAGACCATACCTGCCATAGTCGCTTTCTTTTTGATCCAATCAAGGTCTTCAGCATTGGGCTTAACTACTGGTATTTCGCACGGAGCATGCTGCAAAATCGTAGCTCTGACCATGTCTAGACGTTTTTGTAGTTCAGCTTCGCCCACTAGGTCGTAAAGCCGCCCACCGATAACTGGCGAAGCCGAGAGAATTACTTTGAAGTCGTTCCAGCTGCCAGCTGATTGGCCTGGGGCGCAATAGCTACAAGCTTTGGGTGGGCAGACGGTCAATTTGCCTTGGTCAATTGGGCAGGCATAGCGCTTCTCATAGGTCGGGCCAACGTCAAAGACGTGTACTTCAATGTCAGCACCGGCCAGCTCTTTGAGAGCGAAGAGACCGGAGGCACCGAGGCCAATAAGAGCGAGTTTTTGCATAATTTACCGTGCTGCCACCAAATTGTTAAGCTTAAAAGCAAACCATTATCCTACCACCGTTTGGCAGGGTTGCTAAGAGAAGGTTGCGAGCCCTTTATAGAAGTTTTTCTTAATCTAGAGTAGGGTGGGTTTAGAGGTTCGTGGATTGAGCTTCGAAGATAAAGGTTCGGGGATCGAGATTCGAAGTTCGGGGTTCGTGGCGCAGCTGAAAGCAAGTGACGTCTTCGCATAGGTGCATTTTGAGAATCCACAGAGCTGTTGAACGCGGGGACAAAGAAGGCGTGCTCGCTGAATTGGCCGGCGGCGTTAGTGTCGACCAGCGAATGGACGACTCATCGGCGATGACTCCTCTCATGTATGCAGCATGGAGTGACGCCGCTGACATTTCGATGTTGGAGCTATTGTTGGCAAACGGTGCCGACATTAACGCAGTTTCGAAATTGGGAAGGTCCTCGGCCCTTTGCTTTTCTGCGAGCAATCCTGAAAAATTCAAATATCTGCTCAAAGCCGGCGCCGAAAAGTTTGTCGGAAAGCATAGCTTGAGGGCTTTCCCTTATAGCGCTGACTTCGAATTGGGCCAATTATTGCTTGATTTAGGCTATGACCCTAGTGCATATGACGCTTGGGATGAAGAAGAAAATCGCTTTGGACAATGTCCATCTCGTCTCGATTATGCTGCTCGAAATTTGGAGCTTGATTGGTTGCGGTTATTCGAAGGCAACAAAGTTAGTTTCGACAATATTGAATGGACTGCACTAATGCGTGAAATTGTTTTAGGTACAGTTGAGTCTGTTCGATTGCAAGTGGCTTCGGGTGCAAGTTTAGTGCAAGTCGATTTCCTCAGTCGTACGCCGCTACTGCTTGCCGTTCGAACTGGCGATATTGAAAAAGCAAAGTTGATTTTTGAGGCTGGTGGAAGTTTAGAGCATCGCGGGCACGTTGGAAAGAGCATTCTTGACTGCGCTATCGAAAGCAAATCTGCTGAAATGCTGCGTTGGCTGCTTGGCTTGGGAGTCAGCCCTGAGACCCCAGGTGGCTGTGATTGGCTTCCACTCTACCAAGCCGCTGAAGATGGTAATGCCGGTGTAGTTGAACTCTTACTAGCTGCTGGCGCTGATGTCTTTGCCGTAGATAATTGTGACATCCAAGCCATTAATGTTGCTTCTAATATTGAAGTAACAAAGCTTTTAGTGGCAGCTGGCGCTGACATCAATCGCGTCGATGGCACCGGAAAATTTCCTTTGCGGGCTGCCGTAGAGAATCGAGATATGGCTTTGTTTGCCGGCATAGTTGCAATCGGTGCTGATGTAAATCAGCACAGTTTGGGTCGCACGGCTCTCCACGAGGCGACCAATTACGACAATCTTGAAATGATGGCCCTGCTTTTGCAGAAAGGCGCCGATGCCAATGCTGCGGAGGAGGATGGCTGGCGCCCGCTATGGTCAGTTCGCAGTGAAGCAGCTGCTCGACTTCTCATTGATGCTGGTGCCGACATCCATGCGAAAGATGACTTCGGCCAAAGCGCAGTGGAATTTCACAACAATAGTGAGTTTTGCGAGTTCTTCAAAAATGAGAAATGGAACGTTGGAGGGGCTTAGTCCTTAAGTCTTCTTATTCGTTCATGCACTTGTTCTTTTCAAGCAACTGTCCATTTCAAGCAAGTAGAAATTAGTCGGCAATTACAGTTGGCACCTGAGATACGATCGCGAGCTTTTGAATTAAGTCTTGCCAGTCGGTTTCGCCAATTTTTGCTAACAACTGTTCTTGGGCGTGCTCCCAAAGAGGTGTTGCTAGTCTTAATATTCGCTTTCCGTGATCGGTAATGACGATACGCTTAATTCTTCTGTCACCAATCGGTCCAGCGATACCTGAATCTTGTTCGACAAGTCCTTGTTCTAACATCGGCTTCAGCGTTCGTGTAAGCGATGTGCGGTTCATACCAAGGCTCTCAGCTATGTCTTTGATTGAGTGAGATTGACTGAGAAAAGTCGTAACGAGTAGGGTTAATTGCGTGCTTGTTACTCCTGCCGGAGCCAGCACAGCATCATAATATTGGGTGACTAGGCGAGACGCTTTTCGAATATGCGCACAAGTGCAACCCGCTGCAATCAAGCGGCATATTCTTAGATCTGGTTCGCTATTTTTCATGGGCGTAATAGGAAATTTTAAAAACCAAAATCTTAAAAACGGAAAACCCATCTCGCATCGGTGAATTAGGTGTATATACACGCATTTTTGGAAGCCCAGCTTATGGTCTTTGAATTGTAAATTAGGTGTATATACACCTAATTTGGAAAACAGAGATAACTATCACGATTTGAAGAAAGTCCCACCAAGTTTCAATTGAGTTCCAATCAATGTTTCAAATCAAAATTTTAAACCAAGATCTTGAAATTAGATTTTAAACCAAAGTTTTTGCGTCAATAAATCGGTGAGTGCGCCCGGTGTCTAGCTGGGCTAACATCGTCGAGATTTCAGAGAAAATCAAATCAGTGACTTTGGCGATGGTTGCCTTTTTCTCTTTTTTGAAATCAGCGTAGTAAACACTCAAATCAATTGCTTCGCCCACATCAATGATAATTTCGCGGGGCCCTTTAATAGACGGGTCGCCGTCAAATATCTCAATTTCCATGCGCTCGATTACATCTGAGTAGCGCTCTTGGGTCATGTGTTCAGTGACGTAGCCATCATAAATACAAATGAAAGTGACTACGCGATTGAGGTCGCGGTAATAGCTTTTGTAGACTCGTTGTTTTTCTTCGTGAACATGGCGTTCGTATTCAGTCATTTTCTTTTCGTCTTCGAAAATGAAGTCATCCAATTTATTGCGAAGAACACGCACACACTCTAAATCGCGGGCGTCTTTGGGTAGTTCAATTTCAAGAATGCGAGCGAGATTATTTAAGATGTGTCTGCGCAGAGCCTTTAGTCTTTCGTTCATACCAAGAGCTGGTTGTACATTCGAGGAAATGCCATATTCTTTTTCGATGGTGCCAAGCATTTTTTCGGCCAGGGCGCGCATACGGTTGTAGAAACTAAAGTCTTCAGGAGAAACTATGCCAAGCTTGTTTTCGAGAGTCTTCAGTGTTTCGCGCAGTGAGCTAGAAACATCATAGGGATAGGTATATTTCATGGCGATTGGCTGAATGTAGACAGTCTTTTCGTCATCACCTGGGCCAATTTTGGCGCCATTTTTTTCCATATCTTGCATGGCCCAGAAAGCCATTTGTGCCGCTCCTGATTCCAGCGGCATGACAGTATCATTCTGTCTTGATAGTTCCCCTTCGGGAAATAGCACTAATTTTTTGCGGCCTTCCGAAAGTATTCTGCGAGTGGTTTTGAACGATTCGCGATCAGCAGCACCACGCACTACTGAGTAAACTCCAAGGTGTTGCAGCCACCAGCCGTTGGCACCGTTGTCGTAATCAAAAACTTCGCGGGCGGCGACAAAATTGAAATGCTCACCAGCAGCTCTAGCAAACATACCGACCACTTGAGGGTCGTGACGGTTTGAGTGATTGGGGCAAATCATGGCATGTTTGCCTTTGAGCTTGGCAAAGCGCTCGAGGGCACCGTCCTTTATGGTCACTCTGGTGTCGTGCAGTTTTAGCTTCATGTAAAGAGGTAAAACTAGATTTACATACCAGATTAGGGCAGGGCTTTCTAACGGTGGGCGAAAATCGAGCATTTTGACCTCTGTTTCACTGTTTGCGAGATCAAAATTGTAACCGCTCGAAAACCAGAATTAGTTAATTATTGAATCGGCTCGAAAGTAAAACCAAGGTCTTTACTGCGCCTGATAATTTCTCTTGTCGACTTGATGCATTGGCTGGGATGTAGCCCTTCATGTAAGACCACCAATTCGTTTCCATGTATTTGTTTCATGATGCGCGAGACTACTGCATCTTCGCCGATGGGGCGAAAATCATCGGCCATGGCGCCCCAGTAAACTGTTGACATGCGTCGCTCTTTCAGGGCCTCGGCACAGCGTTTGTCCATGATGCCATAGGGAGCGCGGAACAGAGTGGGGCCAGTACCTACTATGTCGATTATTAGTTGATTGGTTTGATCAATTTCTTTTTCCACAGCCTTTCTTGTCAGGTTTGGCAAAAAAGTATGGGTCATTGAGTGGTTGCCGATAATATGACCAGCTTTGTGTACAGCTTCTACAAGGTCGGGATAGAGTCTGATGTTCTCCCCGATAAAGAAGAATGTGCCTTTGACTTTTTCATCTTCTAGCACCACCAGTAGTTCTCTTGTGGTGGCCGGATTTGGTCCGTCATCGAAAGTAAGATTGATTGGAGTCTTTTCATCGTGTCTTGTATAGCGGTTCTTTGACCAGTAACCTGCAGGCAGTATGGGCTTGGCCAGCGCTCTTAAGAAAGTCATGTTGAACCGGTGCATGCGGTTTTCGAAATCGTGACTGCCGCTGCGAAATTCAGCAATTTGTTCAGCAGAAGTTAATTGCTCAGCAATTTGCTCAACTGAATCTAGTCGCTCTGCCGTTTTGTCACTCACCAAATCGTTATCTTTTTCGTTAGAGTTATCGTTAATGCTAGACATGGGTGGTTTCACCAACGTCGCCAGAACTCATTTTCGTAGCATTCTGAATCAAGGCATGAATAGCTCTTCTAGCCCGTTCTCCCACTTCACTAGAACGCCTTTGGGCAATAGATTCGATGGCGCTAGCAAAAGCATAGAAGCGCTCAATAGATAGGTGCGTAGCTTTAGGGTGAGGTAGTAAGCTGCGCAAATAACCGCGTAAATTGTTTGATTCTTTTTCTGTCAGTGGGTCGAGAATGCTGAGCAAGGGCTTGAGCATTTTTACTGAGACTAGTGGCCGCTGGTAGGCAATCACTCCTTGTGAAAGGGCCCGGCGAATTAAGCGACATTGTTTCAGCGGTGCTTTTTTATCGCGCTCACCTTTGGGTATTTTTGCCAGCTCACCATTCCACAAATCAAAGTCATGCAATATGTGCAGAATTGACGGAGAGGTTTGGCCAAAACTTGTATTAACAGGAAGAAGGCCATAGACAAAGGGTCTTGACTCGCATCTGTCGACATCTTTTGAGACGTTCAAAAGCACAGAGGCAATGTTTGTCGAGCGCACAATTATGGCTTGCTCGTTTACTTGACTGATGCGTCCCGGAGCAAATGCTACTTCTTTGACGGCAAATTCTTGGCAGAGCAGCATGTCGAGCACTCCGTCTCCGACTAGAGCGCCAAATTCAGCTGTGGTGATATTTCCGGCCACAAAGTAGATGGTAACTTCAGGAATTTGTCGGCCGAATTTCACCGAAAGAACGCCAGTCACTCTCTCTAAGCTGAGAAATTGCATGACATTGAAAAGAGTGCCTTCTCTTACAGACGTTATGTGAAAGCTGATGCCCAAAAGCGCTCCCAACCGTGCGATAGATCTAGACCGTCAACCTTATAGATTATATGGTAACGGAGGCTGTAAAGCTTGTAAAACTACTTGCTCTTGAGGGTTTCGAAGCGCTGTTCGAGAGCCTTTGCTACTTCTTTGCGGTCATCGAAGTCGATTGTGCTGTCTTTCAGTATTTGATAGGTTTCATGGCCTTTGCCAGCGACGACAATGACATCTTTGGGGCTGGCGGCCAGCACTGCCGATTCAATGGCACGAGCGCGGTCAACTTCGACAGTGACACCTTTGAGGCGCTTGATGCCGGTCAAAATGTCGGCGATGATTTGTTGTGGGTCTTCTGAGCGTGGATTGTCTGAAGTGACGACCACTTCGTCTGCAAGGTTCTCAGCGATTTCGCCCATTTGCGGACGTTTCGATGAATCACGGTCGCCACCACAGCCAAATACAGCAATCAGCTTGCCATCTTCAGGCACGAGGGCCCGAGCAGCTTTGAGCACGTTTTCTAGACCATCCGGTGTGTGGGCGTAGTCAACAATGCATAGGGGCGAGCGGTCTTGGGCTGCCAAATGAGGCGGCGGCGGTACTACTTCAAAGCGACCAGAAACTCCGCTAAAGTCGACTAAGGCTTCGGCAATTGCTTCTTTTTCTAAGCCTTCACCCATGCAGACTGCCATGGCGGCCATGATGTTGTAAAGATTGAAGCGGCCAGTCAGTTTTGTCGAAAAAGATATGGCACCACTGGGAGTGGCAAGTGTAAGCTTCATTCCGGAGAAGTCAAAATTGCCTTTCTTGACGTGAATAGAGGCTTTCTCGCTGTACCCGTAGGTAATTAGATTGATGTCTTTGGCTGTGGCTTTGATGAACTCTGGGGCTAGCTCATCATCAAGATTGATTGCTGCAGTGCGCGGCTGAACAGCGCTTTTGCCAAGCATTTCAAAGAGCTGGCGCTTGGATTGCCAGTAATGCTCCATGGTTTTGTGAAAATCTAAGTGGTCTTGAGTGATGTTGCTCAGGCAGGCTGCGGCAAAATGGCAGCCAAACACTCGTTTTAGAGATAGGGCATGGCTCGATACTTCCATGGCGATTTGTTTTACGCCGCGGTTAGCCATGGTGTAGAGCAGTGCTTGTAGGTCAGAGGCCTGAGGCGTCGTGTGCTTGACGTCTAAATATTCGCTTTCACCCAAATACTTTCCATCTTTGAAAGAAGGAATGCGTGCACCCAGCGTGCCAATTAAGCCTGTAGGGTGACCATTGGCATTGAGTATTTGCTCAATTAAGTGAGTAGTAGTGGTTTTGCCGTTTGTGCCGGTGACGCCTAAGAGGCGCAGCTTCTTGCTTGGCGCTTCAAAAATATCGCTCGAAACTGCTGCAATAGCGGCGCGCACATCTTTGACGACTATCAGCGGAACAGAGTATGGCCCAGATTCTTTTTCTGAAAAGATGACGCTGGCGCCTTTTTCAATGGCTTGGTTGATGAACTTGTTGCCGTCGACTGTGTAGCCTTCGATTGAGAAGAAGGCGTTGCCTGGCTCGACATGGCGTGAGTCGTAAGCGATTCCCGTGACTAACCCGGAGCCAGATCTAGAATCTGAATCTGACTTGGAATCTGTATTGGACTTGGCACTTGCCGAATTAGCAGGTACCTCTCTTGCTGCAAGAGCCGCCCCGCTATCGCGGCGCAGCTCTGACAAGAGTTGATTTAAGGCTTTTGGAGCTGGTGTATCAAACTGGGTAGACACTTACCAACTTGCGTCCTCTAGATTCTTCGTAACGAACGATCCCTTGGATAACTGAAAAGAGAGTATCGTCAGATCCGCGCATGACGTTGAATCCAGGATGGATTCTAGTGCCACGCTGTCTTACTAGAATATTTCCAGAGGTGACCGCTTCACCACCGTAGACTTTGACGCCGAGGCGCTTCGGTTGGCTGTCTCTGCCGTTTCTTGTAGAGCCCGCGCCCTTCTTATGTGCCATTGAGAGGTAACTCCTTCTACTTAAGCTTTGGCAGCAGCTTTTTCAGCTTTAGCTACAACTTTGTTGTCGACTTCGATTGATTCAATCATCACGCGAGTCGATTGAACTCTGTGGCCCTGCTTCTTGCGGGTGCCTTTTTTAGATTTCATGTGGTAGACAATCACTTTGTTGGCTTTGATTGTCGACTGGATGCGTCCGTGCACTTCGTTAACTTCCAACTTGGAAATTACTTTGCCGGTTACTTTCGCACCTTGAATATAAGGAGCGCCGATGGTGGAACCTGCTCCGTCGACCAGCATTAGCACGCGGTCAAAGACGTGAACCGAACCTTCTTCTTCGCCAGACATATCGATGTCGATATAACGACCAGCGTGTAATTCATATTGCCTTCCGCAGGCTTCAACAATCGCGAACATTTTCGTCTCCAGCTATTGGTCAGGCTTCTTTTCCCATCTATTCAGACATGTCTTGAAAGATTCATGCCTAATATTTGCCCATGTCTTATATTGGCCCTTCTCAAGCCCCAGTTCTACGCCAAAACGTAAAACCTGTTGCTAAGAGCGGACAAGCGAACTCGAATAGTACCAAACCCTATCTCAGTGGTCAAACGAAGTTGCCTTAAATAGACACTAATGCGCAAGAATCGGTAAGATTTGATAACACTTTCATTAGTGGATTGTATAAGTAGAATAGATTTCTGGCAGCCTTGGTCATCTATTTGTAAAGAACGATTTGTTAAGGAGGAAGCCATGTCTGATGCAGTTAACGAAGCCGAACTAGGCCGCAGTAAGTACAGCAATACGCCAAAAGAGCACCTCTATCATTTGCTCACTATAGGCTGGGAGGTTAATAGTCCTCTCATAATCAAGTATGTGGCAGAGAATGCTTTGCAAAAAGACTTGAACGATTGGCTGGCACTGAATAAGACGAAATAGTCGACCTAGAAAGTCGGGCTTCTGAATTGTGAGCTTTCCATTAAACATATAAAGGAATTAAGCAGTGCCCCCTAATATGGGAGGACTTGATACCTACACAAAGTTTTTTTGGAGAAATAATCTCTATGTTGCAAGTTGGAAAAAGAGCTCCTGACTTTGATATGCCTTCTACCAAGGATCTGAAGACCTTGAAAGAAAATGTCAAATTGTCAGACTACAAAGGCAAATGGCTTGTTCTTTTCTTCTATCCTCTCGATTTCACCTTCGTTTGCCCTACTGAACTGAAGGCTTTCTCTGAGAAGTATGACGAAGTTAAAAAAGCTGGCGCTGAAGTTCTCGCTATCTCTACAGACAGCGTTTTCAGCCACAGAGCTTGGATCAACACTCCAGACGCCCAAGGCGGACTCGGACCAGTTAAGTACGTTCTCGCTTCTGACATCACCAAAGATGTAAGCCGCGACTACGGCGTATTGATCGAAGATAAAGGTATCGCTCTTCGCGGTTTGTTTATCATCGACCAAGACGGTGTTCTTCAATACCAAGTCGTTCACGGCTTGAATATTGGTCGTTCTGTTGACGAAACTCTTCGCGTTCTTGAAGCTCTCAAGACCGGTGGGCTTTGCGCAGCCGATTGGAAACCAGGCCAAAAGCCACTTTCTGTTTAAGATCTGCTGTTAAACGAAGATCCCTTTGTTTATAAATGAAAGAGCCGTCCTTTGGGCGGCTCTTTTGCTCTATATAAGAGTTAGAATTATCTAGACGGATTTAGTCTGATTCAACAGGAGAACCTTATGCCACTGCGAATGGACGCTCCCCTGCCATCTCTTGAAGGCGGAACGGACTGGTTCAATAGTGAACCAATCACAGAAGACGACCTCAAAGGTCATCCGGTTTTAATTCACTACTGGGCAATCAGTTGTGGAATCTGCAAAGAGTCTTTGCCAGACCTCAATCGTTGGATTGATGAGTACGGTTCTAAAGGCTTGAAGATTATTTCTATTCACATGCCTCGTCAAGAATCAGACACTGATGTGGCCGAAGTGAAAAAAGCTATTGATGAATATGAAGTGAAGCAGCCATGTGTTGTCGACAACTGGCACACAATTACTGATCGCTTCGAAAATAAATATGTGCCAGCCTTGTATCTCTTCGATGCTGACCACAAAATGCGTCATTTCCAGGCTGGTGAAAAGGCCGTCAAAATGACCGAACCTGTGATTCAAAGAGTTCTCGGGCTAACCAAGACCGTCTAATTAGAAACTAACTCTCCAATAATATAGGTGCAGATCATGGGTTCGAATGCCACGGCAGATAAGTCAGCTGATAAATCGGCAGACAAGTCAGCAGACAAGTCTATTGATAAGGACAAGTCAGACAAATCTCAAGGCGACAATGCGGAATCTCATGAAAAAGTCGATGCTCATTCTCTTCATGGCAAGGCCAAAGTAGCTGAACTGCCACCATTTACATTTGAGCGTTCCAGCAAATTGTTTGCTCGGGCTAAAGAACGTATTCCCGGTGGAGTTAATTCACCAGTGCGCGCTTGTAAATCAGTCGGTCGTGAACCGATATTTATGGCCCATGCTGACGGCCCGCACATGTTTGATGAAGACAAGAATCGCTACCTAGACTATGTCGGCTCATGGGGCGCCATGATTTTAGGTCATTGCCATCCACGAGTAATGGAAGCAATCGAAACGGCCGTTCGTCGCAGCACCAGCTATGGTGCGCCATGTCGCGCTGAAGTAGAGATGGCCGAATTGCTCTGCGAAATTGTGCCATCACTAGAAATGGTACGCATGGTTAACTCTGGTACTGAAGCTTGTATGTCGGCTATTCGTTTAGCAAGAGCTTTCACCAAGCGCACTCTTATAGTTAAGTTTGACGGCTGCTACCACGGCCATGCTGATTCATTCTTGGTTAAGGCTGGTTCTGGTCTAGCAACTTTGGGAATCTCCAGTTCTCCAGGTGCACCAGAAGAGCTAACTAAGCTCACTCTGTCTTTGCCATACAACGATGTTGACGCTCTGCGTGAAGCCTTCGCTAAGAAGAGCGACGAGATTGCCGCAATTATTGTTGAACCCATCGTCGGCAATGCTGGATTGATTCAACCAACCGATGAATTCATCAAATGTATGGTTGGTCTCTGCAAAGATTCTGGCGCACTGCTAATTTACGATGAAGTTATGACTGGCTTTAGGGTAGCCTTCGGTGGCGCTCAAGAGCTGCATAAAGTCAAACCAGACTTGAGCTGCTTTGGCAAAGTTATTGGTGGTGGCTTACCTGTGGGTGCCTATGGTGGCCGCAAAGATGTAATGGAACACATTGCCCCGCAAGGTTCTGTTTATCAAGCCGGAACTCTGTCTGGTAACCCGCTAGCAATGGCTGCTGGTCTTGCTCAATTGCGGTTCTTGAAGGCCAACAAACCTTATGCCAGACTCGCTGAAATCACTGAACTGCTGGCAAATGGCTTGAAAGAAATTGCAGCCAAAGAAGATATCGCCGTTCCGCTGCAAGTAACCCACGTGGCTGGAATGCTTAGCTTCTTCTTTACAGATAAGCCAGTAACTGATTTTGATAGCGCCCTTAAATGCGACACTGAATTGTTTGGCAAAGTATGGCGCGGTCTTCTTGAACGCGGCATCTACTGGCCACCTTCGCAATTTGAATCAGCCTTTATTTCAACTGTTCATTCTAAGGCCGATGTGCACGATACTCTTGTCGCTTTTGAAGCGAGCTTGAGAGCTGCTATCGCTAAAGACAAATAGCAAGCTGAATCTCTAAATAACACTCTAACTAGATGAGGACCCTATGCAATTTATCGTAACTGGCCTAGATGGCGAAGATGATGGCGCCCCAGCTCGCCGCACAGCAGTGCGTGACGCTCATTTGGCTGGTATCGTTGAATTGAAGCAATCGGGAAAGATTTTGTTCGGTACAGCTATTCTTGATGACAGTGAAAAAATGACTGGTTCGGTTTTGGTGGTAGATTTTGCTGATCGCGCCGAGCTTGACCAGTGGCTGAAAACAGAGCCTTATGTCACTGGTGATGTCTGGCGCAAAATCGATGTGGCTCCTTGCCGTGTTGCCCCAATGTTTATGGCTAAGTAGTTAGGATAGAGTTCGCTTCGCTTTTATTAGTGTCAATTTGCTCAGAGTGCAAGGTTTTCGAACGTAAAAGCGCTCTAGCTACAGTTAGGACTGCCACACTTTGAGCCCCTGCTTTAAGTAGAGCTTGGGCGCAAGCGAGAGCTGTGGCTCCGGAAGTGAGCACGTCGTCGATTAGGATTATATCTTTCCCTTTGACTCTATCGCTTGCTCTGAAGGCACTGTCCACGTTGATAGCGCGCTCACTTTTTGTCAGCCCGTATTGGGGAGAGGTTACTTTAGATCTAACAAGTGCTCTGGTGTCGCATTTGATGCCTGAACGTTTGCATAGTGCCACTGCAATTAGTTCGCTTTGATTGAAGCCGCGCTCCTCTAGCTTCGTTTGATGCAGAGGCACAGCGATGAGAACGACGTTGCTCTTGGCCGCTTTGCCTTGACTTCCTCTTGTGCTCGGTCGTTCTATTATGCTTGGATTTGCCTTTGCCCTAGGTGCTTCCTCTGACTCTTCGTGATGCTGTAGAAGAGAACCTAGGCCTCCCTCAAGAGCTTTTGCTAAGTCGCCAGCTAGTTCTTGTTTGTCCTGATATTTGAAGGCGCGAATTGCCTGGCGCGCTAAGTCTTTGTAAGGGCAGATGCTGATGCAGTGGATTTCCACTGTAGCGTCTTTTGTCAGGTTCAAGGTGACCATGATTGGTTTAGTCGGCGTCAGCCCTGCTATGCAGCCTTGGCAGAGAAATCTGGATTGATAGATGGGCTTGAATGAGAATGGCGGCGGAGCGATTGCTCCTTGGCAAAGAAGACATGGTCTTGTGCCCAAAAGCAGGACAAGGTGAGCCTCTATATAGAGAGCAATCGAACAAATACTCTGCCAGGCTTTATTAACCATAAGCTTTTACCTATAAGTGACTGTTGTTTATATAAACGTCAGAAAGCCTCTTAAAGTTCAGTTTGTTCGCTCGGCCAATTGGGTTAATATAGAGGCGATCTTGGAGCTGTGGATATGTGAGTGCGCAGATGCAAGAATCTGCTAGTCCAGTTCTTTGAAGTCCTCTATATAGACAGGTGGCCCCAGTGCAATTCGAAAATTTGATTGAGCAAGCAGAAGGTGAGCTAAAAGAAGCTTTCTCTAGAATGGATCGCATTGCCTTGGTCAATCAGAAGAGAGTCTTAGATAGTTACCGCGAGCATCAGGTAACCGAAGAGTATTTTGCCGAGCGCACCGGATATGGTATTGACGATATCGGCCGTGAGATGATCGACAAAGTGTTTGCCTCTGTTCTCCAAGCTGAAGCAGCGGCAGTCAGAGTGCAGATGGTCTCCGGTACTCATGCAATTGCTTGTGCATTATTTGGCAATCTGGAACCGGGCGATACTCTAGTGGTCTTAACTGGTAAGCCCTATGACACCTTAGAAGAAGTAATTGGTGCTGGTGGCACCAAGCAAGAGCCAGTGCGGGGATCTCTTACTGCCTTTGGAGTGAAGTACAAAGAGCTGGCATTAGATCCAACTCTTTCAGTAGAGGAACTTTCAAAACAGATCAAAGCGGCTGCGCCAGCCAAGCTTTATCACATTCAAAAATCACGTGGCTATTCTATGAGCAGGCAAGCTCTAAGCAATAAAGACATTGCCAAGTACATTGCAGCAGTTAAAGCTGTTGACCCTAAGGCTTCTACTTTTGTCGATAACTGCTACGGCGAATTCGTAGAAGAACAAGAACCTACTGCTATTGGTGCTGACTTAATTGCAGGCTCTTTGATCAAAAATCCTGGCGGTGGCATGGCTATTACCGGCGGCTATGTCGCTGGCCGCAAAGACATGGTTGAAGGTGCCCTGCTTCGCTTAACTGCTCCCGGGATTGGCGGCCACCTTGGTATTACTTTCAATCAGAATCGACCGATTTTGCAAGGACTTTTTCTGGCACCGTCAGTGGTCAGTCAAGCCGTCAAAGGTGCCATGCTCGTGGCCAGTGTCTTTGAGAAGTTAGGCATGATTGTTCACCCAGCCCCTGCTGCCGACCGCTACGATATTATTCAGGCAGTCGAATTTGGCAACCGCGAGCGGCTCATCAACTTTTGCCGAGCCTTGCAGAGTTTCTCCCCTGTCAATGCCCATGTATCGCCGGAGCCTAGTTCGATGCCCGGCTACGCGGACCAAGTAGTTATGGCCGGTGGAACCTTCGTCGAGGGAGCGACCATTGAATTGTCAGCTGATGGGCCTCTGCGTCCGCCATTTGCCGTCTATCTACAGGGTGGTCTCTCATACCTGCACGTTAAATGTGCGTTATTGGGCTCCCTCAATCTCTCGGCAGATGGCGTGACGCCGTTTTTTTAGCCGTTGTTTGAGCCTTCGAGCGACTGTTACAGTTCTGACTGGTTTGGTTGTCAGAACAGAAGTTCCGTTATAATTACTGTGCCCATTTACATACTCTGACATTGACTCTCCTTGGGGATTAGCATGGTTGCTCAAATGCCTGCCAGACAGACCTCTTTACCAGGCGTGAAGCCTGAGCTGAAGATACTCGCGGGAACCGCCAATCCGGAGCTGGCCAAGGAAGTGGCCGATCACCTGGGGCTGCCGCTGACACCGATTAAAATCAAACCTTTCTCTGATGGCGAGATTTATGTGCAGCTGCAAGAAAGCGTCAGGGGCATGGATTGCTTCATTATTCAGCCTACTTGCACTCCAGTGAACGAAAACCTGATGGAGCTGCTCATTCTTATTGATGCCCTGAAGCGCGCTTCAGCCGGTCGCATCACAGTTGTAATGCCATATTACGGCTACGGCCGCCAAGACAGAAAGGCCGCTGGTCGCGAAGCCATCACAGCTAAGCTCATTGCCGACTTGCTCACCACCGCTGGCGCTCAGAGGGTGGTTGCCCTTGACCTGCATGCGCCGCAGATTATGGGCTTCTTCAACATTCTGGTCGATCACTTATATGCCAGCCCTGTTTTGCTTAAATATGTCCGTGACTTGAATTTGAGCGATATGGTTCTCGTCTCTCCCGATGTCGGCGGCGTGTCGCGCACCCGGGCCTTCGCTAAAAAGCTAGACGACGCCCCAATCGCTATTATCGACAAACGTCGCACCAAGCATAATGTAGCTGAAGTGATGAGCGTGGTCGGTGACGTCAGAGGCAGAACAGCCATTATGGTTGACGACATGGTCGATACCGCTGGCACCTTGGTCAAGGGCGCTGAGCTTCTTATAAAAGAAGGCGCTACTCGGGTATTTGCCTGTGCCACCCATGCTGTGCTCTCCGGCCCAGCCAATGAGCGTTTAGAAGAGTCACCAATCGAGCAATTGATTGTCACTAATTCAATTCCTCATGATATGACCCACATGTCTAAGAAAATTGTCGCTCTATCTGTGGCCGAACTGCTGGGCGAAGCCATTTGGCGTATTCATGATGATTCATCAGTTAGTGAGATGTTTGAATGAGTCTCATTCTCGAAAGCTTTCCCGTTGGTCCTTTGCAGTGTAATTGCTCGATAGTTGGTTGCAAAGAAACTGGCGAAGCTGTCGTGATTGATCCAGGCGGCGATGTTGAGATTATTCTTGCTGCACTAAAAAAGCACAATTTGACTGCTAAATATCTGCTCCACACCCATGCTCACTTTGACCATATCATTGGCTCTAAGGCCATGAAAGAGAAGACTGGCGCGCTTATTTGCTTGAGCAAAGGCGATCAGTTTCTCTACGATAATCTCACCATGCAAGCGGGAAGATTTGGCTTCAAAGCTGAAGCTCCGCTACCAGTTGACCATTTTCTTGAAGATGAAGAAGAGATGATTATTGGTAAGCATAAGGCCTCAGTTATTCATACTCCTGGCCATACACCGGGTTCTACCTGTTTCTGCCTGCAAGATAAAGATAGCGTTTTGTTTGCTGGCGACACTCTCTTTCAACGTTCAATTGGTCGCACCGATTTATGGGGCGGATCGTTTGAACAAATTGTAGATTCGATTCAGAATCGCTTGTTTACTCTCGATGACAGTACACGAGTAGTAACTGGCCATGGTCCAGATACCGATATTTGGACTGAGAAGAAAGAAAATCCGTTTGTAGGTTCTTAGTAAGGCTCTCCATCAGAGGGTCTTGGTATCTCGTTGGCATCTCTTGAACTTCTAGGTGAGACATTGAAATCGAAAGAGACAACTGAACTTGATTTTAGGCCATTCAATTCTGATGGAGTGCTTAAGGCTTTGTGCAGCGTTCTGCGCAGCAGCAAGCACTTGTCTTGGAATTATGCTGGTGACATTCAAAGTGTAATCGAGCGCATTGGCAAAGTTTTCGAGTCGTCGCGCTGCTTTATTTTTGTCACTTCGCTTGAGCGGCCAGACATCGAAGTCTTTGAATATATGGCTTCTGGTGTGGGCGCCATTGCCCATCATTTTGCCAGCCCCATTGGCCAGAAATTGGCTGAGCAATTAATTGCTAATTCTGATGAGCTTTCTACGGTTGAAAATCTCGCGGAGTATTCGCAAGACATTGATGAGCCGCTGCGCGAGTACTTCGTGCGTGTCTGGGAAAGTTTTGGTCCGCAGAAGAGTTATTTGATTCCACTTAGAGTTCAGTCCGAAGCTACTGGTGAGCGCAGAGCGGGCTTGCTGGTTTTGCAACAAGGTGAGCTGGGTGGCTGGAATAAACAAGTGCTTGATAGTTTGCTGGCCATTGCCGACTATTTGGCTAAATTGGCCGAAGTGGAGCAGTTAGTGGCCAACCTTGAAGCCAAAGAAACAGAAGATAGTGCTACTGGTTTGCTCAATCGTCGCAGCTCAGCCAGTATTTTTGAAAAAGAAGTGGCCCGGGCCAAGTATTGTGGTTACGACCTTAGTGTGGCTGTGATCGATCTCGATTTAAATAAGCGTTCGCCTGATTTGTATGGCTCGGCCAGTGGCGATGCCATTATTAAAACTGTGGCTCAGGCAATTAAGGCCAATGCCCGGCCCGTTGATGTTATTGGTCGCTGGGGCGTGGATGAATTTATCGTTTGTATGCCCCACGTTGCCGCTGATGAGGCTTTCAAGATTATTGATAGCACCCGCAAGCGTATCAATGAAGCCTTGATGAATCTTGGCAAGGCTTTGCCTAAGCAAGACGATCTTTGGTATCCACAAACGGCGAGCGTTGGCATTGCTGCCATGGCCGAGGGTAGGCAGACTTTTGACACATTGTTTGCGGCTAGTCAGTTGTCTTTAGCAGATGCTCAATCAGCTGGTGGAAACGTTGTCAAAACTAATAAACCTGCTTGATATCTGGCGCTAAATGTTCTGTTTTTAAACCTGAACCTATACCAGGTATAATTGGTAGGTACTAACACCTTTTAACAGTAATGATTCTTCGGAAGGGCAAAATGACAAAGAAAAATTCAGTTGTAGTCACTCTCGGTCGGTTTGCTGTGGCAGTTGCGTTAATCGGTTACTGTGCCGCTCCAGTTTTTGCTGAAAGCGAATCTGGCGGGTTCATTATGGGCGGTGGCAGCGAGTCTGGCGGTGTTTACGATAGCGGCGCCGAATCTGAGTCTGGTGGCATCTACAACAATGGCGGCTCCTCTGAATCTGGTGGCGTTTATAACAATGGTGCTGAGTCTGAATCTGGCGGATTAGCTGAAGTGGGTGCTAGCAGCGAATCTGGTGGCGTTTATAATAGCGGTGCTGAAAGTGAATCTGGTGGTTTGTATGGCACCACTGCTCCAGCTCCAGCAGCTTTCGACCCACAATATGGTATTAAGAGCTATAAGTGGTAACTTTTTCAGTCTGATTTTTTTTCAGTCTGAATCTGCAGTCTGATTCGGTTATTCTAGTTTTTAGTGAGGGCTCTTCTTTGAAGGGCCCTTTACTTATGGCTGATTGTGATGATTCTGGCTGCTCACTTTCTTTGCCGAGTTTTTATGGGTGTCTTTGTGAATGTCTTTATGAGTGATTTTTTTCTGGGCCTTGTGAGCGCGTGTATGAGCTGTTTGCATCTCTTTCGGTTCATTCACAGCTGCTGACGGTGCCTTTTTTGTTGTAGCTGCTGTCGCTGTTTTGCTGCTGGGCAATTTAGCTGATGCTTGAGACGGTTTGCCGGTGAGATTCAAGTGCGGATAGATAGCATAACCAACAACACCGATGCCGTAGAGGGCAATAACTACTGTTGCCATTAGAGGCAGAGAATTTTGCGAAATATCAGCGGCGGGATTGTTGCCTGGTTCTTCAGCATGGCGCATCACCAGTTTTAAAAGCAGTATGCCACCAAGGAAGCCACCAATGTGGGCGAACCATCCAACTTGGTTGTCGTTGCCAAATAGGCCATTTATGCAGTTCATGGCGAAGAAGACACCAATCAAAACCCAGGCTGGCAGCTTCGGTCTGAAGAACCACGTGATCCATGTTGTTACTTCGGCACCAGGAAAGAGCAGTAGATAGGCTGCCAAAACACCAGCAATGGCACCACTGGCACCAAGTGAGGGAATGCTTGAGCTGGGATAAACCAAAATGTGAGTTAAAGCGGCGAGAATGCCGCAGCTTAGATAGAAGAGTAAATAGTTCTCTTTACCCATGCGGTCTTCAACATTGTCGCCAAAAATGAAGAGATACCACATGTTGCCTAAGAGATGAGCGAAGCCAGCGTGCATGAACATGGCCGAGAAGAAGGTCGAAAATTCTTGTAATGAGACATGGCCGAGAAAGCGACTAGGGACAAAGCAATATCGGGTCACTTCGGCGTCGTTGGCGAGAAGACCGGAGGCTACAGTCCAGATAAAAATACCAATATTAGCTGCGATCAAAAGATGATTGATTACAGGGTATGAGCGCGTGGGATTGTCGTCTGAAAGTGGAAACAAATTTTGCTACCTGTGTGGAGTTTCCTATCTGAAGTTACCTATTTCAAGTTGGCTATTTCAAGTATTACTATCCTAGCGATTGCGCGTGACAACCCTCAGGTCTTAACACCGAATTCAGAATCTAGAGAGTTAAGCAAAAAGCCCCCACATAAGGAGGCTTTTTGCTTTGGGCTGATAATTTCGTTTATTTGGTTTCTTGATCGGGCTTGAAGCCAAATTCAACGGCTGTCTTCAGGTCTTTACCTGACATAAGAGCGTAGGTAGCAGCGCGATTGGCATAGGCTGAGCCTAGTTTGCTGTCTAGCTCAATGGCTTTGTTGCTGTCGGCCAGGGCTTGCTCAAGTTTGCCGAGATGGCGGTAGGCTTTGCCACGGTTGGCATAGGCGCGGGCCGAAAGTGGATTTAGTTCAATCGCTTTGTCGCCGTCAGCTACTGCTTTTTCGTACTCTTTCAAGCCAACGTAGGCATGGGCGCGGTTGACGTAGGCTGGGCTAAATTTGGGGTGCAACTGAATGGCTTTATCGCAGTCAGTCACGGCTTCTTTGTGACGGCCAAGATGGTTCAGGGCACGGGCGCGGTTGGCATAGGCCATGGTCAACTTTGGCTGCAGGGCAATAGCTTTGCTGGCATCATCATTAGCTTTTGCAAACTGGCCCAATTCAATTTCGGCCCATGATCTATTGAGATAGGCCATATAGAGTTTCGAGTCTAAGCTGATAGCTTTGGTGCAATCGGCCTCAGCCAGTTTGTAATGGCGGGCTAGCATGTGAAGGTTGGCTCTGTTGGCGTAGGCACGAGCATAGTTGGGGCTCAGTTTAATGGCTTCGTCAAACTTTGCTTGAGCTTCTTTACCCTTGTGCTCATTGAGCAGTCTCACACCTTCTTTCACGGCGGCAAAGGCTTCTGGGTTTTCTTTTGCGCCTTTTTTTACTGTCTTGGTGTTGACAGTGGTCTTTGTCGCTTTCGTCGGGGTAGCTGCATAAGCTCCATTCGGTAGGCCGCCGTTTACCAGACCTAAGTTGGTCAGGTTGGCTAAGGCAAGAGCAGTCAAGATTTGTCCAAAGGTGACCTTGGAGGCGCCTGGATTGGTCTGTGTTGCCAAGTTAGCTGAGCATTTGAAGCCTATAAGCATTTATCTTTCTCCACCAAACTGTAAAAAAGCTTTTGAATTATCCCATCTATTGGAGAACAGTGCCATTACCCTTGGCTTGCCAGTTACAGATGTTATAGTGAGCGACTAGTCTCTACCATGCGAGTTGGATGGCATGTCAATTGGTATGTTCAGACAGCGTACTATCGCCAAAGATGCACTGCTAGCGGTGGTCCTTTTGCTTTTTGCTCAGCTTGTCTTTGGCTTGCTGGTTGCCTATCTATTGCATGATCTTGATAGCAAGTTGGCTAGCCAAAGACATCGCCTGGCAGTGGTTTCTAGTAGCAATAGAATTGCAAATCTAATAGAGAAGTTTGGCATCTTGCTAGTCTCTGGCCTCTCTAGAGACCTTCGCCGTTCAGGCGCCGATGCAGAAACGTGGCAGGCGCTTTCAGTGCGCTTAGAAAATGAGTTCAGGCGGCTAAGTGCTCTTTCAAAAAGAGACGCACTGGCCCAAGAAATTTTGCACGAGCAAGAGAAGATTTTTCGCTCGGCAGAAGCCGTTTATAAAAAAGAACTTGTTCATGTCAACGATACAGCCAGACTTAGCAAAGTAAAAGTAGATCAAGCGTCGTTGGTGCTGGGTCATGAAGTTTTTGACCATTACCAAGAGTTATTGACCCGCTACAAAGCTCAGGGGGCTGCCGGGCCTGTATTAAGTGCGAATTCTTTATCGTCTGTCAAGGGTGTTCTAGTTGCTGCCTTGTCTGTCGATTTCGTCTTTACCATCGCCTTGATTGCTCTGGTGTTCGCTCGCCTGGCAGCCGGGATAGAGGCCTTGAAGCTAAATATTGATCGATACAAGAGTGAAGAGTCTTTGGAAGATTTTCCGTCTGCAGGCGATGAACTAGCCAAGCTCGATAAGCTTTTGCGGGAAACGATTCTGACGTTAGAGAACTCGGCGCGCTATGAAATGACTCTAGTTGATGGTGCGTCGGATGTGATTTTTAGACTTGATTCGGAAGGTCGTATCAGAGATTTAAATGCTGCCGTTTTGGGGCAATGGGGCTATCAGCCAAGTGAACTTGAGGGCGCGCCTTGGCAAACCATCGTGCCCCAAGAAAATCGGCAGGCGCTGCGAGATTTTCTTTCGTCATTACCCCAGCAAGAGCATGCAACAGCCATAGAATTGGCGATTAAGCGCAATGATGGAATTGTGGTTGAGAGCCGCTTCTCTAGCTATTGGTCAGAGGCTGATCACTCTTCTTTTTGCTTTGTTAGCGACATTGGTGCTGCTAAATATCGAGAGGCGGAGCTGAGAGAGAAAGAAAATGATGTCCGCATGTTGATGCGCAATCTTCCCATTGGCTTGGTTGTTGTTGACCAATTTGGTGCTTTCTTATCCACCAATGAACGCATGGAGCAGATGCTCAATAGTGCGGCGGCTACTAGTACTTCTTCTACTTCTTCTTCTACTTCTTCTTCTGTTCGCAGTGTCCAGGATGTCTTTAGCGACAGCGATGTTCTGGCTCAGGCTAGGCAAGTTAGTCAGTTGCGCACACAGATCGGTCAAAGAGAGATTGGTAATGGAAAGAGCGATAGTCTCGTTTGTGAGATTACTGTTGTCGATCTCATTGGCTCAAAAGAGACTCTTTTAGTTGTCGAAGATGTCAGTGAAAAAGTTAAGCTTGAGAATTTGCGCAAAGACTTTCTACAGCTTCTTTGGCGCAACCTAGGTGAGCCAATCTTGAAGGTTAAGCAGCTGGTGCTAGGCATTGAAGTAAAGAGCGAAAAAGAACAGGCGCGGGTGCAAAAGTTTGTACTTAATGTCAATCGACTTTTACGTTTGCTGGATGAGCTATTGCGGCTTGAAGAGTTAGCTCCTGGCCAATTAGTCGGTGCGCTAGTGCCCATTAAGGTGAGGGATTTGGCGGACTCAGCAATTGCTTCTTTGGCTGATTATGCTTTAAACCAGAATATAAGACTAGAAGTACAATTGACACCGCAAATGGTGCTTGCTGATTTCGAGCGAGTGGTGCAGGTTCTAATTAACCTTATCTCTAATGCCATCAAGTTTTCTTTTAAGGGCGGCACTGTGCTTTTGCAAATAGAGCAAGACGGCGATCAGGTCGAATTTAGCGTAATTGACTCTGGTCGGGGTGTGCCACTGGCAAAGCAGGGGCACATTTTTCAAGCTTACGGACAGGCTAGCGTTAGTGACGCTAGTTCTGGGACAGGATTAGGGCTAGCTATTTGTCAGTCGATTGTTGAGGCCCATGGTGGCACTATTGGTGTAGAAAATAGAGAGACTGGAGGTAGTCGATTCTGGTTCAAACTGCCACGCCTAGAGGTGCCACTTGAGTAATTGGTGGCGAGCAATGAAGTCGGCTGTGGCCAGAAAAGCCATGCTTTTGGGCGTCTTGATTTTTGCTGGCAATGTCTTGTTGCTCTGCGTGCTTCTTAGTTCGTTTTCTAAGCTTGAAGAGAGTTTGCGTCAAGAGCAAGAAGCTAGTCAGATTGTTACTTGTCTAGAACAGTTTTCGTCAGCTGTGCAGTTTGCTACTTTTGCTTTGATAGATCGCACTCGTACTGAGGATAATTCAGAGGACCATTACTCATCGACTTTCTTGCGCTTGCCAGTAATATTTGCTGAATTGAAGCACTCTTTGAGATACCGACCAGAAGAAGAGCGGCGATTGAATGAGTTGTCTTTGGCTCTTGATGAAGCTATCACTTTGGTGCACCAGGTCGATGTCAGCTATTGGCGGCAATACAGCCCTAGTCGTAAACTCATGCATGTGCGCTATTGCGCAGATCTTGTCAAAGTGACAAATACTATTAGCGATTTGTTGAGCGGTCTTGATGACAAATATCGTGGGCTAGAGAGCGCTGAAGATGTCATCAATCGTTCTGCCACTGGTTCAATGTCTAAAATTTTGCTTTTCTCTTTGGTCTTAAGTACTGGTGCGACACTCTTGAGCTTTGTTCTCATTATTTCTTTGAGTTTAAAGCGCATCAACAATATTTCACTCAATGCCATCAATATCGGTTTGGGCAAACCGCTGATACCACCGCTACTACTATCTAAGATTGACGATGAACTCGGCGGCATAGAGCTCGACTTTAGAGATCTTGCTTTGCGTTTAAATTCAGTCAAGAGTCGTGAAGCTCTGGTTTTGGAGCATGCTGCTGATTTTATCTGCTTGCTTGATCAAAAAGGAATTATATTGAGCGTGTCAGAATCGAGCGCTAAGCTGCTCGGCTACCCTGCCGGTGACTTGGTTGGTCGTAGGCTCAATTCTATTGTTGAGCCTAGCGACGCTGAGGCTTTGGTACTGGCGCTGAAATCCCTCTCGGCTGTTGGGGCGGCTATTAGTTTTGACAGTCGGGTGAGGTTGGGGGCTGGAGAGCGGCGTGATTTTTCGTTTAGGGCTAAATTGAGCCCTGATAAAACCATAGTTTGTGTGGCTCACGATATCACTGAAAAGAATGAGCTGAACGCCAAGATTCGCGAGAGTGAAGAGCGTTTTAGGACCATTCTCAACAACTTGCCTCTAATGGTAGTGGGGCTGAGTCAGTCTGGGCAGATCATCTCTGTCAATGAGTACGGTTTGGCTCTCTCTTTGTATTCTGAAGACGAGTTATTGGGTCAGTCGCTTGAGCAGTTGTTCTCGGCCTCAAGGGCTGAAGTAGCCGCCTCTTCGGCTTTGGCCAGTGTGGACGATGGCTTGAGCAAGTTCGAGCCGCTGCAATTAACTCAAAGGCTTTTGCGTAAAGATGGCAGCTACTTGGCTGTGGAGCTTGTTCTCAGTAACTATGCTGAGGATGGCCAGGACGACAAGAAGAGCATTGCCTTTGTGCGCGATGTATCGGTGCGCGAGCAGATAGAGATCGCGAAGCGTGATTTCGTCAATATGATTGGTCATGATTTGCGTTCACCGCTTATGTCTCTTTCCGCCACCCTTAGCTATATTTCTAAAGCGACAAATATGGCTTCTGTGGCGGAGGCAGAGCGCGTATTTTACAATCTGATTGCACTTACAACAGACTTTTTGTACCTTGGTAGGCTGGAGGCTGGCGAAGAAGAATTAGACATAACCCAATGCTCTTTTTCGTCTTTGATCAATTGCTTGAGGCAATCTATTTCGAGCAATGAGCAGATCAAGGATCTAGCTCTTACTATCAATCAACTGAATTACGATTTTGTCTTCTCGGCCGACTTAGAGTGTATAGTTCAGGCTATGACTCACCTCTTGCGAATATTGTCTTCCGCTAGCACTGGTAATTTAGAGTCGGGTCAGCCTAAATATCTAATTGATTTTCGCCATCAACCGGAACAGTTAGAAATATTGATTGTTGGTACAGGTTTAAATTTTGCAGGTTCTACCCAAGCTACTACTTCTACTACTACTACTACTACTTCTTCTTCTTCTTCTTCTTCTTCTTCTTCCGCTATGGCCAGTTTTTCGCAGGGCTATGTCGCCTTTTCTCAGGCCTCGGGCGATTTGCGCAGTGGGCTAAGTCTAGGTCTTGCCCTTGCGATGCTGGGCCGATGTGGCGCTAGCCTAAAGCAATATCAAAATAGCAAACAGCAAGGTTTTCAAATCTCCTTGCCTTTAGTTTGAGTGGTGCATATCTAGCTTGGCTAGCTTAGTTAGCTTAGTTCGCTGTCCTAGTTAGCTAGCTTGGCTAGTTTTGTGCTTTAGGTGTCTTTTCGCTGTTTGCCGTTGCTGTAAGCGAATAGGCCCCAGAAGCTACTGCCTTATTAAATTCATCAGTCAACTTGATGTCAGCAGACTTGCGGTGCTGAGTCATCCAATCTATTTCTGCTTTTTCTTGGTTCTTGGCTGAGATCATATCTTCTAAAGGCTTCTTCACTTCAGCTAGTGGAATATCACCAGCTGATTGCCGCTCAGTTACTTTGATGACGTGATAACCAAAATTGGTTTCGACCACTTCAGGCACAACCTGCCCGGCTTTGACTTTGCCTACTGCAGCCATAATCTTCAGTTGATCTGGGCCGTTAGCGCTGCTGAGATCCATAAAGCCAAGGTCTCCGCCGTTTCTTGCCACGCGGGCTGGTTCGTCTTCGGTGTAATTATCAGCTAAAGTTTTGAAGTCGGCACCCTTAAGGGCTTGAGTCAAATAGCCTTTGGCTTTGTCGTATTGAGCTTGTTTTGTTACTTTTACTTCGTTTTCGAGGTCAGCACCTTTTAGCTCTGGCTTTTGTTCTTGCAGCTGTGTTCTTATGCTTTTGAGTGGTCCGGCATCGACAGCTGGTGCTGCCACCACAATATGAGAGAGACGCACCCGCTCGCCGTGCTTCAGACGGTTTTTGTTGGCTTCAAATTCGGCTTTGACTACTGTTTCGCTAGCTGGTGGAGCGGCTTTAGCAACGCTGTCTAGCATCAGTTTAATCATCTGGGAAGAAATAATTTCTTCGCGAATTTGGTCCGGGGTTTCTGTTGCTGTGCTGACATATTGTTTGTACTTCTTGCTATCTTTGATCTGAGCAAAGCTGGTGGCTGCTTTCTGATAGAAACCTGCTTTGTGGGCTTCTTTTAGGACGATCTCACGGTTAATTAGTTCGCTTAAGAGCTGGCTTTCGATTACCTTGGCGCCGCATTTGAAAGCTAAGCCGAGATTCAAGACTTGCTCATTGAATTGAGCTTCGGTCATGTTTCTTTCTTTGAGGAAGGTCTTCAGCGGCTTGCCTTCTAAAGCCTGAGCTGAATGAGCCGACTCGATCATTTTACTTTTCTCTTCAGCAGTTAGGGTCAAGCCCATTTGCTTTGCTTGTACTAATAGTTGTTGCATCTTTTCTGGCTGCATAGCAAGCACTGACTGCAACGAAATAACTGCTGCTTGGTATTCTTTCTTGAAGCGATTGACAGTAACGGGAGAGCCATTTACCGTGCATATCACTAGGGTGTCAGGCAACTTAACGAGGTTAACGCCTGTCACTGGTTTCAACTGCGGTAAGTCGCTTAGTACCGATGGCAGTGCTTGAGCCGAAGTTGAAGCAGCGCTATTTTCTCCGCCAACCTGGGTGCTACCAGTCTGCGGGCTGGTTGTCGACCCTTTAGTATTTGTAGAGTCGCTAGTATTCTCAGGCTTTTTTTCTGTCTGGCAGCCGGCTAAAGCAATAGAAAGGCTCAGTGCCAGTAAGGCTGTCAAACTGTTGCTACTTCTATTGCTTCTATTACTTGAGCTATTCACAGTACTGATATCCTCTTTTAATAATTTAGGCCGGTTTAGCGTGAACCTTTGTCACCATAGCTCCGAGAAGTTCTGCCAGCAAATCTAGTTGATCTTCTGGATCATCTCCTTGCGATTTTACAAGAATGTATGGGCTTGAACCTTGACCACCAGCGATACCTGGTTTGTAAGTAGTGCGGTTTGCCAAGTGTTTTGGCAGGCCATTTTGAATTGGAATCCACTGCTGCAAGCGGAATGGTACATACAAACGTAGACCCTGCATATCTGGTTTGATTGATTGTACGTTGGCCGAGCTTGCCACTAGTCTTAGTTTGACGACTTTCGTCAATTGTTCGGTTTCTTTAGGGATAGCGCCGAAGCGGTCGCGCCATTCGTCTAACAGCATAATCAGCTCGCGATCGGTCTTAACGTCGGCAAGACGTTTGTATTCGATTAGGCGTTGCTCGTTGTCTTCAATGTAAGACTCAGGAATGAAGGCTGTGACGTTGATATCAACTGCGGTATCAGCTTCTTGTACCACAGCTTCGCCCTTAAGCTCGGCTACCGATTCTTCAAGAATTTTGCAATAGAGCTCAAAGCCCACCGAAATCATGTGGCCATGCTGTTCTGAGCCAAGAATGTTGCCCACTCCTCTGATTTCCATGTCGCGCAAGGCGATTTGATAACCAGAACCTAGTGAAGTAAATTCGCGAATTGCTTTTAGTCTTCCCTGGGCCTGCTCCGACAAAACTTTTGATGGAGTGTACAAACAATAGGCATAGGCTTGGGCGTCAGAACGGCCAACCCGACCACGGAGCTGATACATCTGGGCCAGGCCGAGTTTGTCAGCATCATTGATAACAATGGTGTTGACGTTAGGAATGTCGAGACCAGATTCGATAATCGTGGTGCAAACCAGTACATCATATTCATGGGCAAAGAATGCCAGCATTACGTTTTCCAGATCGCGCTCGTTCATTTGGCCGTGGCCAATGGCGATGCGTGCTTCTGGCACCAATTGCTTAACTTCAAAGGCAATTTGCTCGATGTTTTCAACGCGGTTGTGAACAAAATAAATTTGTCCACCGCGCTCCATTTCATGCAAAATGGCTGTGCGCACTAGGGGCAATTTGTATTCGCCGACAAAGGTTTTGATTGGAGCGCGGTTAATTGGCGGAGTGTTGATTTGCGACATGTCGCGAGCGCCAGATAGCGCCATATATAAAGTACGTGGAATTGGGGTGGCTGACATGGTCATGACGTCAACCATGACTCTTAGTTGCTTCAGCTTTTCTTTGTGGGCAACACCGAAGCGCTGCTCTTCGTCGATTACAACCAAGCCCAAGTCTTTGAAAGCAATATCTTTTTGCAGCATTCGGTGAGTACCGATTACTACGTCGCATTCACCAGTACCTAGCCTGCGAGCTACTTCTCTTTGCTCCTTGGCAGTGCGGAAGCGCGAGAGTAGACCGACTTTAATAGGATACGGCGCAAAGCGCTCAGCCATAGTGTTGTAGTGCTGTTGAGCCAAAATTGTGGTTGGTACAAGTACGGCTACTTGCTTGCCTGACATTACTGTTTTGAAAACACCGCGAATGGCGACTTCTGTTTTGCCGAAGCCAACGTCGCCGCAAATTAGTCTGTCCATTGGTTTGGCCGATTCTAGATCGCCTTTCATATCTTGAATGGCTTGCCACTGATCGGGCGTTTCTTCGTAAGGGAAAGCTTCTTCCATTTCGTACTGCCAAGGTGTATCAGGCGTGCACTGGAAGCCTTCTTGCTTGGCTCTTATTGCGTACAAATTGACCAAGTCTTCGGCCACTTGTTTAACTGATTTCTTGACGCGCCGTTTGGTTGATTCCCACTCGGCACCACCTAGTCGTGAAATTCTTGGTGGGTTGTCACCGGCACCGCGATAGCGGGAGAGTAAATTGATTTGATCGACAGGCACATACAGTCTGTCGTCGCTGGCGTAAGCGACACTGAGAAATTCTCTTTGTTGGCCGTCAACGGTCATGCGTTTGACGCCTTCGAATTGACCGATACCGTGCTTCATGTGCACAACGTAATCGGTAACTTTTAGATCAGCGACTGAAGTGAAGCGCTCGTAGTTTTTCTCTGCTACCGGTCTTCTATAAACTGTCGGTTTGCGTTTGACGCCGAACATTTCAGCATCGGTGCAGGAAACTAACTCGACATCTTTTAGTTTAAAACCGTGGGTGAATCCATGGCGACAGACTAGTACAACTGGACCAGAGGCTTGATTTTGCCCTTGATTTAAACTGGGATTTAGACCTTGGCTTTGGCTCAGTTTGAGATCGTCTAGGCTTGGCATTTGGCCAGAGAGAATATCATCGAGAGCCGATATTGAAAGCGATGGTGGTTGGGCTGAGCCTGAATTATTGCCCGAATTATTACCGGACGCGCTTCCCGGTCCAGGGGCTCCGCCAGAGGCTTGAGCGACTTCATCGAGTGGAAGAATATGAGTATCAGCTTTGTCATCACTCTGCGAGAGATAGTTGGCAGGAATATCCCACTCTTTCATGATGCCTAGAATGCGCTGGGGCTGCTCTGTTGAAATCAGAACATTCAAACCTTCTTTGCGCCAGCTTCTCACCTTCTCTGCCATGACATCAATTTGATTGCCGAAGCGTTCAACTGGTTGACAGTCAAAATTAATGACAGAATTAGCCGCCGAAGAGTTACTCGTGTCAGCGCCATCTAGAGCCATGGGCAGGGTGGAAACATAAACACGCTGGTGGCGTTTCAACTGTTCCGTAATTTCGCGGGCGCTTAGGTGAAGTGGGCGTGGCAGGGGCAAAAGACGACCTGTTTCTAGCCCTTCTTTGAAGGCTGCATCGAGCTTCTCTTGATATGAAGAGAGGGCAGCGAAAAGAGTGTCCCATTCGTCAAGCACTATCAGACTGTTATCTTTGATGTAATCGCATATGGTGGCAAGCTTTTCGTGGACGTAAGGGGCGTAGTACTCCACTGATTCGGGGTAGCGACCGGCTCTTAGCGCTTCTAAGTCGCTTTCCATAACCGTCATCAGTGTTTCTGCCGATGATGGCTCTAGAGTTTCGCATGCTTTTTCTGTTACCGCTCTAAGTGTATCTACCAGTGTGATACGAGCTTCTTCGCTTTGATCAGCGACAATCCACCAACGGGGAACGATGACACAAGTCTCTAGTGATTCAATTGATCTTTGTGTGTCGGTATTAAAGACACGCATCGATTCGATTTCATCGCCAAACAATTCAATTCTGAAAGGCGAGCCGCAAGATGGATAAATATCGACAATATCGCCGCGTACACTGAATTCGCCACGCAGGGTTACTAGTGATTCACGCGAATAGCCTAGATTAGCTAGCCTTCGAGCTACTTCTTTGGTGTCGATGGTTTCGCCGACATTTAAGCGTAAGCAATTTGCTGTTAACTCTTCTGGAGACAAAACTCGTTGACTAAGCGCACGTGCCGTAACTACACAAATAAATGGTTCGTCTGGCTTCTCTTGGCAGTGGCGCAAGACTTCTAGTTGTGCGGCAACGTTGTCGGGGCTAGAGAGCACTTGCTCATAAGGTGAGACTTCCGAGCTGGGATAAACAAAAATCGGATACTTGCTTAGGTTGGTCAGCTCTTGGTGATAGCGGGCACCAGTATGGTTGTCTTGCACAACTAAGAATATCGCTCGCTTGGTTTCGTGGCCCAAGACTGAGAGCACAAGCGATTTAGCTGAATCGGTCAAGCCGGTTAAATTCAGTTCGCCGCTGCTACCCTTTGCCGTTCGAGCAAGAAGCCGCGCATATTGCGAGCTGGAGATAAATAGCTGGTGCAGTTTTGCTGCGAGGTTACTGTTGCGCGTTAGCATTTTTGGCGGGGTTCCCTTCACCGTATTGCAAATCAGTAAAAATAGCGCTCGAGCGAGCAGTATCTTGCCGATTTGGGAAAGAGGCATTTTACCATTTTGACCATGCCACTAGCTCTACGTGTAACGGGCTCTAAAGGGTTACATCTTGTATTATTGCTTTCAAAGGTTATGGAGGCAAAAAGTGCAAAAACGAGCAGGCTTAACTCTATGCCTGGTCTTGGCTATTACTTCGACCCTCAGCTTTTCCACTTTACTAGTGGCAGCTGAGGGCAGTCGCTATCGCCCAGATACCGTTACGCATATGCAGCAGGGCATCAAGTTTTTGCGAGCTAAACAACTTGATAAAGCTCGTAGCCAGTTTGAAGTTGTTATCAAGATGGAGCCCTCCATTCCTGACGCCTACAACAATATCGGGCTTTCTTATGCTTATGAGAACAAAGTAGATAAGGCCATCCAGTATTACCGCAAGGCCTTAGATATAGAGCCACTCTATGTGCCCGCTTTGAACAATCTAGGGCTTGTGCTTTATTCTACTGGTAAGGCTGAAGAGGCCCTCTATTACTGGCGCCTGTGTCTGAAAATTTCTGGTGGCCAAGAGCCCGAATTGCATTACTACGCTGCCAATGCCATGCGTGATGTGGGGCAGAAGAAGGAAGCCCGTGAAAACTATCTGATTGCCATAAAGCTCGACCCTTCCCACGCTGCCGCCCACAGCGGCTTGGCTGCCCTCGACCTGAGCGAAGGCCGGCTTGATGAGGCATTTAGCGAAGTAAATAAGGCGATCAAGCTAAAACCTGACTCTGCCTTTAGTTATTATCATCTCGGCTTAATTGAAGAGCGCCGTCACAATATTGGGGCAGCGGTGAAAGCCTTCGAAACCTCTCTTAAATATGAATCTGTCAGCAAATATGCTCAAGAGACCAAGAATCGTATAGCCAAGCTGACTGGGTCAGCACAGGCCGGGAACAATCCTGATGACCAAGGGCCAGACGGCCTCAATCAGGGTCAGGGTGGCGATGATGGACGCTCCGAAATGCAGGGTTCCATGCGGCAAGCGGCCCGGGAGGCCATGAAGCGTCGCGCCTGGGCCGAGGCCGCTCGCGATCTCGATTCGCTTATTAAAAATGGGGCCAGCGAAGACCCTGTTGTGCTCAACAATTTAGGCTATTGCCAGGCCAATCTCAACCAGTTGACTAAAGCTGTTGAGTCTTATCGCAAGGCTTTGATGATTAAGGCTGATGGCTTCCCTGAAGCGCAATTCAATTTGGGTATGGCCTTGAGGCGTCTGGGCGACAATGCCGGAGCTGAGGCTGCTTTCCGCAAAGCGATTGATGATTCAAGCTTGCGCAAGAAAACCAACCCCTTGGCCCAGAACATGCTCGGAATTATTCTGAGGGAGCGCGGTGACTATAGCGGAGCCGACCGGGCCTTTCGCAAAGCTATTTTGCAATCTGGTGGGGATGTGCCAGTGGCGCACTACAATTTAGCTGTCTTGCTTGAGCGAATCGAACGCAGTCGCGACGCCGTCTCTGAGTACAAGACTTATCTTAAGCTGGCTCCTCGCGGTAAAAATGCAGCCAATGCTAAGCTGCGCCTTAAGCGCTTGACTGGCATGTAGCCAGCTTTAGTTACTTATTGGTGAGTTTCTCTTCATATAGGCTGTACATATAGAAATGGTTGCCAACAGAGTTGCAATCCTTATAGTAAAATTCGGAAATGAGCACTGTAGAGACTGACACTGTAGAGACTAATACTCGGAAAGCCGTCGATCAACCGGTTAACGTCAATGTAACCGAGCAATCTGACATGCCAACTGCTGAAGCGGTAGAAGCCGTTTGTGCGGTAGCGTCAAAGCGTGTGGTTTCGCCGGTTCAAGCGAACAAGACCAGAGTGGCAGTTTTGATGAGTGGTGGAGTCGATTCAAGCGTCACCGCCATGGAAATGATCAAGGCCGGCTACGATGTCATTGGTGTAACCGGCTGGCTGATTAAGTCTGGTAGCCGTTGTTGTGATACAGGAATGGTCGACGCGGCTCGTGTTTGCGAACAGCTGGGTATTGAGCATCACGCTGTTGATTTGCGCGAAATGTTCAAAGCCGAAATCATTGATCAGTTTCCCCAGTCGTATGCCCGTGCTAAAACCCCCTTGCCATGCAGCGTATGCAACACCTTGGTTAAGTGGGGCGCCCTACTGCGCTATAGTCAAAAAATCTTGCAAGCCAGATATATTGCCACTGGTCACTATGCTCGTGTGGTGGAAACAGAAGATGGCTTTAGATTGGCCCGGGCTAAAGATCCGCGCAAAGACCAATCGTATGTTCTATGGGGCCTGACCATGGAGCAGTTGAAAGCTACCTTGCTTCCCCTTGGTGATTTCAGTAAAGATGAAATTCGTGCCCTGGCAGATCAGGGCGGCTTGGTCACTGCTAACAAGCCTGATAGCCAAGATCTCTGTTTCATCCCGCGCGGTACGACTACTCAACAATACCTTGGTAATTTCCTAACGGCTGAGCCGGGGCCTATTGTTCATACGGTCACGGCAGAAATGCTGGGTCAACATCAAGGCACCTTTAACTACACCATTGGCCAGCGTAAAGGCATTGGTATCGCTTATCATGAGCCGCTTTATGTTACTTCTATTGATCCTGATACACGTACTGTATATGTTGGGCCTCCTGAGGCTTTGCTGCGTAAAGAATTAACAGCTTCTGCTGCTAATTGGTTGATGGACACACCGCCGGTGGAACCATTTGAGGCTTTGGCAAAAATTCGCTATAACTCAAAGGCAGAGCCCGCTACTGTTTACCCCATGCCTGATGCTCAGGTGCGGGTAGTTTTCCATGAGCCCCAGCCAGCTATAACTCCAGGTCAAGTGCTCGGTATATACGACTTGACCGATACTTATATCTTGGGTGGCGGCTGGATCGACTGATTCCTGGTTGATTGCACAACATAGCCTATTTGACTCAAATTGAGAACAGTGAAACTCAGTCGTTGCGCGGTTGCCATTTATATTTTATAATACTGTTCGGTGCTATGGGTGGTGGCGAGTTATTTCGGTTCTTGCTCTGGCATCTTGAAGCAAATACTTTGATATTAGTACCGTAGTTCTAATACTGTGCTTTTAGTACTTAATGTGGGGGACTGCCGCTTGTTCGACAGTTTGAACTTGATAAGACTTGAGAAAACAACTGGTGCTCAGTTTGTTGCTCGCTTGTTACCAGTTTTGCTGGCACTGACTTCTTTGGTTTTTGTGCCTAGTGAAGTTGAAGCGAGAAAACATAGCAGCGCATCTTCTAGTCATACTTCTCGGTCATCGGCCAGTAAAGGCCGTAGCGTTAAGTCTACAAAAAGCGCCAGAGCTTCTAGCTCTAGAAGTTCTAGAACTAGCCGGGTTAGTTCTCGTGGCTCACGTTCTAGTAGAGTTGTCGCTAGTTCTAGATCAAGTTCTCGTAGTCGTTCCGGCCGGCGCGGTCATGCCGTTGCTCATTCAAGTAAGCATCGTCATGTCGTGGCACATGCGGCACCGAAGCCCCGCTACGCTTACCCGATCGGTCTATTTATGCGCAACGCACCAAGCTTTGATACATCTCCGCTAGACGCGCAGAATGCCAACGCCATTGCCTCAGCTTTCGATAGTGGTTCAGCCGATGCTTATGCAGCACGCGTTCTGGTACGTGCTGGTGTTGTGAAGTACCATCCTCTTCATGGTGGCATATTCTGGCGTCGAGAGCCCGTCAAATATATTGTCATGCATTCGACAGAGACTGGCATTCCAGTTTCGGCTACGCGAGTGATTGATAGTTGGAGTTCAATGGGTATTCGTCACCCTGGTGCTCAATATGTTGTTGATAGAGATGGCACCATCTATCAAGCAGTTGATCCTGATCTGGCTACTGTGCACGTCAATATTTTTAAAACTCTACCTGGTATCAATAACGACAACAGTATCGGTATCGAAATCAATCACACTGGATCGCAAAATTATCCCCAAGCGCAGCTGCATGCTGTAACTCGCTTGGTGGGCTATTTGCAGAACCGTTACAATGTCAACAATGAGAGTATCATTACCCATCGCTATGCTCAGCAAGGCGATCACACCGACCCAGTTAATTTCGATTGGGATGGTTTCATTGCTAGCAAAAACAGCTTCCGCAATCAAGCTATTGCGTATCGTTCTCACAAAATCAAAGAAGAAGTGAAGCGTTGGAAACACGAAGTGGAAGTGCCTGTTAATACTTACATGAAGCCACATACTCAATTGAGTAAGCCCGCTTCATTGCCGAGTGACGTTGTCGCTCCAGTCACTACAGTAAATACAACTACTGTAAATACGACTACCGTAAATACAAATAAAGTCGAACCTGCCTTTAGCCCTGCTAGCGTGACACCACGCTATGTTCCTGCTAGTTCTGGTTCTGGTTCTGGTTCTGGATCGGGAACGCGCTCATTCCGTATTAACCCTGCGACCATACCGCCACCTGGCTCTCTTCCAGTCCCAGGGCAAGTGATTGAATCACCGGTGCCAGAGCCGAGCCAAGCTGATCCTGCAAGTCGGAATACTAAATCGTCAGGTGGGAATAGTAGTGGTCCTGCTGGTGCATCTGGTGCTCCAGTTCCTTCGAGATCGCAATCGCTGCCACCGGATGGTGCCCTTGGCACTCCTGGTAGTGCCCCGCTTCCGGGCGAAGATATTTAGGCTAGGCAGGCACCTAAGCTAGATCTCTAAACTAGATCTCCCAATTAGTTGCCCAAATTAGGTCCATCATTTAGATTTGAAAACGGCTATGCAATTATTGTGTAGCCGTTTTCGCTCTCGATCAAATGAATGTCGTCAATGCTTATTGTGTGCTTAACTGGCAAGATTGGTTGTTCGTAAGGCATGCTTTCACGCCCTGGCAGCACTTCTGGAATTGAAGAATTTGAAGATGTTGAAGGAAGTGATGTCGTTGCTGTCATTGGAGGCATTTGCATCAGCTTGATAGCACGCAAATCGCCGGCTGGACTAATTCTGAATACGGTCAAATGCGGATTGAACTGGGGATAAACTTCTTCATTCTCTTGAAAGTTAGAGAGTGCGGCTCTAATTTCTGAGTCAATAATTGCTACTTCTGGCGGTGGCGCTGACGGGCGGAGTACGGCTACTCGCGCTTTGTCTTCGCTGGGCCAGAGGCTCAGTTGATCGTAGCTAATTTCAAAAGCAGTGCAAGAGAGTTTGTTTTTCAGCTGTTCAAGAGTTACTACAAATATTCCTGTTATCTCATCAACTTGCTCACTACTTACTTCGCCTAAAAATAGCCAGGTCATATGCAGCTTCTCTTGCGGAAGAGCGCGTATTCTTAACTCTTTGTCTTGGTGCGGCAACGCATCCGAGCCTGAGTTCGAGGATTGGTCAAGGCTCAATCTTGATTTAAAGCCAGAGCTAAATTGATCGGCTCTGGCTCTTGTTATCGAGCTAATTCTCTCTGCTTCAGGGCCGACCAAAAAACTGCCGATGAATAGTCTAGGCATTGATTGGACCGGGGTTGCTCATGATTGTTACTTGTTAGTGCACTTGTTAGTGCACTAGGTATCGCACTAGGTATCGCACTAGGTATCGCTTTAGGTATCGCTCTTAGGTAGTGAAGCTTTTACAGCATCTCTTATCCCGCCTGGCCCACCCATGCCTTTGACGACAAAGGCACTACCAATGGCAAAGGGAAGGAACATCATTACCGTTTGCATCAGAGTTAGAGTTGGGAAATTGAAATTTAGGGTAAACAAAATTGCCAGTAGCATAAGGGCGCAGCTGCCACCAGTGATGATGCTGCCCCACTTATTCTTGTAGTTGTAAATCATCATGCCAATACCGGCCAAGAGAGGCAGTAGAAATAGAGCTAGGCCACCGCTTCCGCCCATAAGCATGGCGAGAAAGCCGCTGCCGACTTTGACGTGCATGGCTACCATTATCATTCCTAGTATCAAGAGGGCAAAGCCACCGAAGTAATAGCCGTCAGATTTGTTCAGGGGGGCAACACTGCTGTCGCCGGCCGCACTTCCAGAGCCGCCGTTACTTAAGACGCCACCTTTGGCGTTTTTATTTTTACCTGGGGCGGTTAAATCGGTTCGACCACTGCTGGTGTTGACTAGTTCTACTTGGTCTCTGAGGACTGAGCTTTCAAGCTCAACCAACTTACGCTGAATTTCCTCTTCCTTTTTATTCATTGTCTCTCTTGCCTTGGCTTTTAAGATTAATGTCACTGATTCCTAGCATAACATCCCCCTATATACCCACGTAGAGCCGATGTCTTGCTATCTAATTAAGGTGCGCGACTGATAAAGACGCAAGTGAATGTGGAATATATATACTCAAAAGATTCATATTTGTGGTCCTGAGCGGCTTTGGCCAACCTTTTCAAAAAAAATAGATGGCGCATGATTGATACCACATCTATACTAGGAAAATTAGCATCCATATTTAACATTGGTAGCCATGATTAATAATTCTCGCCCGCGCAAGTCAAACTTTACTACTGCTGTCTCTGTGACCCTTTCAGCGCTGAGTTTAATGCTCAGCTCTGGTCAAAGCGCCACAGCCAGTGGTGGCTCAGCCATAGAAAGGCAGCCCCTCGTAATTTCTAGCGTTGTTCCTGAAACTGAAGCGAACCCCCCAGGGATGGCTGAAGGATCTGGGGTCTGGGTTAATCTTTGGAATTACCCCAAAACCGACGTAGAAGGTTATTGCCAAAAGCTATACAGCACTGGCATCCGCAACCTTTTTGTGCAGACTTCGCGTAGTACCACTGAGGCCATCACTCAGCCTACCGAGCTAGGGCAATTAATCGAAGCTTGCCACAAGTACAAAATTAGAGTTATTGCTTGGTCGTTTGCCGAGCTGAAAAATCCAATGGCCGACGCCGATAAAATGATCGTCGCTGCCCGCTTCCGCACACCCAGTGGTGATCGCCTTGACGGCATTGCCCCTAACCTCGAGAACAACCTTAATAAGGCAGTTGTTGAGGCCTATAGCAAACATATAAGAGATGCGCTCGGTCATGGTTATCCCATGATGGCAGTGGTCTACAGCCCATTAAACCGGGCTCCCATGGTGGCGATGACCCCGTGGAAGGTTCTGGCCAAATACTATGATGTCATTGCTCCGATGGCTTACTGGAACGGTCGCTACCAAACTGTCGATGCTTACACCTACACTAAGCGCACCGTTGAGCGCGTTCGGCAGCTGACTGAGAAGCCAGACGTCGAAGTACACGTGATTGGCGATGGCATGGGCACTCGGGCTAACGAAATTACCGAATTCATTCGCGCCTGCCGCGATGTCGGTGCCCAGAGCGCTAGCCTTTATCCTAACCAGAAAACTACAGAAGAGCAGTTTGGCGCTATGTCGCGCTATTCTGATTTGATGCCAGCCAATGGCCGCCATCGCTTGACTGTATTGCGAACTCTATTGTCACGTGGAGTGGTTGCCAATCCACCCACATTTGACCCAGCCAAGGCTCTCAGCCGTGGCGAGTTCATGAAAGTTGTCGCTCATGGCTTGAAAGTACCTAACATTAACGACAGTTCTGAGGCTTTTGGCTACTTTAAGCGTCTCGGTGTTGTTGATGTTGTCGCTAGCGAGTTTCCTGAGATGGCAGTAGACGATGATTTAATCTCGCCAATTAGCCTAGAAGCTGGACAGAAGTTTGTTGCCGTGGCCAAGAAGGCCGTGATTAGTCAGGCTAAAGCCCATCATTCTAAGGGTGGTCTATTTAAAGGCAATCCATTCAAAGCCAATCCGTTTAATGCTAATCAGGGGCAAGCTGTACCCTCAGGTTCAAGCTCTAGCTCATATCTGTCAATGAATCGCCCTACCCGTGTGGAAAGGCTCTTCGCTGCCCCTGTTTATGCTGCTGGAGAAGCCAAGCTGCTGTCGCCTACTGAAGTCAAGTACAGCGGCAAGCTGCATCATATCAACTACTTAGATGCAGCCCAGCTATTTGAAGACCTAAATCAGTAAATTTGGGCCGCAAAAATCGTTTTCTGCGATTATGGTTATAGCGGCTCTCAAGCCGGGTAGGAAATTATCGGAACACCGAATCGTCGACTACTCGTTTGGCTCATTTAATGAGCACTCTGCTTTCAACAGCGTCAGGGATATTTCTTTTGAAGTTGATTTAGATCTTCGCGAATCCTGCAGGCCAGTGTGCTTGTGGGATTTTATGCTTGATTCTCCCTGAACTTGAACAAGAATATGCTTGAATGCTTGAAGCAAGTAAATGGCTGGTGCCGCTATCGGATGTTTTATTTATCCCTTCGTCTCGGAGGATAGTTATGCTAGTAACCGTAACTGGACGCAATATTGAACTAACACCCGCTCTCAAGGAGTATTTGACCGAGAAGTTGCAGCGAGCCCAAAAGCATTTTGATCACAAGCTCGATTGCACAGCTTTATTGAGTGTGGCGAAGAACCCTTCCATTGCGAAGAGCCAGAAGGCGGAAATCACAATTAAGGTCAATGGCAACGTTATTCGGGGCGAAGAAGCCACCGAGAATATGTACGCTTCGATTGATTTGGTCGCCGACAAAATCGAGCGACAATTGCGTAAGTACAAGACTCGACATTACACCAAGACTGGTAAGGCTAAGGAGTACGACGACGAGAGCCCAGAGTTGTCTGATGATGATGATCTCGAGCCAATTGATTTTAACGTTGGCAAAGAACCAGCAAATGGTGCTGACATTCGACCGAAGATTGTGCGCTCAAAGCGCTTCCCTCTCAAGCCGATGATGGCTGATGAGGCCTGTAAGCACATGGACCTTCTTGGCCATGACTTCTTTATGTTCATCAATTCGGAAACCAATCACGTCAACACGGTCTATCACCGTCGCGATGGCAATTATGGGTTGATTGAGCCGGAGGCTTAGTCTTCAGCCCTGAATGGGTTTCACAGGGCGCTACTTCGGTGGCGCCCTTTTGATTTATTTCTCGTTTGAGCAGCTTTGCAGTTAGCTCTTTTATGGTTAGCTCTTTTATCGTGAACTCTTCTATAGCGCGTTTTTTTTGTATTTAATTGTGGAGGATGTGTTTTATTACAGCTAAAGATAGTGGGCATTCGCTCAGTAAATTTCTGTCACTGGTGCTCAGGCACAAGCCGGAAGTCATCGGATTGACCTTAGATCAATCTGGTTGGGTTGATGTGCAAGTTTTGCTCGACGCTTGCAATGCACACGGAAGAAAAATTACTGCCGATTCATTAGCCAAAATGGTGGCCGAGAATAACAAGCAAAGATTTGCCTTTAGCCCCGATGGCAAGATGATTCGTGCTAGTCAGGGACACTCACTTGATGTTGAACTTGGATACGAACAGCAGCCACCACCAGCAGTTCTATATCACGGCACTGCTTCTCGTTTCGTTCAATCAATTCGTGAGCAAGGTTTGCTTAAGCAAGGCCGTCATCATGTTCACCTATCGACTGCGACTGACACAGCGCTTGCAGTGGGGAAACGCTATGGTCAGCCCGTCTTGCTTCAAGTTGATGCGGCCAGAATGCATACTGATGGTCATATCTTTTTCGTCAGCGAAAATAGCGTCTGGTTAACCGATGCTGTGCCACCACAATATATTTTATTTCCAGATTAGCAGCTTGGAGTTTGAGGGATAGATGAGTTCTCATTGGGGTAAAGAGCACAGAATTTCGACCAGTTTTATTTGTTCGCTGGCGATGTCGGTTAGCTACTGCTCTGCCTTTGGTGCAGAGAATTCGACGAATGCCATTCCAAGGAAATACGTTTCAGCTGTGATTAAGTGTGAGCAACGGCTCAAGCTAACACCAGACGATTTGGCGCTGCGTAAGACTCTTGCCGGTCATTACATCAAAATTGCCCAATCTCTAAAATCTGATCCTTATGAGGCAATCAAGTTTTTGCATAAGGCAGACTTGTTGGAGCCAAGCAACCCTTCTGTATCGAAGAATCTAGATGACATGATTGAGAAGATCGGCAAAGACCCACGATCTTCTTCTGACCGAGCTGAGATTGCCAGGCTGGCCAGAAATAAGGCCGATTTTGTCTCAGCTATTAGTGAGTACTCTCAAGCACTGCGCCTTAAGCCGAGCGGTCCGATGCACGAACAGCTTGGAGATATCTATCGTGTGCGCGATGAAAATGACAAGGCCATTGAGCAGTATATAAAAGCTCAAAGCTTCGGTGATTCAAGAGGTCTTGAAGTTAAGCTTGGTCAAGCCTATCAGGCAAAGAAAGACATCGTAAGTGCTGTTGCTGCGTACGCCAAAGCTATCGCTATGAAATCTGATGATCCACTTGAGCAAGAGGCTCTTGTTGCTGGTTGGGAAGAAGCCCTTAAGCCTGTCTTGCATCCTGAACCAATAAAGCCATTGGACTCGTCGGCTCAGCCCCAATTAGACTTTACCGATCTTTCTAACCGCATTAAAGGCGCTTGGTTGCCACCAAGGAGAGCCGAATTTAAGACTGCGAAATTAAGCGCGAAGTTTTTTCCCGATGGTGGCATTGCGGATTTGAAAATAGTTTCTTCATCGGGAGATTCTAGTTTCGATCGCTCTGCTGTAAGAGCTTTGGAGCGTCTGAAAAAGACAGGTCACGGCCTTGTGCTGCCAGCATCCCTTGCCGATGGTTTTACTTTTACGGTTGAGTTTCAACACATTATTGGCGGTCCAAAGATCGTGCTTGTCTCATTTTGAAAATAGTTGTATATGCAACTATTTTACGTAACGCGAAGCTTGATCTCCGTTTTGAAAATACTTGAGTACTCAACAATTTCGGCAAATAGAAATCTAGCCTGTTTGAGGTTTTGCTTTTTTTAAAATACTTGAGTACTCAAGTATTTTAAAAAACAAGATGGTCTAAGTCTGAAGGAATCTGTCTGTTGCTCTAAGTCTGCAGACCAGAGACTGTTTATCTAGTTCTTAAAATCCGGCTCCAAAAGCAAGCTTCTTGTAAACCGAAAAAGACCTCAAGTGCTTGGCAACATTTTCGCCTGGCTGTCGTCCACTTATCAACTGCCTAGCTTGCTTTATTCGCGCTTTACTCCAGCTTTATTCAAGCTTTGCTTCAGCCCAGCACCCGCGCACTTAAAGATCAGGCAAAATACTGTATCTAAGAGGAGGTTAGAAAGCTAAAACAGGTAGTGAATAGAATAGAATCCTAAGTCTTACTATTCTTAAGCAATACTCCTAGGTATTTTTCTAGGCACTTGGCTTGCTCTTGGTCCCGGTTTTGATAATTTGAAAAAAGGAATTCCCGAAATTGTCCCCTAAATTCTCTGAAATTCTTGCACTGGCTCTATCTTTAGGCCTTGTTACCACAAGTGTGGTGGATGTTGCACCGGCCTTTGCCGCAGACCAGAACGTCTTAATCGGCCTCAATAACGATGCCGTCAGAGCCATTAATGCCCAAAACTATCAACTAGCTATTGAAAAGCTTGAGCAAGCTATAAAGCTTGACCCTACTTACAAGAATGCTAGAGCTAACCTGGCCATTGCTTACAACAACTATGGCTTGGTCTTTCAAAACAACCCGATGGAAGCTATCAAGTACTTCCACAAAGCCGTTTTACTCGACGCCAATAATGCCACGACCTTGCAGAACTTGAGTGGCATCATTCAAAAGATGGGCAAGAATCCCCGTGTATTTGCCGATCGCGTAGCTATTGGTGATGCCTGTCGTAAGGCTGCTGACTTTGTCGGCGCTATAGTCGAGTACTTGGAAGCTCTAAAAATCAAGGACGATGGCCCACTTCATGAAAAGCTCGGCGATGTATTTCGAGTGCGTGATGAAAACGATAAAGCCATTGAACAGTATCAGGCCGCTGGACGAGTCGGCGATAGTGCCTCAATTGAAGTAAAACTTGGTCAGGCTTATCAGGCGAAAAAAGACATTGCTAGTGCCATTGGCGCCTATAGCAAAGCTATCTCTATGAAGTCTGACGACCCAGATGTACAAGACGCTCTCGTTGCGGGTTGGGAAGAAGCCCTCAAAGACAGCCCAACTGAGCCCAACAACCACATTGGTTTGGGTCAGGCCTTCCAGTACAAAGGCGACTTTGGCCAGGCCGAATCTGAGTACAAGCTTGCGATTTCACTTTCTCCTGGTCGTCGCAATGCCATTGCTGAAAAACTTCTGGCTGCCTTGCCAGCCGCACGCGCTTCGCAGCAAATCAGTAAGTACATCGACATGGGTGTCGATTTGCAAGGCCGCAAGCAATATGGCCCAGCTCTCGATTCTTATAAACGAGCCCTTGGTCTGAGCCAAGATCCAAAACAACGCTCACAAATTCTCACCAACATGGGTACTGCTTTCCAGGCCACTGGTGATTACGCCAATGCCATCAACAGCTACCAACAGGCCCTCCAGCTTGATGGCTCTAACCAAGCGGCATCGCAAGGTATTAAGACTGCCACTACTGAGCAAAAAGACAAAGCTGTGGGCGATCTCTCTGCTGCTGCCGATGCTCTCTTCAAGGCTGGCAACTACGATGGTGCCATTCAGAAGTATCAAGAGCTGCTCAAGACCGACGCCAACGATCCAGCTGTTCACTTCAACATTGGCGCTGCCTATCAGCTCAAGAAAGATTATGACAATGCCATTGTCGAATACAACATGGCTATTAACTTAGATCCTAAGAACAAGAGCTACCAAGACTCTTTGATCAAGGTCAAAGACTTGAAGGTACAGCCAATCATCAACAATGCTGTTGCTAAGCACCAAGCAAAAGATTATGCCAGTGCCATTACGCTCTATCAGCAAGCACTAGATATAGTGCCGAACAACGCTAACCTCTGGTATAACATGGCCTCGGCTCAGTACGCCGCTCAAGACTATGCGGGTGCTCGTCGTTCTTATACTAAGAACATCGAAGTTGATCCAGCCAGTCAGCCAGACAGCTTGTACTTTATCGCTACAATCGATGAAAACGCTGGTAATGGTGCGCAAGCCCGGGGCGAATACCAGCAGTATACAAACAAGGCTAAGGCTGGTCCGTATCTGACTCAAGCTAATGCCCGCTTTGCTGCTTTGAGCAAAAACCCGAGCGATTGCATCAAGATCAAATCTGAATCTGACTTGGCTCGCGATAAAGAAGCCACCGACTCTTACGCTAAGGCTGTTGATTTGCAGCGCTCTGGTCAATACGACCAGGCCATTGCTCTCTATTCAAAAGCCATTGAAATACAGCCGCAAAATGCTGATTTCAAATATGCCATCGGTACGGCTTATCAGCAGAAAGGTGACCTCGACCAGGCTTTGGCTTCTTATCGCTTAGCATCAAACATGATGCCTGCCAATGAAGACTATAAGAAGGCTATAAAAGACGCCACTGTGCTAAAAGCTGGCCCGCTCGTCAAGCAAGCTTACGACAAGCAGACTGCTGGCGACATTGCCGGAGCCATCGATGCCTACAATCAGGCCCTGCAACTAGACACTGATAACGGCTCAATCTATATGAACTTGGGCGTTGCTTACCAAGCTTCAGATAACTTCCAAGGTGCCTATACTGCTTATCAAAAAGCCTTCCAGTATGACCCGAAAGGTTGTGTGGATTGCTTGTTCTTTATGGCTCAAATTGAAGAGAACAATAATCAAGCGTCTGCCGCTGTTGGCCACTACTCACAATATTGCCAGAAGGCACCAAGCGGTCAGTATGTAGCTTCCGCTAAAGCTCGCATGGCTGCTTTGCAGACTAACCCAGGTGCTGTGCAAAAACTTGCCACCACCACCGATGTGAAGAACGCTCAGGCTGCCAGCGATGCTTATACCAAAGCCGTGAAGATGCAAGAAGCCACTGACTACGACGGCGCTATTGCCCTCTATCAGCAAGCAATTTCAATGCAACCGAAAGAGCCTGCTTATGTCTACGCACTAGCAACTTGCTACCAAGCTAAAGGCGACTTTGACAGTGCCATCACTAAGTACAAAGAAGCCATTGCTAAAGCTCCAGCCAATCAAGTTGATCAGTTTAAGCAAGCCTTAGCCTCGGCTCAACTGGCCCAAGCTACTCCAATAATGGATCAAGCCGTAGCCAAACACAGTGGCGGCGACCCTGCTGGTGCTATTCCTCTATACGAGAAAGGCCTGGCTCTCTATCCACAAAATGCCCACGGCTACACCAACTTGGCTGGAGCCTACCAAGCAATTGATGACTTCAACAAAGCCAAATCTAACTATCAAAAAGCAATTGATCAAGATCCTAAAGGTGAATCAGACAACTGGTACTTCATGGGCTTGATTGATGAGAACAATGGCCAGGTGCCAATTGCCCTTTCTGACTATGGCAAGTATGTGGCTGCCAAACCTACCGGTACCTACGCCGGAGACGCTAAGGCAAGACTGGCGAGGCTGAAAGCTAATCCGGCCTCTGCTCAAAAGCTCTCGACACAGGCTCAAGTGAAGGCCTCGACTGCTGCCTCTGGTGCCTACACTGAAGCTGTTGAGTTGCAGAAAGCTCAGAAGTACGACGAAGCTATTGCTAAATACAAAGAAGCAATTGCTGCTACTCCAAACGAAGCTGGCTACTACTACAGTATGGGTACTTGCTATCAGGCCAAAGAAGACTTTGACAATGCTTTGGCCGCTTATCAAAAAGCCAGTCAAATCAACCCTGCTGAGCCCGCTTACAAACAGCTAGCTGTGCAGATGAAGCAAAGCAAGGCATCACCTTTGGTAAATTCTGCTATCGAGAAGCAGACCAAGCCTGATGCTGCTGGTAAGTTCGATTTGGTTGGTGCTATCGCCGATTACGAAGCAGCCCTGAAGATCTCAGATGACGGCACCACTCATAGCTATTTAGGTACGGCTTATCAGGCCCAGGGCAACAATCAGAAGGCACTAAGCGAATACACAAGGGCTCTGGCTCTTGATAAAACGCTGGTTGATACCTACTACTATCTTGGCACTGTCTACGAAGCCTTGAAACTTCCGGCTAAGGCCATTGAAGAGTATCAACGCTTTGTGCGCACAGCCCCAGCCAATAATGGCAACATGGCCGCTGTGAAAGAGCGCTTGAAGTTGCTTGCCCCTGGCCGCAAGTAGATGTATAGATCCAGGTATTGCAACAAAACAATGTAAGTTGCAAGAAGCTGGACACAAGAACTAGCTGCCAGTCAGACCTAACCGTAACCAAAAGAGAATCTCGTGCTACTAGCTGAACCTATAAAAAGGATGTTGAAGACTTACAATCAATGTCGCACCTACAGTGACCAAGGTTCTTTTTATAACTCTTCTGGGCCCTTATGCCTTGAGTATCAGACCGAGTTCGAACGCACTAAACAGTTCAAGTTGACCTGGCGGCAGGTCAAAGATGACCCGGCTGCAGAATTGATGAGCGGCGAACTGCTCGCCACTTCAGCCGGATCCTTCGTGACTATGCGCCTTGATAGCCCAGGTGCTGAGACCAAAACTAAAACTCGCGATTACGTTATGGTATTTGATGCCTTGGCCGATATTGAGGGTATTATTCAAAGTCTAGTAATTGTGCCCCAGTATCTCTTCTATCCCCCTGATGAAATTGTTGCTACTGGGCAGTTTGAAGACTTTGAAGAATACGAAGAAGTGGTCTTCAATGACGAGGCCTGTGTCAAGTTTAGTACTATGAATAGTGGCATTCGCCGGGAGCTTGTATTGTCACAAGTTGATGGCACTATGCGTCGGCACTTTATGGGCACAGGCCTTTTGGAAGGTGGAGAAGATGTACTGTCGGCCCTAGGTGCGCCAATGTCGAACTGTCTAGATGTAAGATCCGTCAAGTTAGAAGCTGGTATTTTCGGCTAGTTTGTTTCCGAATAGGCTAGTTACTTGTCGAGCATTATGTTGGCAGCTTCGCTGTTTTTGCGGTTAGTGTGGCCGGATACGACATCTCTGATCGAAGCAGCTCTTTTAAAGCCTGATGGAGGCGAAAAGAAACTTGGTGCCACCGAGACTCTTTCGATTTTGCTTGTATCAAGGTTGATCTCTCGCCTACCTTTGTTTTGCATGCCTGTTATGAAATCAGCTGTCCCGTGAGTGCCGGTAAATGCTAAGGGAATGCCGCCGTTGGTTGGTAGCTTATAGGTGGCATAGAGGATTTTTTCAATTGAGGGGGAAGCCACACCATCCAGCTTCATGAATTTCATGGTAGTCCATGGTGAAGTGAGGCGCTCAATTTTGAAGCCGTTTAGCATCATAGTTGATGTTCTTAGTGGGCGGTCTAGTATTGTTCGCTCTTTTCTGCCAATTAATAAGTCTGACAAAAGCCCCGTGTCTTGGAAGGTCTTTAAATCTTCAGTGAAATAGGTTTTGTCATCGAGGCGAAACACCGTAACTTTCCAGTCTGGTGCTTTAGACACTAATGTATATCGCAACTGTGAGGTGTTTTCTATGCGAATGGCATCTGGTGCAATGGTGACCAGTTCTGAGCCCATAAAGTAGTGTGATTGAGTGATGCGAATGGCCTGTATTGTTTTTTCCACTGGTCTCGGTTGGGCTGCAAGGGTTTGATCGACTGACCCCAAAAGAATCAGGTAGAGACAAAGCAGGCTAGGTGCTAGTAGGCCTCGAGTCAATTTTAATGCACTTACTGCTACTAATAGAGGTACTGAAAGCGAAATCAAAACACAGCGCTGAAACTGAGCAAATAGACTCACCATCTATTGCGACCTGGCTTTTAGTTGAGAATTTGAGTTGTTCTGCGCATTTGGACTGTGTGCTTTGTCTGAGTTGCTCTGCTTCCCTGTGTTGCTGCCGCGGGGGCTATCGAATAATTCTTGATAGTCGGCATCTTCAGCCCTTGTATGGGCAGCGGTTACAACTTCACCAATTGATTTTGCCAGCTTGTATCCGGTTGGGGCTTTGAAAATGCTTGGTGAAACATCGATTTCTTCAATCTTTGAAGTCTCAAGATGAGTTTGTCGTCTTCCGGCATTGTTCATACCCGTGATGTAGTCGCGTCCACCATGAGTGGTTTGGTAGCCAATGGCTATGCCACCATTGGTTGGTTGTTTGAAAATGGCATAGTCTAGCCGTTCTAGCTCCGGCACGTTCTGCTTCAGTGGCATATACTTGAGCATTTTTTCTTTGCCAGTCATGCGCACTATTTTCTGGCCACAAAAGTCGAAGGTCGTAACTCTAAACTTATCGTAGCGTTTGTTTTCGATAGTGCGATCTCGAATTACCAGCACAAACCCTGACAAAAGCCCCGCTTGCTCAAAGTCTTTCAGGCTTTGGCTGTAGTAACTTTTGTCGTCGTTGCGAAAAACAGTGACACGCCAATCTGGTGCTTTGGCCACAATTGTGTACTTGAGGCCGCTGGTATTTTCTAGGCGCATGCCTTTGCTATTGAAGGTCATGACACTATTGCCCATAACATTGTGAGTCTGGGTAAGTCTTAAGGCCTTTTCTGCATGAGCAGGCGGGGCTTCAATAGTAGTAAAAATTAGTGAGGTGCAGCACGCTAAGAGAGTTAGCAAAGATTTTGCTAGGAGTGAAAAGTAATCAGTGTTGGTTTCCGACATTTTTCAGGTAAATCCTCAGCATCACGCACAAGGCTATACCCATTGTACCTGCGCTGACCAAAAGCGGAATAGGGATATTCATATAGTTGGCAATGCTGTCAACTCGCAGCGGTTCAATCAGCACGCGACCGAGCGAATAGCCTGCGAGGTAGGCGCAGCTTGTCATTCCGGGATATTTTTTAGCTTTTGGAGCAAGGCCAAAGTAGAGCAAAAGAAAGAGTCCAAAGTTCCAGATACTCTCATAGAGAAAAGTTGGGTGGAAATAACTAAAAGTGCGGAACTCCATCGGTCTTGAGTCAACCGGAATAAAGAGTTTGAGGAAAAAATCGTCGCCAACAGGATGACCAAAGGCTTCTGAATTGAAAAAATTGCCCCAGCGTCCTACTGCTTGCGCCAGAGGAATAGAGGCAAATAGGATGTCGGCATAGGCAAGAATTGGCAGCTTCTCTTTTTTGAGATAAAAATACGCGGCGATGATGCCACCAATAAGGCCACCATGAATAGATAACCCGCCTTTCCAGGTAGCGAGAATCTCGCCTGGATGAAGCAGAAAATAGCTAGGATTTAGGGCGGCATAGTAAAGCCTGGCGCCTAATACACCAGCTATAAAACAGATAAGAGAGAGATTGATTAGCTTGTCGCCATCTAGCCCGCGAGCTTTGCACATTTTGAGCGAGGCAAAAACAGTGAGCATAAAACCGGCAGCAATCATCACCCCATACCAGCGCACTGTGAGCGGGCCTAGCTGGCAGAGTATGGGGCCGGGTGATTGAAATACCATAAGTTATTAGTTAGTAGGGGGCCTGACCGTTAGGATACTGGCCGCCGTATACGTCTTTGGGCGCTTTGCCTTTGCTGCGATCTTGGTTGGCCGGTAGGTCGGGGTCGTGTTGCTCGTCGCGTGGATCATCGCCATGTGGATCTGGACCGTGGGGGTCGCCGCCATATTTTTGTAGAGGAACAAGCTTTGGCGCTTGGCCATTTTGTACACGGGCATTAGAGCCTTGGCCAATAGACGCTTGGCCACTAGACGCTTGGTCACCGGTGCTTGTCAATGGGGCGAGCTGAGCTGCACCAATGAGAAGTGTTGTGCTTAGGCTGGCGATAATAATGCTTGACATGCTTTATTCCTCCACTAACTCTTAAGGTCTAGGCGAACAAGCAGCCAGTATAGAGTAGACGCCTTTGATTAGCGTTAAAATGTTGGCTTAGAATGAGGGATTAGTTTGGCATGGCTAAGGGGAAATCGCGCTGGGTTTGCCAGCAATGCGGCTTTCAGAGCTCGCGCTCGATGGGGCGCTGTACTGAATGTGGCAATTGGAATTCGTTTGTCGAAGAGCTAGCGCCAGAAGATGAGAGCGCTAAAAAGGGTTTTGCCGCAAGACTTGCTGCTGTTTCGAGTGGGCTAAGTGGCCCCAATGGTTCAAACGGCCCAAACGGACATACAAGTGGTCAAGCCAATAAAGCATTGCCGCTCTCCCAAATAGACACTGATGAATCTGGTCGGCTTGAGACCGGCATGGCTGGTCTAGATGAAGTTTTGGGCGGCGGCCTCATGCCTGGTTCGGTCATTCTCATTGCCGGAGACCCTGGTGTGGGCAAGTCGACCTTGCTCATGCAGGTAGCAAAAAATCTCTCCCGTACCCATCAAATTCTTTACATTACTGGCGAAGAATCTGCTGCTCAAGTAAGTCTTAGGGCTGGGCGTTTGGGCGTAACCTCCGACAATGTGCTGGTAGCCGCAGAGCAAAATGTCGTCAACGCTGCTGAAATGATGTTAGCCAGCGATTCGGCTGTCTGTGTAGTCGATAGTATTCAATCTGTATATCACCCTGAAATTGCTAGTGCTGCTGGTTCGGTTAGCCAAGTGAGGGAAGGAACGCAGCTTCTCATTCATGCTGCAAAGCGCAAGAACATCGCCACCATATTGGTTGGTCACGTCACGAAAGAAGGCACAATTGCCGGCCCCCGCGTTTTAGAGCACATGGTCGATGTGGTCTTGCAGTTTGAAGGCGATCGCACCAGGCAACTAAGAATTCTGCGGGCTGTCAAAAATAGATTTGGCTCTACTGCTGAGCTTGCGATTTTTTCAATGTCAGAAGAAGGACTCTCTGAAGTTGATAATCCCAGCGCTTTGTTCTTAGGCGACCGCCTTTCGAAAGTGGGGCAAAAACAAGCCCCTTCCGGTACGGCAGTGATAGCTGGGGGCGAAGGCAGTCGCAGTCTCTTGCTGGAAGTGCAAGCTCTAACAGTATCTACACCCAATCCCTCGCCTCGAAGAGTAGTTAATGGTTGGGACTACAACCGTCTTTTGCAGCTTGTTGCCGTGTTAGAAAAGCGCGCTGGCCTTCACCTTGCTCGCCTTGATGTCTATGTCAATATTGTCGGTGGCCTTGATTTTAGCGATCCCGCTGGCGATCTTGGCATTGCTCTAGCAGTTGCTACTTCATTTTTAGACCGCTCTATTGATCCAGGTCTAGTCGCTGTTGGCGAAGTTGGATTGACCGGTGAAATTCGACCAGTCTTGAATCTTGGACAGCGCTTGAAAGAAGCGTCGAGGCTGGGCTTTAAGAAAGCATTGGTGCCCCAAGCTTCTCTTCCTTTAAGCAATATTCCTAAGGGGATGGAAGTAATTGGTGTAGAAAATATTTCTGAAGCTCTGCAGAAAGCTATTCCTAATTTAGTTTCTGGCAAAAGCAACTCGGCCAAGAAGAATTTTGAAAAATATTCTGAAATAACTTCTGAAGAAACTTTGGCAAACTCCCGAGAAATCAGTCAACAATTAGAAGATGAAAGCATACTCTCCCTCTGAGCATCTGGTTAAACAGCTCTCTGGGCTGCCTGATAGCCCAGGGTGCTACATATTCAAAGATGAGCTTGGTGACATTCTTTATATTGGCAAGGCCCTTAGTTTGCGCTCGCGGGTGCGCTCTTATTGGGCTGATATCTCGTGGCGAGAGCGGCCTAAATTAGCGGTGATGATACCGAAGGTTGCCACCATTGAAACTATCCTTACTAATTCAGAGAAAGAAGCGCTCTTACTAGAAGCCAATTTAATTAGGCAGAAGCTGCCGCGCTACAACGTGTCGCTCAAAGACGATAGGCGCTATCCCTGGTTGGCAATTACTTATGATGTGGCCTTTCCTCGTTTGGTGATGATTCGCGACCCGGTGCGCTTTAAGAAAGACAACCCTAGAGCAAAAGTATTTGGCCCCTATGTGGAAGCCGGTCAAATGTGGGAAACCATGCGCATCTTGCGGCGCGTATTTCCGATGCGGCAGCGCAAAACACCGCTTTTTAAAGACAGACCATGCATGAATTTTCATATTGGTCTTTGCTTGGCACCATGTCAAAAGAAAGTAGAGCCTGAGCCCTATGATCGTATGGTCAAACAAGTAGAAATGTTTTTGGCCGGCCGCCAAACTGAAGTTATCGACCAGCTCAAGGCTGATATGGAGAAGGCTTCTGATAATTTGGAGTTTGAGCTGGCGGGGAAAATTCGCGACCGCTTAGTGGCACTTCGAACAGTAATTGAGAAGCAACAAGTATTTTTCCAGAGCAACAAAGTCAGCCACGATATTGTTGCTGAGGCCCACACTGAAAAGATGATGTCGGTCTGTTTAATGAAAGTGCGCGAAGGCAAGCTTATTGCCTCTGAAACATTTGCCATTCCATTAGTCGAAAAGACATCTTGGGATGAGGCCTACCAGGCTTTTGTCGACCAGTACTATACTGCTTGCGAAGATGTTGCTATTCCTCAAACAATTCTCTTGCAGCATGAACTGAGCGACATGGATGTTTTGCGCGAGTTTGTCAGCGGCAAAGCCGAAATTGCTGTGAAGCTTTTGGTGCCCCAGCGTGGTGGCAAAAACGATTTGGTTGACATGGCCATAAAAAATGCCGAGCACTCTCTAGGCCAAGAGGTTAACCGGGTCACCCAGCTTGACGCCAAAGTAGAGCGCACCCTCACCGCTCTCAAAGAAGGCTTGGGCATAGACAAGTTACCCAACCGCATTGAGTGCTTTGATATCTCAAATATTTCTGGTACTGATAACGTCGCCAGTATGGTCTCGTTTGAAGCAGCCAAGCCAAAGAAGACTGAGTATCGCATGTTTAAAATACAGAGTGTTGAAGGCGAGCCCAATGACTTTGCTTCAATGAAAGAAGCTGTGGGCAGGCGCTATGCCAGGCTACTTCGTGAGCAGAAACCCTTTCCGGATCTGATTATTATTGATGGTGGCAAAGGTCAACTAGGGGCTGCCATGGAAGCACTTAGTGAACTTAATTTAGGTGAACTGAAAGCAGGCGATCACGAATTTTCTATTGTTGGTTTGGCGAAGAAGCAGGAAGAAATTTACTTTCCCAATCGCTCAATGCCGGTTTACATCCCAAGGCGCTCTGAGGCCCTGCACTTGTTACAGGCCGTGCGCGATGAGGCCCACCGCTTTGCTGTTACTTTCCACCGCAAGTTGCGCGCCAAGCGTGTTATTGCCTCTCAGTTAGATGTCTTAAAAGGCCTGGGGGCCAAGCGGCGCAAGAAACTAATTGATCATTTTGGATCTTTTGAGCAAATCAAGACAGCCACGTTAGAAGAAATAGAAGCTTGTGAAGGTATTCCGAAAAAGCTAGCACTTGAGCTATTTACGTTCATGCAAGACTTGAAGAACAAGCCCAAGGCTAAGCCGCTATTAACTGGGATGGAGCCTGCCACTGAAGATGAGGGAGAGTCCATTAAATCAGTGAAATCGGTCAAAGGTGCTTCTGCTAAAAGAGATTCGCTGCCAATGGTTGCCGAAGACGCAGCTCAATATGACGATGGTGAAATAAGAGAGACCTCAATTCTTGATCAAGAAGATGAACAAGAGTTTTATGCTGAAGATGTCGAAGACGATGAAGAGCGTCTGCCAGAGGCCGATGAAGATGAAGAGCTAGGCTAAGCTAGATAAAAACGGCTAACTAGCTTAAGGTCAGACTTAAAGTCGCTTCAATAAAAGGGCATCAATATCTGTAGGCAAGACCATTGCCTTAGAGAAGCAAATTGAAGCAATAAATCCTTGGCGATTGAAGTGGTCTTTTCCTCCACTGTTATATGCGATCTCTTTGCCGGCTAAATCACAGACGAAGCCGCCCGTGCTCTCAATAATGGGCTGGGCAGCTGATACGTCCCACTCTTTTGAATAGTCATAGTTGAAACAAAATAGATTGATTTCGCCCAGCGCCAGTGCGGCAAAACCATGGGCAGCTCCGCCACACTGAATTACCTCTGCTGGAACACCAAGCCCTTGGGCAACAGTTTTGTAGTAGCTTTCGACTTCTTGGTTGCTATCTATTCTTCGTTGATAGCCGCGCAAGACTGAGTGTTCTGTTTCGCTTCTGGACTTACATGCTGTTTTTGTGCGATCCGATATGTCTGCTCCCTTTTCTTTGATCAGCAAAGTTGAATTTGTCAGGTCGGCAGATAGAAGCAAGTCTCGATCTGGAATGTAGATAATTCCGGCTATCGATTTATAGCTGCCGTTGTCTAGTTGTTTGAGTAGGGCTGCTGATACACCGCAAAAATGCGTCAGGCCGCTGGCAAACTCATCAGTGCCATCTAGGGGATCTATCTGCCAGAGAAACTTTGCGGTACTTGGCTTAGTTGGTAGCTCTTCTTCTGAGTATGATTGCGGAAGAGTTTGGCGGGCGGCAGTCAGTATGATTTTGCTGAGTCGCAAATCGACAGCAGTGACAAGCTCAGAGTAATTTCCAGTATGAATTTTTAGTTTGTGCTCATCGCTACTGGCTTTGGCATTATTCTCTTCTGTGGGCTTGTGCCAAAGCTCTTGGGCGCAGGCGCTAACAATTACTTGTTGCATGCGCTGCACTGCTGATGCGATCGCTATATCTGGCTTTATATCTAGATCTCTGTTGTGTTCGGTTTTTGGCCTTCGTGCTGAATCTGGATTCATGCTCATGTCGCTGTTCTTTATGATAATTCTGTAGGTGTTTATGTTATGGTTTGGAGCGAATTTCTGTCTGTTTTTTCAATGACTTTTGCTTCTGTTCGCCGTTGCTCGGGAGATTCTTGTGTCATCAGGTGTTGGCCTAGCCCTTGTACCAAGTGTAAAAGATTGCCAAGCTATTTGTGCTCTGCTTGCCGAGAGCGAAAGGAGTGGAGTCGATTTTGCTTTTGCCTTGCACACCTCGAACTCTATTGTTCATTTGAGTTTAATGCAAGCTACCTTTGACGACGGGCAAACTGCCGTCGATTTGCTGCAATTTCTAAATATTGCCTCCATTCCTCGGTTTCTAAAGGAACCCATGGCGATAACAGATATCAGCGTCTGGGCCTCTAAAATTGTTTTCCTCAACTTTGCCCTTGGGCCTGAGCTAAAACAACTGCACTGCGATGTGGCCAATCTCTGGCTGCCAAAGGCACTTAGGGCGTCGGCGGATCCCCAGAGCTTCGTAGGCATCAGCGACGGACAGAGGCAGAGCATATCTAGCACCGGCTATCCCTTTAGCTACGACGAATATTTGCCTCATATCACCCTGGGTCATCTCAAAAATCCCCTTGATTCTGTAGCAAAAACTGTGCGAATTAGTGAGCTGGATAAGTTCAATGAACTACTCGAAACTTGCTTGCCGCCAGCTATCCGCTTTGAGAAGCTGGTAGCGTTTGAGGTGGAGCCCCTTGGCCTTTGTCGCCAGATAATTCGAGAATGGCAAATATAGGCACTTCGTTCATTTGGTACTGCCTAGTTTCGGTCGCTACGAAGCCGGGCAGACAGTTAGAAGCAATGCTCGTGTCAGGCAGCCCAGAATTACCGCCCAGAAAAGAGAACGTGCTGATTGTCTTTAATAGCAGTCGAAAATCTCACTAAGACTTATCGCCAGGGCAAAGTAAAGGCTGTCGACCAAGCCTGCTTTGACGTTCAGGAAGGCGAAGTATTTGGCTTGATTGGACCAAACGGGGCTGGCAAAACAACAATATTTGGTTGCTTGTTGGCTCTCACTCAGCCTTCGGCCGGTTTAATCCAAATCGACGGTATGTCGCCATTTGCTCTTGATGTCAAACAACAAATTGGCTTTCTTCCAGAGCGTCCTTGCTATAACCGCTGGATGTCAGTGAAGCAATTTCTGGCCTATCATCATTGGCTTGCTGGCCGGCCTAGTGTGGAGCGTGAGTCTGAGCTCAAGCGGGTCTTAGCTCTAGTTGAGCTTGACGTTGATATTAATCGGCGCAAGGTCAAGGAGATGTCTCGCGGAATGCTTCAGCGCCTTGGTATTGCCCAAGCTTTGATTGGTCATCCCCGTATATTTTTCTTAGATGAACCAACATCAGGTATGGACCCCCTTGGTTTTATCTTGATTCGCAAACTGCTTTTGAAGTGCAAAGAAGAGGGCATGACTATCGTGCTTAATTCCCATCACTTAAACGAAGTTGAAAAAGTTTGTGACCGTATAGCCTTCATTCGCAAAGGAAAGATTGAAGAGGTGGCAAACGTTGCCGCTCTCTCGCAAGTGCGTCAAATTCTCATAGTTAGCTGGTTGGCTAGCGATAGGGACAGTGCAACAGCACTAGCTGCAGCCGCGCAGAGTAGCGGTTGCACCTTGATTGAATCGACTGGTGAGACTGCTAAATTCACTGTCTCTGATAACGAAAAAGCAGCCGATATTATTGCCAGTTTGACTAGTAATGGTTTGCGAGTATATAAGTCTAATTTCGAAAGACGGGAGTTGGTGGAGCTGTTCTTAAGTAACCCAGAGCAAGGCTCTGAGCAAGCTCCTGAACAAGTTCCAGATCAAGGTTTAGATCAAGATCCAGAAAAACCGTTAGAGCAAGATCCAGAAAAAGCTTTAGAGAAAACTCTTGATGCCGATGGAGGTTCGAAACTTCCAAATGAATAGAACTCTTATCAATCCCGCTGTTTTTGCTTACACTCTCTATATCAAATTCGCCGACCCGCGCTATTGGGTAATTCCGCTTCTTTTGATGACTGTGCCTAGTTTCGGTTTGATTATTTCTCTGTCCTTTCCCCATCCGCCGCTGACCGTCGAAATTCAAAAGATGATTGCCGGAGGGGTTCATCACTATTTCGTGCAGCCAACGGTTTACCTGCTTCTTGCCTATATTTTTATCAGTGATGGCCCCGCTGGAGGGAAGCTCATTGCTGAGTCTGACTCTTTGTCATTGCTTTTTACCAGGCCGGTGACGCGCTTTTGTTACGTCTTCACCAGGTATTTTGCAGCTGTAGTCGGGACAAGCATACTTTTGTTGTGCGCTCTGTTGATGGTTTACCTAGTAGGTCTTTGCTACGGCATCACTGCCATTGACATCAGCTTTCTTACTTTGGCATCAATCATTTTAAACGCTGCCAGCTGGTGCTCGCTTGTGATTTTTATGCATAGTGCAGCACCTCTGATTGCCATAATGACTGTGTTTACGTTGATGGGTTGTGCCGGTGTCGGCAGTGTATATTCTCAAGCCCAACAGTCGACAAATGCTTTTCTTGAGACGCTCAAGACGGTCTGTCTTTTTATCGAAGAGTGGTTTGGAGACTTCATGCCATCGTCAATTGATTTGGTCGCCATGACTGCAGCCTCAGCCTTTGATACTTACGAGTTTGCCATTTTTATCTCTAACATTGCTTTCTTTCTTCTGATTGCTGCCTTTGCCTTGTCTTGTCGGGAGTTTTCTTATGGCTCAGACTAAAGAGACAAAAGGTCCAAAAGGTCCTGTTAATGCACTGACTATTCCTGTCTGGTTTATCGTTCTCGTCAGTTGGCTTCTGTGTTTTCGCGTCTATGCGAAATTGACTCAGAGCACTGCACCGAGCGATAAATGTGTGGCTTGGATCACGCCAGTGCAATTAGAGCAGATGGCACAAAAGCCAGGTGGCATCAAGAAAGGCCTAGTGTTTTACGAATTTACTGCCGACTGGTGCCCACCTTGCAAAAAGAGGGAACGCACAGTATTTAGAGCACCAAGCGTGATATCAGAGATTAACGACAATTTTGTGCCAGTGCGCGTAGACCTGACTAACGAAGCTCTCAGCTCTATACCGGCTACTAAGAGTTTGACGGAACGATTTGCTGTCAGCTCCATACCTCGCTGTATCATTACACTAGCGTCAGGCGAAAAGGTTGATGACGATCGTTATCTCTTTGGCGACAAGTTTTCTGAATTTATCACGCAGTCTAGGAAAAAGGCCGATACGGTTAGAGCCAAAGTCGCTCTGGCAAAAGGCAACTATGATTTAGCTATAGCTGGCTTGAGCCCAGAACTTCTGCAGGGCAATACTGGAGTAGAGAGATATAATTCTTCTGATTATTTGATGTGTCATCATTTGCTGCTTACCTGCAAGCGCCAAGCAGAAGTAGAGCCGATGATGCAAAAAACATTTGATAGAAGCTCTAAGTACAGTTCAATGTCGTCTGAAAAAGAACCACTTTTGTGGCTTAAGCAACTGAATAAGTATTTGCGCGATGAGATAAGCGACGAACAGCTATTGAAATCGACAACCTCCGAATACGACAAAGCAACCTACAATCTGGCTATCGGGCTTAAGCAATTGCGTTTGGGAGATAAAAGCAAAGCTCTTAAAGCGCTGCATCAAGCCTCTGTTTTGAGTGCTAAAAATTATCGCAGTGATGGCTTGTCTGAGTTGTTGGTTAACGAGCTAGAAAAGTAGACTTTTATTGCCCTTGCACAGGGTAGCCCAGTTCGATTGCCCGCTTTTCGTCGGCCGCCGATTGACTTTCATTGCCTTGTATTTTGTGCAGGAGTGCCCGGTGGTAGTAAGCCTCTGCGTAGTCTTCTTTGTTTTGAATCGAACTATTGAAGTCTTTCATGGCTTGCTCATATTGCTTCAAGGCCAGGTAAATAGTGCCTCTTGTGTCGTAGGCTTCGGCCATTTCCGGAGAGAGCTCTATGGCCTTGTTAACGTCTACCATGGCGGCATCAAGCTTGCCCGCTTGTGCCAGCATCCATGCACGGTTGTTGAAGGCTGGTGCATAGTTCTTGTCTGAGATAACAGCTTCGTCTAAGTCGCTGATTGCCTTGCTGCGCTCACCAATTAGAGCAAGGCAGGTTCCTCGTTGGTTTAAAAGAGCGGCAAGCTTGCGACTTTGACTAGCGGCCATGGCTCGCTCAAACATTTCACGCTTTTGCGGGGAGAGTTTGCCCTCAGTTTGGTCTAGATTAAGTTTAGGGAGGCCAGCAGAGTGATCTTGTATTTGACTGATGCGCTCATTGAGAAGGCTGACATTGCTCATGGCCTGCATCTTTTCAGCGGTAGTCGTGCGCACGGTAAAGAGGTTATTGCTTGGCATTCCGGCGCTCTTGGCACCTTCTTCGGCCGCGGGGTCAGAGAAGGTTGAAGGCAATTTGCCTAGAGCTGACTGGGTGCCTAGAGAAGAAATGGCGACAGCTGCGGCAGCACTGCTTGCTACCTGCCCAAGGCGTATGCCTATCTGTCTCATCGAAAACCTCCCACTCATAACTTCTATATATGAAGAGTCTAATTATGAAGCTTACAGGGCTTTGAGCAATATTAGGAAGGAAAAAACAAGAATTTCATCTGTTACCACTTTTCGATTCTCTTGACTTGTGGAATGATAGAAATATAGGTTGATATAGATATAGGTTATTAGAGTTCTTTGCTGGCTGGCGCTGGTTTTGATTAGACTTGGACTTAGGTATTGATTAGACTTAGATTTGCTTTGAATTAGATTTTGCTTTGGGTTAGATTTGGATTAGTCTTAGTTTTAGATAGGTTTACTCGGTCGCACATCAGGATAGGGGCGCTTACGGATACAACATTCCGTGGGCGCTTTTATTCTTTGGCCCAACTGCTAAGAGCAAGTTGCAAGAGCGACAAATACGAGCGACTAAGTGATATTTGAGCCTGAGTGATGGCAGAGCCAATATGATGGTAATATCTTGTCATTCCAAACCATAGAGATAGCCATGGGCCTTTCATTCAAGAATTTTCACGCCAAGCATTATCTGCGTAAGAATTTTAAACACATCGTAGTCTGGACGATGATCCTGCTGTTCCTTGGAACTCTTGTACCATCTACCTTCTTTATGTTTATGGGCAATTAAGCATCAAAAGCATGTTAGCTCAGAAGAATCGACCGCCCCTGGCCGAGCGCATGCGCCCCAGGGAATTAGACGAATATTACGGTCAGGAAAAGCTGCTAGCAGATGGCGGCGTGCTACGCACAATGCTGTCAGGCAATACTTTAAGCTCATTTATTCTCTGGGGCCCGCCCGGTGTAGGCAAAACTACCCTCGCCCGCATAATTGCCCGCGAGACTGATAGCAAGTGGATAGCCTTTTCGGCTGTAGCGTCTGGCATGAAAGAGATTAAGGGTGTAATGGCGGAAGCCGAAGCCTTTATGAACCTTGAAGGTCGCCGCACAATTATGTTTGTGGATGAAATTCATCGCTTCAACAAGGCCCAGCAAGATGCTTTTTTGCCCTATGTTGAAACCGGTGTGATTTGCCTAGTTGGCGCCACCACTGAAAACCCATCGTTTGAAATTAATTCGGCTTTGCTCTCAAGGCTGAAAGTTTTTGTTATGGATGAGCTTGATTTGCCAGCTCTTTTGAAAATTATGCAGACTGCATTGGTTGATAAAGAGAGAGGTTTGGGCGAGCTGGAGTTGACCGCTTCTGATGACACTCTCAAACTGATTGCTGCCTATTCTTCTGGTGATGCCCGTACTGCGCTTAACTCACTGGAGATGGCAGCTAATCTAGCCTCTAAGCGTGGCCAGAAAGTGATTAGCGAGAAAGAAATTCGCTCTGCGGTGCAGCAAGCTGTGCTCAAATACGATAAAGACGGAGAGAATCATTTCAATCTGATTTCGGCACTGCACAAGTCAATTCGCAATTCTGACGTGAACGCCAGCATTTACTGGTTAGCGCGCATGATGGAAGCTGGTGAAGAGCCAATGTATGTAGCGCGGCGTTTGGTGCGCTTCGCATCTGAAGATATTGGCTTGGCTGCCCCGCAGGCTTTGACACAGGCTGTGGCTGCCATGCAAGCGGTAGAATTCATCGGGGTGCCTGAGGGTAAATTGGCCCTGGCTCAATGTGTTGCTTATATGGCCTTGGCGCCAAAATCTAATTCACTTTATAAGGCATACAACGAAGCGGCGCAGGATGCACTAAATACGGTGCAACATCCTGTTCCTTTGCACTTGCGCAATGCCCCAACTAAGTTGATGAAAGAAATTGGTTACTCTAAGGGCTATCAGTACGCCCATGATTTCGCTGCTGGCAAAGCCGATACCATGCAGTGCCTACCTAATGAGCTAGCTGGGCGCAAATATTATCAACCAAGCGAACGGGGCTTTGAGGGCAAGATTCGCAAAGCTGCAGGCAAAGAGGTCGTTGAAGGCTAGGCGAGCTAGTGGCCGAAGAGGCAAGAGCTTTGCTGCTCAGATGGCAGTTGATTAAAAAGGAGAAATTGACTGGCAATTTCTCCTTTTATTTGATTTGTTCGTAAACGCTCTTTTGCTGGTGGTGACGGCATTGGCTAGCCGTTTGCTGGCCAACGCCGTTCTTAGGCTTTCTTGAGGAAGCTTTTAGGAACGAAACTGTGCCACCACTTGCGGGCTTTTACTTCGGCCAATTCTGCTCTTGTGTTGTTGAGGATGCTCGACAAGCGAGTATTTTCATCTTCGCAAGTAACTAGAATGTCTTCTAAGTAGTCGCGTTCTACTTTGATTTTAGCCAGAGCGTCCATCAAATAGCGACGTTCTTTAACGGCAGCTTCTTTTTCGTATTCAACTACCTTAAGGACGCGCACTTGTTCTTCGAGAACGGGAATTCTTTGGATAGCCCAGAATTGGCTAACCATTATTTGTTTTACCGCTGCATTCTCTTCAGTCAGTTCTTGCATCTTTGAAAGCAGAGCGATAACTCTTCTTTGCAAATAGGCAACTTCATCTTGGCTCTTAGTAACAACGCGCTGTTCTCTGTATTTTTGAACAACGTCAAGAACCTGATGACGAACGCGCCTGTCTCTTGCTTGACGCACTCTTTCATCTTGAGGATCTGACACCGTCTCTGATGCCCATTTAAAGATGTGTTCTAGGCCGTCAACGGCAACAGCATCCTCATGTTCACCTTGATTTGGCGAGAAATCTAAATTATCGGCAGTATTTTTTTTATGAATGCTCACACTTATACCCCTTTCTTGAAACCTACTATACCGATAAACCGTGAATTTGTAAAAGTAAATTTGCCATTGCCAATGGTGCAGGCACCACTTACCTCTTGAAAGCACCGCTAATGGTGTAGGGGTGGTGACTTTCGCTGATACTGTCAGTGGTGACATAAGTTAAACGAGGTGCTGTTTGCCTGGTTTGAGCTTGCTATTTGCTACTAGCGTTTGATTAATTTCCGCTGATCGCTTTGATTAATTTCTGGCGAAATTGCTTATATAAGGATATGACTGTTTTATCGGACGTAGTTCCGGGTGGCCACCAGCCGACTACTTATATAGGAAGTTGCTCGGCGTCAGTGACCGCAGCTAATTGCCCAAGCGAATGTCCTGGCTAATAGCCCAAGCTAGTGTCCCAGCCAATAGCCCCAAAAGCCTCCTGAAAGTTTGTCAAAATAATTTTTTTTGGTGTATTGCTTAGTAGGCTGGGGTTTCGGGCTTTTGAGCCGAGAAAAGAGGCCGAAATAGTGGGAGAAACCGGGGGGTAGTACGTAATTACGCGCAAGACAAGTGCTTGCCGAATCTATAAGGTAGTGATAAGCCAATTAGACGGCGACCCGGAGATAAGTTCGTGAACAACCAATCGGTACAGAAAATAGCAAAAGCAATTTCAACCGCTCTTATGGCTGGCGCACTTTTCTCTTGCCCACTGTTTACTGGTGCAGCCTTCGCCTATGGCGAATCTGACATGATCAACACTCTAAGATCACCGCTCATCTACGGTGCCCCTAACAGCCCAGCCTGGGTGCCAGCCCAAGAGGGAGCCCCACCACCATGTGGTGATGGTTTCAACCCACCAGCAGTTACGCCTGGTGATTACAGCACTCCCTTCAGCCCACCATCGGACGTGTTTGTTCCACTCACCATGGGTGGCGACAAAGACGAAGTCAATGCTTGGGCTATGCCCTACCTTACTCCTCCGCCCTCAACCCGCGGTTCTGACTTCGGCTCCATTAATGGTTCTAATGGTGGCTACGGTCTGAGAGCTCCGGTGGCTGAAGTGAATATTCAGCCTCAAGGCGGAATGGTTGGAAATGCACCAATTAGAAGATGGGAAGGGCAACGTTCATACGATTTTGGTAAACCCAATTGTGTCAGACCCAACAGCTCAATAATGAACGACTTCGGTCAAAAACTCTCCGAAAAGCCTGACCTTAAGATGTGTCCGCAATTCTCGCAAGACGGACCAAGGCAAAGAGGAGAATATCGAGGTCAGACCACCCAAGACCTACACGGTAACCGGACACTCTTTAGAGACAATCAACGCTCACAACTGACCATCGCTCCCTATTAATGCTCCCGCGAACAACAGCTTTTCAGTCCTTCAATTTTCAGTCCTTCAATCTATTCTTTATAAAGGCTTCAGGAGGCCAGACAATGTTTAACCGTAAGTTCATCCCAGCTGTGATTATGTCAATCACTTTAGGCGCTCTCACTGCGTCAGCCTCCTATGCGCAACGCTCTGGCCCATTCCCAGGCAGTCCGCCCCAAGGAACGCCTGCGCCATTCAGCCCAGTGACCACACTGCGCACACCATTGATTCAAGGGCAGCCAACCGGCGCCCCATTCCAGGCTCCAATCGAAGGCGCTCCACCAGCAATCGGTGATGGCCCTACACCTGTAGGCGTTCACCCCGGTATGCTCTCATCTCCTGAGCTAATGCCATGGGTTCCAGCCATTCCTGCTAACCAAATCGACAATAATTATTCTGGTATCCCTCTGGGCATCAACCCCGCCATCGTCTCTCCTCCTGGAGTACTTGGACCATCGCTGACCGGTGTCGTGCCAGCGCCTCCATCCACTCCTGGTGTTGACCCTGGCTCGTTGACTGCACCTATGGGTTCTATTAACGCTGCTCAGCAAGTCAATATCATTCCAACTGGCGGATTCGCCGGTACCGGTGGCTACAACACCAGCATTCCAACCCAACGTCGCGGTGGACAAGAAACCCACCAGTGGGGATATCGCGGTCGTAACTCCATGATCGGTGGAGTTGGCGGTGACGGCTCACAAGACAACGTTGAGCGGATGGGACCATGGGCCGGTTGGGGCGCTGTAACTGGCGTACCTACAGGCAACGGCTTGAGATCAAGTTCTATCGACCTGGGCGGCGGTCAACGCTTCCAAGCTGGTGGAGCAATCATCCCAACTGGTTCGTCTATCCAAGACTTCGGTCTGTCCAACACCAGAGACAACCCAATTGGCGCTCTGCAATCCAACCAGTCGTATGAATTCGGCCAAGGTATGAGACGCATCCCAATCTACAGCCACAAGACTACTGACTTCGGCTTGCCCTACACCCAGTTCTCACCAGGCAACATCACTGCTCAGAAATACGGCCAACGCTTGCTTCCAACTGGAGTAATCACCAACTTCTAAAACAAATCCAGATCTGAAAATCTGGCTGCGTTACACCTGCAAGTCTTGAAACGCCCATGGTAAGGGGCTTGCGGGTGAAAATTAGATAAAACCCTTCGGGGGGATTGTCCCATGGTTATGGGAATCCCCCCGATTCCTTTCTGGTTATGTGTTGCGTAGTATGTATTTACAAAGCAATTCACCTAAGCAATCGCTGGCACCCATCGGAAAACGGACCAAAGAATCATGAGAAACGCCCCTAACAACAGAATCGCCAAAATGGCACTGAACGTGGCCCTTGTCTCTTGCCTATTCGGTCAGACCGTATCTCTACCGGCGATGGCACAGTACAGCCTACAGGCTGAAACAGATTCATTCCTTCCACCAGAAGTAGTGCCTCTAGATCCAGCCGTGGCCCAGAAGATGTCGCAAGCCCAAGCTCAAGCTCGTCAAGACAGTGCAAACAATGCCAATTCATACGGTCAGAACTCAGCAATGAGTGGTAACCCCGCTGGCGGTAATGATGCAGGCATGAACAATTTCAATAATCAAAATAATTCACAGCAAGCTCGTCAAGACATGATGAATAACATGATGAGCCAAGGTGGCATGAATCAAGGACAACCTAATTTTTCGCAATCGAGTATGGGCGGGCAAGAAGTCCCCGGTAACACTGGAACATCTGATTGGATTATGCCTGGTCAAGATCAAAACGCACCAATGACCGCATATGGCAATGTAAGCCAAACCCAAACTCTCTCGGCACCTCCTTCGAACCCTATTGTTAGACGCACCACTCGTCGTGCTGGCATGGGTACAGCTATGAGCGCCCTCGCTGGTTTCGGAGCTGGAGCAATGGTCGGCACCATGATTAGACGGCCAAACAGCCTCTATGGCTTAGGCGCTGCTGGTCTGATGATGACTGGCTTCGGTACTCGTAACGCATTTCGCTTCTAAATTTTCTTTTGTTTGGAGACAAGGCAATGAAATTCAAAATTATTCTTTCACTGATGGCTTTTGCAACAACTGCTCTGTTCACTCAAACTGCTGCTCATGCAGGGCCTAGATTTGAATTTGAACCAAACGTCTGGAAGAAAGAAAGTGTTGGCCCACGCTCATCGTGGACTCCAGCTCCAGCAGCTCCAACAGTAAGATCGGGATCGACACCGAGTGCATCGTCAATGCTCGGTATTCCTTTAGCCAGTATCAAGAGAGCTCCAGCTCCTGTGCACGCAGCACCAGTAGCTCAGCCAAATATCATGGCTCAGTTGATGCCAGCTCAATTCAACAATGCTTTCGGTAAGCCAGCAGCTCAAGCGATGCCAATGACCGCTTCACCAAATGTCATGGCACCGGTTGCTCAAGCTGCTACACCTAAGACCGTGAAGATGGCTTCTGCTCCAAGATCTTTGAGCCGCTCACAAAATGGCACAGCTCGTTTGAGACGGCCATCGTACCCACAATCTCGTGTTGCTCAAGCTAGCCCAATCAAAACCTACAACACCGGTTATGTACCTGGTTCAACTGCACCGACCTCGTACAGCAGTGGATACAGCACTCAAACAGCCGTCGGCGGCAAGATCATCCGCAAATAGTCTGAAGCACTTTGTTTAGACCAGTCTTTCAAAGCCCACTTTCAGAACAATCTTTTAAAACCAATCCAAAACTCTTCAACGAACACCCTAGGAGTTCCCAATGAAAAATATCAAAGCACTGACCAAGAAAATCGCCGCATCGCATTCATTCAAAGTTGCATCGCGCCTCGGTTTTCTCTTGGCTCCACAACTAGTTCTCATGGCCTTCGGTGTCTATGACCAGGCCGCTCATGCCCAAGGTTTGGTTGGCGCACCCGTCGACCCACGTTATGGTCAATCAAACGAAGTAGGCCAATTGGCAGACTACGGCTATGACTGTGCTAGAGATATTTCGCGTGTTGTCACTGCTCTATCTACTGTGCCATCATCTATGGCTGGTATGAAAATTGCCTTCGGTCAAAGAGACGGCGGTGAATCAGCAATGAACGTCGCTAAAGGTCTCGGTATCGGTTTCGGCGGACCAACTGCAGTGCACTTGCTCGGTACATTCGCTATCAACGACCTCGGTGGTCTGGGCGGCGGTCTCTAATTGCAAAACAGTTAGAGTCAGTTAGGGGGATTCGTTTGCGCGAAACCCTAGACCAAACCAAACCGAATACATATATAGAAGTTCGAAGCCGGGCTTAGCCCGGCTTTGCTTTTGGAAGTTACCGCCCTCTGCACAAATACAGACACACACACACACACTCTCTCTCTCTCCTGTCAGGTGCACCCCCCGCACGCATAGGCATACGCTACTTAGCGCTCTCTCAAAGCCACATCCTGTCTGCGTTGTAGAAAGCGCAGCGGCGAATGTAGCTCTGCAGAACCATTGGCGCAAAAAATAGTTTGAAATTGACGAAATTGTCTTTCGTGGCTGAAGAATGCTACAGGGCTGGTGTTTCGGGGCTTTTATGGCCGAAACGGCGGCTCTTGACTTCGTAAAAGCACCATGAAAATCATCGAAAAATGAGCAAAAACTCCGTCTGCCATGGGAATTACCACATATTCAAGGGCGTGGGAAAGTTTTATTGTTACTCCATAAGCCGGACGAAAGCTAGGTCAAAGCTCCAGTCTGACACCCGCTCCAAATACGCTTCCACGATACCCAGAGGTTTCTTACGCCATGAACAAAGTTGCATCCCTCGCTAAAAAAGTTTCCGCATCACACTCCTTCAAAGTTGCAAGCCGCTTGGGATTCCTTTTGGCTCCCCAACTGGTTCTTCTAGCTTTCGGAGTATATGACCAAGCCGCTCACGCACAAGGCCTGGTAGGTGCACCAGTCGACCCACGTTACGGTCAATCAAACGAAGTAGGCCAATTGGCAGACTACGGATATGACTGTGCAAGAGATATTTCCCGCGTCGTTACCGCTCTGTCCACTGTTCCTTCCTCACTAGCCGGCATGAAGATTGCCTTCGGTCAGAGAGATGGTGGTGAATCAGCGATGAACGTAGCTAAAGGTCTAGGCATCGGGTTCGGCGGACCAACCGCAGTTCACTTGCTCGGAACATTCGCTATCAACGACCTCGGTGGTTTGGGCGGCGGTCTTTAATCGAAAGACTCGAAGCTCGAAAATAGGAATCCCGAACAAAACAAGATCTAAGATTAGAGCCAGGCCCAGCCTGGCTCTTTCGTTAGGTGCTGTATTTTTATGCGCTTTTTTTTGTACTATTTTTTGTACTTTTCGAGCGCATATAAATGTAGTTTCGCAGCATCGAAAAAAACTTTGAAAAATGAACAAATTCTCCGTCTTCCATGGGAATTACCACATATTCAAGGGCGTGGGAAAGCTTTATTGTTGTCCCATAAGCCAGACGAGCGCATCGGACAAATCCGACAGCCAAATAAAGTTTTCAGTCTGACAAACCAACTATCGCAACACGCTACCTGAGGTTTCTTACGCCATGAATACATTTAAATCCTTCGCAAAAAAAGTTTCGCAAACTCACTCCTTCAAAGTAGCTAGCCGTCTGGGATTCCTTCTGGCTCCCCAACTGGTATTGCTCGCTTTCGGAGTATATGACCAAGCCGCTCATGCACAAGGTTTGGTAGGCGCACCAGTCGACCCACGTTATGGACAATCAAACGAAGTAGGCCAATTGGCAGACTACGGATATGACTGTGCAAGAGATATTTCCCGCGTTGTTACCGCTCTATCAACTGTTCCATCGTCACTAGCTGGCATGAAGATTGCCTTCGGTCAGAGAGATGGTGGTGAATCAGCCATGAACGTAGCTAAAGGTCTAGGCATCGGCTTCGGCGGACCAACCGCAGTGCACTTGCTGGGAACATTCGCTATCAACGACCTCGGTGGTTTGGGTGGCGGTCTTTAATCGAAAGATTCGAGAATTCGCGAAAAACTCAACGAGAAACGTAGCGGAAACGCTTCGAGAAACGTAACGAGTTAGAACGAAAATCAAGACGAATAACTTTGAAAGAGCCAGACTTAGTCTGGCTCTTTTGCTTTGGTGTCAGCGTTGCTAAGCCTTTGGTGATTGACGTTGAAGAAGATCAAAAAGGGAAGATTTTTTCGAAAAAATCTTCCCTTTTTCATGGCGCATTGACTAACTAACCTTGGCCAATTTCGGAACTCGTGAGAACGTTTTGAAACTCACGGAACACAAGACCATCCGTAATCTATCGGATCTTGTCACATTTGCGCCTCGAGGATAGGGAATACCGTGGTCCTAGATTGGCTCTAGTAGCTTAAAGTAAAAGATGGAACGTCTTGATAGCTTGAATTATCTTCTGGAGAACTTGTTTTCTCTGGAAGTCGCTTTTTCGCGAAATTCATTCAAGAAACAATTTCTTGCAATCAGTTTCTAGCTATCAGTTCCATTTTTCTTTTTGCCACAGGCGGTGCGTCATGATTTATCGAAGTAAGAGTTTCTCATCGCCCAGGCTAAGAAAGAAGATTCGAAACAAGCGAGGCCGTAAGGCTGCTGGCTACTTTTACAACGAGAAAGAGTTGCTTCGGCTTTTGGCAATAGGGCTTCTATTTACTCCCGTTGGCAGTTCGTGCTTGTATTGGTTATTGGTGTCCGTTGCTGGGATTTTGTTTGGCGTTGCACCAGTGTTGGGCTCGTTCTTTCATACTTTCGACATGCCTCCACGCGAATCACCGATTGTGGCATGTGTAGAACAAAAGGACGATAGTCGAGTTGAGGCAGTCATTCCTCAGCTGACGGCGGACTTCCCAAATTGGACCAATCTAGTTACTGAGCAAGCAGAGCAAAACACGGAAGCTGTCGCTCAAAACATTGAGCAGCAGCTCTCTCCAGAATATGGAGCTTACAATGATACATACCAAGGTCTGTCTGTATTTTGGGCAGATGACATTATTTCCTGTTTCTTTGGCAACATCGGACAGCTCTTGGGGAAATGGATAAGCCAGGGGTTATCTGACTGGAGAGTCATATTTGCTCTTGCCGCTTGGTTTGCCATTGATACCAGCCTTCGCTCTCGCGTTCGGCTGCCTCCTATACAGTGGAAATTGAAGATAAGCTCTGCGAAGTCCCACGCCAACATGGTGCTTTCGTACCGTCGCACTGCTTGGCATGATTGGAACATTCGCTCCTGGTGGGCCTAATGATTGATCCAGCAGCATTCGTTTCTCCAATTCGACTCATTGTTTGGGTAGTCAGAACGAAGCGAAAGGCCAACTCTAGGGCACTAACCTCGCTTAATACAAGAAGGAGCCGCCGTTGGAAATTTAACGGCGATTTTCAATTGTTGGTTCTAATTGTGACTTCGCTGGCTCTACTCCCGATGGTCTGGTGGTTTTCTTGCGAATTGGTTCGACGGGGCGAAGCTGGGTATTTAACCAGATCTGCTTATGTCGCCGAATCTGCAAAAATTGCCCAGCCCGTTGTTCCGTCAGTGGTTCGAGCTGAGGCCTTAGGGGCTAGTCTAAGGTCGGCGGTTGGAAAAAAATATCGTCCGCGCCGTCAATCTGCGAGCTCTCGCTATTTACCTTCACTTGTCATGCAACAGTCTAGTTTTGAATCCAGCCGTGTTGCTCAAGAAATCGGCAACGAACTGCTTTTCGAGGTAAGTTATTTGGAAGTGTCTCACCGCAGTGATTTGTATGTGATGTGGGAATGTGATGATTGCCGCAAGGGCCGATTGGAATTTGCGTCAAAGATTGCCGATTGGTTTCGGTGTGGAGTCTTATTACTGGCAGGTTTGGCTTCTGTTTATTATTCGTTCCGCTTGAGAGCCAGAGCGGTTAAGAATCGACTAAAGCTATATTCTCAGCTTAGTTTTCAGCGCCATTCGTCCAAGCATCAAGTTTTTAAGACTCATTCACGTGCTTCCGCTCGAATGCGTTGGAGAGAATGGAGCATCCAGTCTCGCTGGTTGTCTTAGTGCTGTTTTAGGTAGCAGAGCACCGCAAATTAGGCGAAATTTTGCGTCAAGGATGGGGAAGACCGTGCTGTCAAAAGCGGCCTAGCACAGTAGATTAGAGTTGAGGTCAGCTCTTGGTTCCAATTCGAGTCTGCAGTTCCTCATTTTTCTTTTTCAATGGTGGTGGCAGTATGTCTAATCGCGCTAAATTTCTCGCCGGTCGCTTAGCCCAACCATCAGCGAATCAGAAGAACAAGAAGAGAGAACTACAATTTCTCACTATGATCGGAGTAGTTATCGCTGTAGTGGGTCTTGGTGGCATCACCGGCCTTGCTATTTTGTATTATGAAAATCTGCAATATATCCAGAAGCAGAGAACTCAACAGGAGCCTATCCGTGAGTCTCTAAATATTGTTCGAGACAAATCTGAAGTGATAGCTCTTGTCACTGAACAGGCTGAGCAAAATAGCGAAGCTGTGGCGCAGTATGTCGAGCAGCAGCTTTGGCCTGATTTTGGTGCTTATGGCGAGACCTGTCAAGGGGGCTACGTCTTCTGGGGTGAACCCTTTATAAGGGTGCCTGACTGTTGGTCAATTGCAACAGCCATGTTTGCATGTGGAATTTTCGGGCTTCTGCAACTGTCCAAGGTTCAACAATCACTCAGATTTATCCGACGCCGCATTGCCTTTCAACTGGGTTTTACTTCTCGTGGCGGCTCTGGCGCTTTCCGCAACAGACGCAAAGGCCAAATCTCATATCTTACGAAGCACTTTTTTGACCAGCAATTGGTTCGTGTTGCTCTATGTCTGGCAATGATTACCCCGATTGCAGCTGCTTTTTGTCTCAGCAAACCGGCTCAACCAATGCAATCGGCAGCCCCTGAACAGTTACTGGCGTCCACTAATTGGCTCAATTGGAGAATTAACCAATATAAGTACAGCAATTTTGTTGCTGACTGGCAGGCATCGCCATATGGTGATGCCTCAGCAGCGGCCCATGTCGCTCGCGTCAATTGGCCCGGAGTCTTCCTTCATGTGGCCACTGTACTCTGGGCAATACTGACTGAGTGGCGCTTAGTTGTGCCGATGGTGCTCATGCTTTTATTCCTGCGCTCCGCCCGCCAAGCCAAAGTGACGGGTAGACGGTCCAATCTAAAGCAGAATCTGCGACAGCTTAGCCAATATTTTTCGCCGGTTGCACAGCGCTCGGTGCCTGCTGTTAGTCGGTTAGTGTCTGGTAAGCAATCTTTGCGGCAAGTGGCAGCGCCAGTTTTGCAAATTTCTGGCAAGCAGCAGCGTTTCGCCCAGTGGAAAATCAAATTGAAGCAGCGCGCTCTACATTAAATTGCCCTCGAATTGCTCCCGGATTGCATTGAAGTGGCACATAAATTTCTCAAGATTTTCCCTCTAGGATGGGAAAGACCGTGCTCCCAAAAGCATCTGAGCAAGCTTAAAGTATTGTCAGGAAATTATTTCATTCCTTTTTTCTTTTGTTGGTGGTGAATTATGTTCGACTCTGAGCACATGCGAAATGTTGCTAAAACCCTTAACAGCACATTAAAAGATGGCTGTTTTGCCCGCAGAATGGGAATAACCACACTGACAGGATTTTATATTGGCACTACAGTGTTGCTTAAGAGATACGCTCGCCAGAGTGTATTTGGTCTGAATTACCTTTCTTTCTTCTGCAAGCAGTCAACAGTGGATAACGGAAACACCTTAACTAACCTCAAATATCGCTTTCACAAGCAACTAATCGCGCTGGTAGCAGTTTTCATGCTAGTAGCGCCATTCGCATTTTCAATAGCGGCTGTGGCCCAAACTTCGGTGCCTTCGCCTGGTGACGACTTTGTCAGCCCCAATGCTGGCGACCCCAGCCAAGGTGCTAGTCAAACTCAGCCAACCGCAGAAAACATTTATGACGCTCCTGGCCAAACCAATTTGGTGACCCAACAGGCCGAGCAAAACACAGAGGCTGTCGCTCAAAACGTCGAGCAACAGTTGTGGCCTGATTTTGGTGCTTATAACGACACCTATCAAGGCTTGAGCGCATTCTGGGGAGATGACATCATCTCTAACTTCTTCGCCAATATTGGTCAGCTGATCGGTAAGTGGTTGAGTGAATTCATTAATGGTTGGGTAGCTGATGCTGTGCAGTTCTTGACTGGCTTCTTGCGCATCTTCGTGCTTAACCCCAACATCGCCGTTAACGGTCTCAGCACTACTCCTGGTGGTCCAGGTGCTGCTGTTGATGACATTTCGCCCTATGTTCGTCAAGGTGCCGACATCATGTACGGTATCGCTGTAGATCTTTTGCTCTTGCTCTTCATTCTTTGCATTTGGAAGTACTGGGCAGATGCTGCCATTCGTGGCAACGGCAACATGATGGGTGCGGTTGGTCGTTTGATCTTCACTGCTGGTCTATTGCTTGCATGGCCGACTATTTACGCCTTTGAAATTCAGATCACCAATGAAATGATCAAGGCCCTTTACTTCAATTCGGCCGACCAAGTGGCCATGCTTGATGCTGCCATGGCTGCAGCAGTGAAAGGTGGTTTGGTTGCTGGTGCTGGTTTGTTGGCTAATGCTACAGCCCCTGTCGCTGGTCAGGTCTTAGGCGGTATTCTCGCTGGTGGTGCTGGCGGTATTGTTTTAGGAACAGTCGGCACTCTGGTTGCCTTCGTTGGTTTGATTATCTACTTGGTGCTCGGCGGCATTCTTATTGCTGAGTTGATTTACATTCTTGTGCTCAAAGCAATTCAGACTGCTTTGCTCACTGCTCAATATATGTTTGCTCCACTGTTCTTGGTCTTCTTCGCTCTGCCTGATACTGAAAATGTTTGCTCTGGCTTTGTGCGCTCATTTGTTGAAGTGAGCTTGTGGACATTCGTTTGGGTTGGCATGCTCAAAATTATGGTGATTGTGGTCTTATCTGACTTCAACCCATGGGGCAAAATTGTCATGGCTGTGGGCGTCTTGCAGCTGATGATTCAGGTGCCATCGTTCTTGGCTCGCGCTCAAATTTCTCCAATGTCAGACTTCGTTTCTGCTGGTTTGATTACTGGTGGATTGCTTGCTGGCGGTAAGGCTCTTGGTGGAATGCTCGGCGATCGCGCCAAGCACTTTGCCAATGCCGTTGGTAACTTTGGTTATGCTGGAGCCAAGGGCGCTCCTAAGTCGCAAGGTGTTGAACTGAATGGCTTGTCTAATGATGTGGCCAATCCTGGCCTATTAAAAGATATTCGTAGTGCTCAGGCTACGGGCAAAGTTGACGGTCCTGGGGGACCAAAAGGCAACAAGGGCCCCGGAGCTGGCGGTCTTGGTCCAGATGGTAAACCAATTAAGCCACCAGAAGGTCCTAAGGGTCCAAAAGATGGCAAGGGTACTGGCTTGGGTCCTGATGGTAAACCACTAAATCCTGCTGATCCTAATGCTGCTAATAAAGCTTCTGATAAGAGTGCTCCTGGAACTGGAGCCGCGGCCAATGTTGTGCCTCCTACTGGCACTAAACCAGTAAATCCTGCTACTGGCGCTACTGATGCACTGGCTAGCGCTGCCAAGACTGGCGCTGGTGTAGCGCTTGGCGCTACTGCAGTGGGTGCCGGAATGGCTGCAATGGGTGCCAATAGTGCTCTCAATACAGCCAACAAAGACGCTGCTGCCGCTAATGCGAATGCTGGTACTGGCGAACAAGCTAGTAAAGAACTGAGTACAGCTGAAGCTGCCAAAGCTGCTGCCGCTGCAGCTGCTGCTGGTGGTCTAGTTAATGCTGCTGGTAATTTGATCGACAAGAACGGCAAAGAATTGACCGACGCTAAAGGCCAACCTATTAAGGCTGGAGTTACTGCTCCACCGGCTGCTGGTGGCAAAGCTGGCGAAGTCGTTAAAGATCAAGCTACGGTCACTGGCAAAGTTGTTGATCCTAAAGCTGATGCTAAAGGTACTGGCGCTGAATTGACTGGCAAAGGTAAAGACCTGACTTCTGGTATCAACCCTGCTGATATAGCCAAGGGTGCCGCCGCTGGCGCTGCTGCTGGAGCCGCTTTGAAGGCTGCGGGAGACGAAGTTGAAGTAACTGGCACAGGTGATGAAGCTGGTAAGGCTGTGGCCTCATCGGTGGTGCCTGGTCTGAAGATGGCCGGTAGTGGCACCCCTGGTGCACCTGGCTCTAACCTCAATGCCGATGGTTCTGTTAAGACTACTGTTGATGCTGGGAAGGGTGTCGGTGGCGCAGCTAAGCCCCTTGATGGCGCTAAAGGCGACACCAATGTTGTGCCTAAACCAGGTGCAAATCCTGTCACAGCAGCTGGCGATAAGTCTGTTGTTCCTCCAATCAATTCATCGCAGCTAGCGTCTGTTACTGGCAGTATCGCTACTGGTAAGGGCACTGACCCAACAACGGCTATGGTCGCTGGCGAAGAGACGCTCAACCCTGCCGACCCTGGTGCGCCGGTTGTTGCTAACGCTAAAGAAGGTACATTCACCAATAAACCGAATACTGCTGCTAATGTAGTGGCAGCCGCTGCCGGTGGAGCTGCCGCCGCAGTGGTTGCAACTAATGCTGCTAATGCCATGAAAACTCCCGGTGTCACACCACCGGCACAAGTGACTACAGATGCCACTGGTAAGGTTGTCGGTACATCTGGTACCCCAGGAAATACTGGTGCAAATCCGACTGGCAATGTACCTGCTGCCAATCTCACAGGCCAGAGTGGTGTTGTGCCGACAGGCGTCCAGCCAGCTCCTGGAATGACGCCAGCTGGTACTTCTACCGTGACCGGTGAAGAGATCATCAATGCTGATCCAGCTGCTCAAGCTTTGGCTGCTGGCAAAGATGGAACAGCAACACTTAAGCCTGGTGCTGGAAATCCACTAGTAAATGCCGCGACCACTGCAGCTGCCACTGCCGCTGGTGTCGTTGCTGCTGGTCAGACAGTTAAGACCCAGGCTGGTACTCAGACCCCAACACCGCCGGCGGCGGCTACAACCGACGTCAATGGTCGCGTGGTTTCAAGTGGTGCACCAGTAACACCTAATGCCGCACAGCCCGGTGTCGTTAATCCTAACTTGACCAATACCAGCGGTATCGTTCCGCCTATGGCAAATGCTGGAGTCACCCCAGCTGGCACATCTGTGGTCACTGGTGAGGAGATCATCAATGCCGATCCTGCGGCACAAGCGTTGGCTGCTGGCAAAGATGGAACAGCAACACTGAAGCCTGGTGCTGGCAATCCACTAGTTAACGCCGCGACCACTGCAGCTGCCACTGCTGCTGGTGTGGTAGCTGCTGGTCAGACAGTTAAGACCCAGGCTGGCGCTCAGACACCAACACCGCCAGCGGCCTCAACCGACGTCAATGGTCGGGTGGTTTCAAGCGGAGCGACAGTGAATGCCGCCCAGCCCGGTGCCGTTAATCCTAATATGCAGAATATAACGCCAACCAGCGGTATCGTTCCGCCTATGGCCAATGCTAATACTGGCGCTAGCCCACTCGTCAATGCTGAGTTGGTTGAAGAGGCTGCTGTTGCTGGTGCTGCTGGAGTCGCTGGAGCTGCCGCCCTCGGTGCAGTAAGACCTACGGGTACAGTTAACCCTAGTGCTAATACCGGCAAAGTTGATGGTGTTAATGCCGCTGCCACCGTGACCAGTCGAGTTATTCCTCCAGTATCAGGTCAGCCTGGTGCTACTGCTAATACAGGCACTGTCAATGTCACCCCTGGTGCTACCAGAGGGGTCACTCCACCTGTTGCTACTCCTACGCAATTTACAACCACAGCTGGTGGAACCGGTGGCGCTCCGCCTGTTAATGGCGCCCAAACAGCTAGCTTTGCTGGCGGCGATGGCGGTGACGGAGATGATGGCAGCGGTGGTGGCGGTGGAAATGGCGGTACACCTCAAGGCGGTCCTGCTGCGCAACCGACTCAACCTAATGCTGCTGGTCAGAAAGCCTCTATGTTCGATGGTTATATGCAAGCCGGTTACAGACACGTCCCTTACCGGGTTGCTGCAGCGGCAATCAGATTGGCTCAAGGTGCTACTCTTGGTGTGTCCCGTAGCGGCAAGCCAGAGAACGTCTATGATAACCAAGGCCATTTGATGCACATCCGTACTGGTGAAGGCGCTTCTGATGAGCAGAAGGGTATGCAAATTATGGCCGGTGCTTACGGCGAATTGATGAGTACAGATGCTGAAGCTTATGACGCCGCCCGGCAATCATCAATTGACGCCGGTGAGCACAAACCGAAAGGCATGGCTCAGAGAGCTGCTGCTGGTATCTTGGCCTACAACGGTAGTTCTTGGACACAGACTGCTGCAGCCAAGCAGAGCTTCGCTCGTTCGATGGCTAAGCATGCTGCTCTTGGTTCACAAGCTTATATCAATGGTGAAGAAGGTAACGCTTACACTGAGCACCTGGTCAACAGATATGGCCCGATGAGCGAAGACCAACAAGCATGGGCTGCTCACATTATGACCAGCACTGATTCACCTGAATCAGGATGGAGCTGGAGAATGGGCCCTGCCACTGAAGCTCTGATCCAAAGCGGTCTGCCGATCACTCCTTGTAACAGAGCCGTTGCTGCTAACCAAAGCGTTCTCAAGGCCCAGCCTTGGTTGCGTGGTGCCACTATTCGTGGTGGCGGTGAGTATATGCAAGCGAGAGCTGCTGCTGAAATTCCCGAAGGTACAAATGGCCTAGTGCAAGACGCTTGGTACGGTAACCGTGCTCAAGCCATGCCTGCCGAAGTCGTACAGACTTTGGGTGCCTTGGCCCAAGCTGGCATCTCTGACGAGAACGGTGTATCGGTCTGTCGTGACTTCAATACTGTTGACCAAGTTGCTTCTATGGTTGGCGCTAATGCTAGACCAGAAGACTATGTCGGCGCCTACAATTCGTTGAGAGGCGGTAACGTCGTTATGGCCAACCTGCAGCGCAACTTCGGTGGCGGCGGCGGTGGTGGTGGTGGCGGCAACATGAATCTCGGCGGCGTCAACATCGGTGGTGGTGGCGGTTCGAGTGGTGGTGGTGGTGGCAACGTTGCACCTCCAGTACTTGGCGGCGTCACTATGTCTGGTGGCGGTGGCGGCTATACTGGTGGCGGTGGAACTGCTGACGTTGACCTTTTCCTTGACGGTCCATCGGCAGGCGCTGGCAGCATCAATCCTAATGCAATTCCTCTGCCTAGCAATCTACCAACAATGCAAGGCGGACCGATTACGGTTAATTCTCGTATTCAACCTCCAAGCAATCAAGCTAGCAGCAATCTCGGTAATCTGGGCTCAGTCAAATTGCCTGGTGGTTCAGTTGGCTCATCGGCTGGTCAAATTCAAATTGGTCGAGTTGATGGTGGCAATAGTGGTGGCAGCGGTAGCTTGCCTTCTGAAAATGTCTCTATCGATGTTGAACAATCGGTCTCTGGTCAAATGCTTGACTCTGGTGGCCTGCAGCAATCTGCTGTCGCCAGCGCTGTCAGTCAGTTTGGCGGTTCGCAGAATTTGGTTAAACAAGTTGTTGCCGATCTAAGAGCCAATGGCATGGACTGGAAGCAAATTTATGACCCATCGAAAGATGAATCTGACCCTGGTAAGTATCAGATGTTAGAAACTGCTGTGCAGGCCTATTCTCAGAACCCTAGCTCGATGCCAGCTGTGGCCGTCGCTGCAAATGCTGTTGGTGCTTCCAACGTATCGACCAGTGATGTGCAAGTTGTGCAATCGATGATGGACGCTGATCCTAGATGGCAAGCTAACAATATAGACTACGGCTCTGTCTATACTGCTCGGGCCATTGTCGAAGCACACAGACAAGATCCGCAAACATACGGCGATCCTTATCTGACTAAAGACTATGTCGACTCTGTTCGCCAAGATCCACGGTTTGTGCCTAGACCAGTGCCTGTTCGCAATGCTGGCGGACAAGTGGCAAGATACGATCAATCACCTGTGCCAAAAGACCGTTTGGTCAAGCGCATGATGGAACGTATGTTCGGTCAAGATGGTTACAACAACGGCAACGGCTAAGCTGGCTAGGCTAAGATAGCTAAGTTAAAATCGCTAAGTTAAAATAGATAGTCACCATTGCTTAGCCAAAGCATTTATATGACAACACATAAGGCTGATAATAAAAAGCCATGAAGTTCTTCAAATTACGCCACCTGACAGTGGTCTGTCCTGAATGCCAGACGATTTTCGCTACCTACGAAGTGGCGAGATTGCCGGCTATTGATTTGACAACACCAATTGAAAGCGATCTTCATCGCATTTTGCCCGACCCCGAGCTGCGCTCGAGCCTGCTTGCCATGTGCCCGAATTGTATTTATACCTGGTGGTTGTCATCATTCAAAGAGCACTTTTATCTGCCACAGGTTGTGCCAGACACGCCGCCTACTGAGCCTTCCAAGAAATTTGCTCACGCGGTAGCTTCGGGGCGCAAGCATAATGTTCACACTCTCGATCGTTCAGTATTGGCTTTAAACGGCTATTGGTGCGCCATGGAAGAGGGCGTGGACGGTAGTAAGTTTCTCACTTTGGCCAAAAATGAATTGGCGACAGCCTTAGCTGACCCTAGCTGGGCGGGCAATCGCAGCCGCTATAATTATGTTATGGGTGAGATTTTGCGCTTATCAGGTGAGTATGACGGTGCCATCAAGTGCTACGAGAAAGTAGATTCGTCTGCGGGTTTACCCCCTGAACTCGTCGCCAAGATGAAGGAGTTTGCGCTTTATGGGAATAAAAGTACAGTAAGGCTTCCACCTCATATCGTAGGAATTATTTTCAACTGTGCTCAACCAGTTAGCTCTTAAACCAGTTAACCCTGCAACCACTTAGCTCTACAAGTAGAATGTAAACATGGACGATGTCACTCCCTTAAATTTAGAAGATTCTCCCAAGCTGTTTGGCATGCGGTTTGACCAACTGATCTGGATTTTGATCAGTTTTGTTGTCGCCACCCAGCTCTGGTCCTGGATGATGCCAATAAACCTTGCTGGGCAAGATATTAAAATGTGGATTTGCCTCTTTGTCGGCATGATTGGTCCCTTTTACGCACTGGTCACCAATAATCACTCTGCTTCACACTGGGAGAACGTGCTCAATTTCTATACTGGGTCTAAAATCTTGATTCCAGGACCCGATCCAAATACAACTAGGTTTTTGGTAGATGAGAAACTGCCAGAATTTGTTGAATAAAGGAGTTCTTGTTCGTTAATGGTCACTTCGGTAAATCGGTCCTACTCTAAAGAAAATAGTTTGCTGGGCTTCATGAAGCGTGGCAAAGAGAAGGAAGCGCCGATTTCTGCTGAAATTCTCGGACGCATTCCTGGTTTAGCCGTGCCCAGACCCCACGGTTCGGCTGCTGGTATTTTGCCATTGTGGGACCTCTTCCATGATGATGCATCGGGCCAAGGCATTCTTGTCTTGAAAGACGGTACTTACCGCTGCGTCTTTGAGCTTGACGGGGTTCACGTCTCGGGCTTTGATGAGATGCGCTTGGTCTCGCTGATGAATCACTTTACTGGTTTTCTTAATGGTATCGATACCTCCGCCCAACTCACTGTGGTCTGCCATAACATCTCAAAACGCGAGTATTTTCAGCGCCACCCAGTTGAAGTTAATGAAGATCCCTTCTTACGCTATGTCGCCAAAGTCGTTGAAAACGACCAAGCTTCTTTGTTGTCGCGCAACTTCGTGCCTGAGCTTAAGTTCTATGTGACATTCTGCTATCGCCCTCCCAAGGAGAAGCCACCCAAGCAGAGCATGATTGATACGGCAGTAAAGTCTGTGATGGACGCTCTCACTAGCCAAGCTGCTAGACAGTCTGTGGGAAGTCACTTTAAAAATGTCACTACCCTGGTTCAGCGCGCCAATGGCTATGTCAGTCAACTTGGTGCTTGCGGTATGTCTGGTCGGCCGGTTTCGGCCGTAGAATACTTCCGCATGCTCTACCGCGAGCTCAATCCTAAGCAGTCTGAGATGGGCGAAGAGAATTTGCCCTCACCAATTCGTCCGCAGACCCAGTCACTGCCACCGGCTGTGCGCCGTGTCTTCCCTGATATGGAGCCGGCGACTGTGCGGCAGCAGCTGGTTGAGTCTTGCTATGACTTTAGTGCCCCTGATTTTTGCAAGATTTCAGACATGACTGATTACATTGAGGCCACTGACCCCAATGCCGACCCTACCGAGAAAGAAATCGCTGGTCGCTATATTCGCACCCTTTATATGAACCGCCTGCCTGAGCGCACGGGACCTCTTTGGTTGCAGCCCCTGCTGCGTCTCAACTGCGAATGGCGCCTCAATCTTTATGCTCACAAATTAGATAAAGAACTCTTCCGCAAGAACTTGCAGAAGAAGCAAGCGCAGGCTTCTGCCAACACCTATCAAGGTGTCATGGGGCAGCGCTCTGCTCCTAACCAAGAAGAAGCAGAGAAAGCCCAAGAGGCTGCCACAATTGGTTCTGAGTTGTACACCACCAACATGGAAGTGTTTAACTACGCTATTTATTTCACACTCTTTGCCGATAGCCTTGAAGAGTTGAATCGCTCCACCGAATTTGTTCGATCTGCTGCTTCACAGTGTCGTGGTGCTCGTTTTGTTATTGGGCACCATGAGCAACGCTCACTCTTCATTGGCAGTTTGCCAGGCCTTGGAATTGACGTGGCACGCCGCGGTAAGGCCGTGCGTACCCCCACTGTGCGCAATTCATTCCCCTTTGTTCATGCCAAGCTGGGCTCTGAATATGGCGACTGGCTGGGCTTTTCTAAAGAAACTTTAGAGCCGGTTTTCCTTAACCCTTACGACGAAAAACTACCAAACGCCCTCTGTATCGTCTTCGGTCAACCGGGTGAAGGTAAGTCTATGGTCGCCCAACAAATCATTCAGATGAAAACTCTGTCTGGGGCTAAGACCGTTATTATTGACCGATCTGGCTCTTATCGCATGCTCACTGAAGTCTACGATGATTGTGCATATATCAAGCTTGGTCCGGATGGTTCTGTTTGTATCAACCTCTATGACTTGCCGTATCAAGGTCCTGATGGTAAGCCAATTGATCCCTTTAGCCCACCAGAATCTCACATCATCAAAATTTTGAACTTCCACTCAGTAATGTTGGGAGAGCGGGGCGAACAGGCTCTCAATAAAGATGAGAAGCCAATTTTGATGCAAGGCATTCAGGCAATTTATAAAATTTGTGCTGAGATGGGTCGCATTCCAATTGAGTCTGACTTGGTCAACTGGCTGCAAGAAGAAGCAGTCAAGCACGCCAAGAGTAAACGCGGTGATACTTGCGAAGACTTGGCTAACCGCCTTAGTCTTTACTGCAAAGGTGCGATTTTCGGCAAACTCTTTGATGGTGCGACTTCTATTCCACTCGATACGCAGCTGATGGTATTCGATACCTCAGACTTGGCCCACGACAAAACTTTAGAAGCGGTAGTCACGCTGTTCGTCTCTGACTATGTTCTAAGAAGAGCGGCTCAGCATAAGGCTGAACAGGTTGCTTTGGGTAAACCCTCTCGTTTCGTTTTTTGCATAGACGAATTGTGGAGACTGCTGCGCTATGAGGGTGGAAAGACTCTTGTAGAAGATGCCTCACGGACTAGCCGACACTTAGGTCTACTGTTCATCGGTATTTCCCAGGAGCTGGGTGACCTTTTGCGCGACGATCGGGCGCGAAATCTTGCCACCAACAGTGCTATCAAAATTATTCTAGGTAATGACCCTTCTAACTTCGAGTTAATTCGCGAAGCCTGCGGTCTGACACCCCAAGAGATGGGTGCCATCGCTCACTTGACCAGAAAAAACAGAGAGTATTCAGATGCCTTTCTGATTTATCACAAGCTATCGCGTGGCGTGGTCAAATTGGTTGTACCAAGGTTTATGTACTGGGTAGCTACTACTGAACCGAACACCGACCAACCGATGCGTTCTAAAATGATTGAGCTGTGTGCCGGTGATGCGCGCTGGGCCTGCCACTTACTGGGGCAGGGCTATACTCCTGAGACATTCACCCCCGATTTGCTCAATGCGGGTTGATACAAATATATGTTTGACTATCAAGCTGGTGAAAAATACAAAATGACCTTGATCATGGTCGGTGTAGCTGGTGCTATGGCGGGCATTTTTTTTACATTGATATTGTCTCCAACTCCAGTTCCTACAAAGCGTAGACAACACTCTAAGGCCGATACGCATCCGGATGTTACTGGTATTGCTCGCCCACCCAGTGAGCGCTATCCACAATCAAGTGCCTCTCGGGGCCAGCAGCAACCGCCTGTTGACGTGGTCGACAATTTTAAGGCCACTGCTTTAGTGGAAGGTTTCTTGCCCTTGGCCTGGGATTTTAATGCTACTTCTGCTGCCAATTCGCAGCAAAGTGCCATGAGTTTGATGACTCCTGATTGTGCTCAAAGTTACATGACCAATATCTGGACGCCTGACATGGCAACTACTATTGCCAATTCGGGTATGAAAAGTAAATGGAATCAGCGCATGGTTTCCGCCCGCCCGAACCAAGCAGATGGTTCAATAGAGATAGTGGTTGAAGGTGAGCAAGAATTGCTTATACCTGGTGAGCCGCCAAAACTGAGACCAGTGAAGTTTGTCTATTTAGTGAAGAAAGCTAGTGATGGAAACTTGAAGATAGCAGGCATTTCTGAGGGGTAGAAATACGAAGATTACGCCGATAAACCACTGATTCTTCGTAGTCTTCCCAGAACTGGAGCGGGTTTTGTTGCGCAACTACTTGTTTAAAAGGTATAAATAAGTAAGTATGTGAGTAAGTCGAAAGCAGGAGACTTAGATGACCGGGAAGGCGCCAATATGAGTTGGAAAGCGCAGATGAACGAGAAGGGGTTCATTTCGTCGTATCGGAATACCGATACGGGCGAACAAATGTCTGCCAGAGACTTTGAGCGCATGATGCAAATGCAGGGCTCTGTCGGGGCACCCGACGGCAGCATGCCGATGCAATCGTCTTATCCACAAACTTATGCCCAGCCTGGCATGCAACCTTCAATGCAGCCAGGAATGCAACCTGGCATGCAACCTTCAATGCAACCGGGCATGCAGCCTTATCAGGCTCAGCCAGCTCCACAGACTTACGCTACCGGTGCTCCCGCCCCATATCAGCAGGCACCTCCGGCCGGTTATCCTCAAGTGGGTCAGCCGCAAGTGGGTCAGCCTCTAGTCGCTGCTCCCGGTTCCAGCCCTTTGGTTCAGCCTGGTGCTGCTCCGGTTGGTTCGCAAGCACCTATTATTCCATTGCCAGCCACAGGTCGCGTGCCTACCATTGGCCAAGAAATTCAAAAGAAGAATTTTCGCTTAGAAGGCGTGCCTGGTCACGTCGATCAAACCCGTCAGAGCTTCCAACCTAAAAAAGGCAAAGGCTTCCTTGACGCTACATCTATAGCTATTTTGATGCCGACGCTTGTGCTGTTGGCCTTAATTATTGCTGCTGCCCACAAAAAGAGACTATTCCCTTGGCAGACAATTAGAACCTTTAACCCACCATCGGGCTTGATGACCCCGCGCGATTACGAGCGCTCTTATATTTGTCCACCTAATGGTCGACGTCACGGCAGACTCGGCAAGAAAAACCCAAGTTCGACATGGTCTGAAGTTGACGGCGTGGTGATTCCCTTTGGCTTCTTGGCCCGTACTCACCTGCCGGTGACAATCCCTATGGGGCGGCTACCTAACAAAAACATGTTCATTGTTGCTCCGTCAGGTTCAGGTAAAACAACCTTGATGCGGGCTGTAATCAAAGCTTTGCTGGCTAAGCCTTGCGTCATTATTGCTCTAGAAGCTAAAGCCAACGACCCTAACTTAGACGAACGGCGAGAAGGTTTCAAATACACAGTATTGCCTGAAGCTCAGCATGCTGGTTTCCGTACTCTTTATTTCAACCCACTCGATAGTGAGTCTATTTGCTGGAATCCCCTTGATCAAGATGCGGTCACTTTCGCTACATCTATCGTCCAAGACATCAACTCTCTTCCACCAGAAGAGCAGCACTGGGCTGAGCGCGACCTTGGTTATATTGAAGGTTTGACACAGCTGCTCAAGTGGGGCGGCGTGCAGGTTATGGGTGAAGATGAGAACGGTCAACCTTCTCAACTTGATCCACTGCCATGCAATCCATATGGTTTGATGAAACTGGTCAACAACCGTCGCAATATTGTTGAGTCGTTGCGTAAGTTGAAAGCTGACCCAAATATCAATGCCGGTGAACTAGGTGAATTGACCCAGCGTCTCTCATCGATTATCCGCACCGATAGTGATTGGGATAAAAACATTCAAGGTGTGCGCGGTCGTCTGCGCATGTTCAAGAACCAAGCGATTCTTAAGTGCACAGAGAGATCGAACGTTGATCTTAAGACCAGTATGCACGAGCCTACGGTGCTAATTTTCGGTGCTCCAGCTTCGTTGGGCCCTGACGCAGAATCACTTGCGGCATGCTTCGTGCACCAATTGCAGCAAGCATTACACACTAGGTACGGTACAAAATCAGTCTTGCCATTGTTTGCCTTCTTCGATGAATATCAAACTTTGAACATAGATTTGGCCGGTAGACTGTCAGCTATTGTTCGTGGTGCCAACGGCGGTTTGACAATCATCTTGCAGAACATCTCACAAATCACCAGTGGTGGTGGCCAGGGTGTTGCTCCTGAACTCAAGACTATTTTCTCCAACAGTGCAGTGCGTGTATGTCTACACAACGCTGATGAAACAACAGCTAAGTTCTTCTCTGAAGAAATTGGTAAGCATGCTGTGGTTGTCCCCGGTATTGCTGACCACTACGCTGCTAACGGATTTGGTATTTTCCCTAACAGTTGGAACAAGATACACAGCCAACAGGTAGTTGCTCGAGTAGATACAGATTCAATTAAGCGCATGGAAAAACACCACGCTCTGGTTTATCTATCTCCAGCTGGCGACCCTGAATTTGGTGAAACGAAGCCATTTATGTGCGACCTGCGTGGTATTGAAGAAATCGCCAAACTGCACTTGCTACACAACGTTAGTGCCAGAAAGCAAACTAGCCCCGATTATCCAGAAGGAGCGCCAGATCCTGGTGCACCAGCGCCATCGTTTGCTACTCCTGCTGGTAGCTTGCCATTTCCTTCTAGACCAGCGGGTAACATCGGCAATATGCCGTCACCTGATTTTGTTGATACTGCTGCTATGGCCGCTCAAGCCGCTGCTACTGGTTTTGACCAGACTGGGGTCTCTCCCGGAAATGCGACCGGATATTCAAATGCTTACCCAGCAGCTGGATATCCTCTAGGTGTTCCAGTCGGCTCTCAAGGTGCACCTGCTGCTTCGTCTAATTCTAGTAGCACAAATCCCAATAGCACAAATAATGGTGCTTCAAGGTTGTGTCCAAATTGTACAAAGCTAGCCGGAAAAGGTAAGTTCTGCATTGAGTGTGGTCAATTTATTGGACTACCTCAAGCCGTTGAACTAGCAACTTCAGCTCAGGTCGTGGCTTCTAGTAACGGCATTATCCCTAGCTATGCAGAGGCTAATCCGGCTGCTAGTTCTCCCGCTGTGGCTTCTCCCTCTGGCAATGTTGCTGTAGATTCGTTTGGCAATGTTGTTGATGGTAATGCCGAAGTTATAGGCACTGGTTTATCGGCCGTTCCGGGTCAACAAGCGACACCACGTTATGGCGGTTTGCGCCCGCAGACACGTGAGGCAATGCCGAGCAAACGTGGCTTGTTTGAGAGTGCTTCTGAAATCGCCAATACTGCTCAGCAAGTTCTAAATCCAAATAGTCCCGCTAATCCGAGTAGTTCAGCAGAGCCAAATCTCAATCAAACTAGACGGCCCATGACTAGTCTAAATCCTGATGTATCCCATTTAGGTCTTGATAATGGCAAGAAACCCGGTGTTGAATTCTAAGAAACACGGCGGGCAGTTTTAAATTGCTTCTTCAGTGCTAAATTGCTGGCGATAGTGTTCATTTATTTGATTTAGCGGGTAAATCTGATAGTGTCACATCTTCCCTTTGCTATGAAAGGCAATTGCATTATCAGTCTATGCAGACGACTTTACTTCCCAGCGATAAAGACTACTGGAAGCACATAGTTACTTCCAATAATCAATTTGGACTTAACGTGCTTAAGACTTTGGCTATGGCTAGCCCGAGTTCTAATGTGGTGATTTCTCCCACGAGCATTTTTTTGACAGCCTGCATGCTTTACAACGGTGCTGGCGGCAATACCTATTCTGAGTTTGCCAATGCCTTGCAGTTGCCTAAGCCCAGCGAGATCAATCCATGGAATAGACAGTTGCTCAATTATTTGGTTATGAGCAAACCCGATCATGAAGTTTCAATTGCTTCAGCTCTCTGGTTCGGCCAAGGGGTGCGCTGTCACGAAGACTTCGTCAATAACGCTGTTGAGTCTTACTCGGCTTCTTTATATGGAGTGGATTTCAATTCGCCTGAAGCTGTCGAGCAAATCAATTTTTGGGCTGAGAATGCTACCAATGGAAAGATAACAAAAATTGTCGATAGCAGCGATTTCACTCCACTATCAGTATTTGCCATTACCAATGCTATTTATTTCTTTGCCCAATGGCAGACTAAGTTCAACGCTGAACTCACGAGAGAAGAGCCGTTCTATTTGGTGGGTTCCGGTTCTAAGAATGTCATGATGATGAACACTAGCGGTAGTTTCTTCTACAAAGAAGATGACAATGCTCAGATAATCAAGTTGGCTTACAAGCAATCTCCTTACTATATGCAGATAGTTTTGCCTAAGTTAGGACGTTCGTTTGGTCATTGCATTGAGTACATCAAAAATCCCAATGTAACTATGGCGGGTGCAGCCATAAGCAAAGTTGATTTAAAATTGCCACGGATGGAAATTGCTTTCGATTGTAGTCTCAACTCTACTTTTGCTCAGTTAGGAATGCGCGATCTATTCAGTCAAGGCTGTGATTTGTCTTTGATCACTCCAGGGTTGCTCGTATCTTTCATCAAGCATGCAGCTAAACTTTCGGTGGATGAGAGTGGTACTGAAGTTGCCGCTACTACGATAGCTGGAATGAGTTGGGGCGCTGCTCCAGGTTCTCAAGCCCCACCAATTGCTATGACTGTAAACCGGCCGTTTCTAATGGCTATTGCCGATAGCGGCACAGGACAAGTGTTGTTCTCTGGCGCTGTCTTAGCGCCTTAATTTAAGGCTAGTTTAGGGTTTTTGCGCCGTAAAATTGATTTGAGTTGAGCACCAGTGAACTGTGCGGTCGTCTTTGGCTAGTTCTTCTTCGTATGGGTCAATCGTCAAAGATATGATATTCCAGCCAGCAAAAGTGTCTGAGGCTTGTAGCATTTCTTGTACCTCTTCGCCATCGAGGGGAGTCTCAACAAATGTAGGCACAGGCTCATTTGTTGTGGTGTCAGTTACTCGGCGGTTGGTGGTCATCTCAATGCGAACAAAGCCACCGCTTTTGGTGCCGTTGGCAATAGCTGCCATAAGCTTAGCTACTTGGTTTTTACCTTGGCAGTGCTCTAGAGTTGAGATCGCTGCTATCAAGTCATATTTGTTTGGCTCAATAATAAAGTGCTCGTTGTCAGAAAGCACTGGCTCAATTACATTCTCTACTTTGTAGGTGCTGGCATATTCTTTGAGTAAGTCAATCGATTCGGGCAGCACGTCAACGCAAGTAATGATGGCATTCTTATTGCTTTTTTGCAGGGCTTGAGCCATAGGAATGGCATTGCGTCCAACACCGCAACCTAAGTCTAAAATAGCAATTTTGCCCTCAAGATAATCGAGAAGCCTCATCAGCGGCTGGTCTGGATTTTCTAGCCAAGAATCTTTCTCAAACAATTTGAAGCGGCTGTAGTAAGCCTTGTGGTACTGCAGAGTCTCTTCTCTAGCGCGCTTAAAATCAATTGACATGTGTACTTATCTCTAGTTGCTGTAATTTTGGGTTGAATAGAGCGCGCCACGAGTGCGAAGCTGAATGTGATTACCTTTGCGGTAGTGTTGAATGACATGCCTGAGGCGGGCTTTGTCTTTCTCGTTTAGTTCGGTTTCGTACCAGTTGCTGAAGGCAAAGGTGAAGGCCTCAGCCGTTACTCCGCAGTCAGGAAAGACAAAAGAATAATCGGTTTCTTCGTAGGGGATCTCGTCTTTCTGATATTTCGCAAAAATGCTCTCTAGTGGACCTTCGTAAATTTCGACAGCGTCGAGTTCGCGCTCTCTTGATGGTACGAAACGCCGAGCAATACGGTCGTAATCACAGTCGCCATAGAGTCCGAAGATAAAGAGGTGGCCATTAGGTTTGAGAACACGCTTTGCTTCTTTGAGAGCAGCCTCTCGATCTTTTACTAGATGAAACATCCAAGGCATGATCACTAAGTCGAAGCATTGATCATCAAAGGCTAGAGTCTCTGCTCCCATTTCCATGAAGGTCAAATTGTTGATTGTATTGCGAGCGGCATAGTCGGCTGCAAACTGCACCAGCCGGCCGTCTGGGTCGACTCCTGTCACTCTTTTGGCTAGTGGTGCCAATTGGTAGCAAAGTCGGCCGTTGCCGCAGCCCAGCTCAAGAACGTTTTTACCGGCAAGCGGGCTGTGCTTTTCTATGGCGGCAATCTCGGCGCCGGAAACAGCAAAGAAATTGCTCCACAGTCTCATCGACTGCAGATAATCTGAGCTTTTCCGGCGTGAAATTTTTGAGATTTGCGACATCAGCCTGCTTACTTTGCTTACTGAAACTAGACTAGAGCTGTTTCTTTAACAGTTAAGCCTTTATCTTTGAGAGCTTGCTCGTAAGTGAATGACTTGTCCATGCCGCTCAATAAGTCAGCTTTGTAATAGTCTGAGTACCAGCGCTCGCAATCCCAGCTGAACGCTTTTCTCAAACGCTCAAGGTAAGTAGACCAGTCACGCTTGCTGGCCTTTTCTTTCCAGAGGGCAAGAATGTTGTCAAAAGTAGCTTCTTGTTCTTTTTGGAAGTCGAGAATAGCTTCTTCTTCGCCTTGCTCAAAGCGCTTGAGATTGCGTGAGAATGGTATTGAGCCTAGATATTTGTCGGCGCCTACACGCTCCTTGATATATTCAGCGTCTTCTTCTCCGTCAACTTTGTTGCCTACTACGTAAGTACGGTCAGCAAATTGCGGGGCGATCTCTTCGAAGTCGAGGAACACTTGAGTAGATTTTTCAGTGGGCTCTAGAACAAAAACATTGATGTCGTAGGCAAACGAAAGAGATGTAGCAACGTTATCGGTGCCAGCTGTTGTATCGGCTACAACCAAGTCAGATTGGGTATCTAACATGTGGTGGAAGATACCAGCAAGACTTTTGAGCTTTTCGTGATAGCAGGAGCCACCAACGTCTTCTTGTTGATAGGTGCCGACAGTCAGCAGGGCGATGTTTCCTTCCTTGAGGGCATACTTTTCAATGAATGGGTCGTTTGCTTTGGCGGTGATGAAATTAGAACCAACAGCTGGTGGGGTGGTGCCAATCATTGGCCGATCGCCAACGTCGCTTCTTGTGCCTTTGAGATAGTCTGTTACTTCGTCAAAGTGCAGGCCTAATTGTTTGGTCTCACCTTTTAGATTGAGAGCACTCTGCAAGTGGGCATTTAGATCGGCGTCAACTGCCACCACAAAGGGAAAGCGCTTGGCTAAGTATTGAATAAAACCAGATGAAGTGGTGGTTTTACCGGCTCCGCCTTTACCAAGAAATGCAATCCTCATCTTCTATCTCCTCTCTGTATTGTCTATGTTTTTAACCGGCCGACAGGTTTGGCAAGTGCCAAATAGTTCGAGCAGGTGTTCTGATACTGAAAAACCGTAGTCTTGCAAAATTGTCTCTTCTAACTTTTCTAAGAGACAATCTTTGAGTTTGATGCTGTTGGTGCAACTTTTGCAGACCAAGTGGTGATTGTGTTGACCAGGAACCACTACTTCGTAGCGTTTTTCTTGATCACCAAAACTGACAGCTTGCACTAGACCATGACGGGTAAGAAGTTCAAGTGAGCGGTAAATTGTTGTGAGACCGGGGCTTTTGCTACTGTCTTGAGCCCCGTTCTGCTGCGCTTGGTGCGAGAGCTTCATGCGGAAGCTCAAATCGCGCGCGCTCAGCATTTCTGGTGCTTTTTGCAGCGCTTCTAGAACGGCTTTGGCGCCTTTGGGTAGGCTCTTGCGCGCACCTACTAGCTTGCTCTCAAGCTTGCTTCTAATCATTTAGACTCCTCCTTATGTGGCTCAGAAGCAACCAGCTCAGAAGCAATCAGTCTAACTATCGAACCAGATAAATTTTCAGGATAGCCGTAAATTTTGACCACACTGTCAGTTTCTCCTGGAAGGGCATTGCTTGCAAGAATATGTGGTGCTATCCACTGCAAAGTCAGTATGTCGTGGAATTTTTCTGAATCTAGCCCTAGCTCTGGTTCTTGACTTGCTTTCTCACGTACTTCCTTACGTACTTCCTTACGTACTTCCTGGCTATATCCATAGAGTGGCAAATAACTGTGGAAGACAAAGCCTTTCTCTTGGCGTAAATAGTTGGCCAAGGCAATCGCTTCAGGTTGATTAGCTGGAATGCGCACCAAGATGTAGCGCTTCGCAAGTTTTTCTAGAGAGGCAAGAGCCTTGTTGATGGCATTCTTGTCTGCTTCTGAGTGGAAAGTAAAGCCGGGCTTGTAGGTAATGTAAGCGTGACCAAAGCCGTCTTTTTCTTCAACTACATGATTGTTTGGTTCTGCTTTTTCAGTTGCTGCGCCTTTGTCATCATCTACATCTGTTTGCGTATAGTTTGATACCACTGAGCGATCGAGAATGTCTTCAAATTGAAAGAGTATAGATTGCACAATATTGGCATAGGCGAGGGGCACATAGGCCGTTCTCTCTAAAAGTAGCTCAGCAGCCAATTGCAATTGCTCTTCAGTTAGTCGCTGAACGCTTTGTCTGCCTTGAGTTTGGGCCTGGGCTTGAGCCGACACTATTGTCTGAATCAAATCGCTAGAGATTGTGCCGAGCTTTCGACCCAGAGCACTTCTTATTTGTTTCACTGTGCTTACTAGTTTGCCCTGGAACTTAGTCACCCAGAGCACAGATTCTGGATGATCGGCAAAGAAGACGCGAGGGTAGTGGCAGAAAGCAAATCCGACAATTGAGTTGTAACCAGCCTGAAAATGAGCTGCTTGACTGGCTAAGCTATGAGTGACTAGTTCGGTTGTATTAATAGTGAGCTGGCTGGCATCCATCATTTCTTTCAAGCCCGAGACAATTGCTGATCCTATACCTAGGCCACGTTTGTCTAGGCGCACTGCCATGCTATTGAATTCCACATGGTATGGGCTGAGTTTGTCCGCTACCATTGCCCCGCATATCTGCTCGTTGTACTGAGCGACCGCTAAAAGGCGCTCTTGAGCTTGCAGAGTCGCTTTTACACCTTCTTCACTAAAGAGATCTGGGTCAGGGTAAGCCTCGCATCCGCTCTTGCCCACTCCGCCGGGGCCAAGTGCGGCTACATACATAGTGGCGATATCTTTGCTCAAGTTGGCAGCTTGATCTTTAGCGGCAGCAAAAACAACTACTTTGGGGCTTGGTTCAATAGCGATATACTCAGGAGCGCTTAGCGTCATATCGAACCTCCTGTCAAAGCTTTTTCTAAAGGCTGGTTCGAGTATTTCTTGATTAGATGCTTGGCTAGATTGTGACCGTTGGCTGCTGTGACGTTGCCACCAGGATAGGTGCCAGCTCCGCAGATAAAGAGATTTTTGAATGGAGTTTCGTAAGGGGCACAGCCTGGCAAAGTGCGCTTCTCGAAGAGATAATCTGGTGTCATTGGTAGGTGCCAACACGAGAGCGATGTCAAATTGAAACTATTGGCTAAGGCTCTGGGTGATACTACATAGCTCTCTATAATTAGTGAGCGAATTTCAGGGCATTGGGCTTCAATGGCTTGAATAGTGCTTTCTAGCAGATTCTTGTCGTCGGATTCGCTCCAGGCACAGCCTGCAATTCTGGCGGGCACATAGTGAACGTCAACTGATAGCACTTGCTCCTTGGGTTTGTCTCTATCTGCCATTGAGGCGTCTTCAAGAGTAGGAAAAGCCATGGTGAGCATTAGGCGGTCTGGCATGGCGCCGTTTGGAACTTGACTTGATGCGGCCCTGACTGCTGCAAGAGGCGGAGCCATAACGATCACACCCTTATGGTTGTGACCAATTTTGCTCAGTGTTTTAAACGAAGGGAGCTCTTTTAGAAGGAAGTGTAATTTTGCTGCTGATACTTTCGGACGGTGGTCTTTGAGATATTGGCGTATTTCTTCGGTGAGCGCTGTGGGGGCGAGTAACTGCTCAAACAATACATATGAGTCGGCGTTGACAACAATCAGGTCAAACTGCCGGGTACTGCCATCGGCTAACTCAATACTTGTAATTTTTTTGTCTTCAACTAGCAGACGCTTTACTGCCTGACCGAGGTGAATTGTCGCTCCATTTGCTTGAGCCGATTTGCTAAGAGCTTGAGTGATGGCACCCATGCCACCATGCACTTGACCCCAGGCACCAAATTCGCCTTTTGTTTCAGCCGTGCCATGGTGAATGCAACCAAAAACAGAACCAACCAAATTGGCAAAGCCCGGTGTGCAGGTAGCAGCTACCGCCATTAGGCCTTCGTTTTGCAGGTAGAGCTTGAGCAAATCAATCAGACTGCCGTCAAAAATGTGGTCAGCGATTTTGTCCAAACCGTTTTTCTTTAGGAGTTCAACGACTTCACTTTGAGTCAGGTCGGGTGATAAGTAGCGGGGATAAATCAAGGCAGCGGCTTTTTGAATGTCAGCCCAGAATTCTTTCCAGCCGGCCTGATCGGCAGCAGTGAGGGAAGCTATTTCAGCTTTGGCCTCGCCGCCATCTCTTGGTGTGAACGAAAATTGATCTTGGCCGCCATTCGAATCAAGCAGAACAATCTCGACTGGGTCAGTCAAATAGGGCTTCAAGCCATGTGATTCGAGATCTAGATCGGCCATAATTTCTTTGCGCATCATGCCAAAGTAAGAGGCTACTGAAGAAACTTTGGCTCTACTGTCACTTTGGCGAAAGGGCGTTTCGTTGACACAAAGACCGCCAATGATATCGCGCTTTTCGAATACTTCTACGCTAAAGCCTTGCGCCGCTAGATAGGCGGCGGCTGTCAGGCCGTTGTGACCGCCGCCAATGATGGCAATTGATGTAGCAATTGTTGTAGCTTTTGCCTGCGCCATTTCTCTTTCTCTCTTAGCCTAAATTGCTTTCTAGTATTTCTACTAGTTGATCAACTTCTTCTCTCGTGTTGTAAGCGTGCATGCTTACTCTCAAATAGTCATCTTCTTCATTGGTCTTTTGGCTGCAGTGATCACCAGCTCGTACAAAAACTTGTTCGGCATCGAGCATGAAGGTCAAATCGAGGGAGCTAATTTGTTCGAAGCGGAAAGAAATTATGCCAAAGCCATTGTCGCAGCGGCAGATGCCTATGCCCGGGGCAAAGACGATACCTGGTAGAGCCGTTAGCTTTTGCCAGAGATAGACTGTCAAATCACTTAGTTGTGCTTCGATGGCTTCAATACCAACCGAAGTGATGAACTCGACTGCTTTTCCGAGGGACAGTATGGCTGGGATATTGAGGGTGCCGCACTCTATTAATTGATGAAGAGATAAAGTTGGGCTAGCTGAAAACTCAAGACCATTGTCTTTGATTTCAAATGGGCTCTGGCCGCCAAGGCGAATTGGTTTGATTTTGTCAGCTACCCGCGGGTTGACATAAAGGCCGCCAGTGCCAGGAGCGGCAAACATTTTGTGGCCCGAAAATGAAATGAACTCAACGTCTAGAGCTTTGGCGTCTACTTTCGTGTGGCCAACGCTTTGGCTGCAATCGAGAGAAATTACCACGTCAGGGCCTACGATTTCTCTAATTTTGCTTACTTCCATATCTAGACCGAAGACATGGTGAATATGAGCCATGGCCAAAACTTTTGTGCGTGGCGAAACTAACTCTTTGATACTGCGCAGGTCGTAGTCGCCTACTTCGTGAATAGCAAAGTGCTTAATCGCTATTTTCTTGCCTTGGGCAGCCAACATTGACTGCACGTTGTACCAAGGCAGTACAGCTGATTTGTGGTCTTGGGGACAGAGCATAATCTCGTCACCGTCTTCAAGATTATTGAGGCCATAAGTGAGAGCCACTAAGTTGAGGCTATCGGTGGCACCACTGGTGAAGACCAGGTTTTTTTGTTCGCAATTGATAAATTGAGCTACTTTGGCCCTTGTCTCTTCAATGGCGCGAGTCAGTTGAGTGGACCACGAATAGGAGGCTCGCCCAGCATTGGCGCAGTTGTAGGTGTAATAGTCGATGAGGCTGTCGACCACTATGTGCGGCTTCTGTGTGGTGCTGGCGCTGTCAAAATAAATTAAGTCAGGGTGATTGGAAAATATTGGGAAGTTGGCTCTGAAAGACTTAACATCCAAAGTATTTTTCTTTTGTTGTCCGAGCCCAGACACCGGACTCAATTGGCATGAATTCGTCATTATTTACCTGCCGGTTCCCACTAAACTCTTTCTTGCACCTTCGTTTTTGGCACGCTCTGTGGTTTTTCCCGCATCACGCCAGCCGACAAAACCGCCTTCTAGGCTTGTGATATCGACGCCCTTAGTTTTGAAGTAAGCGGCAAAGCGCTTTGATACTTCGCCTGTTGGGCAAACCAATACAACTTTTTGATCATTGGCAAAAGGCACGCCCATATCGGCAATGTCTTCTAAGCCATCTGTTGGAATATTGAGTGAGCCAGGTATTCTTGATGCTTTGAAGGCAAGGCTGCCGCGCATGTCCACAATTAGCGGTTTAGCACTGCTGTTTGAAAGCCAGGTCTCTAGAGTGTCGCAATCTACTTCTGGGGCAGCGTCGGCCTGTTCTTTTGTAATTGCCTTGAGAGAGTCTTTTTTGACAGCCAAGCCAAACAATTCAGGTCGATATTTTTGTAGGTAAGAGAGATACCATTCAACTCGATCGCAGCAGATAAAGACAGCGTTGTGCTTGCGGGTGAGAGTGCTGTCGATGTCTTTGAAATATTTGAGGGCTGCTGCTAAGCTGCCGCCTCCCGTTGGGCCCGCGAGAATACCGCATTGGCGAATGAGCATGAGCATGGCATCAATCGATTCGTCCATTGACACTTCAATAATATCGTCGTAAAAGTCTTTTCTGAACAAGCCTACTTCGTACATCTCATCAACGTTTCGGATGCCTGGAAGCAGGTGGCCTTTGCTGGCGATGACGCCGACGTTTTTTAAGGCTTGATTCTTTTCTTTGAGGAAAGTCCCAGAGCCGCGAGTAGAGCCTGTGGTACCAAGGCCGCCGATGAAGTAATCAACTTCACCTTGGTTAGCTGCTTGCAAGTCTTCCCAGATTTCTCTTCCGGTTGAATTGTAGTGAGCTTCGATGTTCTTTTCGTTGGTGTACTGCGAAGTGTGGAAATATTTGCCAGGGTTGGCAGACATAATTTGTTCGATGAAGGTAATTGGATCGTTAGGGTCGGTTGGGTCTGGGCATTCGGATAGACCCGGAAGCTCATCAACGTCAGCGCCAAGCAGTTGCAATATTTGCTTCACTTCGCGCACTTTGATGCGGTTGGTGACAATTTTGAAAGGCACGCCATAAACCGAGCAAACTAGTTGCATAGCTTTGGCCATGTTGCCACTTGAAGATTCGATTACAGTTTTGCCTTCGGCGGCAATTTGTTCAATGTCGTCTTTCAGTACGTTCCAGGCACTTTTGTCTTTGACCGAGCCAAACGGGTTGAGCAGCTCTAGCTTGGCAAAGAGATTGATATTTTTTAGGCCATGTACCTGAGGCGGTATCTCGAACAATGGTGTATTGCCGATTAGCTCATTAACATGTTTGACTAGCATTTCTTTTCTCCGGGTGAATATTGAATCTTTAGAAGAGCCTAGGGAAGCTCTTCCCAATAAGGTACGTACTCGCTATCGAGCATCCAGGTAAATTTGTTATCGCGTTCTACCACAGCAACTTTTTTAGCTACAGGGTGCATGATTGATGTTGAAGCGGAAAAGTCCATGAAGTATCCGGCACTGTTGACGAATACAACTAAGTCGCCTGGCTTCGGCAGCTTTTTGACATAGGTCAAGTGCCTGTAGATGAGGTCTGATTCGAGGCAGAGATTGCCAGCAAAGTAGACACCGATTGGCGCTGCATCATGGTTTTCTGCTGTTGGTTCCTTTTCAATCACGACTGGGTCGACAAATATTTCTTGGTCTAAGAACGAAATATCTTGCCGCTTCATATTTAGGCAGATGATTGGTTCATTGCGGCTTGAGGTGCGCACTGAATTGACGCGGGCAACGGTGATACCAGTTTGTTCAACTAGTGATCTGCCTGGCTCAATCCATAGCTCAATCATGTTATCGCGAATGATACTGGCAGCTGTGGCATCACCCAGGTTGGCAAAGCGCTGACTTAGAAGCTCGTCTAAGAAGTCTCCACCGGTTTCAGTATCAAAGTAGCTGTAGCTATTGAAATTGCCTTTTAGTTTGCCTTTATCAGATGACATGCCAAAGGCATTGTTGTGCCAAGTCATGGTTGGTCTAGTGCCCAGTACGGCCTCTTTGAGAGCGCTGACATAGGCATTCCATTCGTCTTCGTTTTCTAGATAGTTAACTTTGTAGCCGCCACCTATGTTCAATACCCTTGGTTCAAAATCACGACTGAGGGCTTCTTCGAATAGCTCAAGACAATTTTCAATGGCAATGGCCCGCTCTAACACGCTTACTGTATCGAGGTGGAAGGAAAAACCAAGTAGCTCAACTTCTTTGCGGTTGGCTTCAAGTAGGTCAAAGGCTATGCCAACTTCTTTGATTGGCACGCCAAAGCGGCTTCCCTTATTGAGAAATTTGCTGTGATTGGCTTCAAATCCCGAAAGGCGCAAGAGAATTTTTGTTGCCTTCTTTACTTTTAACACTTTGCGCAGTCTCAAGATCATCTCAAGCTCTGAGATGCTATCAACGGCAATAGTGATGCCCTGTTGTATTGCTAGGCCAAGAAATTCAGCGTTTTTTGGTCCTGTTGCTTCAATTCGGCTGGCATCGAAACCAGACCCTAGAGCATGTCTTAGTTCGTTAGCGGAACTGACATCAAGATTGGCGTTTTCAACCGTTAGTCTGCGAACAATAGAGTCAGATTGATTGCATTTGTGAGCGAAGAAAACTTTGCCGATGACATTGAGATCGCGAAAGGTTTTATGGAAGCTTTCAACATTCTCTCCCACTAATTCAGGAAAAAGAATATTGAGTGGACTTCCTAGCGCCCGCGCCAGTTCAAAGAGTGTTTCTCGCTCAGCCAAAAACTTCTTTATCAGCGGATGAATCTTCGGCGTCAGCGTCAGATTTTCAACACTTTGGGTTTCTAATTTTGCTTCTGGAGAATTTATTGTCGTCGACATATATTTACTTCTTTTAGATTGGTTCTTGGTTGAACTCTTAAACGGTCGTCAATGTTTTCTTGGTTGCCAATACTTTTTCGTAGGTGAACTCTTGGTCTAAACCTTGATCGAGTTTTTGACCGAAGTAGTCATCTAGCCAGTCGCGACAAACTTTGGTGTGGGTTGTTCTAAGGCGGGCCAAATAGTCTTGCCAGTTGCGCTTTTTACTTTCTAGGGTGTTCAGCACTTTTTCAAAGACAACTTCTTGCTCTTTCATGAAGTCATCGAGTGCTTCGCGTTTGCCTTGTTCGAAGCGCTTCAAGTGACGTGATTGTGGCACTGCTCCAAGCAAGCGATCTTGGCCGACGTGCTTGATGATGAATAGTTCGTCTTCGGGAGTGTCCACTTTGTTCGCAATTACGTAAGTGCGCTCAGTTAGATGCGGCGCTACAGCCAAGTAGTCGAGATAAACTTGAACTGATTTCTTGGTTGGCTCGACCACAAAGACGTTCATGTCATAAGCAAACGATAGGGAGGTGGCAACGTTGTCGGTGCCAGCAGTGGTATCGGCAACCACAATGTCAGTATCTTTGTCGAGCAAGTGGTGGAAGAACGATTGCAAGCCAGTTAGCTTGACGTGGTAGCAGGCACCACCGACATCGCTCTCTTTATAGGTACCGACGGTCAATAGCGAAATATTGCCGCTATTTTGAGCGTATCTTTTAATCAGCGGGTCGTTAGCCGAGACGTTGATGAAATTAGACTTGAGAGAAGGAGGAGTCGTGCCGACCATGGTAAGTTCGCCCAGGTCTTCGCGGCCGCCTTTCAAATAGGTGATGATTTCTTCTTTGACATCACCAAGTTCATGGGCTTCACCGCTCAGGTCAGTCAAATGTAAAGCCCCACGCAAGTGGGCGTTGACGTCGGCATCAATGGCTAAAACATACGGTTTTTTCTTGGCTACATAGCGAATAAAACCAGCTGATGTGGTGGTTTTACCGGCTCCGCCCTTTCCTAAAAATGCAATTCTCATCTACTTTTCTCCTGCAACTCTGATTAGAGAGTGTTCTTCTTTACTTAGACTTTTTTATGTGTCTCTTTCTTCTGCTCGCGGCAAACCGTTGGAATGCTTCGTGCTCTTAGACGGTTGCGCTTGCCGTTGTGGCGGAAGCGCACTTGTGTTTTCTCTTCATTTTGGTTCTGTTGAACCATTACCAGTACCGTAAACCAAGGCAATAGAGCCGAATCGGTGAAGTGGTACGAGGCTCTTGGTGGCAGCACTAGACTGTCGTTGAGAGCCAGTGTTTCGTAAACAGAGGGGCAGGCTCTTTCAATTTTGCTGCCTTCGTCGTAGTGCGATTTCACTACAGCTTGTGAAAGATATTCGGGCAAGAATACGACTGGCAGCTCTTTGATGTAATCGTAGTCGGCTAAGAGAGGCCTAATATAGGTATTGAGCTTGGAGCGATACTCTGGGCTTGAGAGAAAATGGGCCAGGTGACTCAATGCTTCGTGGCGAGATACCGCACTTTCTTGTGACTGAGCAAAATAGCTTGCAGTTGCCTTTTGAAAATCTTGATCGTCTAGTGACCAATCAAGATTTTTCTCAGCGGTATTTTTGAGGATGTTCCATATCCATGAAGCTGTGACGCGGTGATTGCCATCGGCTATTAGGCCTAGTTCGTTGATAACAACCGGGGCAAAGCCGCGACCTACTAGGTTTATTACTTCGTCAAATAGGCGCTCGCGCACGCAGAATTCGGTGGCACCAAGCTTGACTAGCGGATACAGTGCCACTTCTACAAAGTTACCGGCAAATACACCCGCCGCAAAGGTCTGTAGACTGTTGCTTATTGACTGATAAGCCAGTATGGCGTCTAATTCAAAGAGAATATAGAGCAGATTATCTCTAATTTTTTCATGGTTGTGGCTCAAGAAGTGGGATGCTTGAAGAAGAGCTTGTTCGCTTACTACTTCTGCATGGTCTGTGGCCTTGGCCGGATTTAAAATCGTTTGGTGCCAAGCGCGACGAATGATACTGAGCAGGGCCTTGACACTTGCTAGGGCAAAATTCGCTGACTTTGCTTGCTCAAATAGTGATTGAGCTTGGGCTTGTAAGGCAACAAGTGCATCTTGCTGCGCGGTCAGTGAAGGCTGATTTTCTTGTATGCCAACTTGGTGTAAGAAAGAAAGCTGTGGTTCAGCAATTTCTGTCCATGCCCAGGCTTCAGGGGCTTGTGCTTGTGTGGCAAATAGGCTAGTTGGTTCAGAACTATTATTTGTATCAAGTAAGCGACTACTTGTTTTTGCATCAAATGAAAGCAAGTGCTTGAACTGGTCAAAGAGTAGGTTGCCGCGATTTACTTCGTGGCAATGGCGGCCGCCGGGTCCGGGAATGATTGGGCCTGGAAAATAAGAAGGAGGTGCGATTTTTGCTTGAGAGGAACCGTGAACCAGAGCTGCTTCTAGGCGCAACTTGTAAAACAGTGTCGAGGCATTGGTTTCGCTGGCTAAGTCGGGGTCTTGAATTTTTGTCGCGGCGATTTCATTGCCAAAATTGAGCTGACTGGTGGTGACAACCTGAATTTTCTTTTGCTCTTGATAGAGGCCCAAGTTTGGAATTGAGCAGCTCAGTGCCGATTGGTTAATTGAAAATTGGAGCTTGTCCATGTCAGTACTCGATTGCAAATGAGGGGTCTTAAACTGCGGCCAACTGCTGAGCCCGGCGCTCTGGGTAGACTTCTATTAGACGCTCTTGCCAGTAGGCTTGGCGTTCTTCAAGTTCTTTTGTCGGCGTTTGCCGTTGGAAGAATTGAGTAAGTAAGTCGTAAGTGGTGAGGCCACTCTGTAAAGCGAAGAGGTCATACTTACAGAATGCAGCTAGAAGAATCTCTTCGGCACCTTTGAGGTTGCCGGCGCTGTAGGCCGACTGCGCGTCGTTGAGCAACTGCTGGCGAAGTTCTTCTGTTAGTGTCGGCAATTTGTGCAATGCATCTTGATCGAGAAACTGTTGATCAAGTAGAGCCTGTAGCTTTTCTTCGACATAGCAGTCAATCATTAGATGGATGCGAGGAGTGGTGCCGAAATTGCAGGCGCTGTGAATAGTTTGCTTGGGGTCAAGTTTCCACAAATAGCCTTTCTTAAAATGAACGTTTAGACCTGGGCTAGTGATAAAGGCTTGGTCGTTTGTGATGAGCGGCATGTGTAAGCGGTAACGCGGTACGTTTTCGAGATAGACAAAGTCGCGGTGCTCATGCAAAAAAGTGCCTGGGTCAAGACGCAGAAGACGCGAGCCCATGATATTGAAGCCAGTTTCGCTGAGGAATTTGTGCAACTCTGTCAGCTTAAGCAGCAATGGTGTGGCGCTGGGCTTGGCGCAATCGTGATAGTCAAAGTTTTCTTGCTCACCAGTGTGATTGAGCAAGGTTGCTACCTTGAGGCCATCCGATCCATATTCAGGGTAAGGTTCTTGCCAAATAGACTCAAGCTGCATGGCTGGAGCTGTGACTTGCTCAACAATTTTATTGAGCACTGCCGTATCGATTTTCTTTAATTGAGCAATATACGAAAGAATTTTCCCAACTCCTTATTACTTGTTCGTTCTATGTATAGATTGCATTGTCGTAAATAATATCTGAAAATGGTTTCCATTTTCTCTTTATGAGAGCTCTTAAATGCGACTAGGTGCAATTGAGATCGCAGGGCCTGTTTACCTTTACTTCTCCCTTTCGCTGTAAGAGCAGAGTCGATGCTGTTAACTTAGGACTTTATTGCTATCGAGCTTATTGAGAATCAGTCTCAATTGGCAAACGCAGTTTAGATCTAAAGTTCTAAACTCACATCCTTTTTTTCGATTTTGTTACGGGTATGAACGCTCTCTCATTCAGGCATCGCCGGTGGTGCCAAGGCAAAGCCTGTCATCGTTTGGCTTGCTCCGATTGCTTTGACAGCGCTTTTAATTAGTGCAAAATAAGCTGTTGCTGGCGATTCTTCAGATGATACGAAATTCAGCGAAGCCTACTTTGTCATTTCTCTTTGCCCCCTATTTCAGTAAGAGCATGAGCCCTCCCGGCTTGTCGCCAATGACAAGGGCTTTCCTCTATACCCTTGGCAGTCGGGGCTTACAATCTTTCTGTTGCTAATTTGTGCTGCTGGGCTGAGAGTGATCTAGAATCTATTTAAGGGGTACTAAAAAGGAAGTTATCGTGGACGGGGATTCGAGCACTTTTTTAAGTGACAAATTTGACAATAATCGCCTCGATAAAGCCGGTCTAGACAAGGCAAGTCTAGACAAAAACGGCAAATTAAAAGGCAAGAAGAAGAGCGTGGTCTTGATGGAGCGTGATATCAATGCCTTGCTTGAGCTTTATTTGCATCGCACCATTTCATCGAGCCAATTAGCTCGTCTGTGTTTCCCTGATATTAGTTATGAAACTGCTCGCAAGAGGCTGCGTCGGCTGCAGCAAGCTGGATTTACTGGTGCTTCTTCATCTGGCCGAATGGAGGGCCGAGGTCGACCAGAGCTCATCTACTTTCTCACGGCTTCTGGAGCCCGGGCCCTAGAGCAAACAAGGGGTATTTCCTGGGAGACTATTCCTACTGGCCCTCCCCACACCTATCATAAAGAGCACTTTTTGCGTTTGGTTGATGTGCGCTTGGCTATGGAAGATGCTGAGTTGGCTGGAGTGATCAGTGGCTTAGAATTTACTACTGGGCGAGAATTTTGGAAGGAGCTAGCTTCTGATCTTACTGAAGCTGAAGAACAAGCTGATGCCACTATTTCGTTTGCCTATGCCGGAATGGAACCAGTGCGGGTTTTGCTTGAAATAGATACAGGCAATTTCCGGCAAACCCGCCATTGGGAGCCGAAAATCAGAGCTTTCTTGCGCACGGGTTATCCTATTTGGGTGGTTACCGGTAGCAGTCCGCGCATTCTGACTTTGCGCAAGTGGACCCAACCTCTTCTTGAAGAAGCTGAAGTTGGCCCTGGTAAGTGTGTCTTTGCTGTCTATACAGAGATTGTAGAAAAAGGAATTTATGGTGCTCAGTGGCAGCGCACCGATGGTTCGTTTACTGACTTGCGGCCGACTAAACTATAGAATCTACATAAGTTCTTCGGCGAAGTGACAGGCCGATTTGTGGCCTGGGGCAATCTCACGCAATGGTGGTGTATCCTGCTTGCAGATGTCGCGGGCGATGGGGCAGCGGGTGTGAAAGGCGCAGCCCGATGGTGGATTGGCTGGACTCGGTAAATCACCTTGCAAGAGCACGCGATGGCTGCGGTCGTATGCTGGATCTGGCACTGGGGCAGCCGATATTAAGGCTTTGGCATAGGGGTGCAAGGGTTTCTCATAGACTTCTTTGCACGGTCCAATTTCTACAATGCGACCGAGATACATCACGGCAATGCGGTCTGAAATGTAGCGCACGACATCGAGGTTGTGCGCAATAAATAGATAGGTGAGATTGAATTCTTTTTTTAGGTCTAAAAGTAGATTGAGAATTTGCGCTTGCACACTAACATCTAGAGCAGAAACAGGTTCATCGGCAACTATCAATCTTGGATTGAGGGCGAGAGCCCGAGCAATTCCAATACGCTGCCGTTGACCACCCGAGAATTCGTGAGGATAGCGGTCGAGCATTTCTTTGGGTAGACCAACTAGTTCGATTAAGCGTGTGACTTCTTCTTTGAGATTTGAACGGCCACTTTCGCTAGTACCTTTTGACATGCCATGCACTTCTAGGGGCTCGGCTAGAATCTGGGCAATTGTCATCCGTGGGTCTAGGCTGGCGTATGGGTTTTGAAAAACTATCTGCATTTGTTTGCGCAAGGGTTTCATGGCCTTGCTATCGAGAGCCATTATTTCTTGACCGTCAAAGCTTACTGAACCTTGGCTGGCTGGCATCAAGCGCAGCATCACTCGACCAAGGGTTGATTTACCGCAACCTGACTCTCCTACTAGGCCTAAAGTCTCGCCTTCGATAATATCTAAATTGATACCGTCAAGAGCTCTGACAGCACCTACTTGTTTATTGAAGAAGCCCTTGCGGATAGGAAAGTGCTTCGTTAGGTTTTTGATTTGGACGAGAGTTTTTTCGGTCATTTAATGCTTATGGGATCTTGACATTGATGCGGTTTAAACGCTCTCCCAATTTTGCCAGAAACTGGCCCGCAAATGTGGACGTTTTTTCTTCGATTACAACATCGCTGGCGTGTACGCCTCTTTTTCGTGAGCGCATAAGCTGACTTGGAGCCACTGGGGCGTCAAGATTCCACTCTTCATAGATGGCTCTTTCATTTGTAGCCTTTTCTGTAAGAGCTTGTTCGCCTGCTTGGGCGGCACGGGCAAAACCATTGAGCAATCTTTGCTCTTGCTCGCCATTGTGGTATCCGCCCCAAGGATTACCTTGAATGCGATAAGGCTGTGGCTCCCGCAAAAATACATACCAAAAGACTGTATATAAGATTAGGAGTTCAAAAGCGATGATTGCATAGGCGAACATAATCTACTCCCGGCCTAAATAGGCCTTGAGCTGGGTACCCAAAATGTCAGTGTCTTTTTTGAAAAAGGTGCGAGACCGGAAAGATATCTTTTTGATCGTCACTTTGCTCAAAAGAGACAGGTGGTTTGACAGCCACCATATGTCGAGCAATAAAGTTCTTGTTAGCAAGCTTTATTGTTCAAATATTCTAACGAAAGATTGGAGAAAAGCGATACCTTTTTAATAATTCTCATGATGTCAAGTGATTAATTGTGAATCTGCATAGCCTTAATGCAAGCTCGTTTCACGGGAATATGGTGGCAAATTCAGGCAGCTCTACCAACCCCTGCCAAGCGGCTAATGTAGCAATGTGAGAAAAATGGTGGAGAAACAATGCAATCGACAGAGCTAGCCGAGACGACAAAGTCAGCCATGATTGCGGTGGTTGGAGCCGGTACCATGGGCTCATCCATTGTGGTGGCACTATTGGCCGCTGGCTATAGCGTTCTACTGAAAGAGACAGACCAGGCCTTTCTTGATAAAGGTATGGCCAATATCGACCGACTACTCAGTGGTCGTGTGAAAAAAGGCTTAGCCCCGGAAGAAGCTCAGTTACAGCGCAGTCGCATTGATTGTGTGCTTGATTTTGAGCGCTTTGCTGAAGTTGATTTTGTGATTGAGGCTGCTCCTGAAAACATTGAAATAAAGAAGAGCATCTTTGAGCAGCTTGACCAGTGGTGCAATGTTGATGCCATTCTCGCTACTAATACCTCCAGTCTTTCGATCACTCAAATTGCTAATTTTGCCCGTCGCTCTGACAAGGTTGTCGGGCTGCATTTTTTCAATCCCGCTCATATTATGAAGTTGGTCGAAGTCATTCCGGGTTTGGAGACCTCGCACGATACTGTGGCTCGCGCCCTTGCACTGGCTCAATCAATGGGTAAGTTGGCTATTCGGGTGGAAGAGTGCGCTTCGTTTCTCGTCAATCGTTTGCTGGGCCGCTACATGAACGAATCGCTCTTCGCTTTGGAGAGTGGAGTGGCTGGTGTGGAGGAAATTGACAAGGCTGTTTGCGATTATGTTATGCCTATTGGCCCTCTTGCCCTGCGGGATATGAACGGGGCCGACATTGGTCTTGCTGTAGCCACATTCAATTATCAAGAGTACGGTGCTCGCTTTGCTGTGCCGTCATTGCTGGGTCGTATGGTTGAAGCCAATATGCTCGGTCAAAAAACTATGGCTGGTTTTTACAGCTATGACAAAGAGACGCGCAAGCGTTCAGGTGTAAACCCCGATTTGCTCAAGCTGTTAAGTGCGCCAAAAACTAAGCCTAAAGCTAAGGCAATGCCTAGTTCAGTTTTTACTGCCGAGGGCCTCTTCTTGCCCATGATCAATGAAGCTTTCTTAGCCATGCAAGAGCGCATTTGTCAGCCGGAAGATTTGGATGCCGCTTTGATGGCTGGTCTTGGCATGAGAAGAGGGCCACTTACTTTGGCCTCTGAAATTGGCTTGAAGGATTGCCTCGCTCTGCTTGAAGCAGCCTTTAGAGCCGATTCTACTGGCAGCGTGCAAGAGCGCTTTAGGCCCGCACCTCTATTGAAGCGCTTTGTTTGGGCTGGGCGCTCATCAGTACTATAGTGCATACTTGGCTTCGTAACTGCAAAATCATGACTGCACCCGGTATTTAGAATGCACCGGATTCGGTGGCCAAGCTAAGACCTAGTGGGCATGCGCGGATGCCTTAGCCTAACTGGTAGAGCCTATTCAGTAAGATCCCCACCCACGTGAAAATGGTCATTGATCCAAATTGCCACGAAAGCGCTTACTGCTGTAAATGTCAGGCCGAATGCATATTCCATAATCTGAGACCTTTAGTCTATTACTTAATTATCAACCTATGACTGTATATTGGCATTTTTGTGCCTATGGCGAGGTTAAGGGAAATAGGTGAAAAGTATTAAGAAGCTGTTCACTTCTTTTGCCTTCTTGCACTGTAAGTTTGGTGTCTAGTCTGTGCTCGTGCCTAGCCTGCAACTTGTTCTTTTGGTAGGCCTTCGCAGTCAAACACTATCGAAGTCTGCAATGGTGAACAATTCTTTGATTGGGCCGGTTAACTCTCTGGGTTCTGGTTCCCTAAGTTTGGGCCCCCTGCCGCTTCTTTGGTAATGGTCACAAGGTTCTCGGCTTCAGTCGCTACATTTTCTGCATTTTGACTGCAACTAGCAAGAATTTTTCAGCTCTTTGACCGTTTAAGTGCACGAGTAGAGGCAGACCTGGGAACAAGAGGGGAGGGGGTATCGTCAAAGTTTTCATCGAGAGCGTAAGTTTCAGAATTACCAATCAAGCGCTTTGGCAAAGCGCTCTTGTTGAGGTGAAAGGGGTCTCTGTTTTCCATTACAATAGTATCTTGCATTTTCTGGTTAGGGTTTGGGTCAGGGTTCAGGCGGTCAGTTGAGGTTCGGTCATGAAGTTAAAGACAATCAAAACGTTAGCCATTATTCAGGCTGTTTTGCTGAGCTCTTATGCTCCTTTGGCTGTCGCTGCAAAGGCAAAGCAATCACCTGAAGTGGCCAAGCTTGATAATATAGAGGAAGTTATTTATGGTGCTCCTAAAGCCAGCGCCAATCTTGATAGTCGTTTGAAAGATCTTGAGTTGAAGTTGTTTGGCATCACGCGCAAAGGTACAACCACAGAGCGTCTTGCTGCCATTGAGAAGACACTGGCTTATGGCAGTGGTGCAGCGACATCTGGCTCTCTTCTTCCCCCTTTGGCTCCGACTTTAGATACTCCCTCAAATTCCTATAGTTCCTCTAATTCTTCCACTGCTCTAAGCACAGCTGGTTCTAGCTCTGGGTCTAGCTCTAGTTATGACAGTGACGAGCCCTATGCTGTTGATTCATCTGCTGCCTTGGCCGATGCTATGCAACTCTATCAAGATGGTAAAGTGCCGCAGGCTGAGAGTGCTTTTCATGGCATCCTCGCCAAGGATCCAAGCAACGGTGATGCTTACTACAACTTGGCCGTTATCGCTGAGGGCAAAAACGACTTGAATGGTGCTCTATCTTACTATCGCAGCGCTCTCAATTTGAATCCGCAAGATACTGATTTGCAAAGTGCCGTTGTCAGTGTTCAGAACAAACTGGCTCAGGCAACTAATAGTGCACCTAGTCATCTAGCCTCTGGCTCTAACGCTTTTTCCAATTCTCACTTTGGTTCAGCTTCTCCCTCCTCTTCTTCACCCAAGTCAGCAGCAGCGAACCAAAGCAAGGCACTTGATGAGGCGCGCAAGATCCAACTAAAGAGTGTTGTAGCTTCTGCCTCCAATGATTACAAAGCTGGCAACTATGACTCTGCTGTAACCAAGCTAAACTCAGTGGCATCGCAGGTACCAGATGATGGCGATGTGCAGTTTGCTTTGGCTCAGGCTTACAGAGCGAAAGGTGATCTTTCTAATGCTCGCAGTCACATGGCTCGCGCTTCATCTCTTAATCCTGCCAGTACGAGCTTCGGTAGCGCCTTAGCTGATATTGACCGGGCTATCGCATCTAAGAATACTCTGCCGGCTGATAGCTTTGCTTCTTCCAATCAACAAGCGTCTTCTAACTCGCAGGCAGCCAGTCAGCCGGAAGGTCAAATCACTCCTTTCTCTGGCAGTAAAGCCGCTAATTTAGATAGTTCTGGCGGCGGGTTAAATGGTATGGCTTATACTGCTCGCTCAAATAGCAGTCGACTGAAGAGAGCCGCTACCTATGGCTTGGCTGGTGCTGCCGCTGGTGCCCTATCTGGTGCTTTGTTTAGTTCGTCCAACAACGGTTCGCGAATGAGTAGTGCAAAAAGTAATGCCTTGCGCGGGGCGGTTCTAGGAGCAGTCTTTGGTTTTGCAAGCGGTAAGTAATGAGCTACAAGAGAATAAGGCAATGAAAAGCAAGTTAGTAAGCACAGCTGTAATTTTTTCTCTGATGATTTCCCTCAATTCACAGGCTCACGCTGCTGGCGCCGGTGCGGTTTTAAAGGGCGGGGTGCGCTTGGAAAACGGCACCACTCGATTGACAAGACCCGGTGGCAATGCCGCCCCTACGCTTTCTACTGCTGATGCTATTCCTGTTGCTCCACCGCGCAAAAGTTCAATCGCTGGTGGAGTCCAAGGCAGTGGCTTGATTGACCGCACTGCCTTTGCAGCTTTGCCAGCTGGGCCTCTTAGTGCTTCTGCTCAAGAGCAGAATAATCGCTTTGACATTGGTGCTGAGCGTAGCTCCAAACAAATGACACTGGCCTGGGAGGCCTGGCATAAACAACTTTCTTCTGAAATTTATGCTCGTTGGCAAGAAGTGGCTTTAATTAGAGGTCGTGCTACCATGCGCGTCACCGTAACTCGCGATCATCATGTTATTGCTCAGCTCACCTCTCCTTCTGGCAATCGTCGCTTCGATAGTACTTTGCTTGATGTCGTTAATAGTCTTGACAACAATCCTGGTCTATCTTTTCCTGCGGGCTCAAAGAGACCACAGGTTTCGTTTGAAGCAGACTATATCGCTGATACCAACGTAAAAGGTGGCTACAGTTGGACTAAGAACGACTATGAGACAATTCAGCAGTAAGAATATTTCAGCAGTGAGTCTAATTGCGTAGTGATTTTAGTCGAGTAGTGCGCGGTATAAGTCGGCAGGCCTGCAGGTTTTTAACTTTGCTAGTGGTATTGTCGCTTGCACTGCGCCAGAAATCGCTAGAACCGGTGGCTGCCCAGCGAATTGTTCGTGCATAACTTGGTTGAAGCGACTGCAAAAATATCTATTGAGATTGCCATCAATAAATTGGCTGGAGAAGCCTGGGTCTATTTCTAAGTAAATTTCTCCGTCAATTTTGTCATTGATAAAATTGCTAACGTCGGCGAATGTGATGTGCTTGTTCAACGTCAGTGGACGCAAGTTTTTGCTTCTCCAGAGCCGCTTTGCAAGAGTTTGAGCCAGCTGATTTTCAAAGAAATTTTTGCCGGTGATTTTTACAGCAGCTGCAGCTGACGTATCAGCTTTCGCTCGCTCTTCTACCCAAAGTCTAAGTTCTAGTTGGTCTTTGGCGTCGAGGGCAAAGTGACTGCTGGTGGCCGCTAATACAAGGTTATCTATTTCATCTTCGATGGCGATCAATTTACTTTGATAGCTGTCTACTTCTCGCAAGTGGCTCTCAAAGCCTATTTGAGAAAGTATCGTTTTTGTGGACTTTGGGCTTGAGCTGAGTAGTGCTGCTTGTGGAGAAATCAGTGGTTCCAGTTCTTGTTTAATGTCAACGGCAGCACTTGCCAAAGCCGCTAGCTTTTGCGCTAAGCTGCTGTCAAAGTGCACGAGTGGCAGCCGTTTTAAATCACCGATTTGAAAGTTGATGGTTGGGTTTAAATCGTGAGCTAGGGCGCTCACTAAACTAGAATTGAGATAGGCGAGGAGGAGGTTTTCTTGTCCGAGTTCATGACTAAATATGGCAGAGCCACCAACATCAAAAATTGCACCAGGGGGCAGTCGGCGCACACTGAGCCGATGTTTGTTGACGAAAGAGAATGTTAGACCAGGTTTGAAATAATAGTTTTCGTTCTTAACTACCCAGTGCACTTGACCTTTTAAGTAAGGATAAGCCTCGGCTACGGCGGCTTTGATTTCCTCTCCGTTTTCACCCCAACGCACTTTGCTAGAAATAGTACGCCACCAGCGCTCTGAGCCGCCACCCTTGGCATAGGGCACATAGTTTTTGTCGTCTTCTTCGACTTCCCAGGCAAAGCGCAAAAATCTTTCATTGCTCGAAGTTGCTAGACCTTGCTTGAAGTCAGCTTTGCTTGAAAGTGCCTGGTTGTCTTTTGCTTGCACTAAAAATAGGGCGCGTGGTCTCTTGAAATTAAAAGCGAGGTCATTGCTGCTGCTCAGCTCACCATGGTTTTTGCTAATTTTGGTCAGCTGGTTCAATTGGTAGAGCTTATTTAGATGAGCACCTTTTCTTTCTTTCGCTTTCTCTTCGCTTGCAGTTGAAAGGCTCAGATCGATGTAATAAGCAGGCTCATCTGCCTTTGTTTTTTGCTTGGTTAAAATGATAATGCTGCTGTCTGCCTTTGAGCCTGCTAGAAGAGGAAAGACACCGTCTCCGAGTTCTATCACTAAATTGATTTGTGCTTCTTCTAAGATGCGCTTTCTTAGAGCTAAAGCACTAGGCAGGTGCATGAACGAGCTTTGGGTCAGAAAGCCAATGCTGCCGCCGGTTGTTACTAGATCTAAGGCTTTCCAGAGAAAAATTTGGCTGAGATCGCTGGCGCACTCAGGGTAGTATTTTTTCAATTTTAGTTTGAGGGCGCGGTCTATAAGTTTGCGACCAAGGTAGGGCGGGTTGGTCAGCACAACTGTATATTTGCGGTTCAGTGGATGCCCAGCTGTTCTTTTCCAGCGAGGCGAAAGTGAGCCAAGAGCTGCTTCTGCCACATCGCTGGTGTTGTGAAAGCAGCTAATTGGACTTTGATTCTTTCTGCTGCTCTCCCAATTGTCACTACTATTTAGCATCATTTGTACTTTTAGGGAAAATTCGGCAATAACGAGAGCACGTGCATCAATGTCAACGCCAACTATATTGTGCTCAAGTATCAAGCGCCAAATTTCATCTTGCGGCAGATTGAACTGTTCGTAGGCTTGGTAGAAGGTTGATCCGGCTGCTATGAGAAAGTTGCCAGTGCCACAGCAGGGGTCGAGCACTGACAATGCTTTGATTGCCTCTACAGAGGTCGCTTTTTCGAGCAGGGGCTGCAGTAGGCATTCGATCATACAGTGCACCACTTGTGGTGGTGTGTAAATCTGTGAAAAGAGAGCTTGATCTTTTATTGTTGTGTTTTTGTCAGCTTGTTGCACATTGGCTGTAGCCAATTTGCGTTGGTTGATACAGTAGACTTCATAGAGGTCACTCAAGCCATGAACAGAGGCTAACAGTAGCTGATATTCGGGGCCTTGGAAAAGTTTTAAAAGTGAAGTGTACGTGCTTGTGCTTAGGTCTGAATCTATTTTTGTTATTGGTTTTGAAATTAGTTTTGATTGTGCAAAATCGTCATTGAGCTTGTCTAGTAAAAATTGAAATTCGGCAAGCCCATTGGCCGTGGCTTTGTTGTTTTGGTGCTGCCCCATAACTGCGCTGGCTCCTGTGGCCATGAGCATTGCGAGGAGACTGTCATCGCGAATTATGGTGCTTTTCTTCAGCCATTTACCCAAAGTTGCTCGTGCTCGCCTTAGCGCAAGTTTATGAGTGAGCTTTGTTGAAGTGGTTGAGGCCAGCACGGGGAGGTACTTTAAGTGGCTTTTGGTAAGAGGTCGCGATAGAGCACCACCGGTGCTTCTGTACTGAGCGAATGCCCTTTGGCCGCTTCAGCTGCCGATAGTAAAAGACCAAGCTCAAGAAAATCTTCTGGTACGCAAGCGGCACCAAACGACAGCGATAGAGTGCGTTCGTCAACACCTGTGGCTAAAGGTGTCTTCATCAGTGAGACCATCAGGCGCTTGGCGAACACGCGGGCACCTTCACCCTTGGTGTCTGGGCAAAGTAGAGCATAGTCGAAAGCTTCATAGTGAGCGAGTAAGTCGTTGTGCCGTTTCGCTTGTGATATGCGCAATACCGCTTCGCGCAGAGCGCCGATAGGCAGGGGCTCGCGAATTGAGCCATTAGGGCCACTCTTGACTCGCATTTCAAAAACAATTACCGAAATTGGGCTGCCCGAGCGGTGCCCTCTGAAGTATTCTTGCTCTAAGAAATAGAGAAATGCCGGGAAGTTGAACATGCCGGTATCGCCGCGGCGGAGTTGCATAATCACCGATTGAATGGCGGCGCTATCAACTGTTTTTGGCTCTAGGGTAGGCAGGCTAGAATTGCCTTTCTTGGCTGGTTTAGTAAATGCAGCAAGCCCACAGCTGAGCATGTTGCAAACAATCGGCACCCACAAGCTTCTGGCGTAGCCGAGTTTTGCGACGATTTCTTCGGTACTTAAGCGATCATCAATGGCATCGTAAAAACGTCTTTGGGCAACGAAATCTACAGGTATAGCTGGTTTTAGTAGTTTGCGCAGATCGGCTTCGTCAACAATTCGCTGGGTCTTTACCATCACCGCATCAATTTTGAAGCCACTATTTTTGAGAAAATTCTGTTTGTCAAAAATCTGAGCACCTTGAATAATAAGCGAATCAAGGGGGTCGCTTATTGTCTTATGTTTGGTCATTACTTTGGGCTGGAAGAAGAAGCGGCCGTCCTTCCAGGTAATTAACTCATAGATGCACTCTGGGCCCTTAGCTGCTGGACTAGTGGCGTGGATGGGCTGGCCATCAATGAAAAATACTTCGGCCGCGCCTAGGTCGCTTTGTATTTCTAGGCGGCCAGTCATTTTTGCCAGGGCAATAGACTGTAGTAGCGCCCCGATCTGCACGAAGGCTAAGTCACCGTTCAGGACAGTACCTGAGGAGCGGTTGAGAGAATTGTCTCCGCCCACTAGCGGTATTGGAATAGTCGCTCGTTGTTTGGTCAGAGCTTCTGGAATATAGAAGAAAGCTTTCTCTTCAGCCTGCTCTTCTTGGGTGACCGTCTGGGTGGTCGAATGTTGATTGCCTTCGCGATCATTGAGCGAGGCTTCGATGCGGTTAAAGACAAGCAGCGAATCGCAGCTTGTAAATTCCCACAATAGAGAGCCTTGGCCAGCGTTAGAAGCTATCAATTTCCATTGTGGATCACCGCCCATGGGATCAGCATGGGCGGTGAGCTTGTATTCAGAACCTTTTGTAGCAGACGGCCAAATCACTTCAACTTGCTTGTCGAGATTCTCCAGAGCCCAAGTCAGGATCTGGTGAATCGCCGTGGCAGTTGGATTGCCAGGCAAGATTTGAATTGATTTTGCAGCGTAGTGCTTTTCTTTGTGCATTAACGAAGGGAGTACCTAAATTCTGCGCTTCCTTGGGGTTCTGCTTACCGCTTAGACTGTTGATTTAGCCATGTCGTAAGTGATCGAATGCTTGGCCATTCTATCGAAAGCTTCTGCCAGACGAGCCTTTTCTACACTTAGAGCAATGCGCACGAACCCTTCGCCGTGCGGGCCATAAGCTGTACCAGGCGGAACCACAATGCCAGCTTTCTCTAGCATAACAGTACTGAAATCAGCTGCGGACATTCCAGCCGGTGTAGGCAGCCAGATGTAGAAGGTACCTTTGATTGGCTTGAGGTTCCAACCTAGCTGATTGAGCCGCTCTACGGCCAAATCGCGTCTTTCAATATAGAGGTTGTTGCAGAATTGAATATGATCGGTTGGGCCTTCGAATCCGGCGATGGCTGCAAACTGAATGGCTCTGAAAATATCAGTATCGATATTAGATTTGATTTTGGCAATGGCGGCAATTGCCTCAGCATTGCCTACAGCAAAACCAATTCTCCAGCCGGTCATGTTGTAGCTCTTCGACAACGAGTGCAGTTCAATGGCGATATCTTTGGCGCCTTTGACTTGCAAAATTGATGGCGCTTTGAAGCCATCGTATGTCATCTCGGAATAAGCTTGGTCATGACAAAGCAATATATTATGCTTTTTGCAGAAGGCTACAGCTTTCTCAAAGAAGGCCAAGTCGGCAACTGCGCCCGTAGGGTTATTGGGATAGTTGAACATCAAAAGCTTGGCTTTTTTGAGCACTGCCTCTGGTATTGCGTCTAAATCAGGAATGAAGTTATTTTCTGGTGTCAGCGGCATGAAGTAAGGCTCGCCACCAGCCAAAATAGTTGATGTACGATAAACAGGATAGGCTGGGTCTGGAATAATATTGATATCGCCCTTGTCGACGAAGGCCATAATGGTGTTATGCAAGCCTTCTTTGGTGCCGATCATCGAAGTGATTTCGGTAGCTGGATCAATATCAACGCCAAATCGTTTTTTCATCCAAGCACAAGCTGCGGTTTTATATTCTTTGGTGCCGCCGAAGGGTGGATAGTGATGGTTGATTGGCTTCTCTAGCGCTTCGTGCATGGCATCGACAATGTGTCGTGGTGTTGGTTGGTCAGGATCACCGATACCCAAATTGATTACGTCGACTCCCGATGCGATAGCGGCAAGGCGCTTCTTGTCCATTTCGGCAAAGACATAGGGAGGAATAGATTTGAGGCGGTGTGAAACTTCCATGATTTGACCTTCTTTGTAATCTTTTTTTCTAAACGTTAGTTAGCGTTAGTTAGGACGATTTTCGATCTGAATGCTAGAGCCCGTAAGGAAACAAGCATCTGACATTACCATAGCTTCACATATTCTTGGGGCTGCTGTTTGAATAGTAAGCATAGTTAACGTTCTTCTTAATATGAGCGTGTCCCAGCGGCTTTCCGGGGAGTTGCCTCGTTACGCTTGAATTGTCAAGCGCAAGGTGTAACTATAATGCTGCAAGTTGAACCAAAGAGATATATGGCATCTGATATTCAAGTAGAAAAATCAAACGAGCAGCACCAGGCCCGGCCGGCGCTCAGCCCTGGCATTTTGCTGGGTCTCCTTGCGGTGACAGCAATTTCAGCCTTTGTCTACTTCAATGGCTTGGGCAATCTGCCCCTCTTTAACCCTGACGAAGCACTTTACGCCGAACCGGCCCGCGAAATGATTGTCACCGGTGAGTACATCACCACTCTGCTCAACTATGTCGTGCGCTTCACTAAACCACCTCTGTGCATATGGGCTATGGCCGGTTGTTATCAGATATTTGGGGTGAACGAATTTGCCGCCCGCTTCTTCGGAGCGGCCTGTGCTGTTGTGCTGGTAGCGATCACGTATCTAACAATGGTGCGCTACATATCTTTGCGGGCTGCCATATTTGGCTCGCTAACTTTGGCGAGCGCCCCGCTATTTGTTTTTACTGCCCGCGAAGCGATTACCGATATGCCGCTTTCGCTCTTTGGTGCCGGCGCTCAGTTGGCTTTCTTTCACGCGAGTCAGTCAAATTTCAAAAGACGGGGCGCCCTTTATCTTGGTTATGTCTTGATCGGCCTAGCTGTAATGACAAAGGGCCCGGTTGGCCTGGTTCTGCCTGTGGCTATCTTGTTAGCGTGGCACACGATAAAAGGCGATCTCTGGTCGGCTTTTAAGTCTTATCAGCCCCTGATTGGTGCATTGATTGTTGCGGTCATTGCCTTGCCTTGGTTTGTCACTGAAATCTACATTACCAAGGGCGCTTATTTTCAAGAATTTATTATTAGAGAGAACTTCCAACGCTTCACTGCTGTTGTAGATGCTCATAAACAGCCGGTTTACTATCATTTGCTCGCCATGCTTGGTGGATTTTTCCCTTGGACAGTCTATTTGCCTCAAGCAATAGTTGCCGCGTTGGCTGCTTATTTTAGTGCGTTACGAGGGGTGAGAAACGCTGGGTCTGGATTTGATTCTGGATTTACTTCAGGTTCTGATACGTCAGCATCATCATCCTTAATGAGTGGGCCAGGAATGTCATTGCTGCCTCCTTCACTGCGCGTCCTTCTTACTCGTTCGCGCAACTATATAGAAGCTCTCGATGTTAGCGGTCGCTTGGCTCTTTATAGTATTTTGTGGGCGACCATTACACTTGTATTCTTTAGCGCTTCTGTTTCGAAGTTGCTTCCCTATACTTTGCCAGCCTTCCCCGCTTTGGCAATTCTTGTTGGCTGCGAATTTGAGCGTTGTTTGAGTCGCCAATCGGCTTTCAAAAGGCTTGGCTTGCCTCTGCTTGTCGTGATGCTGGTGTATGCTGCTGCGAGTTTGGTTGCACCAATAGTGGCGGCGCGTCTGCGTGATGCACCAGAAGGTTTGATTGCTTTGATTTCTGCTTACGGCTCAGCTCAGGCTGTGGTTGTCTTGCTCAGCATATTGTCATTCAAGCTGGGTAGGAAGATTGCAGGCTTGACGATAATGACAGTGGGAACGGCATTTCTATTGGTTGTACATAGTGGTCACATTTTGCCTGTGCTCTCAAATAAATGGGAAGGGCCACTGCCTAAATTCGCTCATTTTGCAGGTCAATCATCTGACCCACTTATTGTCTTTGATATGCGCAAGCCCGGTGTGCCCTTTTACGCACGCAAGCAAGTGGAAAACATCACCAATTTTGACTTGCTTACTATCAGGCTTAAGCAAGTGCCTCAAGCATATATTTTAGTGAAAGTGAAGAACATGCCACTGTTCAAAGACATGGCCGGTATCAAAACTGTTGACAGCGAAGGTGATTTTGCTTTGCTGCGTTATAGTGCACAGAAGTAAGTTAAGGCAATTGTACAATTTACCCCGGCTGATAGCCGATATTAAAGCGAAGTTTCTTTGTCAGCCAGCCTGGCATGCGATGGGCTGATTGTACAAGTTCTCGGACTCCTTCGTGCTTGAGAGTGCTCAAGGCTCTGGCCACGGCTGAGTTATCACAGTTTTTCTCACCGAGAAACCAGAGTGCGCTTATGACTTCGCCTATCGGTGAATCTTCAAGGGCTATTTTTCGTGGGGAGTAGCTTTTTAGTCTGATTTCTCGCTTCATCGATTGGAAGGAGCTGCTGACACCGTGTACGCTGTAGAGCTGTTGGTCTGGAGCGCGAGCAACCAAGCCAAGTCGCTTTGCTATATTGAGCCCGTGAATAGCAAGCTTCTTTTTGAAGATTTCTGCTTTGAATCTTGCCACCGCCAGTGGTTCAAAGTTTTGCTCGTTTGTTCGCAGTGTGAAAAGCCCCCAAGCAATGCGCGTGAGATAACCACATTTGACCAACCTATATAGGCACTGGTCTATAGCCTCTCTCGTGCCAAGATTAAGCAGTTGTTGAGTGGCAAACCATGCACCAGTAGGTAGGGCGGAGATAAAGTTTAGAATTTCGCCATGACAGGTCATGATTGCACCTCATAAGCAGCGTGTATTCTTAATAACGCTGTGACAAGGTAAAAGGTTCAATTGAATGAGGTTAGATTTTGGGATTGAAATTCTAACGCGGGTCTGTTGTTAGATTTTGGGATTGAAATTCTAACGCGGGTCTGTTGTTAGATTTTTGGATTGAAATTCTAACGAGAGTCTGTTGTTAGATTTTCGGAATGAAATTCTAACGTGATTGCCTTGCTTTCATAGTCCAAACAAAACAGGCAAGGCATGTTCTCCTTCATTCGGGTGCGCTACTCCCGCACAATCTCCACCTTCGGAACTTCAAGCACGGTGGTCCGCGGGTTGTTCTGTTTGTGAGTAAAGATAATAGTTACGACTTTACCTTTGTAGGCAAGCAGATCAACCTTTACTTTGGTTTCCTCGTCTGGGCGCATTTCGTAGATGAGGGGCTGATTTGAATCTACCTCAATACTGAGCACATTCGGTTTTATATCGGGAATTTTGTTGATGGTATCTAACTGCCAAAGCCCGGTAGTTAATTCAGCCACTTTTGCATCGTCTGGTATTTTGACATGCCAGGTTGCGGCCATAGAGCCGCTCAAACAGAGGTTTAGTCGTTTGTAATAGGTAGCGGTGAATATCCCTTTTTTGTCTTGGCTCATGAAGTAGAGCTCGCTGTTTTGTGTGCCATTGTTGCGAAATTGCACCAAACCAGGTACTACACAATCACCTTGAAATAAAACAGTGTCTTCCTTCCCAAAAGGTGACAGGTGATATTGCTCAAGTATTTTTGCCAGTCTTTCCGGTTTAAGAGGTACATATTTATATGGTGGCAGCAGCCCCGGTGGTGGTGGCGTCTGGTAGTTGCGTAGAGCTGATAGATAGGCCGGAGAACGGTTGTCTAAAAAGAATTCTTTATCTTCAAACCCTGGCGAAAATAGGCAGAAGCTAGCAATGCTAATGACTGTGGTGGCAGCAAGAATCTTCGCTCCAGACCCGAGCTTTTCGTTAGAGCTCTTTAGCTCAAACAAGCTTGCAGCCATGCCTACTAAACCAATCCAAAACCAAAGACTTATTTGGCCATACCAGGGGGCAATTATAGGCCTTACCATTGACGTAAGCAACAAATTGCCAATGGCAAATGAGGCAATGGCTAGTGACGGATAAAAGTATTTATGGAAAGTCGATTTAGAGTTGTCGCCATTTGCATGGGTCTCATCAGTAATTACTTTTGCCAGGGCACAGATTGCAATCAGTAGTACCAAACCAAGAAGACTAAACACTTCGGCTGGGGCAATGCGGTCGACATACCAGGCTGTTCCTGGGGCGAAGTTGCGGCCGAGCGAACTTAGAAACATCGTCAAATCTAAGGGCTTTAGCACTTCAGCCAAGGGCCGCGAAGTGCCCACGCCGCGCTCAAGGTAAAGCAGATCTGGAAAGATTGCTAGAGCGCTGGCTGTGCCTAAGAACAATACAGATAGCTTGTTCAACATCCTCATGCGCCAAGCGCTGAACCAAACTATGGGAATTATTATTAGAGTGGTGGCAATTGTCCATGAGCCTAAGACAATACAAGTGCTGGCTAAGACAATTTTCTTTGTGCCCGCTGGATTAGACGAGTTCGAGTTTGCCGATCTTCGGAATATGGCCCAAAGTGCGGTAGCTCCCAATGTCAGTGCCAATTGCCAGGTGATGGCAAAAGATCCTTGGGTAAGTATTGATGCACCTGTTGGTGCGAAAATAATGGCACTCAATAGTGGCAGGCAATACCATCTCAGTCTATTTGTTTTACTAAATATCATGTCGAAGAAGAGCGCGAGCCTAATTGAAATAAGCCCAATTCCAATTGCAGCCCCAAGATTTTGATTGAGCTGCCCTAGTTGAACATATGAATTGAAAACTAATTGATTGAAAGCCGTGGAGTGGCCGTCGACAAAGGTATCGCCAAAGTAATTGAGCCAGTTGTAGCCTGAACTGGTCATCCTAATGAACTGTTCTAGATAGGTTATGTCGTCATTATTGGCGCAGTTTTCGCCATTGGTAAACAAAAAGTATGCCAGCCTAATTGGTGGTATCAGAGTCAGTAAAGCTATTAGAGCGATTTGAAAGAGTCTGGTTTTCACTTCGCACTCTTCTCTATACGGCCTGACCAGCAGCAAAACCTGAGGCCCAAGCCCACTGAAAATTGTAGCCACCGAGCATGCCTGTTACATCTACCACTTCGCCGATGAAGTATAAGCCGGGTACTTTCTTGGCTTCCATTGTTTTGGACGAAAGTTCACTGGTATCAACGCCACCGCGTGTTACTTCAGCTTTCTTGTAGCCCACAGTGCGGGCTGGTGCTACTTGCCAGCCATTCAGGGATCCTGCTAGCTGTATCAGTTTTTTGTCGGGCAATGTATTCATTGGTCCGTTAATATCTAAGTAGTGGGTGAAATATTCGGCGAAGCGCTTTGGCAATAGCTCGCCCAATACGTTTTTAATTTCCTGTTTGCTGCCAGCTTTCTTCCTCGCTTGCAGTATTTCAAGTGCGTTGCCTTCTGGCATCAGGTCAATACTGAGGCTGTCGCCAGGTGACCAATAGAGCGATATTTGCAGACTAGCTGGGCCGCTTAGGCCGTTGTGAGTGAAGAGAATATTTTCTCTAAAGCTGGCTTTCTTGCAAGAAACGGTTGTGTCAAGAGAAAGTCCGGCTAGATCACTGAAGCGGGCAAGATCAGAGTCTCCCCAACTAAAGCCATCGAGAGCTGCGGCTGTCTGTATAATTTTCAATCCAAACTGGCGCGCTACTTCGTAACCAAAGCCGGTGGCACCAATTTGGGGAATTGAGAGACCACCTGTAGCGATTACAAGTGAGTCACAGCTGTACATTCCTGCTGTGGTATCGACTGTAAAGCGGCCGTTTTTTTCATCGCTGCTTTTAGCAATAGACTTAATCGCAGTGTCTGTTTGAAATTGACAGTCGGCTTGATTGCATTCATCAATGAGCATGTCGACAATTTGTTCAGCTGAGTGGTCGCAGAATAATTGACCAAGTTTCTTTTCGTGATAGCGAATGCGGTGCTTTTCCACAAGCTTGATAAAGTCGGCCGGGGTGAAGCGAGAGAGGGCCGACTTGGCAAAGTGCGGATTATTGCTGACAAACGATTCTGGTCTGGTGCCAATGTTTGTGAAATTGCACCGGCCGCCGCCAGATATGAGAATTTTGCGGCCGATTTTCTGGTTGTGGTCGATCAGGAGCACCGAACGGCCAAGTTTGCCGGCCACACTGCCGCACATCATGCCAGCTCCACCGGCGCCAATAATAATTACGTCAAAATGCTTCAATTTAGTTTAGTTTAAGTCTGCAAAACTAGAGGGTATCATTTATAGCCTATTTGTATGGCCAATTTGGCGTGACACGTAAAGTTCCAATTTTGTGAAGGCTAATCACTAGTACTATAGGCGATATGAGTAAAATGGCCAATTTAACCAGTGTGAGTAATATTAGCGGTGAGTTGGCAGGAGCCACTTTAGCAACAGCAGCCAGTTCGTTGCATAGCTTTGGCCTTAACTTCGCCGATGGCCGCGGGCTTTTGCTGACGGCATCTGTTGAAGAAGGCGATAGCAAGATGAATATAGCCGACGAACTCAGTATAGACAGCGCAATCAAGCCCGTGAGCGATATGCCGAAACTGGCTGAGGCCGTTTGTTCTGTTGATTGGAGCTGGATTTATGGGGCGAAGCTGCTGTCCGTGAGGGCTCTCAATGGCCCTCGGGGTAAGACTATTGTCTTGCAATTTGATACTGTTGGTCCCATCACAGTTAGTGTTGGTGCCTGGGAAGGCAAGCCCTTCCTTTCATTCATGCCTTACAAAAAGCCCTGATTACGGTAATAAAGATTAAGGTATCAAGTTCGATAAACCATTGGCTTCAAGATACTGCAAGAACAGCTCTCTGAGGTTCTTGCCGTCCTTTTTGTCGGTCTCATTGAAGTGCTTGTAGCGTCTGATGCGAGCTTCGTTGTTTTGTTGAAAAACGGCCCTGCCGTTAGCATCGAAGGTCTTGTTCGAGGCAGCGAGGGCAATGACGCCGTCTTCTAAGGGGCGATAGCTTGTGATACTTTCTTGCTGAAAGGAATCTGCCACGCGGCCATTGAGGTTGCTTACGCGAACCACTGTCATCAGTGTGCGAAACTGCACTTTGGTCTCATTCGCTACGAGAAACTGTTTCTCTTTGACTTGGTGAAACTCTTGGTAGGCCGTTAGTCTTGTTTTTGACGTGTATGGCGCGCCGATATAGTGCCAGATGCCACCCTGGCGGTCTTTCTGGCTACCGTAGGTAAACTCTTGGCGGGCCATAAAAACTGAGGGGGTGCGGTCGATTCTGCCAGTCTTAAAGTCTTCTCTCAAAACAGCGGTTTCTTCGTTAACATTCCAGGTGCCGGCCAGCCAGGCTGGCACTTTTACCCAGTTGTTGTTAGCCTCTAGGTCTGCCCCAGCGCTGAAACGCGCCCCTTTGCGAATAGAACTATCTACCGATGGCAGGGCCTCTTGGTGTTCGATTTTGCCTTCAATGGTGTAGGCGCAAGCAGGCTGCGGGCCATGCCAGAGCGGGCTTGTGGCGGCGATCATAGTAAGGGTGAACACTAAAGGCTGCCTTGAGATGCGTCTGATAATTTGCAGGTTTTTTTCCTTCAAGATTGTTGGGCTTGAGATTGTTGGGCTTGAGATTGTTGGGCTTGAGATTATTGAGCTTAAGATATTTGTCTCTAAGTCTGCTGGGCTTTGGCTTTCAGTCTTTTCTTCAGTTGAGCTACTGAAAATGGATAGGGACACCAGCCTGCGCCATCCACTGGACACATAGATAGTGGGTCGGCTGTGGTTTTCCTTGTGGTCGTCTTTGGGGTTGTCTTTTGAGTTTTGCTTTTGGTCTGATTGACTTTAGTTTCAGGCTTTACTTTACTTGCTGGACTCTTCCCTTGTGTGGCTTTCATGTATTCTCGCCTCTTATAACCGTCAATTAGCCATTGATCGTGCTTACATTGGCTTTATAGTCTCAATTACTGTTCTACCACTTATGAGCTACTATTGTAGCCCCCGGCCGCCCCTAGTACTGCCCCCATAGTTGAGGCTATTTATGAGTCAATTTCAGTCGGAAGGCCACAGACTTATCGAACACAGCGATGGCCGTGTCGAATTGGCCGACGATACTGAGATTAAATCGAGTCCTTTTTACAATCATGACTTGGCACCAGTCAGAGTAATTGATCGCAATTGGTCCACCTATAGCTATATTGCCCTCTGGTTTGCCATGTCGGCTTGCATCCCTACTTATATGATGTCGTCTGGTTTAATTGCCAATGGCATGAATGCTTGGCAGTCTATTTTTACTATTTTGCTCGGCAATACCATCGTGCTTTTGCCGATTTTGCTCAACTCACATCCAGGCACCAAATACGGTATCCCCTTCCCGGTTTTCGCTCGGGCGGCCTATGGCACCATGGGTTCGAATTTACCGGCATTGATGCGGGCTATTGTCGCCTGTGGCTGGTTTGGCATTCAGGCTTGGATTGGCGGCCAAGCTTTCAATACTATGTTCGGAGCACTGATCGGAATTGGTGTCTGGCGCAATCTCTTAGGCGGCCCCTATTTTGACTATATGGGAACAGAATGGTTGTCTTTCGCTCTGTTTTGGGGTTTGAACATATTGATTGTTTTTCGTGGCATGGATAGCTTGAAGAAGGTTGAAAGTCTGGCAGCGCCCTTTGTCTTGATCATGACTTTCGTGCTTCTTGTTTGGACAGTCAATCTCGCCCATGGTGTTGGCGATCTGCTTCACGAGAAAAGTAAGTTCGCTACATTTGCAGAGTTTTGGGCTGTATTCATTCCTTCACTAACAGGCATGATTGGCTTCTGGGCAACGCTTTCGCTCAATATGCCAGACTTTACGCGCTTTGGTCATTCGCAAAAAGAGCAGACTATTGGTCAAGTTATTGCTTTGCCAACTGCGATGGCCATTTTTTCAGCCATGGGTGTGATCATTACTTCTGCTGCTGTGGTTATCTATCCAACAGTTGCTATGGACCAGCTCTGGGACCCTGTTAAGCTACTTGGCCGCCTTGGAGCTGATCAACCAGCCGTGGTGGCTATTGCTATGTTTACTGTGGCATTGGCTACACTCTCGGTTAATGTGGCGGCCAATGTGGTGTCACCGGCTAATGACTTTGCCAATGCATTTCCCCGCTTTATCACTTTCAAAGTTGGGGGCCTAATCACTGGTCTTGTGGGTGTTTTAATGCAGCCCTGGCGCTTGATTGCCGACCCCCATGGCTATATTTTTGTCTGGTTGCAAGGTTACTCTGGTGGTCTTGGCTCAATTGCTGGTGTGCTCATTGCCGACTATTGGATTTTGCGTAAGACTAAATTAGAGTTAGCTGATTTGTATTTGCCTGATGGCACATATAAATATAGTTCGGGCTGGAATGTTGTGGCAGTCTTGGCTACTTTTGCTGGCTGTGCTCTGGCATGGGTTGGGGCCTTTGTGCCGACATTTAAACCACTTTACGACTACGGCTGGTTTGTTGGCTTCTTTGTTTCGATGGCCGTATATGTAGCCTTGAGTTGGTCTAAGCGTAATAAATAGCATCCGAGCAGATAACGAATCTAGTGACGACAGCGAAGACTAGGATGACATTAACTGTATAAACAGTCTCACAAGTGTTCGTTGTCACCAACGACTTGGTTAGCAAAGAGCTAATCTAAGAATGTTAGTGCGAGATTGAGTTTTTCGTTTTTTACCAATTTAAACCTGTGCTTTTGCCCAGGAGGATTTATGTCGTCTAAACAAACACAAATGGCCCGTCTGCAAGCAGCAATGAGAGACTGCAAAGATCCAGTCTCTTTCTTCCTTCTATCTCTTTTAGCCAAGTTAGTAATCGCTCTGCATTTTAAAAAGGTCGATATTCGCGGCAAAGAAAATCTGCCGGCAACTGGCCCATTTATTTGTATTGCCAATCATTCATCGCGCTGGGATGGTCCTACTCTGGGCCGCATCATCGATAGACCAGCTAACTTTATGGTGTCACCCAATGAACTTCAGGGCCTGCAAGGCTTCCTCTTGAGTCGAGTTGGTGCCTTTCCTGCCCATCCGAAGCTCGATTTTGTTAGCCATGTAATGCAGCAATTTAAAAAGGGCGAGCCCTTTGTCATCTTTCCGGAAGGCAATGTATTTTATGACGGCCACACCCATCCATTTAAGAAAGGTATCGCCCGCATTGCTTTTGCTGCCCAGCAAAACAACATTGAAGTGCCAATTGTTCCCGTTGGAATTACCTATGAAGATGGTATCGCTCACTATAATTTTGGTTCCGCAATTTCGATAGAAGACTATACTGCCGATTTGCAAATCAATCCGGTAGCTGCCTCAAAGCGGCTCACCACTTCACTTCACCGCGAAGTTTGTTACTTGCGCTCAGAGCTTGGCTGCCTTGCTGACCGTCGGCAACTAGAGCAAGTTGATGGTGCTCACTTTATAGCAATGGGTAAAGCTGATTTTATGGCGACTGGATCACTAAATGTACCTACCACCTGTCCTGCGTCATCTAAAGCCGCTACGTGCACCTGATAGATTGCTATGTCGGTTTCATTATTGGCACTAGCATTCGAATTGGCGGACGAGATTGGCTTCGTCTCAAGAGTGAAACTGCCTTTGAGACTATTAAGCGTAGCTCTCAGTAAGGCATGTTTGCTTGGCAAACGCTCTCTCATTAGATAGTTGTAGTGCTCGAAAGAAGCGTAGGGTTTTGAGACTTCAACTAGTACTGCCGCTCCTGCTTTGTCGCCCATTGTTTTGCTGGCGTCAAAGTCAAAAGTAATTGCTTCTTTGGCTATCCGTTGATTTGGGCTCTTTGTTTTTCTGTCTTCTGAAAGTGGCGCTAGGTCGTAATTATCTTCGTTGTGTGTTGTGGAAAGATTTGGAGTAATTGTTTTTGCACCTATTAGTTTTGGCTTGCCAATTTGCCAGTCGTATTCATCGGTAGCAACATCGAGCCTAATCTCGTCAACGTCTTTGCTCAAAAGCCAACGCTTCAACGGCCCTAGTTCAACCAAGATTTTGTGTTCTTGTCCGTCGGCTGGCACGCTTGTCCAATGTGGCTCTGTTTGATCTTCTTGGTCTGCTGGTCTGTTGTTCCAAATGACAAATAGCGAGGCTTTATTATTTGTCTGTGAAAATTGCGCTGGAGGGAATATCTGTGGAGATTTCTTTGTCACTCTTACATCAAGTTCTAAAAAATCCACGGTCAGTGGATTGATAGATTTAACTGGCCCTTCCGGTTTTAGATAATAAGAGCTACTCTTGGTTCCTTGACCCACAGTCATAGATAAAGATGGAAGAGAACTATCTCTATCCATTGATAATTCTGGTGATAATTCTGCTGGAATAGTCAGATCTGGTTTCACCAATTTTCCTAAAGCGGCGTCATAGGTTGCTAATTTATACAGCTGTGGTTGCCTGATGATCGTTTCAAAATCTTGGCGGTTAACAAAAATGCTCCAGTTTGGGTGATAGTCGAGGGGAACTATGTCAGCGCTCTGGTCTTTTTTACTATCTGGCCAAACCGGGGCAATAAACAGTCCTGCCAACATAGGGCGCATGGTGAAAGTAAAGGCACCGTCAACTCTGGATGGTAAGTTGAAGAGTACTAGCTTTTGACCGACAGCCAGGGTGGCCAGCTCTTTTTCTACGTCTTTCTTTAGGTCTCTAATGCTCTTGGCTGAATTGAGCCAGGCAATGTTGTTGCCGTTGGTAACAGTGGCGAAGGTGATAGTCAGTGAAATAAGAACTGTAATGCTTGATGCTTTAAGTATTCTTCCTAGTTTTGCGGACCCTAGTTTTGCGGACCATATAATTGGACTAACAATATAGATACTAAAGACGATTATTAGAGCAAGCGCAGTGCTTGGAAGATAGGCAATGCGACTGCCAGACATCGAACTGGAGAGACCCCAGACTTGAAAGTTGGGTAGCATGGTGGCCGTGAAGAATGCCAGGGCAAAGTAGATCAGTTTTTGTCTGCTTGCTAATTTTTGATCGATAACTATACCAGCGACCACTATTATTCCGGCTAGGGCATAAAGCACTCTGAGAATTACGCGGAGAACATGGTTCTCTGCGTAAATACCTTGATTAAAGGGATGAAGCAGCTGCCAGAGAGAGCCTGATGAAACCCAGCGAGCAAAGTAGTTTTCATATAAACGCTGACCAATTGAACCGACATAACCCCCCACTAGTTTGCCTATGGCAAGAAAACGCCAAACTAAATAGGCTGCAAAGGCCACTAAATATGGTGCAATATCTTTGGCAGCTTGACTTAGCTTTTGCTTTCTATTGTCTGCTGTCGAAAGCGTTATGGAGAGGGCGAAGACAATTACCGGTAGGCTAATGGCCGATTCTTTTGAGAGCAAAGAACAGAAGAAGGCAGCTAGAGATAAAAGAGTGAATTGGCCAACCCTTTTACTTTGGCTACTTTGGCTACTTTTGCTATTTTTGCTATTTTGGCCAACTACGAAAAAATATAAGCTGAGCAAGAGAAAGAAAGTGCTAACTAGGTCAGCTCGGGCGAGAATCCAAGCAACAGCCTCGCTGTGGGTGGGAAAGACAGCAAATATCCCAGCGGCAAAAATGGCCATGGTAAGTCGGTCTTTTCCTTCGCCAACTTCTATCTTTTCTAAAAGCGCTTTGGTGAAAAGAAATAGCACGAAGGCATTGGCCGTATGCCAAAGGAGATTGCTCAGGTGATAGCCGAATGGTATGGCCTGATTGAAAAAATAGTCGACCATTAAACTGAGTTCAGTCACTGGTCTAAAGAATAAATAGAGTGAGCGCTCACCCACCCAGGGACCGCTAAAGTTGGTCAGAAATAGCTCTGGCTCGCCATTGAAGAGGCGATAAAGATAGGGCAGGTGCAAGAAGTCGTCGCAGTTAAAATAGACGCCCAGAGTATTGCCAAAGCAGGCAAACACAAGAAGGGCAAGCAGCAGAAGTGTTAATAAGTTGACTCGAGCACTTACTATCAGTTTGACTACTTCTCAGCTGTATAGCCTTGTGAGCCATTTTTGTAGTTCAATACTGCAGCCATCTTTGACATGTCTGAGAGAATGCGGCGCTCTTTCACGCCGGTAGTTTTTTGTTGCAAGTCAACTAACATATCGCAGCTGCTGATAGCACTTTCAAGTGAAAACTCAGAGACCGCTAAGTGTCCGTTTTCTAGTACTTTCTGATAGCGGCGGGCGATGCCGTCTTTGGGGCGCAGAGTGGAGCGAGTGATTTTCTCTTGACCAGCAACTAGCTCATAGCCACAGGCGAGTACAACAGTTGGATCTGCGTCGCCAGCAAAGGGCCCTTTATCGAGCTGCACTTTAATAGCTTTACCTTCGCCGTCAAAGTTCATTACTCGCAAGACACCGTTGTTGTAGCAGACCATAACGTCCCCGTTGGCCCCAATAGCGATTGTGCCTAATGGTGTTATGACAAGGGCGAGCTTCGATGGGCTTTTTACTGATACCAAAATATCGCCGGATTTGAGATCGCAGGTGTAGTTATTTGGTTTGGTGAATTGTGCGCCTTCTCTAGCTAGCACGGTAATCCAATCAAAAGTTTGGGTGACTGCTTCGCCTTTGGGAAACTGACTGTCGCTAATTAGTTGCACGCCGTTGAGAGCAAAAGCTGTGGGCGCGTCAATTATGAGCGATGTTGGACCATTCACTAATTGGGGTGAGGTGACGTCGGTGGGCACGATAATTGGTGGACGAAATGGCTGTTGGGGCGGGGTGATGATGATAACTGGTGGTGGGGTTGGGGTTGGCGGTTCATTGTAGTTAGCGCCACCGACTGCGAAGTGTGGATACCAGAAGGCCAGAGCAATAAACATCGCTGCCAGCAAGATCATCAGAGCGTTAGCTCTACCTGCTGCAGACAGTCTATTTGTTGTCTCTTGAGAAGAATTTTTCACTGCTTAAACCTTCCGCTGCTTCTACATCATTTAAAATCGTTATCAAAGTTGTTAAGTATAGCCTGCTCAGAGCCTCAGCGCCAAGATTGGTCATATGTCATGTTGACAGGGGCCAATTTGTTTTTAGGGGGTAAACTTAAATCTGATTGATTTTTGCCAACGGAGTGCTATGTCTGATTTCGAAAAATTGGGAGTGTTCTACCTCGGTCACAAGCATGATTTAAATGGTACAGCGGTCAATTCAGCGGGCTTGTCAGTCAATTTAGATGGCTTGGCCGAGCCAGTCTTGTATGAGTCTAAAGACCTAGTTACTCATGCTGTCTGTATTGGTATGACTGGTAGCGGTAAAACCGGCCTTTGCCTCGGCCTGTTAGAAGAAGCAGCCATTGACGGTATACCGATTATTGCTATTGATCCAAAAGGCGACATTGCCAATCTCTTGTTAACCTTCCCTGGTTTGAGTGGCAAAGATTTTGAGCCTTGGGTAAATGTTGATGACGCCCGTCGCCAAGGTTTGAGCATTGAAGAATTTGCCCAGAAGCAAGCTCAATTGTGGAAAGAAGGTCTGGAAAAGTCAGGTCAGGATGGCCAACGCATTGCCCGCTTGAAAGCCAGTTGCGATTTCAATATTTATACACCTGGAGCCAGTTCTGGTTTGGCCGTATCAATTTTGAATTCTCTGAAAAAACCAGATGATGAAACTATGGAAGATGGCGATTTACTGCGCGAGCGCGTGCAGTCGGCTGCCACTTGTATACTGGCTCTCTTGGGCAGCCGTGGCGATGCTTCTGACTCTTTACGCAACCGTGATCATATTCTTATATCTACGATTATTGCCGATTGTTGGAGGAATTCGCGAGACGTCGATCTTACTGAGTTGATTCAGTTGATTCAGAAGCCGCCGATGACTAGGGTGGGTGCTCTTGACATAGAGTCGTTTTATCCAGCTAAAGAACGCTTCGAGTTGTCCATAAGCATAAACAACATTCTTGCCGCTCCTGGATTTGACGCTTGGTTAAAAGGAGAACCTTTAGATGTAGATAGTTTTCTTTATAGCAAGAGCGGCAAGCCACGCGTTTCCATTTTTTCAATAGCGCACCTAGGCGATACTGAACGCATGTTCTTTGTTACTCTTTTGCTTAATGAAGTGCTGGCTTGGATGCGCAGACAGTCTGGTACAACTAGTTTGCGAGCGCTTCTATATATGGATGAAATCTTTGGCTATTTCCCGCCGGTGGCTAATCCGCCTTGCAAAACACCCTTGCTTACACTGTTGAAACAGGCTCGTGCTTTTGGCCTTGGTATTGTACTCGCTACCCAGAACCCTGTAGATATTGACTATAAGGGTTTGTCAAATGCTGGTACTTGGTTTATTGGTCGGCTGCAAACTGAGCGCGATAAGATGCGCGTGCTGGAAGGCTTGCAATCGGCACAAGAAGCGGGTGGTAGATCTGGGTTTGGTGCAGGCACATCAAGCTCTACTAATTCGCTTTCAGAGACACTCAGTCGCCTTGGGGACAGAGTCTTTCTTATGAATAATGTGCATGAAGATGCACCAGTGATTTTTAAAACTCGATTCACTATGTCGTACCTGCGCGGCCCCTTAAATCGTCGCCAGATCAAAGACCTGATGGACCCAATTAAAGCCATGAATAATGGTGCGGTTTCGCTTCCAGAGATTGGTCAAAATTCTAGTCAAAGTCTTAGAGATTCTGGCAGTGGGCTGACACCGCAATCAGCAGCAGCGACGAGTAGCTCAAGCTCAGCAGAATTACCACCAAGCCTAGGCAAGAAGCCTGTGGTCGCTCCCGAAATTGCCCAACTTTTCATACCAGCGGAGGTGGCATCATTTTCGGATAAACCAAAGGGTGTTTATCGCCCCTTTCTACTGGCGGCTGCTACTGTGCGCTATCTTGATAGCAAACTTGGCGTTGATCATACAGTCAATAAGTGTTTTCTCGTGCCATGTAATGATTCTGTGGTGCCCGCTGATTGGTCGAAGGCCAAGTCAATTAAGGTTGATTTGGCCAAGTTAGAAAGTCTCGCCGATAAGAGCTTCACCTTCACTGAACCGGTGGCTGCTCTAACTCAAGTAAGCAGTTATAAAAATTGGAATAAAGAGTTTGCCTCATGGTTGGTTGAAAGTCTTCCATGTAAGCTCTGGCGTAGCGCTGCTACTGGTGCCGTTAGCCAACCCAGTGAGAGCGAGCGTGATTTTCGCATTCGCTTACAACAGATGGCTTTTGAACAGCGCGATGTGATGGTGGCAAAGTTGCGCGATAAATATTATGCTCGCATAAATGGTTTGCAAGATCGCATCCGCTTAGCTGAGCAGAAAGTACAAGTAGAACAAGCTGAGGCTAGGCAGCACGAGTTAAATTCGGCTATTTCAATCGGGGCTACTGTTCTTGGTGCTTTCATGGGGCGCAAAGGTGTTAGCTCTTCTACAATTGGAAGAGCCACTACTGCCGCTCGCGGTATTAGTAAAGTGGCAAAGCAGAGAGATGATGTGGGCCGTGCCGAAGACAATCTTGAAACCCTAAACAGTAAACTGCAACATCTCACCAGTCAGTTTCAAGCTGAAGCTCAAGAGGTTGCAGGTAAGTTTGATCCCCTAAAAGAAACACTAGAATCAGTTTCTCTGCCACTGAAGAAAACAAACATTACGGTGAAGCTGCTTGCCCTGGCTTGGGTTATTAGTTAGGTAGGATAAATTCTAGCCGACAAAAGCCTGGGCTTTGAGCGTTAGTAGGCGGTTGCCGCCAGCCCATTGCAATTTTTCTAACACACGGGTGAGACCTTCGCCGCTCCACGACCAGTGGTGCAAGACAATCATTGCTTGTTCGGCTGTGAGAAATCCTTCTTGTGTCAGGAGCAAACAGCGCTTTGCTGCATCTAAGGCTGAGCGGTTTACTATGCCTGTCTTTATTAGTCTTTCTTCTAGTGAGCCAGTGCCACCTTCAGGATGTGCCGGTAGGTGACCCAGTCGCCTGATATCATAGGCAGTGACGAGGCCTGATAGACGTAGCAAGTGGTAGAGAGTAATGTTGCCGTCATAGGGATCGCTTTCACGCAAAATTTCTTTCAATGCTTTGGTCAGCGATATATTCTTGCTGAAAACTAATTTGAGAGCACGGGCCGCCCTATCTGGCGTTACTTGGTGTTTGGCCATCATTGTTTGCAAACGCACTGCGGCCGCTATCAAGCTTGAGCTGAACATTCCGCTTTCAACGATTTCTTCACCTAAGGTTCTCTGGCAGTCACTTTCTTCTAACTGCATGAATTTTTTGACGTCGGTATCTGAGAGTAAGCCAGCTAGTAAAAGTAGCTCATCAAGGCGGATGTATGGTGCGCGTGAGTTAATCAGGGCGATGTCGCAATTCGAATTTGTGCTAATGGTGAGGCTATTGGCCGAACTCAAAGCTCTAATTGTTTGGTTTCTATCAGCTCTACCTGAGCGAATCAAGGTTTGGGCGCTCAGAGCTGTGCCCAATAGGCTGGCTGTGACAAGACCCTGCAAAACCAGTACGCGGGCTAAAGGCAAACCAATGTGCCGACTTAATCCAAGAGAATCTTCTATGCTTTTCTGTGTGAGAATTCCTGCTTCGACCAACAATGATCCCAGATTCTCTTCATCTCTATCGACATTTCCTTGCCAACCTAAATCTTGCAAAACAGCGGCCAGCCCAGCTCTACTTGCTGATACTTGGCGCAGTGCTTCAATCGCTAGTTCGTAGGCCAGAACATTTTGCCTAACTAAGTTTTGCAGTTTTAGTGCGTCTTCAATAGTCTTATGTTTAGTCAGTCCAACCATTGTGAGAACTCGACCGACCGGCAGACTATTCTTGTGGGCGATGCAGAGAACTTGGCAAAGTTGGGAGATATTGATTAAGCCAGCCTTGTAAAAAAGTTCCCCCAGCATGGCCCGGTTGTCGATGCTTGCAGTCATAGCTTGTGAATCCAAATAGAAGATAGTTGTGTCCAGTTTTAGGGCGGCTATATAAAACCTCCCCCTGTTACATCTTGACTGAGTTTCTGGGGCTCGATTGTATGGGCAACCTATATCTTTATTGGGGGCAGCCCTAATCAGCAATTGACTCTCGCGATAGACTTCAATTGGCAGTGGTGAGTGTGGTGAGAGCACTATTTCGATTGTTAGCGGAAGGCTTCCAGTAAAAATTGGTTGCAATCGGAAACAATTTTCCTCAATTATCGGTCTATGTTCCTTGTGTGTTTTAACTGCCGAACTGCCTAAAATATGCTGAGGGTGGCTATCTGGCCCTTCTTCTTCGTGGCTCAATTGGTACTTCTATTAGAGGATGTAATAAAATCTGCCAAATATTTCACTGTCAAGTGGCATAAAAGCTAAGGAAAGTGGAAAATTGGCTTATAGGATGGTTGCCTACGAAAGTTCTAGTCAATTTAAGGTTCGTCTGATAACCCATAATAGGGTCTCTAACTCAAGGATCGAGAAGCAAATGAAGCAAAGGATCTCAATGTTGAAAAAGAAGGCACTGATTGCCTCCAGTTTGTCGCTGCTGATGACTTCGGTGGGTGCAGGTATTTTTAGTCCGGCCTTTGCCGTCGATAGCTTAGATGACGTTGGTTTGTTTGGCTCAATTACTGTCACACGCCAAGCCCGCGAGGCGGCTAGGGCAGTAAAGCAGAGTCAGTGGCCAGCGGCCATGCAAGGTTATCAAAGAGCGATTAGCTTAGATCCTAAAGCTACAGATCTTTATTACGGTCTATATAATGCAGCCGCCAGGGTTGGCGATTGGCAGCAAGTCTCGGTCGCTCTTGAGGCAATTTTTCAAGCTGATCCCTCTGCAAAAGCTCACCTCTTAGCAGAGTATGGACAATGTCTAGCTTCTTCTGGTCGGCTTGAAGAAGCTATCCCGGTTTTGAAGAAAGCATTGCTAACTGTTGATGCTGATGCCAATTATATGCCTGATAAGCTGCGGGAGTTGATGGTTAAAACTGAGACAGTAAAAGAAGTGCCAAAGCGCGAGTTGACTCAAGCAGAAAAAGATCGCATGGTGGCAGAAGTAACCAAATACAAACCACCAACACGTGAACTCGTTCACGGTGAAGATGTGCGGGGCGATAAGTCAGACTTCGCACTCACTCTAGAAAATGCTTATAGCGCCTGCGAATTTATTGGTATCTGTACCTACAAAGGCTACGATAAGGCTGACATTATTACTTTCTACCATCCGCCTGTTGCTCGTTTTCACATAGACACTTTTTTGCGTGGACCTAAGCTCAACAGAGAGATGCCCGTTCGCTTTGAGTTTCACGATAAGACCGGTGATGAGCCACCAAAAGATTGGAAATTCAGTCCGGATAAAATGCCTAAGGAAGGCAGTAAATGGTTGCTCTTTACCGAAATGGCTATTCCAACCAACGGTGCTTTCGAGACTTATCACGGTAACTTTGGTCGCTTAGAGGCCACTGATGCCAATCTAGATAAGATCTACAAGATCATTGAACTTCACCGCGGTCAGCAGTAAGCAAGCATTTGAAAGGGGTTATCAAAAATGACGTTTAAGGTTACATCGAGATTTGCTTTCGCTCTAGCGCTGCTTTCGCTGGTCAGCTCGGTCAATATTCAGAGCGCTAGTGCGCAAATGGGAATGACCATGGGGCGCAAAGAGATGATTCACATGAGTCTGCTCAAGTGCTATACCGACCTAGGTCGCAATGCTGAAGCGGAAGGTGAATATAATGTATTGCTGGCGATGAAGCCAAACGATGGGGTCTTGCATTTCAACTATGCTCGGCTCTTGGTGGCTGCTGGTAAGAAAGGTCCAGCACTAGCTCACTACCGCAAGGCGGCTCAAAGTAACCCAGGTAATGCTGATTTTCAAGGGCAGCTTGGACAGATGCTTTATAACGCCAATGATTTCAGTGGTGCTTCGCGAGCGCTTGGTATTGCTATGCAATTGCCTGGTGGTGATCGCTACAAAGGTGCCTATGAATCAGCAGTGAGGCAAATGCAGCAAATTCAACAGAATCGCCTTTTGCAGCAGCAAAGTGCTCCCGCCAAATCTGCTGGTGGTGGAGTGAAGAAACACGCTGATGATGACGATGACGAATAGACCAATTTAGACAAGACAAATTGAGAAAATTCAAAAAGAGAGAGAGGCATTTTGCTTTCTCTCTTTTTTCTTGTGAACAAAAACACCGATGTTCCTTCTAAGAGCTGGCCTTTGTCTTTACAAGGTAGTCAATACATGGACAATGAAAGTATATCTACTTCCGACCAGGGGTGTTTATGAATAACAAATGTGGGTCTGGCAAATTTTTGCCAGTCGTCAGTTTGATGCGCACGTTCAGGCAAAGTCTTAGTTTTGGCTTGGTTAGCTCTTTTGTCTTTGGTATGAATAATGCGGCTTATGCTGTGGATAGTGTTGATGATGTTGGTGCCTATGGTTCTATCACTTTAACTCGTCAGGTGCGAGAGGCTGTTCGTGCCGCTAAGGAAGGCCAGTGGCCGCTAGCTGAATCTGCCTACAAGAGCGCTCTTCGTTTAGATAGCAAGGCCGGCGATCTCAACTACGGTTTGTACAACGCTGCCGTGCATACCAATGATTGGCAGCAAGCCACCACAGCCCTTGAAGAAATTTTTCAGTTCGAACCAGCGGCAAAACCGCATTTACTCGCCGAATATGGACAGTGCCTTGCTTCTGCTGGTCGGCTAGAAGAAGCGGTGCCGGTTTTGAAGAAGGCCTTAGTGACAGCCGATGTCGATGCTGGATTCTTGCCAGCTAAATTGCGTGATCTGACCACAAAGGCCGAAAAAGTTGTGATTTTTTCGCGGCCTCATACTGCTGAAGAATTGAAGAAGGCTGCAGATGAGGTAAAGGTGAATAGGCCTGAAGCTATTCCCCCTACAGACCTGGAAAAGGAGAAGTACACTAAGTCTAAGAAAGCGCTGACTTACGAGAACGCCTTCAAATATTCTGAGTTTATCGGTATCTGTAGCTATAGGGGATACGATAAATCAGATAGCATTACTTTTTATCACCCGCCTATTGCTCAATTTAGAATTGAAAAAATATTGAAGGGTCCTAAACTGAATAGAGCGATGCCAGTTCGCTTTGAGTTTCATGACAAGTCAGACGGTGAGCCAGACAAAGCTTGGAAGTTCAGCCTTGATAAAATGCCAAAGCCAGGTTCAAAATGGCTGCTCTTCACCGAGATGGCTATTCCGACCAATGGGGTTTTCGAGACCTATCGCGGCAGTTATGGCCGGCAAGAAGCATCAGCCGAGAATCTCGACAAAATCTATAAGGTATTGGAGTTGCATCGCGGACAGCAGTAAATGATGATCGTATAGTTGCTCTTGTTTTATTCGTGGGCGTCTTCTTCAGGAGCCTCTACGTCATCTAAGACAATTTGGTTGCGACCGCGTTTCTTCGCTAAATACAACCGTCGGTCTGACACTTGCACTAACTCAAAGACTGACTCTCCGTCTTTGGGATATTCAGCAATGCCACCAGAGAAGCTGACGCTAAATTCTTCGCCTTTGTCGCCGGTGAACTTCATTTTTGTAAACTCGTCTAAAACGCGATGAACAGCTAAGTGCATAGTGCTAAGAGTTTCGCGCTTGAAGGCGAGAATAAATTCTTCACCACCCCAGCGGCCGCGCAAATCATCAACGCGAAAACGTCTAGATAATAGTTGGCCTAAGCCGGCTAAAACTTTATCTCCAGCCAAGTGACCATAGCTGTCATTGACTTTTTTAAAGTGATCTACGTCAAGCAAGCAGATCGTAAATGTGGTTTTAAGTCTTTGTGCTTCAGCTAAAATAGCCGACAATTGTTCTGAGAACGCTCGGCGAAGAAGCAGGCCTGTAGTCATGTCTTTGTCTGAGCGGTCTTTGAGCATGCGAGCGCGATCAAGTCGCACTTTTACTCTGGTGAGCAGTTCTTCGTTGACTACTGGCTTGGGTAGATAGTCGTCGCCACCGGAGCGAAATGCCTCTAATCTAGCTTCTACGCCGACTTGACCCGTGAGGAAAATAATTGGTAGATCTTGCCAGCGGGGAATCTGCCTGAGCATGCGGCAAACTTCAAAGCCAGTGATGGCAGGCATCATGACGTCGAGCAGCAATAGCTCTGGCGGGTATTCTTGCATTGTTTCTAGAATTTGTGATGGATCATTGATGATGCGTACGATCATGCCTTCGTTGCGCAGCACCAGTGCCATCGTGTTGCAGAAGAATTCGTCATCGTCGCAAATGAGAATGCGTGGTCTGCCACCTTGGCGAATATTGACCAGGTGCTGTACTGCTTTCTCTAAAACGTCCGATTCAAGTGGCTTGTCTAAATATAGTGAAGCCCCAGCGTGAGCCGCTTCTACTCGATTCTTTACCAGTGGTTGTCCCGAAATAAAGGCCAGAGGTAAATTCTCAAAACCCGGTAGTTCTCTGAGATCTCGTGCTAGTCTGAACGACTCATCGGGATGTTCTTCTGTGACGTTGATCAAGGCTGCATCTAATGCATAGACTACAGCTTTTTCAATGGCGTCTTTACTGCTGGTGGCACGAATAATATCTACTAGGCGCTGTTTGCCCAGTTCGTGCACAATGTCGAGAAAATCGCTATCGGAGTCGACGACAAGAATTCTAGTCATCGCCGGATTGTTAGGTACTTGTTGTTTTGCATCCGATGAACTAACAGCTTGATTGATTTCTTGACACTCAGCATCACCGGCTAGTTGTGCTTCAACCAATTTTCTATCTAGCTCAGCCCAGGCAATAGCTTGCTCTTCTTGGGATTTGTTGGGTAAAGCCATGGCTGCTTCTTCGATAAAGTCCATATAGTCAGACACTTGTCTGAAGCCAAGCGAGCCACCTGTTCCCTTGATTTTATGGGCAAGACCCTGCACTTCGGCAATTAGTTCGGCATTGGTTGGATTAGCCTTTGCCTTTTCGATTGCTTGCGAGAGATCAGCAATACGATTTGGCAGCACCCGTGCATATTTGGTCACCAGCGCCAAAAACATGGTTTCGAAGTCTTTCATCTTCTGTTTGGCAGCTTCAGACTTGTCGCCATCAAATTGATTGTCGACCTGGGCGCCAAATATATAAGGAATTAATGGCTTGTGCACCATCAGCGATACCGACAAATCAGCAGTCACCTTGGGCTTGAGTGTATCGAAATGAGCTTGGTCTTGAGCTATCAAAATTACTTTGGCTGAATTGCCTTGAGCTCTAAGATTCGATAGCCAAGTTATTTGATCTGTTTCCTTTAGCGGACCAGCCAGAATAATCAAGTCAAGATCTTCTCGCCGCAAAACACCACTAGTATCTTCGGAGTCGGCTTTGAGGACGTTGTGGCCACGACCTTCCAATACCGACGACATAAGCCTAGAAAACTGCTTGTCTTCGTCATAAAGAAGAATGTTTTTGCCCATGAATCTACGATACCTTTTTTAGGTAGTTTACAGTGGTAGATCAGTGCGCAGTTTGCGAGGATTCTGCCAACCCATTTCTTCTAAAGCATCGTCAAAACTTACGCGCATGCGCTCGCAATAATTGAGTGCCATAATCACTTGCTCGATTTTCATTAAGCCTTCTCTTATTAGAGGTAAGCTCGTTACAGCGGCGTCAACTGTTTTGCTGTTCACTTTACCCGCTGCTTCTAAAATCTGAACGATGTCACCGCCATGCTTCTTTCGCACATTCATGGCAGTTGTAAGATCGCTTTCTGTCAAAAGCTGGGCTTTTTGCAGAATGTCGAAGGCCCCTTTTAAGTCACGCCCTTGGCCTTGTGGTTGAGCCTGTCCTTGACCTGATTGGGCTGGTTTACTTGCAGGAGCAGCTGGTTTGGGGGCGGCGGCATAGGCTGCTGCTCCGGCGGACTTGTCAAAGTCGCCTTTGGTTAAGTATTGGTCAATAGACGAACCCATGGCATGCAGTCGCTTGAGCACTTCGGGTGCTTTATCGACACTCATTTTTTCGTCGCGCACGAGTTCTTGTAACTTTAGGGCTGCTTCTAAGGTTGGATCGCTGATTAGGCCTGCTTCCTTCAACATGGTGCCCAGTAATATGTTGGCTCGTTTATCCATTAGATGATAATCGAGTGGAATTTTGGGCTCCATCATCTCCTGAGTGTAGCTAGGAGTCGATTGGGGATACTGCTGCTGCATCTGCTGTGGCATCGGCTGTGACATAGGCTGCCCATAGTTCATGGGCTGTTGTTGCTGCTGTGGGTATGGGCTATTTTGAGGATATCCTTGAAGTCCTTGCTGTCCCTGAGGCATCATCTGCATTTGTTGCGGTGGCTGCATTTGTTGCTGTGGCTGCATTTGTTGCATAGGTTGCTGCGGATAAGGATAAGGTGTGTTCGGATTGAATGGTGGCATTCCCTGATAGTTACCACCGGGCTGCACTACAGGCATATTTGTATAAGAATTGGCATCAGGAGGCTGCGCGTACAGAGGATTTTGGGGATAACCCGGCTGATTTGCCCCTTGTGGCGGTTGCCCTGAAGCTGCTGGTTGCATTGCGTTTAGCGGAACTATTGGTGCCATGCCTCCGCCCATTCCTCCGCCCATGCCTCCGCCGAGACCGCCCATACCCCCACCGAGAGCAGGTGTAAGAGCTGGGCCACCAGTTGGCATGCCTGTTGGCATTCCACCTAGGTCGACGTCGGCAAAGCTTTCTTCTGCTTGGTTTTTAGGTTTGAGTTCGTCAGGAATTTCGAGTTTGGCCGATGATCCCGCTGACATCGATAGAATGTCGTACAGGAATTCAAGGTCTTGCGGTGCAAATGGTTGAGTCCAGACGACCTTAGAGTTACCTTCGATCTCTTCATATAAGGTCCAAACTGGATCTTTTAGGCTCTCATCCCACTGGCAGGTCAAAATAAAAGTCTTGTAGGGCGAGTCTGGCCAAGGCATTTCGATTAGGGTGCCACGCTTGCCTTGAGCTTCTTCCAATAGGCTTTTAACCTTGCTCAGAGATGGGCAAGAGGGCTCACTGGGTAGACGAAGACGCCTAGAGCCAAAGTTACTTGGTTCTTCATTTGGCCTCTTTGGCGGTAATTTATTCATGGTTTCCTCAGTAAAGTCCTGAACGCCTTAGTTCTTTATGCCACAAATTGCAGATTTAGCTCTTATCTAGAGAAAAATTTGAATTTAAACCTTGCCAACAGTTTTGATAGTTCTTTTGTAAGTGAGTGGTTTCCATTGAGAGCTTGGTTGGAGCATAGACAAGAGAACTCTCAAACATGAATGCCATGGTATTACCCTGGTAAATTGGTTTTAAATCATCTTGTGAAGCTTTGTTGAATGTCGCCTGGTCTGGTCCGTGAGCTGTGAGAGTGTTGTGAAGTGAACCACCACCGGGCACGAAGCCTTCTTCTTTGGCATCGTAGACACCAAATATTAGACCCATGTATTCGCTCATGATGTTACGGTGATAGTAAGGCGGTCTGAACGTATGCTCAGCCACCATCCAGCGAGGTGGGAATATAACGAAGTCAACATTGGCTGTACCGGGTAGTTCGGAAGGTGAAGTAAGCACCGTGAATATTGATGGATCGGGATGATCAAAGCTGACAGTGTTGATGACATTGAAAAGGGCGAGGTCATATTTGTAGGGATAGTAGTTGCCGTGCCATCCCACCACATCTAGTGGCGAGTGAGAAATTTCGGCTTGCCAGAGGTTACCGTTGAACTTATTGGTTAATTTAAACGAAACCTCACCGCTGGCGCGATCTTCGTAGGCAGCTTTGGGTGCTAAGAAGTCACGGCTATTGGCTAGGCCGTTTGAGCCAATTGGGCCTAGACCAGGTAGCTTAAAGGGCGGGCCATAATTTTCGAGGATGTATCCGCGTGCTGACTTGTCAGGTAGAGATACTTGAAATTTGATGCCGCGAGGAATGACCGCTATTTCGCCCGGTGCTAGATCTATAGTACCGAATTCGGTGGCAAATTTTAGTCTGCCTTTTTCTGGTACGACGAGAAAATCGCCGTCACTGTTGTAGAAAAAGCGATCATTCATATCGCTGTTGGCGCAATAAACATGAATGGCCGAGCCCCTCAGGCTGGCAGAGTCTCCATTGCCAGCAATGGTTTTGACGCCATCGATAAAGTCGACTTTTTCATACATTTCAGGTAGAGCAAAAGCATCCCAGCGCATCTGATTAGGCGAGGCCTCGATTTCGTTAAAAGGCCGGCTGCGAATAGATTGATTAGCTATACGGACAAACGGTGAATGCATCACGGAAGGTCTAAGGCGGTAGAGCCAGCTTCTAAAATTCTCGTGTCTAGCCATGACGAATGAACTACCGCTCAATTGTTCGGCGTATAGCCCGAGGGGAGCTTTTTGCGGCGAATTTTGGCCGTGGGGAACAGCACCTTTTTCGGCCTCAGATATAAAGTGATTGCCGAAACCAGCTAAATAGTTGTCGCATTCAGGCGAACGTTCTGGGAGCGTCATGAGTTGATCCTTACTGACTGACTTACTTACTTTTTCATGAAGATAGCGCGAGCATGGCTATCCATTTTTGTTGCTTCTGCCTCTCTGCCAGCTGCTCTTAGCATTTTTGCGTAGTTTTCGTAAATGCCAATCAGGTCGGTGTGAAGAGGCCCGAGGACTTTCTGTCTCACTTCTAGGGCTCGTTTATAGTTTTGTTCTGCTTCCGGATATTTGCCTTGGTTACGAAGGCAATTGGCTAGATTGTTCAGTGAGTTAGCCAACTTGGGATCTTTAGCATCAAGTTTCTCTGCTTCGGCAATAGCACTGCGAAACAAATCCTCAGCTTCTTGGGGTTTGCCTTGATTCATGGCATTTTGAGCCATTAGGTTGTAACGTTCCCACATCATTTTGCCCTCGCTAGACGTTGGACAATAGTGTAGATCAATCACGCTAAGATAAACTTAGTTAGTTACTTCCTTACAAGTAGCTGAGAAGTAAACGTGTAAAAGGCGATCTCAAGAGATTAACGACATACGATGAACGATAAACAACGGAAAAACCTCTGGCTTGGCGTAATGGCCATGGTGATGATAGGAATTTATCCACCATGGAAAGAATTCGGTGCAGTTGAAAAGCCATCAGTTTTTGCCCCGATCAATCAGCCGCCGGCTCTGAGCGCTGGGGCCACTCGTCTTGACATTGATTTTTCTCGCCTTGGCATAGAATTACTTTTGGCTGCTGCAGTTACCGCAGGTTTGATTGTCACTGCTGGCGGCAGGCCTGATCCGCCATCATTTATTCCAGCTGCCAACAATATAGACACAGGTAGTAAAGCTGTGAAGACGACTAAAGTCGATTTGCCGCGCGACTATTATTTGGGTGAGCTCTTCGTTGAGTCTGAAGACGATTCTGAATATTGGGAAGACTATTGTCAGGCTAAAGGCTCGATAGAATTACCTAAAGGTAAAAGGGTGCAACTAGAGTTGGCTAAAGACATTCGCGTCGACCTTTCGTTTTTAAGTGCATTTCCTTCTGATGCCATCTACTCTGTTGATGCTAGCGACGCCAAAGTTAGTGACGATGATTTGAGCAAATTGGGTGGGCTTGGTTCAATTCGAGAGTTAGATTTGTCTGGCACCACTATTGGTAGCACTGGTGTCGTCAATCTCAAATCTTTGGCAAAGTTAGAAAAACTCTGGCTTGATCGCACTTCTATTGACGAGCAATGTGTACCGGCCTTAATTTCACTGAGCAAGCTCAAGAAGCTCTCGATCACCGGCACCAATTTAAACGAGTTGGCCTTAGAGACCTTGAAAAAAGATATGCCTAACTGTGAGTTGATAGTTTCATAGTTTAGTTAGGCGTTCAATAAGCTGTTTATTTATAAGTCTGAGTCTGGCTGTTGACTAGCTCTCGTGCTCTTTCTGCTGCTTTTACAACAGCTTTGATTAGAGTTACTCTTAGCTTGCCTTCTTCGAGCTCCATCAGTCCATCGATGGTGCAGCCAGCTGGAGTGGTGACTGTGTCTTTGAGCATAGCTGGGTGAGCTTTTGAATCGAGCACCATTTTTGCGGCACCAAACATTGTTTGTGCCGCTAGTAAAGTCGCCGTTTCGCGCGGAATGCCAAGCTTAACGCCAGCTTCGGCCAGTGATTCGACTACTACATATAGGTAAGCTGGACCGCTGGCAGACAGGGCAGTTACTGCATCCATTAGTGATTCGTCAACAAAAACAGTCTCGCCCACACATTTGAAGATTGCCTCTGCTACTGCAATCTGTTCAGCGTTGGCGTGTATGCCCGCGCAGAGGCCAGCCATACCGGCATTAATCACCGAAGGTGTGTTGGGCATGGCCCGCACTACGGGTACCCCTTCTTTGAGCCGCTCTTGCACAAACGATGAAGTGACTGAAGCCGCCACCGAAATTACTAATTGGTTTGGCGTAATTGTCTCTTTCAGTTCTTTTAGCACCCGGTCCATATTTTGTGGCTTTACTGCTAGCAAAATAATGTCTTTGCCCGCGACTGTTTCTATGTTGTTTTGCGAGACTTTAATGCCGAGTTTTTTCTCGACTCTCTCTACCGAGGTCATTTTGCCAACACTACCGGTGATATCTTCAGCTGCCAGTGAGCTGTTTTTTAATAGGCCTGAAATTAAAGCTTCACCTAATTTGCCTACGCCCACAACAGCCAATGTCTTTTTTGCTAGCATTTCTATTACCTGATTATTTAGTTGTCGACAGTATGATTTTGCCGGTAGATTTTCTGCTCTCAAGTAATTCGTGAGCCTTGCTTGCTTGAGAAAGACTGATTACTTCTTCGATGTTTAGCTTGAGCCAGCCAACTTTGATGGCGTGTAGCACGTCGCTTGCTCTCGTCAATAGCTCGTCTCTGTCGTTTAAGTGGTTGAAGAGGCTGCCACCAGATATGGTGATCGAGCGCTTCTGTAGAGAGTTTGGCGCAATTGGTTCTGCTGGGCCACTGGCAGAGCCGAAAAGCACTACGTGGCCATGGCTTGCCACCGCTTCAAGTGAACCGGCAAAGGTCGATTTGCCCACGCCATCTATGACCATTTCACAACCTTTACCACCTGTAATTTTGGCAACTTCTGCAACAAAGTCAGCGCTGCTATAGTCAATTACATGGTCAGCGCCGCAAGCTCTGGCAATGTCAGCTTTGGCACTAGTAGACACCGTGCCAATCACTGTCGCCTTGAGGTGCTTCAGCCATTGCACCAGTAGTTGACCCATGCCGCCAGCTGCCGCATGAACTAAGACCGTATCTGAGCCTTTTACTTTGCGAAAATCATTGATCAAATAATGGGCGGTCATTCCTTGTAAAGGAAATGCTGCTCCCTCTTCAAATGATAGGTCGTCTGGCAGCGGAATTAGTTCGCTGGCTGTCACTAAAGAAGCTTCGGCGTAGGCCCCAAGTGTGCTGCTGTAAGCTACCCTGTCGCCGATTTTCACACAATCAACATTTTCGCCAATGGCCTCAACCACTCCCGCCCCTTCAAGGCCGGGGGTGTAAGGCAATGGCACGCTGTAGCGACCGATGCGCTGATATATGTCGATAAAGTTGACGCCACAAGCGGCAATTTTGACGAAAGCCTGACCCGGGCCTGGTGCCTTAATCTCAAGGTCTTGATACTTGAGAACTTCGGGACCGCCGTTTTCGCTGACTAAAATGCCCTTGACTTTGCTCGCTGTCATAACCACCATTTGTGTTAATAAAGAGGACCATCTAAAGTAATAGTAAAAAGTTATGCATGCATTTTACGGTCTCAACAGTAGCATACGAAAATCAAACAATTTTGAAAAACTCATTTGATAAGTCTTTAGGCTTTGCCGCCGCCTTCTTAGCGCTGCTCGTTACCATTGCCTATGGTTATTGTTTGAGCGGTTATTTTCTGGCTGACGATACCTGGCAAGTGCAGTTTGCTTATCGTGTGATCAATGGCGAGAGTCATCTGCTTTTTGATAATTTTTTCAAGAGTTATTTAGGTGTACCAGCCCTTGATTTTTATCGACCCCTGCTTGGTTTTACTTACCTAAGCGATTATCTAATTTATGGGTTGAAGCCGTGGGGGTATTATCTCACCAACTTGATCTTGGCTTGGCTAGCGGCGCTCTTCTTCTTTATGTCGGTGCGTGCCTTAACTACTGATTTTGGCTCAAGTCGTTCGTTCTATTGTGCTCTATCGGCAGCGGCTTTGTTTGCCTCATCGCCACTACACTGTGAAGACATCTGTTGGATCTCTGGTCGAGCCGACCTATTGGCTGCGGTCTTTTACCTTCCGGCCTTTTATCTAGCGATTAAAAGCTGGCAGGCCTCTGAAAAGATGCAGTCAATCAAGCTCTATTGTTTCTCTTTAGTTCTTTATGTGCTATCGCTGCTGAGCAAAGAGTCGGCCGTGGGCCTCCCTATTTTGGTAGCTGCCCTGCCTTTAGTTTGCCAATCTGGTGTTCTTGATGCCAAAGGCAATTTCAAACATTGGCTAAAATTTTCGCTGCCATATTTCCTTCTACTTCTACCCTATTTTGTCGTGAGAACAATAGCGCTGGGGGACCCAATCGGTGGTTATAGCGGCGATATGGGTAAAGCTCTTCTGCCGCTGCTATTTTATCGTTGGGTTGATCCAATCACTTTTTGGCGTTTAGTTTTTCCGCTGCCTAGTTGTATTTTTCCAGACCCAAGTGTTTTCTATTTAGTGATTGAGTCTCTTTATGCTGCAATTTTGGGTCTGTTTATTGTTCGCCTGGTAACTCAACAGCTTAACTGGCGTGGACTGTTGTTTCTTGCAATCATGACTTTTCAGGCGTTACTGCCTCTCTATAGTTTGTGGGGTCTCGATCAGGATCTCCACAATCAGCGGGTCTATTACTTTTTTACGTTGCCTATGGCTCTTTTCCTTCCTTTGCTGGTATTTGCCCCAAAGGTGGTCGATAGAAAGCAAGCACAGGCGGTTTCTATGGTTTTATCGCAAGGAGTTGAGGCTTTCCTCGGTATTGCTTTGACCACTGTTTTCTCGGCTTTAGCTCTAGTATTTGCTTTTATTAGTTTTGCCGTTACTGCTAGTTGGGTTGACGGCGGTAGCCAGGTTAGAGCCTTGATGGCTCAATCGGCTCAGCTGGCTGAGTCGCAAGAAAAACCAGTAATTGTTTTGGGTATTCCCAAGAATCTCGGCGCGGCGCACATCTTGCTATTTGGCTTGTGTTACCGGGAATTATTTGACCCACCATTTAGGCAAAAGTCAATATCTGACAAGCTTTTGACCTTTCATAGTAGTGTTGCTGGTCCTGAAGAACCAATTAATAGTACTCGCTTCAAGCAAGTTCTAGCTAGCAATGAAGCGGTTGGTCCTTACGTCTGGTCTGTTAAAGACAAGAGCTTTAAATTGGTAAAGCATGTGCCTGTGCCATCAAGCAATACTGGGTCGCCGCTTACCTTGGAGCTTGCTGCGAAACCAAGGCTTGGAGCGTTTTCTCCTCTGCCTGGTCAAAAAGCTCGTTCCATGGCATCGCTTAATGGTAAGGAAAACGCTCTTGCCCTCGCTGAAATAGATAAGATTGGCGGTATTCTGATTGAGGGCCTTGAGGTTAATCCACTCGGCTCTGACTACCTTAGCTTTGATGTTGCTCTACAGCCTAGTTTTAAGGTCTACGCTGCATCCGTTCAATTTGATGATCTTATGCCTGGTATGCCTTTTGTCGGTGAACCTCAAATTGTGCAATTGATTTCTCTGCCGCCTGGAAAACCTGCACCTGATAGCAGTGATCGCGATCCAGATGGTCAATTGAAGTTGCGATGGGCTCATATAAATATCCACGTTTCGCACTACTGGCGCTGGTATGGCAGAGAAAATATTCGCCGAATAAAACTTGTATTCTCTGGGGCAAGTCACCTAGCGGTGAAGAATGTACGCTTGATTAACGACGTCTGTATGATGCCAAGCCTGAGCATGGAGAATCTCAAGGCGCGAGCCTCTGGCGATTACCTTGTGGGGCGGGAGCCAGTCAAGCTCAAATTCGATGCTTCTAATATTCCGCGAGCTGCCAGAATGCAACTGGTTATTTCTCGTGTCAATGAATCCTTCGATAACTTTCTTGCTTTTGACCAACGAGCGGGCGATTCAGTTGAAGCTCAGCGTTTTGAAAGTGCTCATGTGCAAGGTTTGATTGAGTTGCCGACGAGTTATCATCAAAGCAACGGGTATTATGAAATCAAAACCCGGGCTCTTGATATCTCGGGGCGGCCGCTGGGCGACTGGTCTGATGTAATTACAATATATCGACCGTCTGATAAGGGTCCTGCTGCTTATTACGCCCGCAATTAAGGAGTGATCTTGATCCTTGCCTGCAATTCATTGATAATCTTGACTCATCATAATTAAGATAAAGGTGCTCGATGTACCGCCCGAAGAAATACGTTCGCCTTGACCCCTTGCTGCGCACGCCTCGATTGGCTGATGTGCGCAATCTTTTAGCAGCAGCTTCTAAGTCGCGCTCATGCACGGTTGAGCAGCCTTGGCGCTCTGAAAACCTGAAGATGCCCTTTAGTTTAACCGTAAGAGTGGAGCTGGGTGGCAGCGGCGAGCCTGTCTGGACCCTTTACGAAGGCGATGGCAGCAAGTCTAGAGTGATGTGGAGCACTGGCTTCGGTGATGTAGAGCTGCTTTATGACGTGCTCACACTCTCGTTACCCTCTGATGGACCCAATATTTTTGATCCCAATTCGAGGCCATCGACCTTCTCCTCTAGTGGGGCGGCCGTTGGTGCTAGTTCTGCAGCAACTTCTAGCGCTGAATCTAGCCATGAATCTAGTACTGGCCAGAGACCGGCATCGTTTTACGAGGCGACTGATTTTAGCTCCAATGCTGGTTTCTCGTTAGAACCCTCACCTGAACTTTCACCTCAATCCTCGCAAGACTCTTCACCAAGTTCCTATCCGGCCCATTTAGCTGGCGATGATTTCTATACCGCAGAGCCAGCTTTTGAAAAATCGGGTTCTGCTAACAAAACTCAGACTTCCGAATTCATGATTGAGCCTACTAATGTCACCATTAGTGCTGGAAATTCTAGTACTAGCACTAGTGCCAGTGCTGCTTCTGAGAATCCTTCTACTGTTGGACCGCTAGACTCTTCTATCACCCCTGCCGCTGCTGCCAGCCAACTAGCAAATTCTGGTCAGGTTCCAGCTCAAGCGCCTGCTCCGGGGCAAGCTTCTGGGCAATATACAGCAGTGCCTGGTAATGCTCAAAATTACCCGCCTAATTTTCAGCAGCCTTATCCGCCCAGCGGTCAATTTACTCAGACTGGTGAGCACATTGTGCCAGTCGGGCAACCTGGCTATCCTCCCAATATGCCTGCGAATTATCCACCTCAATATCCGAATGTGCCTGGTAATGTGCAGAATTACCCGACTAATTTACCCCCGAATCATCCTTCTAACTATCCTGCCAATTATCCCCAGAATTATCCTGGGCAATATCCTGGTGTGCCGGCTGGGCAACCCAATTATCCGCCCAATTATCAGTATCCAAATGCTTTTGGCCAAAACTATCCACCGGGATATCCACCCAATTATGCTGTGCCACCACAGCAGGTGCCTGGAGAGTCTCTCAGTACTGCCTCGACAGTGCCATTATCTTACGGGCCTAGCGGAGCAGCGATGCCGACGGATCCATATGGCAATTTGGGCATGTTGCCCCACCCAGACTTGATAAAGAAACGACCGGTGGTGATGCTCGGAACCTTCTTGGTTGAAGCAGGACTGGTGCCAAGTTCGACTATTGATGCTGCTTTGCAGGTGCAAGCGCTAGTTAGCCAAGGTACACTTTCGGCTATGAAGGCCGCTGAGGCTGTGCGGCGTGCCCACCAACGGGGCGGTTATGTTGAGCCAGAGAATATTCAGTCAACTGCTACTAACGAAGCTATCGTTAGGGTTAAACCTCAACTAGGGCAAGTGCTGGTTATGGCGGGTATTATTACGGCCACGCAATTGAAAGCCGGTTTGCGCATGCAAGAAGCAATGCATGCTGGCGCTATGACCATGCCAGAGGCTGTCGACAGCCTGCATAGGGAGTTGAGCCTCGCTGGACAGCCAGTGCCATCTGCACAAGCCGAAAAGATTGATATCGAAGAAATTCGTAAGATTGTTGCCTTGTTAAGGCAAGCTGGCATGCTCTCCGATGCTGATATCGAAGCTGCGACTAAGGTTGATGCTACTGGTGGTGCCAATGTTGTTAAGGTGCTTTTGGCTTCGAGTAAACTAGATCAATTGACTATTGATGCTGCCACCACCTGCCAAAGGTTTATTGATGGCGGTCATCTGCGCCCAGATCAAGCCTTTATGGCCTTGCATTATTGTCAACGCATGCGCGTAACGTTTGAGGAAGCTGCCAGCGAGCTTGCTCTTGATACGAAAAAATGAGCGGTGTTGACAAAGTTAAAATTGTTTTGCTCGGTGTTGGTCAAACTGCTCGAGCCCTTGTTAACTTTCTTGCTCCTGATGCGGCCCTTGAAGTGTGGGGCACGACTCGCAGTGGCTCTGGGGCGGTGCTGTCTAATTTAGGTATTAAGCCTATTCTGATTGGTCAGCAGGAACTATGGCAAGAGTCTCTGGCTGCAGTCTGCCGTGATGCTTATGTGCTTGTCTCCTTTCCGCCCGATGGTAATTCAGATCAAGTTTTTAGCGATATTGTATTTGCTGCTCAACCGAGGGCCGTTGCCTATATTTCAAGCACTGGTGTTTATGGCAGAACTGAGGGGTTGATTGACGAGAGCAGTGCTGTTGATGAAGATGACCCACGCGCATCAGTCAGGCTCAATGCTGAGAAAATCTGGGCAGCAAAATCAATAGTGCTTAGAGCACCAGGGCTTTATAATGCCAATAGCGGATTGCATCGGCGTCTTCTTAGCGGCTCTTATCGTCTGCCTGGAGACGGCTTAAACTATGTATCGCGCATTCATTTAGATGACCTTGCCGCAATAATTGCAAAAGCTCTCTTTTCTCAATCACTTCTATCACGGCAAACTTATGTTGTTGGTGATCTCAAACCAACGACCCATTTAGAGGTTGTTGAATGGCTCTGCCAGAAGCTTTCTTTGCCCTTGCCGCAGGCCGTACCCCTTAGCGACGTTAACCCTAGCCTGAGAGGCAATCGCCAGATCTGTGCCGCAAAAATTTTAGCCGATCTTGATATCGAGCTTGCTTATCCAACTTACGTCGAAGGCTTTACCCAGTGTTTGGCTAGCAGCTAACGCATCAGAATTTAAGTTACTTAGATTCTAAGGTATGCGGCGCTTGCGACAATGGAACGGAAACTCGAAAGTAGTATTGCCCACCACCACTTGCACTAATATGTCTTCACCGCGGGGATAGATATAGAAGGTTTCACCGGTGCGCGATTCCATGGGTTCTAAGGCGATAGTGGCTAAACCTGCATGCTTTGCCCCCTCATTGCGAATCAGGCCAGCTTCTGTATCAATATCGTCGTCTTCGTTGCGGTTGAAAATGTTTTCTCTTGAGGCATATACCGACACTCGGGTTGGCACCGTATGCGATACTCCCGGCCATTCTCCCCAGACTCCAAATACATTTGGTCCACGGAATAGATCGTGGCCGGAAGGTGGTACTAGGCCTCGGATATTGCGCGTTCTTTGAATGTTGGCAAGCCAGGGCCGATCTTGTGTTAGATCCCACATGCCTCGTTCGCGGCGAATTCTATCGATTATTTTGTGGTCAACATAAGTAAGTGGTGCCAGTTGTTTTGTCAGACCGCTCTTCGTATCTACAATTGCATGAAAAGCGTTGACTGTGCCTAGGCCGACAGGCCTTCTGTGATCGTCTAAATTGGTAACGCAAACCAGCACTGAGGCCAATTCCCATAAATCGATTACGGTTACCGCAACGCGTACATGATTGGCTGTGATGTATCGTAAGGGAAATTCGTGATCGATAATTTCATGAGCTCTTGGTGAACCATGCTCCCAGGTGAATTTTACTTCGCCAGACAAGTGGGCTGGTTGCTCTGGGTCAGACAGAGTTTCTTTGATTTGGCAACTTTTTTCGAAGAGTTGTGTGGCTGTTTTGTTGCTACCAACTTTTCCAAAGAACATTGCCTCGAGTCTTAACTCGTCAGCAAGGTCTTGTTCTTTGTAGCCGGGCTCTTTAGCTAGTGCCCCTCGAGCTCGAAGAAAATAGTCACGAGCATCTTCATTAAACCCTTGTTTGGAGAGCGCCCTCGCTAGGCGGGAGAAGCCGAACCCTAGATCTCTTTCGCTATCTCTTCTTTCTTTGTTTTTGTCTTCGTCTTTGTCTTTGCTCAGGCCTTCAAAAATGCCAATTGCTGTGCGGGCATTTTGTTCAGCATTCTTGTTTTGACCCAAGGCTAGTTCTGCTTCTGCCAGTTCAGAAAATGCGTTAGCAACTTCAATGCTGCCTTTGCCGTACTGCGCTGTGAGCGGTTTTATCAGGTCGCTCAGGGTCTCGAAAGCTTTTTGAGGTTTGTCCATGCGATTGAACAGTAGGCCTTGCAGCAGCCGAGCTTGCAGATAGCGGCTGCGCTTTGAACTGGCTTGATTAGCTTCGTGCAATGCTGCTGTGTTGAATTCGAGCGCTACTTGCCAGCGCCTTGACTGGGCGGCTTTCAGTGCTTCGTTGTAGCAACGTAAAAAGTGATCAGTATTGCTAGAATTTTTTACTTCATTCTCGGCAGCTCGGCAAGAAGAAGGCCAGTAAAGACCAGCAACGAGCAGTAGCGAGAATGCTAGATTGGTCAAGCATTTGCGTCTTTTTCGCTGGAAATCGACAATACTAGTCATTTACTCCGGTTATCATGAGTCGTCATCAGTAAAGCTTTGGCTAAGGCCTCTTGAAATTCATTGCTGTCAAAGCATCTATAATAGCCCTAACTTTACGGGGGGGAGGATGTGCATTTTAGCTTGTTTAAGCTGCTGTTTAGTGTATTGCTCTCCTTGGCCTTTTTCTTCCCCTGGCAAAATGCGCGAGCTGAGAGAATTAAGGACTTTCGAGTCGATTTAGTTTTAGCCAATAATGGCTTGCTTAAGGTCACTGAAACCGTTCAATTTGATTTCGAAGGGGGCGTGCGACCTGCGCTTTACCGGCGCATCCCCTTGCGCTACGAACGCCATGATACAAATGAACGGCTGAAAATACTGCCACTATCTGTTACGGATGGTGACAAGCCTATGCCTTATAACTGCAAGATTATGGGTGGCTATGCCGTTCTACAGATTGGTGACAATAAAACAACCCTCAGTGGAAAGCATGTTTTTCGTATTCAGTACGAGGCTAGCAATGCTGTCAACTTCTACGGCGGTAAAGCAGAGCTGTTTTGGAGTTGCCTTGGCACCGAATTGCCTTGCCCAATCGACGGTTTAAAGGTAGTTTTGCACTGTCCGCCCAAGGTCAATCTTTCTGCCGTTAAGACCCTGTCTTATCTCGGCCACAGCGGCGCCAAAGGGCGCAGCCAAGGCAAGATTGTGGGAGACACTATTCAGTTTTCTGCAAATCATGTAACTTCAGGTCAAGATTTTTCTTGTGTTGTAACTTTCCCCCCGGGCTCACTCAGCCCCCCGTCTGCGTTTGACAAACTCTATTTCGCCATGCTCTATTGCAAATCAAGTTTTATTATTCCAGCCATTACATCGGTTTTACTACTCTTATTGTGGCTTACACTTGGTCGAGATCCGCTTAGAGTTCCGGCTGCTTCCAGCTGGATGCCACCTAGTGAGCTGACACCGGCCGAGTTGGGAACACTAATCGACGAGCACTGCGATCGTTCCGATCTTACCGCTACTTTGTTCGATTTGGCAGCTCGTGGTTATTTGATTATCACTGAGGTGCCTTATGGTGGCTTGGTCGGCCATGGCAATAGAGATTATCAGTTTAAGAAGGCTGCAAGCCCTGACCCTGAGCGTTTAAAAGCTCATGAAGTTTTGCTTCTCTCGAGCATGTTTGTAGCTAATGACCAAACCTATTTGTCCGTTTTACGCGGACAGACTAGCATTTTTCAAGGCGAAATGAGGCGTTTGGTTTATCAATTATTGCTGCGAGATCAGTATTTCGCTCGCTTGCCCTACAAAGATCGCGATATTTTTGTTGTTGTCGGTACTATGGTTTTGGCTGTGGGAGCGATAATTCTCAGCAAAGGTATTCTTGCTGGCGACCTCTATGAAAACTATGGGCTGGGTTTTGCCATATCTGGCCTAATGATTATTCTAGCCAGTGCTGTTATGCCCAAACGCACAGCCAAAGGAGTGATTGCTCTAAAACAAGCTCAGGCCTTTCGTGATTTCGTCAACTGCGGTGACCGGGCACAGTTTGAGCGCATTGCTAGAGAAGATCCTTCTATTTTTGGTCGCCTATTGCCCTATGCTTGTGTCTTGGGTTGCGCTGGAAAATGGGCCTACAATTTCAAAGACCTGTTAGCAGAGGGGCCAGATTATTTTCGTGTTCGCAGCGGCGATTATGATGCAGACCACGAAGCAATGGCAGAAGTGACCAGGTTCGACTCGCAGGCTTACACCGACGGGCTGGCTCGAGCAATGTCGGCTATAGACCTATCGATTGATAGCAGGGTTGCTTCGTGTAACGATACTGTTGGTGGTCCAAGCCATTGAAAGTAAAGTTAGGCCCAGAACCACACACTAAAGTGGTTCTGATTTTGGTAGATTCTGCCTAATTTTTGAAATTAAAGGATAATTGTTTTATGTGCAGGCTTCGCGAGCAAAAGCATACAGAACAAAGAGAGTGGCTATTGGCCACTCTGGTTAGTGCGCTTGTCCTTGCGATTATTGGAGCTAGCGGTTTTGCTATAGGGCCGGCCAGTGCTCAAGCCGAACATTCCGGTTCAGTAGCGCAATCTCCTCAGCAAAAGACGACAAAGTCCGCAAAGAGGCGAAAGTCTGCCTCTAGACGGAGGATTTCCAAGAGGCCAGTCGTGCCGTCTGTTACAGCTGCTGCGAGGGTGTCAAATCCTGTAAATTCTGTAACTTCTGCAAACCCTGAGCTAAGGGCCCTTACGCCGCACGCAGACCAGACCCCGGGGCAAAGGGCTGAAGCCGAAGTGGCCTCAGTGCTCAGGTATGGTGCCCGCAAGCATGCTGAGGGCAATTATGAAGAGGCTGAAGCTGCTTTTCGCCATGTACTTAGTCGCGATCCCTCAAATGTTGATGCCTTCTACGATCTCGGTGCACTGGCTGAGCGCAAGGGTGACTTTATTGCCGCCCTGAGCAGCTATCGCGCTGCCTTAGCTCTCAAGCCTCATGATAAAGAAATTGCCGAGGCCGTCAGCTCTATCGAAAAGGCTCTGCGCAATCGTCCGGCATTTAGTTTCCGAGGTAATCCGGCAGCATCTATTACACCGGCTTCGACGCCGGCTTCTCCGCTCAGTCAATTTCCATCGTTGATTCCGGATTCTTCCGCCACGTATGCTGGCGCGCCAGTTTTAACTTCACCTGTTCTAAGCGCGCCTAATCTCAATACTCCAGCGTTTCCTGCTGCCGCCGACCTTCCTCCATTAGTGGCTTCACCTCAACTTGGGCCAGCGCTGTTGGTTGATCCCACCACCATTGCCCCCGGTACATTTCAACTTAGTTCGGCCAAAAATGGCTTGTTGGCACCGACTTTGGGGGTAACGCCAGCAGCGGCGGCGCTGCCAGCCACTCCGCCGGTGGTAGGGGTTGCTCCCCGCAGTCACCCTGTGGCGCGGATGTTTCTTAATACGGCTCTCAACCAGGGTGCATCTATTGGGCTGCGAGCCGCTGGGCTGCATTGCCCTGCCTGCCACTTCTTGCGTTTTCGCTTTTGATGCCAAATTTTTCTCGGTTGTTGCCTAGTCTGGCTACTTGCAGTGTTTTCTGTCTTTTATTCTGCCTTGTATTTAGTTGCTGGGTTTGGCTTTGTCAGCCAGGCTCAGCTTCTGGCGTGCGCATTAGTCGCCCTGCTGCCGTCGATTCTGTGGAATCTTGTTGTTCGGGTGAAGCTGATGCAAGTGGTCCGGAACAGGCAATAGTCTTGCCCGGGTCAGCCTTGGCTCATTTTAACCATTGGCGTAAGCGTTTTATCAGTCCGGTTTTTTGCCCTGTATTGCTTTGCCACGGCAGCTGTGGCAACTTTGATGATGCCTGTACAATTGAGTCGAAAGCAGTTCTTCTCAACCCCGCTAGCGGCTGTGCAGGCTCCTGTAAGTAAGACCAATTTGGGTTTATACTTTTGTCGGCATGTGTCATTATTGTGCCGATAGATTTTAGGAATTGCCGTGAATTTTCTTGAAACTCCTCTACCTGTAGCTGAGCACAAAACCTCCAAAGGAATTGTCAAATTTAGATTGGCCGAACTCGCCGATATTGACCGCCTTTCCCTCGCTTTTCTGGGCTCTGATTCTGAGCCAGATGATGCCCCTCCACCAAGCGAAGAATTTTTAGATTTGACTAGGCGCTTCTTCAAGCATTTGATCAACTCTGGTTCTGTGGCCATTGTGGGAATTTTGGACGACGAAATTGTGGCCATGGCTTATGTCGATCTTTTAGAGCGGCAGAAACCTAAGAGTCGCATTAAAGTTGATAAGCCCACGGGAATAATTGAGCGGGTGCGTTCAGTAATTGAACGAGAAGGTGTGGGCCAGGCACTGCTTTATAATGCTGAAGCCTTAATTGTTCGAGCCGGGCTGGTGGCCTCTGAGATTGGCGTAAAGGCAACCAATGAGCGCGCTCGCAAAATGTATGAAAAGGCTGGTTATCAGGTCATCTTGAACGGACACATTGAACTCTTGCCTGACTTTGAAGGCTATTCTATTTTTCGCTACGAGCCACCATCCCAGGTGATGTTTAAATCGCTGGTTTCTTAAGATGCGACTTTCTAGGTTTTTGTTGTTAGCTTGTCTTGCGCCGCTTTGGGCAGTCTTGGCACCCATCGTTATTTGTTTAGAGGCGCACAGTCAGAATGCTAAAGAAAGTACTGGAGAAAGTACTGGGGCTGAGCATGTTGAGTTTAGAGCGACAGTCGCTCCCGTGCCACTTAAGCTGCAAGCTGGAGCTACTTTTCAGGAAACAAATCTGCCGCCGCAGAATACAGGCAGAGGCTGGTACCGTATCCCCTCATGGTTTGCTGGTTACTGGCATCGCGACTCGCTGATAGAAAAGAAGTTTGGTTATCCGGATCGTCGACAGGTCTCTCAGCGCGACATGCGCCGCGGCTATCAGGCCGATCATCGCGGTGATATCTGGCATCCGCGCAATGAACCATTTACGGTGCGCGTAGATCGCGGCGATAGTTATGACTTGAACAATACTCTTGAGATGAAGCCTCTAGAAGTTAGTGCTAATCAAGTTGTGCTTGAAATTCATGCCATGGGTATTCGTGTCAGTAAAGCTGATGGTCGAATTATTTCAAATATTCAAAAGAGAGAACTGCACACTTTTAGACCGGGCCGAGCCGGTCGTACTATTGAAGCTGAATCAACGGGCATGGGCTACGATCAGCAAGGGCGACCGCTTTTGGATAAGCCGTTCAAAAAATACTATACCGAATTTCTCAAGGCGCCTTTTAAGCCAATTAGAAGTGAAGATGGTCGCGACTACTTCAGCGATTTCTGTGACTATCTTCGGTCAACCAATCAAGATGATTTGATTCCCGCTAAGTAAGCGCCTCTAAGGCTTTTTAGGCTCTACTGCTTTAGATTCTTCTGGAATTAAATCGGCTTGCCCTGATTCAGTTAGGTAGCTGCGAAATTCTTCTTTATAGTTGAATGTACCGCCTGGCGATTGGTCGATCGGTTTGAATTTGCTGGTGGGAAAAAGCATTACTTCAAGTTTTTTCGCTCTACGCATGAGGGGCTTACCGTCTTGGTCATAGCGCATTTGTTTGCTGTATTCAATTACTTTTTCTTCGGCCGCTGGTACAAGTTCTTGTAATTCGCTGCGCTTCTCTGCTCGTAAAATTTTGTGTGATTGATCATCAACGGTTATTGCTGTGTACTTAATTTCGCAACGAAATTTCTCTGGCGTGGTCTCTAGTACTTTGTATTCTTCAAATATGTCAAAGTCTGTGGCGCCAACAGTTTTGACTCTAGCATAGTTCGGAATAATCACTGCATCCCATACGGTGCCTGTCTTGTCTGCTTGTAGACCACGTATGCAAGTAGTTTCGTTTTTGCTTTCGATGGCGCCAAGCAAAGTTGTGAGCTTTAACGTTTTCGATTCAAAGCCGCCGGTTAGCCAAGCTGGCAGCTTGTACCATTCTTTGATTTTGTGATTGCCCGGCAGTAAGTCTTCAGAAAAAATAGAACCGATGCGAAATTTGTCTTGCACTGGAGTCGCGCGTTCTTCAATGCCCCCTTGAAGCACCTGGCTGTAAGCTGGCTCGGCAAACCAGGTCAGGGAGCTAATCGTGCAAAGCGGGCAAAGTGTATAAAGACTACAAAGTAAGATTGAAGAAGCTAGTTGTTTCAATGTTGCCGTTGGAATTTCAGTGTGTGGCGCAGAACTTCTAGATTATAACGGCTTGATTGAATTGATACTTTGAGAATTTGATACTTCGGTGTGCTAATAAGTATCCTTTTCCCTATGTATTTTAATCTTGGCAACCCTGATAATCGCAGCTGTAGAGACTCCAGATAAATGCCACGCCTCGCCAGCGGGGCATTTATTGTCTCTAGGTGTAAGCGCAAAAGTTTAAGCGCAGAAGCGCCAGCTCTAGCTGACGCTTCTTATGTACGCTTATTTTGGGCACCTATCGCTGGCATCGTAGCTATCGATTCAATAGCCATTTTGTATTAGCTGTTGCGTTGGTGGTGACCATGGCCATGCCTCTTGCCACCCCAGCTTGCTCGCATCTCTTTCATCTGCTTGCGCTGATCGGCTGTGAGGTTTTCGTTAAAGTCGATGCGGAAAGCCAGCATGGAGTTTGCTAGATCATTTGATAATGCATTGATCTTATCTTGTTCTGATTGCACAGCGACTTTGTCGATTTTGTCGCTTGAGAGTAGCTCACCGAGGGCTTTGCGATGGCTCTTCAATTCTTCGCGTTTGGGTTTAATAGAAGCTTTTAGGCTGGTCTTTAGTTCGGTCATTTTTGTCTTTTGTGCTTCGGTTAGATTGAGAGCTTCAAGTTTGTTGCCTTTCTTGTGCTCGCCTCTCTTATGGCCGCCTGCTTTGCAGGAATTTTCGCTCTTAACCTCGGTGGTGATTTCACTTTTAGTATCACTGCCTTGAGCGAGCGCTGGCATTAGGGCAGAGACTAAAGATAGGCACAGTGTGCTGAAGGCAATAGATTTTTTCATTGCTCTGGTTCCTTGTTCATATTGTTTTATTAGTGCTAGGCAAATTGAATTTTGCTTTTCTTCAATTGCCTCTTACTTACTGTTAAACGTCGGCAAGCTCCAAAAAGTTCAAAGAAAAATGGAAAAATTGAAAATAAAAAGATTAAACGTTGAAATTGGCCATGGGCTTAAGCTCAAAACAATGGTTAATTCCTGCTTTAGTTCTGCTTTTGTCGAGGATCCTCATTAAGTTGTGCTTTTACGGTTTTCCCCATCGCCTACTTTATTTATAGAGGTTATATTCCGTAGGCTTAAGATGTTTTTGTTTGGAGAATGACCATGAGTCAATTTGAGCAAATAGTAGGTGAAGTTGCAGGGAAATTAGATGCTGGCAACAAGGAAGCCGCCTCTAGTGCTCTGGCTCAGTATGCTTCCAACTTATCTAGAGAAGATTTCCGCTCTTTGGTTAAAGCCGTCGATAGCCAGGAGAAGGATGGTCAGGGTCTTGATATGACCGTAAAGCTCGGTGCTAATAATGTGCCGGAGCATTATGCCGTGTTACCAGCAGTTGAGCACGGCAGCGCCAGGCTCATGGCTCAGTTGATGGATGGTGGTAAAGGAGCTGAGGCTCAGATTCTGATGAATCAAGTTATGGCCTCAATAAATCAGAGAAACTCTCAGAATTACAGTGGAACGGTTAAAGATTTTCGACTCTGGGCGATGGCCGTAGATACCTATGAAAGGGATGGGCTTGGTGGAGACGTTACCATTGATTTGAAGAGTGCTGATATCAGTAGTGTAAATTGGCAGATGGAATTTGGCTCTGTGGCTGGTTCTCCTCAGTCTAAGACCGGTGGAGATACCATTGCCATCCCTGCTCTAATTCTAGACAAACCGGCGGTTGAAAGTGACACAGTGGCAGTGCCTACTGACAGTGCGCAGGCTAAGCTCTATGAGGAAACACGGCTTTCTGTGGTGGCGCTAAGTGCTAAAAGACCAGGGCAAGCTGCTGGAACTGAAGATATTTCTATGGGCAGTGGCTTTGTGGTGGGAGAAGATGGCCTCATAGCCACTAACGACCATACGGTCTTTGATTTCGATGAAATCACTGTTTTAACTGATGGGCGGACAAAGTCTTATGTGGCGAAGGTTGTTGCCGAGGATCGTGCCAATGATCTTGCACTACTAAAAGTGGAACCGAAAGTTGCCCATGAGTTTAAGCCTCTAGCATTAGAGGCTTCTGCGGCGGCTCTGACCATGGACCAGCCTTTAACTGCCTTTGGCTATGCCAAAGGATGGGCCCGAATGCATATTTCTCAGGGCACTGTGGTTGGTGCTACTAGGATTGGGCAGGTGTCGGCTGTACCAAATCCACCAGGCGAGAATCTTAACAAGAGTGTGGTTGTCCTACATGCCCATGGTGAAGATGGGGGCAGTGGCGGGCCGGTCTTAAATGAAAAAGGGAAGGTTGTCGGTCTTGCTGAGCTTGCGGCTGATAGTAATCGAGGTCAGCATATTTTTATGACCAAAGTCGATCCCTTAAATGAGTTGATCAAGAGATATCGTGGGCAATGATAATCAGCTATGGCTGGATAAGCCTAGCCTCGCTGCGGGCTGGTCTCATGCTTCATTTTTTGATTTGCAATACTCGCCAATTTTGCTGCGCTCTTCATTGTCAAAATCCACCGCGTAGGTGGAGATAAGGAAGCAGTCTTCACAGCGGAAAGGGAAGTACCACAGGCCCGTTGTGTCTTCTTTATTGAGGTTTTTGTTTGCGTTCCAATCTCCTCCACAGCCAGGACAACGTACCTCTTTGTAATCAGACGTCCTGCCATAGTATTTGTGGAGATAGTAATAAGTTGGTTTTTTGGTAGCTTGGTGAATCGCCTTACACAATGAACGTCCAAACTCGGAAAGGCTTGAGTTGGAATCAGCCAGTTGCGTATAGGCTGTTAATTCCAGCTCTCCGTCAGAACCAAGCCATAGCTCGTCGCAAGCGTTGTGAAGGCCATTCCAAAGTCGCAGTTCGCTGCGATAGCTTTCTAGAATAGGCAAGCTGCACGTACTTATCGTTTCGCCTAATTCATTCGAAATCGGAGGATAGATTGTTCGTGCGAATAGCACCAAGTATTCCGCTGTTTCCCACTGGGCATTGTCGGCAGATGTACTGATCATTCTCCACGACATGGTGCAACCGTCGTCTAACAGTTTTGCCAGGCTTGCTGTGCCCCATTCTGAAAAATATTGTTCTTGAAGTGAAGTATCAGTCGGTGCATAACAAATGTAGACCAGCTTGTTTGGCTCGTCAGTAATGATAATTTCTTGACCAATTATCTGCCCTTGGTGTAGAAGCGCGGCAATAAGGCCTTCTATTTCCTCCACGATCTTCGGACGATCGCCCTCAATTGAAAAAGTTATTTCAACTACGTTCTGAGGCATTGCCATACTCCTGAGATTTGGACCTGCAATTGCAAATTGCTGAAGACGATTATTGCAGATTAGTGCAGTGGAAAAACTTTGGTCCGATATTGGAGTAGCACTCCAATGTTCCTAGTACGTGGACGCCCCATTGCCCCTGGGGCTAGCTTGCTGCATTATTCAAGAGTAGAAACACCCAGAGAGACCTATCAAGCACTTGGCCATAGCACTAATCTCAGCGCAAAAACTACAGCTGCTTTTGGCCGGAGAAATCCCTGGGCCGATGCTGCCGCCTATTATTGTTGACTCTCGTCCTGAGCATGAGTATGAGGCCGGCCATATTCCAACAGCCGTACGCATCGCCTGGGAAGATTGGAATGCTAAGCCAGTGTTAAAGACTCTAGGCTTGAGCTTAGACCTCTGGGAGCCGGGCTACTGGGGTGCTCTCGACAATGCTCGGCTTGAAGAATTTGCCAGCCGCCTGTCTGAGATCGGCCTTGCCAACAACCGGCCGGTGGTCGTCTACGCTGATTCCCTCGCCTCAAAAGGCCGAGAAGGCCGAATTGCCTGGATGCTTCTTTATCTGGGCATCGAAAACGTCTTTATGCTCGATGGTGGCTGGCGAGCCTGGCTCAACGCTGGTGGTTGCTGTGACCGGCAAGAGAGCCGAGCTGAGCGTGGCTGCTTTTCCTTGAGGCTTGATGGTCGCAGACGTATTAGTACAGATGCTTTAGCGCGGATGTGCGGCAGCGGTAAGATGCCAACTTCGGTTGACACTCGCAGTTTGAGTGAATTTCAAGGAGATTCCTTCGATTACCAACCACGCACTGGTCATCTACCTGAGGCTGTCCAACTCTCCTACGAAAGTCTTTTTGAAGATTCAGGTAACTTCATTGGCCGCGAGAAGTTTCTCTCTCTGCTTGACCCCAGGGTGCTTGCTGACGCCAGTCTAATTACCTATTGCGAGGTTGGCGTGCGTGCATCTACCTACGCACTTCTGCTAGAGATATACACGGGTAGAGTGCTTCCGGTCTATGACGGCTCCATTATGGAATGGGGCGCCGACAAAGCCTTGCCACTTTTAAAAGAGTAGTTGCGAGAACGCTACTCACAAATTATTTGAATGACTCGATGCCATCAGTGAGCGAGCGCACTCGTTCAACTGTGATCGGCTCTAATGACTTGTTTTCACCCAGGGGATTTTCGCTCGTCAGATTCTCAACCATAATCACTATTAACTTACCGCTGTCCGGTGCCTTGATGAAACCGGTGAAACAATTGGCAGTAACATTGTCGGCGCTGAACGGTTCTGCTTTATGGCCGATTATATATGGCATATTTTGCTTTCCGACCAAGAGAGTGCCTTGTGTAGATACAGTTATTCGTTGGCGACTTTGAGAACCAAACGGTCCTAGAACTTCTCCGCTTGCTGCACGCTCTACAAGTTTTGCCACGGGGATGTCAGACGACAAGTTCTTATCCATGTATTCGTAAAAGGTATAGAGGGTCCTCATGTCCTTAGAGCGAATACGTAGATAAGGCCTTGAGAAAGCGCGAAAGCCAAAATAATAGCGACAACCGTTGGGTAATGGCTCCGAAATAGTCATGAACTTACTAGCAATAGACTGAAGGAATTCTGAGTTAGTGGTTAGTGAGAAAATCCAATAGGCTCCTAAAGCCAGCAAGGAAAAGAATGAGATTAGGCAAATGACTAAGAAGACGAGGATTCTCTTTAGCCATTTTGTAGCGACTATTTTATTTTTCAATTTTCATTCGATTATTGTTGGTAATTATGTTCTCAGGCAACTAGTGGCAGACGTTAATGCCGCGCTTTGCTAGATACTTTTGGTGATATTCTTCGGCGTCATAAAACGGCTTGGCTTCAGTTACTTCAGTGACGATTGGGTCTCTAAATGCACCTGCTTTGTCTAGAGCAGCAATTGTTTCTTTGGCTTGCTTTTCTTGCTCTGCTGAATGGAAGTAGATAGCTGATCGGTACTGACTACCATGGTCTGGGCCCTGGCGATTCAGTGTGGTGGGGTCGTGCATCTCAAAGAATTTCTTCAAGAGCTGCTGGTAGCTAATCACGGCTGGGTCGAAAATTACTTCTACAACTTCAGCGTGACCGGTCTGCTTGCCGCACACTTGTTCATAGGTGGGGTTCTCTGTGTGTCCGCCGCTGTAACCGACCTTGGTCTCGGTGACACCTGTGGTTTGGCGAAAGTTTTCTTCTACGCCCCAGAAGCAGCCGGCACCGAAAGTAGCTTTTTCCATTTTTTCCCCTTTTAGAAATGGTGGCTCAAATCGATATTTGAACCACCATTTGCTTTGTGCATCTTGAAGTGTTGCCTTGAGAACGCGCTAGCTATACAACTTCGGCGTCTACAACATCGTCGTTGTTTGAGCTTGATTTACTGCCAGAGCTAGAAGTACTACCGGAAGTACTACCGGAAGTACTACCAGAAGTACTGCTTGAGCTGCTGCCTGATGCACCGCCGGCAGTTGCGCCGACTGGCTCTCTATTTTTTGCTTCAGCTTCTTGCTGCATAGCCATCAATTGGCTGCGTAGAGCTTCAATGGCTGTTTTGAGGGCTTCATTGCTGACATTGTCTTTGATTTTCTGACGCAATTCAGTAATCAGAGTCTCCGCTTTGGTTTTGTTGTCGGCGCTATTGCTAGCACCAAAATCAGCAACGTGTTTTTCAACTGCATATATCAACGCATCAGCGTCGTTACGCATGTCGGCTTTCTCTTTGGCTTTCTCGTCGTCTTTGGCGTGCGACTCAGCTTCTTTCACCATGCGCTCCACGTCTTCTTTTGTCAAGTTGGTTGTGGCTGTGATCGTGATTTTCTGCTCTTTGCCAGTGGTCTGGTCTTTAGCCGTTACTGAAACGATACCGTTGGCGTCAATGTCGAAAGATACTTCGATTTTGGCCTGGCCTCTCCTTCCTGGCGCGATACCGTCGAGAATGAAGTTGCCTAGCATCTTGTTGTCGCGAGCCATGGCTCTTTCGCCTTGGAAGACCTGGACATCAACGTTTGGTTGATTGTCTTCAGCGGTGGAGAAGATTTGCGATTTGTGGCAAGGAATAGTTGTGTTCTTTTCTACCAGTTTTGTGAAGACACCACCCATGGTTTCAATACCAAGAGATAGTGGTGTGACATCGAGCAATACAATTTCTTTTACTTCACCAGCGAGAACGCCTGCTTGCACAGCAGCACCAATTGCCACCACTTCATCAGGGTTAACGCTCTGGTTTGGCTCTTTACCACCGGTTAAGCTCTTGACGAGGTCTTTGACAGCGGGTATACGAGTAGAGCCACCAACCAATACAACTTCTTCGATATTATCGTAGGTCAATTTTGCATCAGCTAAGGCTTGCTCTACTGGCTTTTTGCAGCGAGCCACAAGGTCTCTGGTTAGTTCGTTGAAGCGCGACCGGGTCAGCTTCATGTCGAGGTGCTTTGGTCCGGTTTCGTTAGCTGTGACGAAAGGCAGAGAGATGCTGGTTTCAGTTACTGAAGAAAGTTCAATTTTGGCTTTCTCCGATGCTTCCATAAGTCTTTGCAGAGCTTGTGGATCTTTGCGCAGATCAATACCTTCGGCTTGTTTGAACTCGTTGGCGAGCCATTCGACCACACAGTGGTCAAAGTCGTCGCCACCTAAGTGCGTGTCGCCAGAAGTTGATTTGACTTCGAAGAGACCGTCGCCTACTTCTAGAACTGATACGTCGAAGGTGCCACCACCAAGGTCGAAGACCAGAATGGTTTCGTTCTTCTTGCGGTCTAGACCGTACGCCAAAGCTGCTGCGGTTGGTTCGTTGATGATTCGCAGTACTTCAAGACCGGCGATTTGGCCAGCGTTTTTAGTGGCCTGACGCTGTGAGTCGTTGAAGTAAGCAGGAACGGTGATTACAGCTCCAGTTACTTTCTCTCCTAAATACTTTTCAGCATCTTCTTTGAGCTTGCGCAGAATCATTGCTGAAATTTCTTCAGGGCTATAGTCTTTTCCACCCATGGCAACTTTGCAGCCGCCCTCTGGGCCTTCTTTTACTTTATAGGAAATGTTTTGCAGTTCAGAAGCGACTTCAGAGTAGTGCCTGCCCATGAAGCGCTTAATTGAATAAACGGTGTTCTGTGGATTGACCACGGCCTGACGCCGCGCCAATTGGCCGACCAGCCTCTCTCCGCCCTTGCTCATGGCAACAACTGATGGTGTAGTCCGTGCTCCTTCAGTATTGGCAATTACGGTTGGCTGTCCGCCTTCCATTACCGCTACTACAGAGTTGGTGGTGCCTAAGTCGATTCCTACTGCCTTGCCCATTGCTCTAACTCCGTTTTGTGACCTTAAAAAACAATTTGGCCCCACTTATTCAGCGTGCCTCTAATGTCAGCCTATTGAACTCCCGGGCTTAACCGCCAATTCTCTAGTTTTCTTTAATCATCGTCGTTGCTCTTTGTCTCATTAGCGCCTTTACCTAGATTAGAACTGCCAAGTTTTGCGACAATTTAGAGATGTCAAATTTCGTTTATAAATCTGTGTTTGCCTGCGGCCTAGTCGCCCTCTTACTAAATCTAGTTTTCGTAACTCTGGCCCCAGCGGCACAGGCTGCCTCTTATGCCCCGAAGAAGACCATTATTGCTGACCCGGTGAAGCGCCAGACCGCTGCGCCTGTGGCCAAAGAGATAACCGACCCCACTACCCAGGTGGTCTTTGCCCCGGGGCTGGAAGTGACATTTCATATTTTTGATGGGCTAGACACTCAGTGGCGCCTGGTTGGCAATTATGACTTTATGGCCCGCATCGAAGAATCCGGGCGGGACGGCTATATATACGAGTGGCAGATGAGCGAACCCGCTGATGCCTCAGGCTCACGGCGTGTAGAACCGGGTGATATTCATCATTCGCGCAAAGTCAGCTTGTTCTATCCCAAGCACGAGACTACCACCCTGGTTGGTTATAACAATGCTCTGCGTATTTCAGATGACCTCTTCAGAGACCTAAAGCAGGGCAAGCGCTCAGAATTTTCACTAGATGGACCGGAAAGTGTCATGGTGCTGCATCAAGAGACAGTGCCGATGCCCCATTACATCACTGGCAGTGGGGAAGAGTCTGTATCTATGCGCATTGATGGCAAAGACGTGCCGGTGCGCTGTATCAAGGCTGTTTGTGATAATGGTTGGACCTATTGGATTTTGGATAACCCTCGCTTTCCCCTTATGGTTCAGGGTAATGCTCCCTTTCGCTGGGTGGCCTCCCTTGGCCATGCCTACGGCGAAAGCGACGCTAATAAAGAAGCCAAGAATATCTTCGATCAGTTGAAAGATGGCGGTGTAGCCACTTCTTATCTGATTTTGTTTGACTTTGATTCGGCTAAATTGCGCGATTCATCTAAAGCTATTCTGCGCTCCCTCAGCCATTACATTGCCAGTGATTCTAAGTTGAAGTTGCAAGTGGAAGGCCATACCTGCACCATTGGCAGCTATAACTACAATATGAGTTTGTCTCAGCGCCGGGCTGAGTCTGTAAAGCGTTACCTGATAGACAGTTGCGGGATTTCGCCAGGGCGGCTTAAGGCTCTCGGCTTTGGCTTCACCAAGCCAGAGAAACCAAATACAAACGAGGCAAACCGAGCTCGCAACCGACGAGTGATATTCCGTCAGTTCTAATGACTTCGTATTTTCCCCACTGACATGGTGGATGGTTGGGCTTAACATCTAGATCTCTTTACTACATATATGAGATTTCTTGATGCCCCTTGACGTTAGTTCAGAGCAACCAGTTCTTGATTCAGCAGCAAATGCTGTGAGCTTGAGTCGGCCAGCTTCTGATTCTGCCGAATCTACCGGGGCTAAGATTCTGCGCGAAATCGATTTGTTAGGCTCAGTTGGTTCGGGCTTTGCCGCTGAGGCTAAGCGGGCTGTTGAAAATCCTGGTGAAACGAGCTTGAAAGTTGCTGGGGCGGCTGCTTTTGGCTTAGGGTTGGCTGTGGTGACGCACAAACCAGGAATGATTGGCATGGCAGCGAAAAGCTTTGGCCTTGCTGGTGGGGTTGCCTTTGGTCTTGAAGCCGGAAAACACGGGGCAGAAGTATCTGCTGCAGCTAAATCAAGTTGGCAATCAGACCTGCAGCACTGGCAGAATAAAGCTGTCGTCAGTAGTTCCGCTGGTGCTTTTTTATTTGATACTACTTTGATGGGCGCCGCTGGTAGTGCTGGAGCCATCGGTGCTCGTTCATATTTTGTCCGTCAGGCTGCTGCTAAAATTGATATACCTCTTTTGCAAGTGGGTGAAGAGGCCGCTGTTGGCTCTAAAGTCACTGTCTCTAAGTATGATGATTTGGCTAAGCTCTATTCTAGTATGAGCGGAAAAGTTGGCAGGGTTGAAGTTCTTGCTGAAGAGAATGGTGCTATGGCCGGTCGCTTCGGTACCGCGTTTTCGGTGGGCAAAGACGGACGCATGGTAACTAATCATCACGTGGTTGAAGGCGCGCTTGATTTGACCATCTTCGACAGCTTTGGTCGGGCGCACCAGGCTTCAGTAATCAAGTCGTCGCCGCTTTACGACCTTGCTTTGATTCAACTGAAAAATCCCACAGCTGCTGCAAGATTTTCTCCAGTGACCGTAGAAGGCTCGGGAGTGATTAAGAGCAACGTGGCTGGCGAGCAGCTCTTCAGTGTTGGTTTTCCGAATGGCTGGCAAAAGCCTTTCTTATCTCCAGGTGAAACTATTAACTCTGTGCGCGTAGACCCGTTAAACATGCGCATCAAACTACACGCTGAAAATGGCAATTCAGGCGGCCCTATCATTGATTCTCAGGGTCGCCTGGTTGGTGTTCTCAAGCAAGGTGATCGCTCTAACCATGATGTCACTATTTTGACCCCAGCTGAAAGCGTCAACGCTTTAGTTGAAAGCACAAAATTCGTTGGACGCCTGGAGGCAACACCACCAGTGGTGAATCGCCAGTATTATGAAATTGGCGATAGTAAGGCTGCTGCCGGCAATGTGGAGAAACTTTTTCCCCTCGATAAGCGTATTGACGGCACGTCTGATTTCTTCCATTCTAAAATTACAAGGGTGCTAATGCCTACTCGCGATAGTCGCATTTCTGAATTGATGCTTCGCAGTCAGTATCAGCCTGCTACCAGATAGATTGTGGTTGAGCCTCTGGCACTAGATGGAAAGGCCCTATCTCCTGATGCTGTTTGGCCGGGATCTTCTGTGCCAATCAAGTCTTCTAAGCTAGTTGTCAGTCTGGACCGCAATCAGCGACCGGTAAGTATGGAAGGTGTCAATGACCCGAAGCTATTCTTGCGCCGTGCCTTTGATTTTAAGAGCACTGGTAATTACCTAGCTAGCCTGGAAGGCAAAGCTGCACCGGCCACTTTGAAGAGTCAAGTGAGAAGCTCTATTCACCATATTCTTGAATGGCTTGAGTCTTCTGTACATACTTAAGTCGAATTTAGATCTAGGCTTAATAAGCCCGCACCTCGCTCCCTAATAATTGTTAGTCAGGTGTTGCTGGAGTCGCGGCTAGGGGGCGCACTATCATCCAGGCTCGGTCGAAATGACCTTCTCTCATGTCTTCTTCGCGGATGAGCACTAGCGTTTCTTGAACAGTATGATTCTTGCCAAATAGTTCTCTTTCATTTATTCGGGCAAGTAAAATCCAGTCTGCTGCTTCTTTGATCAGATGACCATAGTGGCTGTCGCTGGCGCGGGCCGGATTGTACGAGATGCCGTTGAAGGCAAATGCACAAGTTTCTTGCAACTGATTAAAGCCACTAACATTGGTGCCGAACAATTGACTTTGGCATTTTGACAGCGAATTGAATGAGCTGATCCAATTTTCTATATCGGCCTGCATATCAAAGGGGATATCGACTACTTTCTTCAGGGCGTCTAAGTCTTGAGCGACTGTATAAGTCAGGCCGCTTTCGAAGGTGAAGGCTGGCAGCTCATTGTCTTCTGGTTGTTCCGTGGGTGCAATGTTCTTTCTGTCGCTCTCCGGCAAGCAATGAATGTGAAAACCTTTTCTATCTTTGCTGTTTAGGCTTGTTGCCGCTGCTGAGCGAAAGAGTGTGAGGAGACCGGCTTTGGGAGCGTCATCTCTTACGACTGGAAGGTGCGCGAAGTCAAATTGTGCCAGGAACAGCATCGATTGGCCGTAGCGGTCGTCAGGCCATTTGAAATAGGGCGGCAAGAGGGGCTGTCCACCAATTAGGCCTTCTCCGGAGCAAGTAGCTCTTTTGCTAGCATCTTTGTTGCTATTTGCATTATTGCTATTTACATTATTGGAAATTGCATGGGCAACTAAGCCTAGGGTTTTTGTGCGGCTAGCAGAGATAAGCTGACGCACCTGTTCAGCCTGATTTTCTGGCAGTCTAGATGTAATTTTAATCAGGCTCTGAGCTAGCTCTTCAACGTTCATAAGAAAATTTCGTTATCAACAGGAATAAGAATAGGATTAGGAATTGGAACTGGAACTAGAACTTGGTACTAGAACTGGAACAGATTTGCTAGGATGTTCACTGTGTAGAACGTACTGCGTAGAACGTCATTATTCAGATCGTAAAACTTCAGCTAGCAATCACGTGGATCATGTTACCAAAACAATTTACCGTTTCTCTCTTGGCCCTGTTTCTCTTAACAGCCCTGCCTACTTTTGCTTCAGAGCCAAGTACTAGTAAGACTGCCGAACCTGCCAAATCTGCCAAATCTTCCAAACCATCAGAAAAGTCTGCCTCTAAGTCAGCCAACAAGTCCGTGGCTAAGGCAGCTGTATCTAGCCCAGCTGTAAAGAGCACCGCGGTGTCTGGTGTGCCCGCTGCGGATTCACAGAGCTGGACCGGATACCTTGTCGACCGCTCATGTGCTGCAGCTATCAAGGGCGACAATAAAGATGCTATGAAGAGCGTCAAAGAGCACACTAAGGCCTGCTCTCTTGAGCCGTCCTGCTGTGAGGCTGGTTTTTCGATATATAGTCAAGGCCAATGGCTCGACCTTGACAACACCAGCTCGGCCATCGCCAAGAAAGTAATGAAAGCGTCGGCCCGTGATAAGGCCCATGTTGTAAAAGTAGTGGGTATTGTCAAGCGTGGCGAAGTGAGAGCTACAAGTATTGCCGAGGTTAACTAGCTTTGATTTGTTTCAGATTTTCGGCCAAGCTTCCTTCAGGTTTGCATCCTTCAAAAGTAGCACTAGCATTTTCCGCTCTGGCGCTTTCTACTTCTATTATGATGCTGCCAGGGCACGCTAAAGATGAACATGTCGATGCGAAGGGGGCACAAATCGAGAGTTTAAAAGTCTCAACTACTGCCTTTACTGGTGGTGCTGCTATTCCGGCTAAGTACACGGCTGATGGTGAAGACATTGCTCCATCTTTGAGCTGGTCGGCGGTGCCGGCGCAGACTAAGAGTATTGCTGTCTGCGTAGTCGATACTGACGCACCTCGCGGTGATTGGTGGCACTGGGTACTATATGGCCTTGATGCCAAAACTACTGAGTTGAAGGAAGGAACTCCCAAGACTCCGGCAGCAGTCGGGGCTAGTCAGGGCGTGAATGACTTTGGTAAGACTGGCTATAACGGACCCTCTCCGCCCAAGGGCAAGGTGCACCACTATTACTTTCGCGTCTTTGCCTTAGATAAAATGCTAAGCGCTAAACCAGGCTTAGATAAGGTAGCCTTTGAAAAGGCAATCGCCGGCCATATTCTTGCCCGTGGAGAGGCTGTAGGAACCTATATTCGGCCTTAGATTTTTGATTTGCCCTACGTGCCTGTCTAGGCTTCGCTTTCTTCGGCTCGGGTCGTGACAATGCCTTGGGCTGCTGCCCAAGATGCAAGGTCGCCTTTGTTTATGGCGACGGCCATCAGTTGCGGAAACTGATCTGGGGTGCAAGCAAATGCTGGTACTCCCATCTGGCAAAAATGGGCAGCGTTGCGGTGATCGAAGGCGGGGGACCCTTGGTCAGTAAGAGCTAGCAGTGCCACCACCGTGACACCAGCATTGACCAACGTATAGACGCGCTTGAGCATCTCTTGGTTGTTGCCGCCTTCGAAGAGGTCGCTCACTAATACCAGAATGGTATCACTTGGTCTTTTAACAAGAGTCTGGGCGTAGGCCACTGCTCTATTAATGTCGGTGCCACCACCTAGTTGAGTGCCAAAGATAACGTCAACGGGGTCGGCTAATTTTTCTGTCAAGTCAACTATGGCGGTGTCGAAGACCACCAGCTGGGTTGAAACTGCTGGCAGTGAGGCAAGAACTGCCGCAAATATACTTGAATAGACCACTGAGGTGGCCATCGATCCGCTTTGGTCTACCAGTAAAATTATGTCTTTGAGGCTTGAGCGTTTGCGGCCATAGCCAACAATTCGTTGGGGAATTATGGTTTTGAGACCTGGTTGATAGTGCTTTAGGTTTATTTGAATTGTTCTTGCCCAGTTAATCTCGTGGTGGCGTGGGCGATAGTTTTTGGTTGCTCTATTGGTGGCACCAACAATTGCCTGTCTAGTAGGGTTAGCCAGTTTAGCCATCAATTGATCTACAACCTTGCGAACCACCATGCGGGCCGTTTCTTTGGTTTTGTTGGGCATGGCTGAGCCGAGGGCGACTAGGGTGGCAACCAAATTAACATCGGGCACCATAGACGACAATAACTCTGGTTCTAAAAGCATGCGCTTTAGATTGAGTTTTTCTAGGGCGTCTTTTTGCATAATGGTGACCACCGACGCCGGAAAATACTTGCGTATGTCTCCAAGCCAACGGGCCACGTTTGGGCTTGAGCTACCGAGGTCAGCGCCACGCATTCCGCCATCGTCTTCTCTGGGGTTGTATAGAGAAGAAAGTGTGGCATCAATGGCGGCGTCTTCTCCTGCAAGGCTGTGCTTAAGCCCTTCATTGTCTTGACTGCCCAGCAGCAGTCGCCATCTTCTTAAGCGCTCTTCAAGTTCTTCTTGGCCTGTGCTCATGGGCTTTCACCTGCAAGTATCTCTTCCCTCGAGTATTCTGATAAGGGTGGTAGCCCGAGCAAGAAGCGCACCATATTTAGTGGTGGTCGAATGCGCTCTAAATTGAGATCTTCTTCGTCAGCGGCCATGAAAACGTCGCCTTCCACAGCCTGCGTTTGGCGCACTCTTTCGCCAATTTGGCGGCGCTCAGGGCTGGTGAATGTTGAAAATGTGCGGCGCAAAAGTGGCAGTAATTCTTTAAAGGCTTCTGTATCTAAATTGAGTAACCAGCTATCGAGCAATTGCCAGAGGCGACTGTCGTGAATTAAAACCAGGGCGCTGCCACTGAGAAAACCTTCTAGCCATTTGCCTGAGTAAAGCGGTTCAGCAGCCCGCGATAGCGCCCATTGCATCATGCGTGCTGCGGCTTGATCATCGAGTGTACGACTTTCAAACAATAGTCTTGTGGCCTTGCCAGCCACGTGGCCGTGAAGGTTTTCATTGTTAGCTAACTTTGTCAGCAGCTCTCGGTATGAACTGAGGTGGTCTTGCCTGCTCATTAAAAGTAAGGCAGCATTTACCTCATTGATCAAGCCTTGCATTGAGTCTGCTGCCTCATCGTCAAGCGACTGACAGGCTGATGGCAGGCCGATGACAATGCGGGTGATTAAGGCATCAATAATTGACTTGACAGCTTCTACATCGGTGCCGCGTACGTTGCCATAGCGCACCACTCGAGCCAATGTCGGAACGCTTTTCATCAGCTCTATGACATCGCCAGCTACTGCTGCTTCACTGTTGATACGAGCCATTACCATTTTTAGGGCGTCAGGCAAATCGGCCTCTAGTATTTTTTCGAGCAAATCAACGAGGGTTGCTAGGCTATTATTTTTACTGGCCACATCGGCTGCTTTGGCAGCAGCGGCCTGCTCAATGGTGCGCCCCCAGATGCCTGCTTCAATTAGTCTGATGCTTAGCTCTGGGTACCATTCAAGATCCCAGTTCTCGTGAAAAGTACCGCTCTTGCCGCGAATATATTGTTTCTCTGCCCAATCAATATTGAGTATTAGCAGGCGGTTTAGCAGCTCACTACGGCTTAGATCAAGGGGCTTGCGCAAATCTAGCTCAAGCACTTTGGCGGTGGCTTCAGGCTTGATGCGCAGTTTGCTTTGCAGCTTGCTGAGGTCGCGCTCTAGCGGCGTGCCTGGTGTATTTTCTGGTACTTGACCCAGAGTCTCGCCGACAATGAGCTTCTTTCTAATTAGACCAAGGGGAATATTATTGCCCGAACAGAGCACCGTAATGATGGCATCATTTAGCTCATCAAGGCTTGGGTGAGCCAGTTCGCGCATAGACGACACTGCTTCGACTAGACGCAAAGTATCAATAATTTGGGCCGATGAGGCGTCAAGATCTTCTGCTCGCAATAGTTGTGCTACTTTCACGAGCCAGGTAAGAACCGGGTTTTCTCGGTTAGTAAAAATATGGTGATACCAACCAGGCGACTCGACACCAGCACCGTAGCCACTAGAAAATGAAAGTCGGCCATGGGTCCATGGTATCCAGGTAGCTTCAACTTTTTGCTTAGGCAAACCTTTGAGCAGGGCATTGTCTTCCTTTGCTGCTGGTATCTGGCTTAGAGCGGGGGCGTGCCAGGCACCACAGACAACAGCGACACGCTTGAATTCTTTGCTGGCGACCCGCAGGCACTGGCGCATATGGGCCTCGCGCATGGGCTCAATCAGCTCATCTTCGTCGTAAATTATGCGCTCACTGCCATCGTCTGATATTTCTAGCTTGGCTGTTTTTTCTCGAGCATCAGGGTCTTCATCTTTCGCTAGTTCAAGGCGAAGCACATGCATGGCTTCGGCGATGGCTTCAAATACCAAATAGTTTGTTGAGGGGTCTTCAGTGGCAAGGTGTGAATGCTTTTGTGAGCGTTGTTCTACTATCTGTTCCCACCAACGTTCGCCGTCGCTAAAACCGGCTATTTCAGCTAAACAGCCAATGGGATCGCGCTTTATTTTCTCGTTGTAGGCAGCCTTTTCTTTAGCCAGATGTGCTAACTCTTGAGCTTCTAAAAGCTCTTTCACATCTTGCTTATGCTCGTCAATGGCTAAATCTTCAGGGCTAGACTCGCCAGAATTAGACTCGCCAGAATTTAATGAATCTAGAGCCGGTCTAACTTCAAATACGAGATCGACAGATGAATCTGGGGCATTGAGAGGGTCGCCGGGCCTTTGTTCAAAGTCTTGGCTAGCCACCGGTGTGCTTGTGCCAATGGCAGTATGTTCCTTCAGCTTAGCCTTATTGCTCTTTGCTTCGTTGAGAGCAAGCCAATGACTTTGGGGCAAGTCAATAAAGCGACAGGTGATGCTTCTGCTGACGGCATACTTCATGGCCTGCCATTCTGGTGAGAATTCAGCGAATGGGTAGTAACAGGCCTGACGCGGATTGTCTTGGGCATAAACGAGCAATGCCACAGGTGGTACCATGCCTGGTTCAGTGACCAGGGGCAGCAGACTATTTCCTTCCGGTGGTCCTTCTATTAAGACACAGTCAGGTTGAAACTCTTCCAATGCCAACATTAGGCTATGGGCGGAGCCCGGGCCATGATGTCGGATACCGAAGATTTTCGTTTCGCTCATTTAAATTGAAGATTCCAGCTAAGAGAATTTAGGATAAGTTGCGTAAGGCCCGATAGAAGTCTTTCCAGCCATCTCTTTCTTTTACCACTGTCTCTAAATACTCACGAAAGACAACAGCATCTTGCACGGGGTCTTTTACAACAGCCCCAACTATTCCTGCGGCAAGGTCTTCAGCTTTGATTGTGCCGTCGCCGAAGTGACCGGCTAAAGCCAGCCCACTATTGATTACTGATATGGCTTCGGCTGTGCTCAGAGTGCCACTAGGACTCTTTAGTTTGTTCTTGCCATCGGCAGTGACACCACTGCGCAACTCTCTAAAGATTGTCACTACCCGCCTAATTTCTTCTAGTGCTGGTGGTTCAGCTGGTAGCTCTAAGGCCCGGCCCAGAGCTTCGGTACGACGGGCGACGATATCTACTTCTTCTTCAATGGTGGCAGGAGTGGGCAATACAACTGTGTTGAAGCGGCGCTTGAGAGCGCTCGACAAGTCATTTACGCCTTTGTCACGATCGTTGGCCGTGGCAATGACATTGAAGCCTTTGATTGCTTGCACTTCGTCGCCTAGTTCCGGAATCGGCAGGACCTTTTCTGAAAGAATTGTGATTAGTGAATCTTGCACATCGGCTGGTATGCGGGTTAGTTCTTCAATTCTAGCTATCTTGCCGTGGCGCATGGCTTGCATTACTGGGCTGGCTACTAAGGCGTTGAATGAGGGGCCATCGGCAATCAGTCTGGCGTAGTTCCAGCCGTAACGAATTGACTCCTCTGGCATTCCTGCTGTCCCTTGTACCAATAGGGTGGAGTCGCCACTGATGGCTGCTGCTAGATGCTCCGATACCCAGGTCTTGGCTGTACCAGGTACTCCCAGAAGCAGTAGGGCGCGGTCAGTGGTCAGGGTGGCTATAGCAATTTCGATGATGCGCTTGTTGCCGACATATTTAGGTGTAATTTCAAAACCGTTCTCGAGTTTCCCACCCATGAGATATTGCATCACGGCCCAAGGTGAAAGCTTCCAGCTCGGTGGCCGTTGCCGTTTGTCGACTAAGGCTAGTTCAGCCAGTTCGCTGGCGTACTGCTGCTCGGCATGTTGGCGCAGTACTTGAGCCAGAAGTTCGGTCATTGTCTATTCCCCTTGGTGCTGGTAATAATTTCTTTGGATGACTTAAAAGATTGAAAAATTTCATAGCGCAGCTTTACTGTGTCGCTCATGCGCTCTAGGGCGTTGCGTCGATAGACATCGGTCATTTCCGAGTTGATGGCAATCTGTTCGATTAACTCGCCTGCTGAAATGTGCATGCGCAGCGCAAAGATGCTGGCATTACTGTAGAAAGTGTGACCGAATACTGGTACTTTCTCGCGACATTCTTTGATGATAAATTTCATTATTTCGCGAGTGAATTGTTCACTCCAATTGAAGTCAACTTGCTCTAGGTAATACCAGAGGTCAAGCCTTGGTGCCTGCTCACTCGGTCTTGACCAGCTCGGGAGCTTTTGCAGAATGAGATTTTCTAGCAGCGCGTGGGGCAGCGCTTTAAGAAGAAGCAAGCCAGATTGTGAGTCAGTAAGGTGAATTTCACCGCATTCTAAAATTGCCTGCTGAATCTCGACTTCACCAAATTTTGCTGCTGAGTTGATTAGGGCAAGAGTGAGGGCGAGTGACCATTCGCTGTTTGCTGTGGCGACTTTGAGTATTTCTTTTGCGCTCAAGGCGAAGCGCTTTTGCCAATGAGATGCTGGTACTAAGCTTACTATTTGGCACAGCCAAGTGGCCTTTTGACCTAAGCGTGAATCAATGGACAAGTTTTCAATGATACCATCGCGGCTCATGCTGTCTTCGAGTTTATCTGGAAGAGTAATGGCAAAGCGGTTTTCATTTTTGTTGTAGGCAAGATATTGATCAGCTCTTGCTATCATGCGTTGTTGAAAACGTGAGTTGGCGATCAAGCAGAGTTGTGCTGCTGCTTGCGCGCGCACTTCTTTGCGCCGGTCAGCTAGTGCTACGTCTTCGAGAAAAGGTTCGTCGCTTAGGCTGAGAGATATGTTCAGGGCCTTAAGGAAGAGAATTTTACTATCGAATGATTCTTTTTCGAAAGTTGAGCTTAAGAGTGTTAGTGCTGCTTGAGCGTCATGCTGCCGCATCGTAAGCAAGGCCTGATAGCGTTCTTTTTGATCGGCTGTCTCGAAAGTATTGATTAAGGCTTGAATTTGGTCAGAATCATCAGGCTGGTCAGGTTCTTGTATTTTATAGGCAGTGCGCCACTCTTGATTGAGTGATATGAGCCAAGCGAAATGTTCACCACAGCATTTAGCTATTAGTTGGTGCAAGTCGCTGATGTTTCTGCCCAAGCTTAGTAGACGAGGCACGAATTCTTCAGGAACTCTTTGATTGGCTTCAGCGCAATAGCTGAGCCAGTCGGCAACCATTTTTGAAGGTCTCAGCTCGCTGCCCTTAGTCTCTAGAGCTAGTATTTGTACTAGCAGAGCTAATGAGCGCTCGGACACTTTTGGCTGGGTTTCTGGCGGACAGACAGCTATTGGGTTCTCAAAGACATTGGCCTGAATACCGGCTTTACGGGCTATACTCAGGGTAGTCAGCTGATCTATTAAGACGCGCTCTGGCGATTGGTTTTCACCCTGGTCTTCTCGTTGTGAAAGATCAGCAATTGTCTTTCCGAGATCGCCGCCTGCTAGAATGCGGTTTAAAGGCTTTCTGTCGGTACCAAGAATAGCTGTTTCTGTGAGTTCATAGAATGGACTCTTTTTCACTTGGATGGCCATTAGACCTCCAGTGTTTGCAGTCGGAGGTAATTGCCATCTTTCATGGCTGCTAGCGGTTTGAGGGTGGTGCCATCCCATTCACCGAACAGTGAGAGCGGTAGGCCTCCTGCGTAGCTGAGCAGCTGCCAGCCGGTTTCTTCTTTGACAATCAGCGGTAGGCCATTTTTCTCTTTGTCTACCAGCCACCACTTTCCACCTGAGGTTCTAAGTGGTATCACTTCTTCTAAGAGAAAAGGCACAGTGTCTAACCATGGAGTTTTAGCTAAGTCGCTAGCATAGCTACTAAGTGCAGCCCCTACCGAAGGGAGGCCGCTGACAAACGGTGCGATGCTCGGCTCGCTGTGCTTCGACTTGATCAAAGCGCGCTGTGGTAGCGAGCCTTGATAGAAAACTAGCTCACCTCTGTAAAACAATCCTGGTATAAGCATAGTGTCAAAGGGGGCAGTGCCATGGGCAAAGCCTAGTACTAATGCCGATTGACCGCCTTTACCCCAGAGCCAATTTCTTTGAACACGCAAGCGATCTTGCGTGTAGCTATATTGCCCTACAACTAACCAGAGATCGTCGAGGCATTTTCCAGCACCACTGAGCAGCTCATCTTGGCTTTGGTTGAAACCAATAGCGGTGAGCACGTCGGCTTTTAGCTCTGGTGGAAGATTTTCTAGCTTGAGAAAGGCACGACAAATGAGATTTATAGTGGCCAATTTGTCGATTAGGGCGTCTTCCCAGTCGCTGCTGCGGGCAATAATTTCAGCACACTCACTGACTAGCCTGGCCAAGCCTGGTGCTTGGGCGTCTACTAGGCGAGCGGCTCGGCTCTTCCAAAAAGCAAATGGTTGCTTCTTCACTGTGCCTATGCCCTGACGCATCAAATCACTAATAAACAGTTCTAGCTCTTCGATGCCTGTTTGTACACGGCTAAGTCTGTCTTGCTTGCGTTTGTCTTTAGCTAAGAGCGATTCTTCTAGTTGTTCTGGGCTCTTCTCAACTTCATTAGTTTCTTTGCGCTTTTTCGCCCCGCGGTTGGTTAGCCATTCGCTTACCCAAGCTGGTGGCTCTTTCTCTTCAAAAAGTGCTTGACTGGCGCTACAAAGCAGGGCTAGGGCTAAGCTATGCTTGCAGGGAAACTTTCGGCTCGGGCAGCTGCATTTAAAGGCAGGGCCGCTAAGGTCGGCCCTGGTCTGATAAGGGTTGGCGCCGCTACCTTGACACTCGCCCCAAATTGATTGCTCATTGCTGCCAAGATTCTTCCACTTCGAAGGGGTGGCCAAATCCCGGCCGGCTTTGGCGGCAGAACTATCTGGCGCAAGCTCAAGAATCTGCTCGGCAGTGTATGCAATCGACATCTCTATAGAGTATAAATTTTGAGGCCTTCAGCGCGCTTGACTTGCCGCTTTTTGAAGAATTCTCTATGTTATTTTTTCTATGCTTATTGCTCTAATTTTATTTGTTAGTCAATATTGGCTATCTGACGGTGGAAGCGGTTGACGATGTTAGGATCTGGGTAGAGCCGCACTTTTGCGTCTGACTTGCCGCTGTAGTCAAGTAAATTGAGGACATAGCGGATGCTTTCGAGGCGAGCCAAACGCTTGTCATTAGCTTTGACTACTATCCACGGGCTAAACGACATATGAGTGCGGCTGAACATTTCTTCTTTATGAGAAGTGTAGTGCTCCCAGAGGTCTTGGGCTTGTTGATCAATGGGGCTCAATTTCCACTGTTTCAGTGGATTTGACTGTCTTGAGTCGAAGCGCTTTTTTTGTTCCTCTCTCGAGATGGAAAACCAAAATTTTATGATGGTAATGCCGTCTTCATAGAGCATATGTTCAAATTCAGGAACTTGCTGAATGAAGCGCTGGTACTCAACTTTTGTACAGAAGCCATTGACAGGTTCGACCACCGCTCGGTTGTACCAGCTGCGATCGAAAAATACTATTTCTCCAGCATTTGGTAATTGCACTGAATAGCGCTGGAAGTACCACTGACCGCGCTCTTGTAGGGTGGGCTTGGGTAGTGCCACCACTCGCATCGAACGGGGATTGAGATGCTCTGTAAATCTGCGTATGGTGCCACCCTTACCGGCAGCGTCACGGCCCTCTAAAATAATTGCTATGCGCTTGCCTTTGTCTTGCACCCATCTCTGCAGTTTTACAAGCTCGACTTGCAGCCGCTCTAGTTCTTCTTCGTAGGCTAGATCTGCGGCAACATCTTTTATTTTGATGTCTTTGGTTCTTAGAAGGGTAAGTAGGCCTTTGTTGGTGTTGACTCTTCTTAAATCTTCTTCTGAGAGTTTGCTTTCAGATTTCTGAATTGTCGTTTTCTTTTTCTTGGTATCGGGTTCTGGCTCGACATTTGAGTTGACCTGCCCGTTGTTGCCGCTGGCAGTGCTGATACTAGAATTATTGCTAATGGCTTTGTTGCTAGTTTTATCGTTACTAGCTTTATTGTCGCTAGCTTTATTGTCGCTATCAATTAAGGCGATAGAATCGACATCTATTGGGCTTGAGCTGACGCCACTTGATCTTTTGTCGGTACTCATATTTTGTCGCCTCTTCCCTCTTCTGATCTGGTCTCTGGATTCTTTATGCCACGTCTAGTGCTAACATATCCTGCAACAATTTCAATAAATTGATCTATGTAGGCCCTTTGATCGAGGTCGCAAATGCGGAAATTAGTGTTGTTGACACTTTCTCTTGGGTTAGTATTTAGCTCAAATCAGGGGGCTTCGGCCCAGGTTAACCAAATTAACTCTGTGGTCTTCGGCAATAGAATACCGCGTTTTATGGCTGACCCCACAGGCGGCATGCCTGTGCGCACAACCGCTGCTGATTATAGCGCCATGGTGCCAAGCATCGGCTCAGCTAAAGTGATTATTTATAGTCCGACTGGTCAATCATTCATAACTGTTTCTGGCAATACGGCATCTTTGTGGAATGCCACTACCGGAGTGCAATTAATGGCTTTGCAGCATGGTGGGCCAATTCGTTGGGTAGCTTATAGCCGGGATGGTGCTTTTATAGTCACCAGTGGTGGTACCTGGACTAGAACTTGGTCGCCTGGAGGTGAATTTAGGAAGCAGCTTGATCATCAAGCCAATGTTCGGCAAATGGTGCTTAGTCAGGATAGTAATTTGATTGCAGTTACCACTGATGAGAACTTTCAGCTATGGTCTGCCTCTCAAGGTTTGATGACTCTAAAGATGCCGCAGTCAAAGCAAGTGATATCGCTGATTTTCAATCCTGATAGTAGCCAGTTAGTCACCCTTGATGGTCAGAATGCTAAGTTGTGGAAGACGTCTGATGGTGCCGAAATAGGCACAATCGCTCATCAGTATCCGGTGCGGGCCGCCCTCTTTAGCCCTGATGGAAGATACTTGCTATGCGCCACCGAGCAATGGACCTATCTGTGGGACGCCAAGCAATTTATCAAAGTCGCTGATGTTCAGTATGGTGGTGGTTACCGCTAACTGAGAACGCTAAGATCCATTGGCTGGTCGAGATAGACATCGAACCATAGAGGAATGCGTAAATTAGCAAGGCGCAGCATCAGCTCTGGTGTCAGGGCTGGACAAGTATTCCATGAGTCAGAAAACCAGGCCACAACCAAATCGACGGTAAATCCAGCTTGTTGTAGTTTGTAGATGGAATTGCCGTGATTGGCTAATTGATCAGCCATCCATTCTATGTGCTTCATTGCATCAGTGCTGCGCACCGAGTGCTTAGAAGAAAGTAGCCATCCACCAGTCTGAGCATCTATTGCGCCTGGTGTGTCGCTGTACTTGTCAGAGTCGGCAATGGTAATTTGATCTCCCATCTTCCAGGCCATTGTGGGCTTGATCTCAAAGAGCTCGGTCAGTTGATCTGGCTCTAGCTGAGCATGGTAGACGCGCAGAGTAGCGTAGGTTTCTTGGGGCTGTGTTTCAAAGTTCATGTTCAATCTACTAGTATTTTTGTAGTACTTTTAAGTGTTTCTATCAAATAATTTCTTTTTCTTCTGAGCCAAACAGATAAACGTCAAACCAGATAGGTAAATTGAGCTTGGCAAGTCGCCTCATAAGATCGGGCGAAAGGGCTGGGGTCGTGTTCCAAGATGTGGCGTGCCAACCAACCACGACATCTATCATAAAACCTCTGTTTTGCAGATCTTTGATCATGTTAGCTTTGCCTGCTAACTGGTCAAGGAGCCAATCTATGTGGGCACTGGCGTTGTTGCCGCGCATTACTGTGCGTGAGCTCAATAACCAGCCCCCCGATGGGGCTTTGAAGCCTGGTCGTTTGCGCCAACCATAGCCGTCTTCGCCGCTGCGCCAAGCAATTGATGGTGTGATTTCAAGAAGTTCTGTGAGCTTCTCTGGTTCCAGATCTGGATGGTAAATGCGAAAGGTCGCCCTGACGCGTTCAGGGCCAGTTGCTCGTTCAAGAGTTCTGTCTTCGAGTAATTCTTCAGATTGTTGCATTGACGAGTGATTTCTATTCTTGCTTTTAACTTTGGTTTTAAAGCCTAAGTATAGACCTTTATTTGCCCTTATAATACAGTCGCCCAGGAGGGGATTGATTTAGATGGCCGACTTTATTAATCACACTAATCGTCCCGAAAACTTGCATGAGAATCGTCCCAAGTTTGAACCTGAAAAGCAAACAGAGTTTGAGCCTGAGTATCATCGTGCCAGACTCATTCATATCTTGCAAATGGCCTATTCCGGGGAGCTTGCTGCAGCTTTGGCTTATGCCGGGCATTGGCGAGCGGCTTGGAAGCGCTCTGAACGGCAAGATATTCGCCGCATCGAGATGGATGAATGGCATCACCGTGCTAGCTTGTTGAAAATGCTTGATGAATTAGGGGCCAAGCCCGTAGCGTGGCGTGATTTGATGATGAGAACAATTGGTTCGGTGATATTTTTAGCTTGTTTTGTCAGTGGTTGGTATATGCCCATGTATTTTGCCGGGCGTTTGGAGCAAGCCAACATCAAAGAGTATGAAGAAGCTGCCTATCATGCCAGTGGTTTAGGCTTAGAGCATTATGCGGCGATGATCAAAGTGTTCGCCCAAAAAGAAGTTGAGCATGAGCAGTATTTCTTTAACTTAATTGCTAAGCACTGGCTCACACCAATAATGAAGTCAGTTTTCCACTACGGATAATAGTCCCTGAATCTCTCTAGTTTTGCTGGCTAAAAATCTATTTGTTGGGCAGTACTGGCTTGGTCTTGCTTTTAAGCTGGCCAGCCGTTTTTGCCGTTGTTTTTTTTATAGCATTTTGTTGTTTCAATGAATTGTTAAGGGCCTCGATGCCGCTGAACAAAAGCTGGATTGCCATAAAGCCAGCTATGAATAAAATGGGCAGCAGTAGGCCGCTGCGAATTTTTTTGCGATCACGAGCCAATAGTCGAGGTTTGACATTGTGCCCTTTGGCCAATTTGTTGAGGTCAGCTAATAGCTGATTCATATTTTGGTATCGATCTTCGGGCTTTTTCTCAAGCGCTTTCATCATTATAGAAATCATGTCGCTTGAAATTTTTAAACTTGCATCAAGTGGTGGTGGTGGTTTGTGTACGTGTTGGTAGAGGGTATCGAGAAGGCTATTGCCTAAAAAAGGAGGCTTGCCGCTAAGAGCGAAGTACATGACACAGCCCAGTGAATAGAGGTCTGCCCGCTGGTCTACGGGGTCGCCGTTGGCTTGTTCTGGGCTCATATACATAGGCGTGCCCAGTAGCGCACCAGCTTGAGTTAGACCGTCTTTAGAAGGAGTATTCTCGCTAATTACTTTAGCGATACCAAAGTCGACGATATGCACCACTGTGCCACCCTTTTGGTCGCGGCTGAGCATGATATTATCTGGTTTGAGATCGCGATGGATAACGTTGTTCTCGTGGGCGTGATTGAGTGCTGACGCCACTTGCTGGAAAATTGTTGTGGCTTCAGCGGCTGGCAAGGGGCCGTCTCTCGATATTTTCTGTTGCAGACTGATACCACTAAGCCATTCCATCACCAAGTACAGTACGTGATTTTCACTGACGCCGAAGTCAAATGTCTGACAAATATTGGGATGTTTCAGCAGACTTGCTGCTTTAGCTTCGACAATGAAACGCTGACGCATACTGGCATCTTTAGCGTTTTCTGGGTTGATGACTTTGACTGCATAAATTACTTTGGTGAAGCGATTTTCTACTTTGTAGATCGCCCCCATGCCGCCAGCTTTGATTTGGCCTAAAACTTGATATTGCTTTGGCAGCTCGTTTTGCAAGACATCAAGCTGGTCTATTTCAGCTGACATTGTCTATTTGATTTCCGCAGAAGCCTTAGTCTCTGCCGCTGGTGCAGATTTTTCTGCTGGCTTGTCTTCTTTTTGTGCAGTCTTGTCTTCTGGCTTTTGCTCAACTTTTGCATCTGCTTCTGCCTTGCTATCGTCTTTGACCTGGTCTTTCTTACTTGCTACGGCCTCGTCTTCTAATGCTTGTTCTGCCAAGGTCGCTTCAATTGCCTCGGCTTCAGTTGTCTTTTTGAGCTTGCGCAAAACCGTGCTATAGGTTTTGAGAGTTGTCTTGCGCTGAGCTCGAGGAATGGTTGTCTCTTTCTGGGTAATAACAACAGATTGCTGCAAATATGGCTCAGCGCTGCTGTAATCATTTTGCTTGATAAACAAGTTAGAGAGGTCGAGCTTGGTCTGCACGAGTGCTTGGGGATCAAGTTTTTTAGCACGCTCAGTAAAAGCCACGACTGTTCTCTGAAAACCGATGGCCTCAGGAATCTTGTTTTGGGCAACGTTGACACTAACTAAGTGTTTCAGGGCTGGCAGGCCATTGGCGCTACCTGGGCCGTCGCGGCGATTGACCACTTGTAAGACATAGGCATAACATTTTTCAGCAGCAGCCCATTCTTTCTTGGCCTCATATTTTGTGCCAAGGTTGAGATATTGTTCTATTGCTTTGTTCTGAGTGAGAATTGCTTGTTGGGTTTGGGCAGCCACTTCATAGGTCGACCTTACTGCCCGACCATGGTTCTGGCTGGCGGCCAAACCGGCTCCTAGTCCGGCAACTCCAGCATGTAGACCACCGGCTTCCATAATGCTTTGAGCCAAAGCTGGAGCAGTTAGAAGCGATGCCCATGTAGTAGCCAGTGTAGTTGCGAGTATCGTTAGTAAGGCGGAAATTGTCGTTTTTGGCATGGAAAGACCATTTCATTGACAAATATAATTAGAGTTCAAGGTCCTTATTCCACCAATAGCTAAAAGTTAACGCCTCGTCTCCAAATGTTAAGTCTGTAAAATGTTGCAGGCTAAGATACCGGCTTTTGTTTAATAAC